>NZ_CP186327.1:2536750-3170938 GCF_049332655.1 Sinomonas sp. P47F7 | reverse complement strand
CGACTGGGAGTGGATCCTCGCCCTCGAGGCCCCCGAGCTCGTTGACCTCGTCGACATGATGCGCCACCTCCGCTACACCGACGCGCGCAACCACGTGCGCGAGGAGATCCCGTTCCACACGGGCCGACGCATCTCCGCGGCCGAGGTCGCCGAGGTGCTCGCGTGACGGCGGTCCTCCCCGAGGGCCTGAGCGTGAGCACGGCCGTCAATCCCCTGACCGAGGCTGGCCGCCTGGAGCCCAAGGCATACGACGCCGTGCTCCTCGCGTCCTTCGGCGGGCCCGAGGGCCAGGACGACGTCATTCCGTTCCTCCGCAACGTGACGCGCGGGCGCGGCATCCCGGACGAGCGCCTCGAGGAGGTCAGCCACCACTACCGGGCGTTCGGCGGCGTGAGCCCCATCAACGCGCAGAACCGCACGCTCAAGGCGGCCCTCGAGGCCGAGCTCGCCGTGCGCGGCATCGGCCTGCCCGTGTACTGGGGCAACCGCAACTGGGATCCGTACATCCCCGAGACGCTCCAGCGCATCTACGACGACGGCCACCGCCGCGTCCTCATGGTCACGACGAGCGTCTACTCGTGCTACTCGAGCTGCCGCCAGTACCGCGAGGACATCGGCCTCGCACTCACCGAGACTGGCCTCGCGGGCCGCCTCGAAGTCGACAAGGTGCGCCAGTACTTCGACCACCCGGGCTTCGTCTCGCCGTTCGTCGAAGGCACGACGGCGGGGCTCGCCCAGGTGCGCGCGGCCCTCGGCGCGGCAGACGGCGCGCGCGACGGCGAGATCCGCGTGCTCTTCGCGACCCACTCGATTCCGACCCGCGACGCCGTGGCCGCGGGGCGCTCCGAGGGTGAGCCGCGCGAGTTCGAGGGCGGCTCGGCGTACGTGGCCCAGCACCTCGCGAACGCCCGCGCGATCATGGCCGCTGTGGCCCCGGACGTCGCATGGGACCTCGTGTACCAGTCCCGCTCCGGCGCGCCGCACATCCCGTGGCTCGAGCCGGACATCAACGACCGGCTCGAGGCGATCGCGGGAGAGGGCGTCAAGGGCGCTGTCATCGTGCCGCTCGGCTTTGTGAGCGACCACATGGAGGTCGCCTGGGACCTCGACACCGAGGCGCTCGAGACGTGCCGTGGGCTCGGCATCGAGGCCGTGCGCGTCCCCACCCCTGGCGTGCATCGCGAGTTCGTTGCGGGCCTCGTGGACCTGATCCGCGAGCGGACCACGGAGCGGAACGTCGCCGAGCGCCCGCACGTGACCGGCCTCGGGCCGTGGTACGACGTGTGCCGTCCCGGCTGCTGCGAGAACTTCCGCGGGGCGAAGCCGGTCATTGCTGAGGCGGAAGCCGCGACGGGCACCGCGGCCGGAACGGTGCTGGGCTCGGGCCACGACTCGTACCCCGCTGCGGAATCCGCGGCAGCCCCGACCGAGCGCGAGTCCTGACGTGTCGGTGCGCATCGGCACGCGCGGCAGCGCGCTGGCCCTGACCCAGACCCGACAGACCGCCGAGCTGCTCTCCGCCGTGGGCGGCTTCGAGACCGAGCTCGTGCGGATCAAGACCGAGGGCGATGTGCGAACCGGTTCGCTCGCGCAGCTCGGCGGGACGGGCGTGTTCGTCGCGGCCCTCCGCGAGGCGCTCCTCGCGGACCGCTGCGACCTGGCCATCCATTCGCTCAAGGACCTCCCGACGGCGGGAACCCCGGGCCTCGCTCTCGGCGCGATCCCGCAGCGCGCCGACGTGCGAGACGTGCTGTGCGCGCGGGACGGGCTCACGCTCGCCCAGCTGCCCCCGGGGGCGAAGGTGGGCACGGGCTCGCCGCGCCGGGCCGCGCAGCTTCGCGCCGCGCGTCCCGACCTCGACGTCGTGGACATCCGCGGCAACGTCGACACGCGGCTTGGCCGCGTGCCCGGCCTCCCGGGAAACCCGCCGGACGCACCCGGCGATGGTGTCGTTCCGCTTGACGCGGTTGTCCTCGCCGCGGCGGGGCTCGGGCGCTTGGGGCGCACCGACGTCGTGAGCGAGTACTTCGAGCCCGAGGTCATGCTTCCTGCGCCCGGTCAGGGCGCCCTTGCCGTCGAATGCCGCGCCGAGGACGCCCCACTGCGCGAGAACGGCGTACCCGTCGCGGGCGCCGTGCAGGGCGTGCTCGCCCAGGCGCTCGCCGCGATCGACGACGCCGACACGCGCCTCGCCGTCGGTGCCGAGCGTGCGCTCCTCGCGCGGCTCGAAGCCGGGTGTGCGGCGCCGGTCGGCGCCTACGCGCGGCGCAAGGGCAGCCTGCTGTACCTCACGGCGGTCGTGTGCTCGGTGGATGGGGCGAAGAGCCTCCGCGTCGAGCGCGCGACGGACGGCCTCACCGAGGTCGGGGCGCACCTGCTCGGCATCGAGCTCGCCGAGGAGCTGCTCGCCCAGGGGGCCGGGGACTTCGCTGACCTCGGCTCCGGGGAGGGCTACGACGCGTGATGGGCGCGGTCGGGAACCCTGCCGAGGAACCGCGCCTGCCGCTTGAGGGCCGGCGGGTGCTCCTGACCCGCAGCCCCGACCGTGCCGGCGCGATGGCCGCCGCCCTCGCGGAGGCCGGCGCCGAGCCGCTGCTCCTGCCGCTCATCGACTTCGAACGCGCTGCCGACCAGGCGGCGCTCGCCGCGGCCCTCGACCGGCTCGCGGCGGGGGAGTACGCGTGGCTCGTGGTCAGCAGCATCACGACCGTGCGCGCGCTCAAGCAGTTCGCGGCCGAGCGCAGCGTCCTGCTCGGCGAGGTGATCCCGCCCGGCGTGCGGATCGCGACCATCGGGCCCAGCTCGCGGGCCGTGCTCGAGGCCGAGGGGCTCCGCGTGGACCTCGCGCCCGAGGCGAGGCAGTCCGCCGAGGGGCTCGTCGCGCTGTGGTCCGCGGCCGACGACGGCGGGGCGGCAGGGGCGGACGGCGCCGGGATGGTGCGGATCCTCCTCCCGCAGAGCGACCTCGCGGGCCCGACGCTCGCGAGCGGGCTCGACGCGCTCGGCTGGGACGTGGACGCCGTGACCGCCTACCGCACGGTCGA
This sequence comes from Sinomonas sp. P47F7, assembly GCF_049332655.1. Taxonomy (GTDB): domain Bacteria; phylum Actinomycetota; class Actinomycetes; order Actinomycetales; family Micrococcaceae; genus Sinomonas. The sequence goes on along the minus strand of NZ_CP186327.1, from coordinate 3,167,894 downwards.
CTATCCAGCCGACCCTCGCGAGCGGCTTACTGCGGGGCTCGCTCTCAGTGCTCAGGCCGGCCCTGCCACTGAGGCCGGCCTGGCCGCTGAGCCCGGCCCCGTCGCTGAGCCCGGCCCCGTCGCTGAGCCCGGCCCCGTCGCTGAGCCCGGCCTTCCCACTGAGCCAAGTTCCGCCGTCGTACTTTCCCCGGCGGAGGCGAACGGCGAGCTCGCCGCGGGGCGGATCGATGCGATCGTGGCCGCATCGCCGAGCGCGGCGCGCCGCATCCATGCGGCCCTCGGCCCGCTCGAATCGACGCGGCTCATCGCGATCGGGCAGCCGACCGCCGCGGAGCTGCGCGCACTCGGCCTCGCCGTCGGCGCGACCGCGGCGACCCCCACGCCCGCGGGGATCGTCGACGCGGTGGCCCAAGCACTTTCTGCAGCTGGACCTTGGAAGGACACGACCCCATGAGCTTCCCCCACCACCGCCCGCGGCGCCTCCGCCAGACCCCGGCCCTGCGCCGCCTCGTCGCCGAGACGCGGCTGCACCCGGCCGAGCTCATCCTTCCCGCGTTCATCCGCGAGGGGCTCAGCGAGCCGGCGCCGCTCCAGTCCATGCCCGGCGTGGTCCAGCACAGCACCGAGTCGCTCAAGCGGGCCGCGGTCGAGGCCGCCGAGCTGGGCCTCGGCGGGATCATGCTGTTCGGCGTCCCCGCGATGCGCGACGCCGTCGGCTCGGCCTCCCTCGATCCGGACGGCGTGCTCAACGCCGCGATCCGCGACGTGCGCGCCGAGGTGGGGGACTCGCTCGTCGTCATGAGCGACGTGTGCCTCGACGAGTTCACGGACCATGGCCATTGCGGAGTGCTCGACGCCGAGGGCCGCGTGGACAACGACGCGACGCTCGAGATCTATGCGCAGATGGCGATCGCCCAGGCGGCAGCCGGAGCGCACGTGCTCGGCCCGAGCGGCATGATGGACGGCCAGGTCGCCGTCATCCGGCAGGCGCTCGACGCCGCGGGGCATCAGGACGTCTCCGTGCTCGCGTACGCGGCGAAGTACGCGTCCGCTTTCTACGGGCCGTTCCGCGAGGCCGTCGATTCCCAGCTCAAGGGCGATCGCCGCACCTACCAGATGGATGCGGCGAACCGGCGCGAGGCCATCCTCGAGGTCCAGCTCGACCTTGAAGAGGGCGCGGACATGGTCATGGTCAAGCCGGCCATGAGCTACCTCGACATCGTCGCGGACATCGCGGCCATGAGCACGGTGCCCGTCGCGGCCTACCAGATCTCCGGCGAATACGCGATGATCGAGGCGGCCGCCTCGAACGGATGGATCGACCGCAAGGCCGCGATCCTCGAGTCCGTGCTCGGCATCCGCCGCGCCGGGGCGAACGTCGTCCTGACGTACTGGGCGCCCGAGATCGCAAGGTGGCTGCGCGAGGGTTAGGCCACGCGCGCGGCACGGGAATGATCGGGCCGCGGCAATGATTCGGCCGCGGGAATGATTGGGCACGGGAGGGGGTTTCAATGCATATGCATGGAACCAGCGAAACTGAGTCTCCCGTCCTTCTCGGCGTCAACACCTTCGGCGACGTGGGCCTCGGCCCCGATGGCGAGCCCAAGCCCCACGCGCAGGTGATCCGCGAGGTCGTGGAGGAGGGCAAGCTCGCCGACGACGTCGGGCTGCACGCCTTCGGCGTAGGCGAGCACCATCGCAAGGACTTCGCGGTCTCCACGCCCGAGGTCCTGCTCGCGGCCGTCGCAGCGCAGACCTCGGCCATCCGACTCGCCTCAGCTGTGACCGTCCTCTCCTCCGACGACCCGGTGCGGGTCTTCCAGCGGTTCTCGACGCTCGATGCGGTCTCGAACGGCCGAGCCGAGGTCATCCTGGGGCGCGGTTCGTTCATCGAGTCGTTCCCTCTGTTCGGCCTCGACCTCGAGGACTACGAGATCCTGTTCGAGGAGAAGCTCGAGCTCTTCGACCGCGTGCGCTCGCAGAAGCCCGTGAACTGGGAGGGCCGCACGCGCGGGCCGATCCGGGGTCTCACGGCGTACCCCCATCTCGAGGACGGTCTGCTCGACACCTGGATCGGCGTGGGCGGGACCCCACAGTCGGTCGTGCGCGCGGCGCACTATGGCTATCCGGTGAGCTTCGCGATCATCGGCGGCGAGCCTGCACGCTTCGCGCCGTTCATCGACCTCTACAAGCGCTCGCTCGAGAAGTTCGGCAAGCCGTACACCCAGCTCGCCACCCACTCGCCGGGGCACGTCGCCGAGACGGACGAGCAGGCCCGCGAAGAGCTCTTCCCGCACTGGCTCGCGATGCGGAACCGGATCGGCGCCGAGCGCGGATGGGGGCCCGGAAGCCGGACCGAGTTCAACGCCCAGGCGTCGAGGGCCGGCGCGCTCTACGTCGGCTCGCCCGAAACGGTCGCCCGGAAGATCGCGGACACGCACAAGGTGCTCGGCACGGAGCGTTTTGACCTCAAATACTCGAGCGGAACGCTCCCGCACGGCGCCATGATGCAGAGCATCGAGCTCCTCGGCACGAAGGTGGCGCCGCTCGTCGCGGACATGCTCGCGTAACGCGCTCCGAGCCCCGCATTTCGCCGAGCTCGAGTTCGTGTCCGTTTCTCGTGGGTACCTTGCGGTGTCCCGGCTGGGCGCGCCGCCTCCGGAACCGGTGGGAAACTATCAACCGGACAGGACCGCGCCCGCGCCGAGGTCGGCTGCTTCGGCGCCGAGGGCCGCCGCCCGGCGGGCGACGTCGGCGGGTGCGGGCTTGCCCTCCGAGTCGGGGTCGGGGACCGGCGCCCCGGCCACGCGGCGGAGTGGAATGTGGCCTCCCCAGGTGCCGGCGTCGATGTCCTCCGGCTCGTCTCCGGGCCCGCCCGCGCGCACCTTGAGCGACGCCTCGGCGAGGGGCACCGCGAGGACGGCCGTCGCGGCGAGCTCCTTGCGCGTGCTCGGACGGAGGGTGTCCCAGCGGCCGGGGATCATGTGGTCGACGATCGTCGCGAGGGCCCGTTCCCGCTCGGTGGCATCCTCGACCCGGCGGGCCCGGCCGATCACCACGGCGCTGCGGTAGTTCATCGAGTGGTGGAACGCGCTGCGCCCGGCCACGAGTCCGTCGAGCTCGGTGATCGTGACGCACACGTCGTGCTCGAGGGCCTTGTTGAGCCAGCCGGCCGCGACCGAGCCATGGAGATAGAGACTTCCTCCCGCGTCAGGGCCGTCCAAGTCCACGCCGAAGGCCGTGGGCAGCACGGCCGGGTGGGCGCCCGCGATGACTCCGAGATGCGCGAGGAGCGCGTCGGCCAGGACTGCGTGCAGCTCGGCGCGGTCCGCGACGGCGCGGTTCTTTCCGCGGTTGACGGTGGTGCGGGGCGTCGGCGAGAGCGTGTCCATACCGCTATCATCGAGGCCAAGTGGCCCCTGCACACGGGCCAATATTGATCAGGAATGACAGGACACTTCACTTGCCGGCCCTTCCCCTGCAGCTTGATCGCGCGAGCCGTTCGCCGCTTCCGGCCCAGCTCTCGGCCCAGATCCGCGAGCTCATCCTCGCTGGGACGCTGGCCCGCGGGAGCCGGTTGCCGTCGAGTCGGGCCCTCGCCGCTGACCTCGGCGTTTCCCGGACCGTGACCGAGCTCGCCTACGAGCAGCTTGTGGCCGAGGCGTGGGTCGAGTCCCGGCGCGGCTCGGGGACGTTCGTCGCGTCGCCGCCAGGCTCGACCCCGCGGCCCGTCGAAGCGCGGCCGATCCCCACGCCGGAGACGCCGGTCCTGGTCCGCCTCGACGCCGGGACGCCGTGGGTGGACCCGCGCGGTGTCGCCGGGTGGCGGCGCGCGTGGCGCGAGGTCTCCACGGCCGCACCGCCGCGTGGCTACGACGACCCGAGGGGACTGCCAGAGCTCCGCGCCGCGCTCGCCGAGCGCCTCGCGCGGACGCGCGGACTCACCGTCGATCCCGACTCCATCATCGTGACCGCAGGCACCACCGACGCCCTCCGCCAGCTGCTCCCGGAGCTTCCGCCAGGGCCGGTGGCCATCGAGGACCCCGGCTATCGCGCTGCTGTCGAGACTGTGCGCTCGTTCGGCCGCGCCGTCGTCGACCTCCCGGCGGGGGAGCCCGTGACCTCTCTCCGAGGGACCGTCGCCGCGTACGTCACCCCGGCCCACCAGCACCCGCTCGGCCTCGTGATGCCGGCCTCGGGCCGGCTCTCGCTCCTCGCGGCCGCGCGGGCTGCGGGCGCGATCGTCGTCGAGGACGACTACGACTCCGAGTTCAGGTACGACGTCGCGCCCGTCCCCGCGCTCGCGAGCCTCGACCGAGAGCGGGTCGCGTACATCGGCACGGCAGCGAAGTCTGTCATCCCGACCCTGCGGCTCGGCTGGCTCGTCCCGCCGCCGGGAGTGCTCGAGGACATCGTCCGACGGCGGGAGGTCACCCACGCGGGCGCGGCCTGGCCGTCGCAGCGGGCGCTGCTCACGCTCCTGCGAGACGGCTGGGTCGACAAGACAGTCCGGGCCGCGAGGCGCGTGTACGCGGAGCGCGCGCCCCGAGTTGCCGCGGCGCTCGCGCCGTACGCGACGCTCGCCGGCCCGCTCGCGGGGATGTACTCGTGCTGGCTCATGCCGCAGGCCACTGCGGTCCGCGTCCGCGACGCAGCCCGGGCGGCCGGCTTCGAGCTCAACCTCTTGAGCTCCTACGCGCGCAGCAGCGGGCCCAGCGGGATTGTCGTGGGCTATGGCGGCGTGAGCGACGAGGAACTCAAGCGTGCCCTCCGTGCGATCGTTGGGACCCTGCGCGCGAGCGCTCGGCCTGGGATCAGAAGCGCCGCGCTCCGGATGGAAGAATAAGAGCCATGACCACCTCCGAGGACCTCTACGCCCGCGCCCGCTCGCTCATGCCCGGGGGAGTGAACTCGCCGGTTCGGGCCTTTGGGTCCGTCGGCGGGACGCCGCGCTTCATCGTCTCGGCCAAGGGCCCGTACGTGACCGACGCGGACGGGCGCGAGTATGTGGATCTCGTGTGCTCGTGGGGTCCCGCCCTCCTGGGCCACGCCGTCCCGGAGGTTCTCGCCGCCGTGCATGCCGCCGTCGACCGCGGCCTTTCCTTCGGTGCGTCGACGCCGGACGAGGCCGCGCTCGCCGAGCTCGTGACGGCGCGCGTTCCCGCCGTCGAGCGCGTGCGCATGGTCTCGACTGGGACCGAGGCGACCATGACCGCGATCCGGCTCGCGCGCGGCTTTACGGGCCGCGACCTCGTGGTCAAGTTCGCGGGCTGCTACCACGGCCACGTCGACGGGCTGCTCGCGTCGGCGGGTTCGGGCGTCGCGACGCTCGCGCTGCCGGGCTCAGCGGGCGTTACCGCGGCCACGGCCGCCGAGACGCTCGTGCTTCCGTATAACGACCTCGGGGCCGTCGAGGCCGCGTTCGCCGAGCACGGTCCGCGGATTGCGGCGGTCATCACGGAGTCCGCGCCGGCCAACATGGGCGTCGTGGCGCCGGCCGAGGGCTTCAACGCGGGCCTGCGCCGCCTCACCGCAGAGCACGGCGCGCTCTTCATCGTCGACGAGGTGCTCACGGGCTTCCGCGTCGGCCCCGCCGGGTACTGGGGCCTCACGGGTCAGGCCGAGGGCTGGGCGCCGGATCTGTTCACGTTCGGCAAGGTCATTGGCGGCGGCATGCCCGTCGCCGCGCTGGGTGGCCGCGCCGACGTCATGGACTACCTCGCTCCGCTCGGCCCCGTGTACCAGGCCGGGACGCTCTCGGGGAATCCCGTGGCGATGGCGGCGGGCGTCGCGACCCTCTCGCTCGCGACCGCCGGCGTCTACGCCCATCTGGACGCGCGCTCCGCCGAGCTCTCCGAGGCCCTCTCTGACACCCTCGCGGCCGAGGGCGTGGACCACTCGATTCAGCGCGCCGGCAACCTCTTCTCGGTCGCGTTCGGCACGTCGGAACGGGGCGTGCACAACTACGCTGACGCGCAGGCCCAGGAGGCGTTCCGCTACGGGCCCTTCTTCCACTCGATGCTCGACTCGGGCGTCTACCTCCCGCCGAGCGTCTTCGAGGCGTGGTTCCTCTCTGCCGCTCATGACGACGCCGCGATGCAGCGCATCTACGACGCGCTCCCGGCGGCGGCGAAGGCGGCGGCCGCAGCGACCCCGGGAGCCTAGCCAGGGGACGGGACCCCGCAACGCAAGGGAGGGGACCCCGCAACGCAAGGGACGGGACCCCGCAACGTTGTGGGGTCCCGTCCGGGGCGTTGTGGGGTCCCGTCCGCGCTCATCGACCAGTCGTCGGCCAGGATCTGGCCAGTCGCCAGGTGAGACGTGACCCTTCGTCCACCCTGAACGCCGAGTGGCCACGTTTCCCTCGACGAGTGGTCGGCTTCTCATCGACGATGGTCGAATGTCACGTGGCCTGCTACGCCGCGTGTCCCACGAGCGCCGCAGCCTGTTCGACGAGGAGCGCCGCGCCGAAGGAGAGCATGATGAGCCCGCTCGCGAGCGTCACGAACTGCGCCCGGCGAGGTGACGCCCGCAGCAAGCGCCGAGCGGCGACGGCGACGAGCCCGTAGACAACGATCGAGATCGCCACGTGCGTGAGGCCCATCGCCGCGGTCTGCACGGGCACGGGCACCGGGGACGCCGCGCGCACGAACTGCGGCATGACCGCGAGGTAGAGCAGGAACCCCTTGGGGTTGATGCCGCTTGTGCCCGCGCCGCGGAGGAAGTCGCCGAGCGGGCTCGCCTGCCGCACGGCCATCGTGCCGTCGGCCGTGCTGCTCACCGCGCCGCCCTCGGCGCGGAAGCCCGCATCGCGCCAGCCGCGCGCCGTCGTCGCCCCGAGCCGGAGGAGGTACACGGCCCCGGCCACGGACAGCCACGCAACGACCTCGGGTCGCGCCGCAAGGAGCATCCCCAGACCGGCCGCGACGATCGCGGTGTGCGCGACGTAGCCCGTGCACAGCCCCGCCACCGACGGTGCCGGCGAACCACTGCGGAGCCCGGCGGCGATCGTGTACGCCCAGTCGGCGCCGGGCGTGAGGGAGAGCGTGAGGGCCACGGCGGCGAAGCCCAGGAGCGGCGCGAAGTCCATGTCGCAAGACTAGGTATTTTCCCGCGAGAGGTGCTCACCACTTATCGCCAGCCACGCATGAATCGGAGTAGATTCTTGCTGTGATTGACAAGTTGGATCGAAGTATCTTGCGCATCCTCCAGGGCGACGGCCGCATCACGGCGACCGCGCTCGCCAACGACGTGGGGCTCACGCTCGCGCCCTGCCATCGGCGGCTCAAGGATCTCGAGGCGGACGGGGTCATCCGCGGGTACCGCGCCGAGATCGACGCGGCGAAGGTGGGCCTCGGCTTCGGGACGATGGTGTTCGCGACGCTCCGCGAGACGTCCCGCGAGGCCATCCGGGCGTTTGAGGAGGCCGTCGTCGCCGAGCCCCAGGTCGTCGAGGCCTATCGGCTGTTCGGCGACCCCGACTACCTCCTCAAGTGCGTCGCCGCGGACCTCCCGGGCTATCAACGGCTCTACGACGAGCGCCTCGCGGCGCTCCCCGGCCTCGCCAAGCTCACCTCGACGATCGTCATGCGCGACCTCAAGGGCGCGGGCGGCCTGCCGCTCTAGCGGCAGCGCTACCGCCAAAAGGCGGACGACGCCGGCACTCAGGTGAGTGCCGGCGTCGTCGTTCGCTGGGCGAGCCTCGGGCGGTTCGTGAGACTAGAGGACGTCGCTCAGGAAGCGCCGGAGGCGATCGGTGCGCGGATCGTCGAAGATCTGCCCCGGCGCGCCGCTCTCCACCACGACGCCGCCGTCCATGAACGTCACGGAGTCCGAGACGTTGCGCGAGAAGCCCATCTCGTGGGTCACGACGACCATGGTCATGCCGCTCTTCGCGAGGTCCGCCATGAGGGCGAGGATGCCCTTGACGAGCTCCGGATCGAGCGCCGACGTGGCCTCGTCGAAGAACATGACCTCGGGCTTCATGGCGAGAGCGCGGGCGATCGCGACGCGCTGCTGCTGGCCGCCGGAGAGCGTCGCGGGGCGCACGTCCGCCTTGTGCTTGAGGCCCACGAGGTCGAGCTGCTCGAGTGCTTCGGCCTGCGCCTCCTCCTTGGGCAGCTTGCGCAGCTTCCGCAGCGCGAAGGCGACGTTCTCGCCGACGCTCTTGTGCGGGAAGAGGTTGAACTGCTGGAAGACCATGCCGATGCGGCGGCGCAGCTCGTCGGGGTTGTCCTTGAGGACCGACTTGCCGTCGAGGAGGATGTCGCCCTGATCAGGTTCGATGAGGCGGTTCATGACCCGTAGGAGCGTCGACTTGCCCGAGCCCGAGGGGCCGATGACCGACGCCGTGGTGCCGGCCTGGACCTGCAGATCGATGCCGCGGAGCACCTTGTTGCTCCCAAACGCGAGATGGATTCCGCGGGCCTCGAGGGATCCAGAGGTGAACTGGCTCATCCGTTTGCTCCCTTCCCGACGAGCGCGGCGGCCGCGTCCGGCTCTTGCTTCTCGCCGCGGCTCTGGGCGCGGCCGGTGCGCAGGCGCGCGTCGATGTAGTTCACAAGGTGGGTGAGAGGCACGGTCAGTGCGAGGTAGAAGATTGCGGCCGCCACGAGCCCCGACAGATTGCCGCTCTGGGCCGCCTTGTCCTGGCCGATCTGGAATAGCTCGCGTTCCGAGGCCAGAACCCCGAGCGTGAAGACGAGCGACGAATCCTTGATGAGCGCGATGAACTGGTTCACGAGCGCCGGAAGGACGCGACGCACGCCCTGCGGGACGACGATGAGCCGCATCGAGGGGCCGTACCCGAAGCCGAGCGCGCGCGCAGCCTCGAGCTGGCCCTTCTCGACGCTTTGGATGCCCGAGCGGAAGATCTCGCCGATATAGGCCGACGAAATGAGCGAGAGCGCCGCGACCCCCATGGGGTAGGGGCTCGTGACGCCGGTCAGCTCGCGAAAGGCCGGGCCGAAGCCGAGGCCGATCGCGAGGATGGTCAGGATCGCCGGGAGTCCACGGAACACGTCCGTGTACCCCCGGGCGATCCACCGCGCCACAGGATTCCGGGAGATGCCCATCAAGGCGAGGACCAGTCCGAGCACCGTGCCGATGATCGCGGACGAGACCGCGAGCACGAGGGTGTTGGGGAGTCCGACCGTGAACATGGCCGGCAGGATCTCGCCGATGACCTTCCAGTCGAAGAAGGTCGAGCCGAGGTTGTTCAGGTAATCCATGTGGCGCCTATCTCTTGGCTACTTGGCCGCGGTGACCTGGACGGCCTTGCTGCCCGGCTTCCAGCCCTCGGGCGTCTGCTCCTTGAGCGTCGGGCGGTCCGAGTACCACTGCGCGGTGAGCTTGGCCCACGTGCCGTCGGCGATCACGGCGTCGAGCGCAGAGTTGAGCGCGTCGGTGAGCGGCTGGTTGTCCTTCGCCACCGCGTAGGCCGTGAAGTTCTGGGTGTTGACCTTCTTCTGCGCGATGACGGTGCCGTCGCCCTGCTTGACCTGGCCCTCCGCCTGCTGCGACGGGGCGACCCACGTGTCGACCTGGCCGCTCTTCACGTTCTGGTAGACCGTGTTGTAGTCCGGGAACCGGACCGGCTCGAGCTTGAGCGTGTTCGTCACGAAGTCGTCCTGGATGGTGCCCTGGACCACGCCGATGCGCACGCCCTGCTTGAGGTCGTCGAAGGTCTTCACCTTCGCGCCATCTTTGGTCACGATCGCCATGTAGCCGTAGTCGTAGCCATTCGTGAAGCCGACCGTCTCGCGGCGCGCATCGGTCGTCGAGATCGACGAGGAGCCCATGTCGAACTGCTTCGTCTTGACCTGCGCGAGGAGGCTCTGGAACTTCGTCGACACGAACTCGACCTTGAGCCCGAGCTTGGCAGCCATGGCCTTGAGGAGCTCGTTGTCGTAGCCGGTGAACTGGCCGGTGTTGTTGTCGAGGTAGATGTTCGGCGGCGCGTCGGAGAGCGTGCCGACCTTGATCGTGCCGGGCGTGATGAGGCCGAGCTTCGACTTGTCGATCTTGTCGAGCGCGGTCACCGAGGCGGTCGTGTATTTGTCAGTGGACTGCTGGTCCGCGCCCTTGAGGGCGTCGGTCGGCGTGCCGGACGACGTCGCGCCCCCGCCGCACGCGGCCAGGGTCAGTGCGAGGACGGCCGCGACGGGCGCGGCGGCGAGCCACTTGGGTGCCTTGAACTTCATGAGCCTTCGCTTTCGTGATGTGAACGCAGGACGCGACGCAGGGACGTGCGGTCGGCACGTTCCGGAGGCGTCGGGGCTGCACACCATTATGTGCGGGCGCTGTGAAACATTCTTTCTCAGAACACATTCCGCAATATGGCGGGAACGTCCGAAGAATGTTCGGAATCTCGGCGGCGCGTCGACGACCCTGGAAGGCGACCCGGTCGCCGTCGTGAATTCCTGCGAGCGCCAAGCGGTGCCGGGGCAATGAAATCCGCCTGTGAGATGTGTCTCAGATGCCGGATTCGCGCGAGCTCGTCAGTGTATGCGGGGCGGCTTAGAAGCCGCCGCGGCTCGCGTCGACCGGGGCGAGGACGGGCCATTCGCCCTCGACGACCGCGGCGGGCTTGGTGCGGCGGAGGTAGGCCTGGAAGTCCGCCGCCTGCTCGAGGGACCAGTCCACCTGGCTTCGGTGCAGTGCCGCAGCCGGCTTGTTGATCTCGGGGAACTTGACCGCCATGGCGTCCAGGAGCTGCGCGGCGGCGAGGGCGTCTGCCGCGGACGTGTGCGCCTCGTCCAGAATCACGCCGTACTGCTCGCACAGGGCGCCGAGCGTGCGCTTGCCCTTGCGGTACCGCTCGACCTGCTTGTTGATGATGTACGGGTCGAGGACCGGGAAGCGCGAGAGCTGGGGGAGTCCGTGGCGGGCACACTCGGCGGCCATGACCGTGAAGTCGTAGGCGGCATTGAAGGCGACGACGGGTACACCCGCGTCGAACAGCCTCTGCAGGACCGTGGCAACCTCGCTGACCACCTCGGCTGCCGGGCGCCCCTCGGCGCGGGCGCGCTCGGTCGTGACGCCGTGGACCTCTGCCGCCTCGGCAGGGATCTCGACTCCAGGGTCGGCGAGCCACTCGTGCTCCTCCTCGACCGATCCGTCGGACGCGAGGACCACGATGCTCGCGGTCACGATCCGTGCCGAGCGAGAATTGCGGCCCGTCGTTTCGAGGTCGAACGCTGCTCTCGAGTTGCTGCTCCAGGTCATGCCTCACACGCTAAAGGGGGAGTCCGACATTCCTGGGGGAGGCTCGCCGGGGCCCGCCCAGGTGACGTGCGGCGCCGTCGTCAGCGGTTCCGGCTAGGTTGGTGATGTCAACCACGAAGGGATGAGAAATGCCTGAGAGCAGGTCTTTGGCAGTGGTGAGCGGGGCGTCGTCGGGGATTGGGCAGGCGACGGCGCGAACCCTCGCGGCGCGAGGCTGGCACGTGCTCGGCGGCGTCCGCCGCGAGGCGGACGGCGCGGGGCTCGCCGCGGACGGTATCGAGCCTGTCCTGCTGGACGTCACCGATCCGGCCCACATCGCGAACCTTGCCGAGCGCGTCGAACGGGACCCAGAGGGCAGGAGACTCGGCGCCCTCGTCAACAATGCGGGCACCGCGATCAACGCGCCCGTCGAGGCCATCCCGTTGGCCGAATGGCGCCGCCAGTTCGAGGTGAACTTCTTCGGCCACGTCGCCATGACCCAGGCGCTCCTGCCGTCGCTCCTGAAGGCTCGCGGAAGGATCGTGAACGTCAGCTCGATCGGCGGCCGCGTCGCGGGGCCCCTGTTCGGCGCCTACGCCGCGTCCAAATTCGCTCTCGAGGCGATGAGCGACTCGTTGCGCCGCGAGGTCGGCCGGCTCGGGGTGCACGTGATCGTCGTCGAACCCGGCGCGATCGCCACCCCGATCTGGGCGAAAGGCGAGGCGACGGCGAGCGGCCTGGTTGACTCCATGTCCGAGGAGCAGTGGCGCCGCTACGCGGACGTGATCGCGGCAGGCCTCAAGCAGGCCGAGTCGCTCGCTCGCAGCGGCATCGCCCCCTCGGTCGTCGCCGAGACCATCGCGAAGGCGCTCGAGTCACCCAAGCCGCGCCCTCGCTATCTCGTGGGCCGCGATGCGAAGGTCACCGCAGCGGCGGCCCGGTGGCTTCCGACGGACCAATTCGACCGGCTCGTCGCCCGGATCCTCGGCCTCCCCGCGACGGAGGCGCGGGGCGCAACCACGGGCTGAACCTGGCCCGCTGACCCTGGCCCGCTGACCCTGGCCCGCTGACCCTGGCCCGACGCCTCACCCGCACGCCTCACGGGCAGCGCGGGGTCCGCGGCCTAGGCTGGGGTGCATGCGGGATGAGTTCGTCGAGGCGGTTCTGTCGGTCGTCGAGCTCGTCCCTCCGGGGTGCGTTCTCGCCTACGGCGACGTGGCGGAGCTCCTTGGCGCTGGCGGCCCGCGGCAGGTCGGATCGGTGATGTCGCACCATGGCGGCCACGTTCCGTGGTGGAGGGTCACCAAGGCGAGCGGCGGCCCGATCGAGGGGCATGAGCGAGAGGCGCTGGCGCATTATCTCGAGGAGGGCACGCCCTTGCGCGGGAAGCCCGGCGAGGGTGCCTGGAGAGTCGACATGCCGCGCGCCAGATGGGCGCCCGACGACGGCGAACTCGACGCCGTCGACGTCGTCGCCGAGGCGCTCTGGGAGAGGCGCCACGGGCGGCGCGCAAGAATGTCGGACCCCGGTGATGGGATGCAACCATGACCGTTTCCGCCGCGCCGACCCATCCCGGAGAGGCCGCTCCCGCGCTGCGCCTCCTGCCACCGGTTCCGAGCTCATTGTCGGCAGGCTGGCGGCCCTCGCCGGACCAGCGGCCGGTCCTTGACCTCCGTCAGGGCGTCGGCCCCGTCCTCGTGTGGGGAGCGCCCGGGACGGGGAAGAGCACTCTCCTCGTCGAGGCCGCGGCCGTGCGCGTAGAGCGCGACGGCGTCGACCCGGCGCGCGTCCTCCTCCTCGCCCCGTCCCGGGCCGCGTCCGCGCGCCTACGGGACGGCTTCACCGCGCGCCTGGACCGCAGCTTGAGCGCGCCGCCTGCACGAACCTGGCAGTCGTACGCGTTCGACCTCATCCGGCGCGCACGGGCCGAGGGCCTCCTCGACTGGCTTCCGAGGACCCCGCGACTGCTCTCGGGCGCGGAGCAAGACCTCATCGTCAAGGAGCTCCTCGAGGGACACCGAGCCATGGGCCGCGGCCCGGCGTGGCCGCGCGGGCTCGACGCGGCCTTGACCACGCGAGGCTTTCGGCAGGAGGTCCGCGAGCTCTTCGACCGGGTCACCGAGTACGGCATGACGGCGCGAGAGCTCGCCGAGCTCGGGCGGCGGACCGAGCGGCCCGAATGGGTGGCGGCCGCGGCGCTCTACCGCGAGTACCGCGACGTCCTGGAGCTCCGGATGCCGGAGGCGTTCGATCCCGCGGGCATCATCACGGCGGCCCGCCAGATCCTCCTCGACGACCCGGCGTTGCTCGATGCTGAGCGCGCGCGGCTCGAGCTCCTCGTCGTCGACGACGTCCAGGAGGCAAATCCCGCAGTGCTCGAGCTCCTGTCGGTCCTCGGGCGCGGTCGCGACGTGATCGCCTCCGCGGCTCCCGACGTCGTGGTCCAGGGGTTCCGTGGCGCGCGTCCCGAGCTCGTCGCCCGGCTCCCGGACCTACTCGGCAGCCTCACCGAATACTCGCTCGCGACCTCCCACCGCATGCCGCCGGCCATCGCGGAGGCGTGGCGGAACGTCGCTGCGCGCATCTCGGCCGTGCCTGGGGGGCAGGCGGCGCGGCAGCTCGAGCACGAGACCCTCGTGGACCCATCGAGTTCCGTTGAGGCGCACGTGCTGCACTCGCCGATGCATGAGCTGCGCTATCTCGCTCATCGCATCCAGGACGCCCACCTCCTGGGCGGGATCGGCTACGGGGACATGGCCGTCATGGTCCGGTCCGGGGCGAAGCTCGCCCAGGCTCAGCGTTTCCTCGCGTCGCAGGGCGTCCCGATCAAGGTTCCGGTCGCGGAGACCGCCGTCCGGGACGAGGCCGCGGTCCGGCCCCTCCTCACCGCCTACCGCATTGTCCTCGATTCGAGCGAGCTCACCCCCGAGACCGCCGTCGAGCTCTTGGGCTCGCGCATCGGCGGCGCCTCTGCCCTTGAGCTGCGCCGGCTGCGGCAGTCGTTGCGTCAGCTCGAGCTGTCGGCTGGGCGTGGCCGGGCAAGTGATGCGCTTCTCGTCGAGTCACTCGAGGATCCCGGGGCACTCGCCGAGCTCGGCACGGAGGCGCAGGCGGCCCGTCGAGTGGCGCGCATGCTCGAGCGCGGACGCTCGGCTGTCGCTGAGCCGGGAGCGACGGCGGAGACGGTCCTGTGGGCGTTGTGGGACGCCGCGGGACTGTCAAAGCGGTGGTATGGCCTCGCTCTCGCCGGTGGGCCCATTGGCCTCCGGGCCGACCGCGATCTCGACGCTCTCATGGCTCTCTTCCACACCGCCGAACGCTACGTCGACCGGCTGCCTGGGGCCTCGCCGGGCCAGTTTCTCGACTATCTGGTCGAGCAGGAGATCCCGATGGACACGCTCGCGCCGCGCGCCCAGGCGGAGTGCGCCGTCGAGCTTCTCACGCCGGCAAGCGCCGCCGGCCGCGAATTTGAGCTCGTGTTCGTCGCGGGGCTCCAAGACGGCGTGTGGCCCAACAATCGGCTGCGCGGCGAGCTGCTCGGAAGCACCATGTTCACCGACTGCCTCGAGATCGGCGCGGTCGACGCGATGCTCGTGAGTCCTCGGGCACGCCTCAAGGACATCCGTTACGACGAGCTGCGCATGTTCTCCGCGGTCGTTTCGCGGACGCGCGGGAGGCTCGTGTGCACGGGCGTCCGCTCCGAGGATCACCTGCCATCCGCGTTCCTCGACCTCGTCGATCCGTTGCCTGAGGGCACGGCCGTCCGGCCGTACACCGACGTCCCGCGGACTCTCGGGCTCAGGCCCCTCGTCGCCGAGCTCCGGCAGGCGGCGGAGGACGGCGGGCGCGACGCCGAGGCGGCCGTCGAGCTCCTCGCGCGGCTCGTGCGGGCCGAGGCCCCTGGGGCACACCCGGATGACTGGTATGGCCTCGTGCCCCTCACCAGCACCGGACCCGTCGTGCCGCCCGAGCAGACCGTGTACGTCTCGCCCTCGCGGGTCGAGACCGCCGTCAAGAATCCGCTCGACTGGTTCGTCTCGGCGGCCGGCGGGGAGGCCGCGACCGACTTCGCGCGGAGCCTCGGCACCCTCGTGCACGCAATCGCCCAGGAGAAGCCGCGGGGCACTGCGGAGGAGCTCCTCGCGGAGCTCGAACGGAGGTGGTCGAGCCTCGGCCAGCCCGACACGTGGGAGGGTCGGCGCGAGCATGAGCGGGCCACGGCCATGCTGGGCAAGCTCGCCCAGTACGTCCGCGGAACGCGGCGTGAGCTCATCGGCGTCGAGGCGGATTTCGAGGCGAACCTTGATGGCGTCGGCTCGGGGGAGATCGCGCGGCGAACCGTGATCCGCGGCCAGGTCGACCGCCTTGAACGCGACGCCGACGGGCGCCTCGTGGTCGTGGACCTCAAGACCGGCAAGAGCAAGCCGAGGTCAGCCGACGTTCCGCGTCACGGGCAGCTCGCCGCCTATCAGGTGGCCATCGCGGCCGGGGCCTTCACGGCAGGCGCCTTCGCGGAGGCTGCCACCGAAGTCCCCGCCGCGCAGGACGTCCAACCAGAACGGCCCGCCAGCCGGCTCGTGCCCGGGGGAGCAGAACTCGTGCAGCTCGGCGACGCCGCGAAGAACGTGACGGTGCAGCAGCAGCCAGCGCTCGAGGACGCCGCTTGGGCGTTCGATCTCGTTGAGCGAGCGGCGGAGGCCATGTCGGGGCACGAATTCGAGGCGCGGCACGAGCCCGGCGCAGGCTTCGCGGGCGGCTGCCGGCTCCCGGACATCTGCCCGTTGTGCTCGCGCGGACGGCAGGTGACGGAATGACGATCGATATCGACAGCGCGCTCGACGCGCCAGCCGGCCCAGCCGAGGGCGGGCTCCCCGCGCCGCGATTCACGCCCGAGGCGCTCGCCGAGCTGCTTGGCCAGCACCGCCCGACGGCGCAGCAGTCCGAGATCATCTCGTCGCCGCTCGAGCCCCGGCTCGTCGTGGCCGGCGCGGGATCCGGCAAGACGGCCACGATGGCTGAACGCGTCGTGTGGCTCGTTGCCAACGGCTGGGTCCGCCCCGACGAAATCCTCGGCGTGACGTTCACCCGTAAGGCCGCGGGAGAGCTGTCGGCGCGGATCCGGGCCCAGCTCGCGAAGCTCACACGCGCGGCCCGGAAGCACGGACTCGACCTTGCCGACGGCGTCCTGGACCCTGAGGCAATGGACCCAACGGTCTCGACGTATCACTCGTTCGCCAACGCGATCGTCCAGGACCACGGGCTCCGGATCGGCGTCGAGCGGGACGCCGTGCTGCTCGGCGCGGCACAGTCTTGGCAGCTCGCCGCCACCGTCGTCGAGGCTTACGACGGCGAGATTTGGCAGGGCTTCCCGGCCAAGAGCACGCTCGTGGGCGCCGTCATGATGCTCGCGTCCGAATGCGCCGAGCACCTCCAGGACCCCGTCGACGTCGAAACGTGGCTCACAACGGAAGAAACCCGGCTCGCAGCCCTTCCGCTCGTTGTGGGCAACGGTCGCGGTCCCGCGGCCGTGGCCGCCAAGCTGCTCGCGGGGCTTCGCTCCCGGCGCGCGGTCGCCGGGCTCGTCGCCCGCTTCGCCGAGGCCAAGCGGCGGCGCGGGGCGCTCGAGTACGGTGACCTCGTGGCCCTCGCAGCCCGCATCGCGCGCGACGTGCCCGAGGCCGGAAGGCTCTTGAGATCGCAATACCGTGCGGTGCTCCTCGACGAGTTCCAGGACACCTCCCACGCGCAGACCGTGCTGTTCTCGCAGTTGTTCGGAGGCGGCCACTCCGTAATGGCGGTCGGCGATCCCAACCAGTCGATCTACGGCTTCCGCGGCGCCTCGGCCGGCCAGCTCGCGACGTTCCCGGCGACCTTCCCACGAATCCTCTCGGACGGCGGCAGGGCCCGCGCCGCCGTGAGCCACCTGACGACGGCGTGGCGCAACAGCGTTTCCGTGCTCGCGACCGCGAACATCGCGTCGGAACCCTTGCGCCACACCGCCCCGTACGCGCAGGGCGCGGCCCGCGCGGACGTGCGGACGCTCGAGCCGAGCCCCGCGGCGCAGGGCGGACGGGTCGTGCTTGGTCGCTTCACCGATGAGCTTGAGGAGGCCCGGGCCATCGGGGACGAGCTCGTGGCGTTCGCGTCCTCGCGTGGCGTCGCCCTGGGTCACGACGCGGGCCCCAGACCCACCAGGAGGGCGGGCGTCGAGCCGGATCGGCCTACGATGGCGGTCCTGTGCTGCAAGCGCGCGCAGTTCGCCTCCGTGCGACGCGAGCTCGAGCTCCGCGGAGTGCCATACGAGGTCGTGGGCCTGGGGGGACTCCTCGACACACCGGAAGTCATCGACGTCGTGAGCACGCTGCGCGTCATCGCGGATCCTGGCCGGTCGGACGCGCTCATGCGCCTCATGACCGGCGCGCGCTGGCGGCTCGGTCCGGCGGATCTCATGGGCCTCGCGGACTGGTCGAGACACCTCGCAGTCCGTCGCGCCCAGGCGGCGCGGCCCGCCGAGCAGGATCTCGACGCTCCGGGGAAGGCAGACGAGGCGGTCGTCGAGGGCGACCTCGCCGATGCCGCGAGCCTCGTCGAGGCGATCGACCGCCTGCCGGGCCCCGAATGGGTTTCAGGGGCGGGCCGGTCGATCAGCCCGGAAGGACTGTTACGCCTGGCCAGGCTGCGCAACGAGCTCCGCACGCTCCGAGCCCTCAGCTCGGACGAGCTCGGCACGCTCATCGCGCACGTCGAGCGGTCGCTCCTGCTCGATATCGAGCTCGCGGCCCGCCCCGGCGCCTCAGTCCACCAGGCTCGGCGGAATCTCGACGCGTTCCAGGAGGCCGCCGCCTCGTTCCTTGCGCAGTCCACCTCGTCCGAACTCTTGGCGTTCCTCTCGTGGCTCGACGCCGCCGCCCAGGAGGAATCCGGCCTCGACATGGCGCCGAGCGAGCCGATCCCTGGGGCGGTCCAGCTGCTCACGGTGCACGCCTCGAAGGGTCTCGAATGGGACGCTGTGGTCGTCGCCGGGCTCAACCAGGGTGCCTTCCCCAGCGGCGGCAACGATCGGTGGACGAGCGGCTCGTCGGCGCTTCCGTGGCCCCTGCGCGGCGATCGCCGCGAGCTGCCGCAATGGGACACCGACCAGCCCGATCAGAAGAGCTGGGTCGACGCCGAACGGGCTTTTTCGGACGACGCCGACGCTCACGCCGAGCGCGAGGAGCGGCGCCTTGCGTACGTGGCCTTCACGCGCGCGAAGGAGCTGCTCATCGCGACCGGCTCCGCTTGGTCGGCGAGCCGCGCCAAGCCGATGCTTTCCTCGCCTTTCCTCGCGGAGCTCCGGGAGGCCTCGGCAGAACAGGGCTTCGAGGTGGCGGCTTGGGTCGAGGACAGCGAGTTGCCCGACGAGAATCCGCTGCACGCCGAGCCCGAGGCCTCCGTGTGGCCCTACGACCCGCTCGAGGGACCGCTCGACGCGGCGACAGGACGCCGGAGGAGCCTCACCCGCGGGCGGCGAGAGCCCCTCGAGCGGGCCGCCGCTGCCGTGCTCGCCGCGATTGATCAGTCCGAAGGCCCCATGGGCGACGCCCTGCCGAACGGGGCTGCGCCATCGAACGGGGCTGTGCCATCGAACGGGGCTGCGCCATCGAACGCGGCTCTGCCGAATAACGCGGCTGTGCCGAATAACGCGGCTGATGTGCCGAAAGAACCTGTGCCGCCAAGCGCACCCTCGCCGCGCGCTGCCGCGTGGGCACGCGAGGCGGATCTGCTTTTCGCCGAGCGCTCCCAGGCCGAGGACGGCTCCGGGGTCAGGCTGCCTCAACACGTCTCCGCCTCGACTTTGGTGGCGCTCGGCGAAGACGCTGGAGCCGTGGTGCGTCAGCTTCGACGCCCCGTCCCGCGCCGTCCGGGAGTGTCGGCGCGCCGGGGCACCGCCTTCCACGCGTGGGTCGAGGAGTACTACGCCCAGAGCGCCATGCTCGATCTTGAGGGGCTTGATCATGCCGACGAATTCGTGGATGAGGCGTACGAGCTGCAGTCGTTCGTCGATGTGTTTCGGGCCTCGGGGTGGGCCAATCGGAACCCCGCGTTCATCGAGGTGCCAATCGAGACCCGGGTGGGGCCCGTCGTCGTCCGCGGACGCATCGACGCCGTCTTCCGCGACGCAGACGGGACCTGGGACCTCGTCGACTGGAAGACGGGCCGCGCCCCGAGCGGACGCGAGGCCCAACCGCGCGCGGTCCAGCTCGCGGTCTATCGGCTCGCGTGGTCGCGACTTCACGGGGTGCCCTTGAGTCAGGTCACGGCAGCCTTTTTCTACCTCGCGGACGGGCGCATCGTTCGGCCCGAACGGCTCGCGGGGGAGGCGGAGCTCGAACGGCTCATCGCGAACGCGCTCGAGTGACTTCCCCCTGTCCCCGAGTGACTACCCCTGGTACGAGTCGCCGCGCAGCACTCCGATGACCGGGATGGCGTCGGTGGGCGGCTCGGCCTCGTGTGGCTGAACCGGCACGATGGGCCGCGGAGCGACGGGCCTGGAGGGCGCGAGTGGCTCGCTCGGCGCGGTGGGCTGCTCAGATTCTGTCGGCCGGGCTCGTGAGGGCGCCTGAGCCGGCGGCGCCGGCACCATGGGCTGGCCGGGCGCGCGCGCAGGCTGGGGCACGATCGGCGTCGCGGCGGTCGGGGTATCGAGTTGCTGTGCCGCCGCGCGGGCGGCCGCCTGCCGTGCCTCTGCCTCGCGGGCCGCCTCTTCGCGCTCGGCGGCATCGGCGGCGTCCTGCGCCTCGATGTCGGAGGCGAGCTGCGAGAGCATGTCTTCTCCGTCAGCCGCGGCGCCCCGATCGCCGAGGGCCAAGGCCTTGACGAGGTACTGGGCGAGCGCGAACTCCGCCGCGAGAGCGGCGCGGCGCAGGAGGTGGGGGTCCACCGGCTCCTCGCGCGCCTCGTGGTACGCGGCGACCACGGCGTCCACAAACTCGGGCTCGTTCGAGGCCACGAGCCACGCGATATCGTCGGCCGGGTCCCCGACCCGAAGATCGGTCCAACCTGTCACGGCCGTGATGCGCCCGTCGTCGACGAGGAGATTGTCCTCGTGCAGATCTCCGTGGACCACGGTCGGGTTGAACCGCCACATGCTCACGTCCTCGAGCGCGTTCTCCCACCGTCGCAGCAGCACGGGCGGGATCTTGCCTGTCGTGGCGGCCTGATCGAGCTCGTTGAGGCGGCGCTGGCGGAACTCGTTTGCGGAGTACGCGGGAAGGTCGGCCCCGTCGACGAGCGAGTGCGGGAGGGCGTGAACCGCGGCGAGCGCGCTGCCGATGTCGCGGACAAGCCTCGGGCCCCCGTGGGCCAGATCGCCGAGCTCACGAATCGAACCGGCAAGATGCGTGTAGACGCACGACGTGAGGCCGTCCATGCGCACGGTGCCTGCGACGGCGGGCAGCTGGAACGGCAACTCGGCGCGGACGGCCGGCCCGAACGCCCGCAGTACGAGCACCTCGGTCTCGAGGCGGGCGCTGGCCTCCGTGCCACGCGGGGAGCGTACGCGCCAGCTGCGTCCATCGGCACCCCGGATGAGGGCCGAATCGAAGTCCGTCGCGTCGTCGGGCGACGACCCGACCGCGACGGGCTCGAGCCCGGGCACCGCGGCGGTCGCCAGGGCGGCTAGCTCCATGGGGGTACGTCTCACCTTGCCCACGGTAGCCCGCATGGGCGGGCGGATCACGGCCCCGCGCGGCGTGTCCTCACACCCGAGCTGTCCACATCGGGAGGCCCGCGCATGCGACTGTCGGTGCGGCTCAGTACGGTAGGACTATGACCTCAGTCCCCGATCGCGACACCGCGCGCGACAACCCGCCCGCTCACGCCCCCCTCGAGCCCCACGGCGGGGGCCTGTCCGGGGGCGTTCGGGGCAACGGGACCGGCCCAGCTGCAGGCGTGCTCTCGCGGGATCTGCTGCCCGTCCAGCCGGCCGCCCTGGACCGGCGGAACGAGGAACGCGCCGACGCCTCGTTCCTTCCGGGCGTCCTCCGCAACCAGGGGACCCTTGCCGTCCTGCTCTCCCAGCGCCGGGCCGCGATGGCGGGGGAGGGGCTCGTCGTGCTGCCGGCGGCCGAGCTCCCGGCGGAGTGGCTCAGCGGGCTCGTCGTCTATCTTGGCCGCGTTCCCGAGGGTGCTGCGCGAATCGGCGGCGGGTCCGCCGGGGCAAGCTGGTCCACCGGGGCAAGCGGGGGGCTGGCGTACGCAGCAGGCTCCGACGTTGTCCTCGTCGTCCTCCCCGAGCCCGTCGAGCCGGTGGCCGGCGTCATGTCCGAGCCCGCGGGCCCCGGGGCGGGGCTCCTGCCCTCGGGCACCCACTGGTCGGGATTCCGCGAGGTGGGTCCGTCGATGGACCCGTTCGAGGCGGGCGTCGTGCTCGAGGCCAACGCGATCGCGAACTGGCATGAGACGCATCCCCGCTGCCCTCGTTGCGGCGCGGCGACCAACGTCGTCATGAGCGGCTGGGTGCGCGTGTGCCCCGTGGACGCCTCTGAGCACTTCCCACGCACCGACCCGGCGATCATCGTCACCGTGGTCGGGCCTGACGGACGCGTGCTGCTGGGCCGTGGCGCGCGCATGCGCCCTACGATGTTCTCCACCCTCGCGGGCTTCGTCGAGCCGGGCGAGTCGCTTGAGCAGGCGGTCGTGCGCGAGATCGCCGAGGAGGTAGGCGTGCGGGTCACGGAATGCCAGTATCTTGGCTCGCAGCCGTGGCCGTTCCCGGCGTCGCTCATGCTCGGCTTCACAGCGCGCACCGAGGACACGGTGGCGCGGCCGGACGGCCAGGAGGTGGTGCGGGCTCGCTGGTTCGACCGCGAGGAGCTCCAGTCGGCCGTCGCGTCCGGAGAGGTCACGCTTCCGAGCACGGCGTCGATCTCGCGCGCCCTCATCGAGCACTGGAACGGTGGGCCGATCGCCGAGCCTGCCGCGGCCGCGGTGCGTTGATGGCGGGCGAAGCGCCGTCCCTCGAGGAGCGGCTCCTCGGCGGTCTCGACGACGAACAACGCGCGGTCGCGACCACGCTTCAGGGCCCGCTGTGCGTGCTCGCGGGCGCCGGAACGGGCAAGACCCGCGCGATCACTCATCGCATCGCGTACGGCGTGCAGACGGGCGCCTTCCAGCCGCAACGACTGCTTGCCGTGACGTTCACCGCCAGGGCCGCCGCGGAGATGCGCAGCCGCCTCCGCGACCTCGGGGCCGGGGGAGTGCAGGCCCGGACGTTCCACGCCGCGGCCCTGCGCCAGCTCCAGTACTTCTGGCCCCAGGCCGTGGGCGGTCAGCTCCCGGGACTCCTCGAGCACAAGGCGCAGGCCATTGCGGAGTCGGCCCGGCGGCTGCGCCTCACGGTTGACCGCGCGGCGATCCGCGACCTCGCGTCCGAACTCGAGTGGGCCAAAGTCTCGATGCTCACGCCCTCGACATACCTCGAGGGCGCGGCGGGCCGCGGGGAGCCAGGCGGCCTTCAGCCGCCCACGGTCGCGAGGCTGTTCCAGGCGTACGAGGACGTCAAGGTGGACCGGAACCTCATCGATTTCGAGGACGTCCTGCTCATCACGGTCGGTATCCTCCAGGAGGATCAGAAGGTCGCCGCCCAGGTCCGCGAGCAGTACCGGCACTTCGTCGTCGACGAGTACCAGGACGTTTCGCCGCTCCAGCAGCGGCTGCTCGAGCTGTGGCTCGGCGGCCGCGACGAGCTCTGCGTTGTGGGCGACGCGAGCCAGACCATCTACTCGTTCACCGGCGCGACGTCGGCGCACCTCCTCGAGTTCGGGAAGCGCTACCCCGAGGCCACCCTCGTGAAGCTCGTGCGCGACTATCGTTCCACGCCCCAGGTGGTCCAGCTCGCCAACCGGCTCCTCGGCTCCCGGCGCAACGGCGGACCCGCGGCGGATCGACTATGGGCCGAGCCGCTTCAGCTCGTCGCCCAGCGGCCGCAGGGCCCTGAGCCGGAGTTCACGGAGTGCGCGGACGACGAGGCCGAGGCCGCCACCGTCGCCAAGCGCATCGGCGAGCTTGTCGCGGCCGGCACCGAGCCCAAGGACGTCGCCGTCCTGTTCCGCACGAACGGCCAGTCCGAGGCGTTCGAGCAGGCGCTGAGCGCTGCGGGCATCGGCTACCAGCTGCGAGGCGGGGAACGCTTCTTCAACCGGCGCGAAGTGCGGGACGCGATCCTCCAACTCCGCACCGCCGCGCGCGCCCAGCCCGACGGCGTGGCGCTCGGGCAGTCGGTCCGGGACGTCTTGTCCTCCCTTGGCTATGCCGACGTGGCCCCGGCCGGCAGCGGCGCCACACGCGAGCGGTGGGAGTCGCTATCGGCGCTCGTGGCGCTCGCCGACGAGTTGTCCGCGAGCCGAGGCGAGGACTTCGGAATGGCCGACTTCGTGCTCGAGCTCCAGGAACGGGCCACCTCCCAGCACGCCCCCGCTGTCCAGGGGGTCACGCTCGCGTCCCTCCACGCGGCCAAGGGCCTCGAGTGGGACGCCGTTTTTCTCGTGGGCCTGAGCGAGGGCCTCGTTCCGATCTCGTTCGCGGACACCCCCGTCACGGTCGACGAGGAGCGCCGCCTGCTCTACGTGGGCATCACGAGGGCTCGCCACTTCCTGCACCTCTCGTGGTCGCTGGCGCGCACTCCGGGAGGGCGGGCCCACCGCCGCCCGTCGCGCTTCCTCGACGGGCTGCGGCCGGGTTCATTGCGGACGACGGCGGGGCCAGCCGGCGGCGGCTCGTCCCGCCGCCGGCGCGAATACAAGGGCCCCGCGCTGTGCCGGGTGTGCGGCACCGTGCTCGAAACCGGGGCGGAGCGGAAGCTGGGCCGGTGCAACGATTGCCCGCCGACCTACGACGAGGCGACGTTCGAATCGCTTCGCGCGTGGCGCCTCGAGCAGGCGCGCGAGGCCGACGTCCCCGCGTTCGTCGTCTTCACTGACGCGACGCTCACGGCCATAGCGGAGGCGAAGCCGGCGAGCCTCGAGGATCTGTCGAAGGTCGCGGGGGTGGGCAAGGCCAAGCTCGAACGCTACGGCGGCGCGGTCCTGGAGCTGCTCCGTGGCGCCTGACGCGGTGGGTCGTGACGCGGGGAGAGAGCCCGTGGGGAGGGGCGCGGTGCGGAGTGAAAGCTTGAGCAACCCAGAGCGGCCTCCCATCGAGGTGCGCCGCTCGGCGAGGCGACGCAAGACTGTGAGCGCGTTCTGGGAGGGCGGCACCGCCGTCGTCGCTATCCCGTCCCGCTTCACGAAGGCCGAGGAGGAGCATTGGGTGGGGCGCATGGTTGAGCGCCTCGAGTCAAGCTCCGCGCGTCGGGCGGGGCGGCGCAGCGACGCGGAACTCATGGAGCGCGCGCTCGAGCTCTCGGCCCAATATCTCGGGGGTCGCGCCCGGCCGGGGTCCGTCCGCTGGGTCACGAACCAGAGTTCGCGCTGGGGCTCATGCACGCCGTCGGATCGCAGCATTCGGCTCTCGCATCAGCTTGAAGGGATGCCGTCGTGGGTCGTCGACTACGTGATCGTCCACGAACTCGCGCACCTGCTTGTCGCCGGCCATACGGCCGAGTTCTGGTCCCACGTGGCGGCCTACCCGCGAGTCGCCGAGGCGAAGGCGTTCCTCGAGGGCGTCTCGTTCGCTACGGCGCGGGGCCTTAACGACGGGACGGGCGCAGCCTAGAATCTGGCCATGGTCGAGCTTCCTGCAAGCTACAAGAAGTACCTCGAGGGCCGCGACGAGGAGTTCATCGAGACGGTGCGCCCTGTCCTGCTCCAGTCAGCCGCGGACGCCGAAATGGGCGTGCGCGTCGTGGTCGATCCCCACGTCCTTCAAGCCCATCTCGACGAAAAGGTGCCGTACGGCCAAGTCGTCGAGGACATCGACTAGGCCGATCCCAGCCCGCCGTCGTCCTTCGAGCCGTCCTCCGGGCCCTTCTTCGGCTCCCCGCCGCCTTCGCTCGGGGTTTCATCCGAGGGCGCGTCGAAGCCGCCCGCGAGCAGCTTCTCGAGCGCGGCGTCCACCTCGGTGTCCTGCGCCTCGGCCGCGGACCGGCGCGCGCTGAAGCCCGTCGGATCGTCGAGGTCCTCGGCCGCGGGCAGGAGGTCCGGGTGCCGCCAGATCGCGTCGCGACCGGCCACGCCGCGTTCCTCCGTGAGCGAGGCCCACAGCTTGGCCGCATCGCGCAGCCGGCGCGGACGCAGCTCAAGCCCCACGAGGGACGCGAACGCGTGCTCGGCCGGGCCGCCGGTCGCCCGCCGTCGCCGCACGGCCTCGCGCAGCGCGGGCGCGGACGGCAGGACGCCGTCGGTCGCTGCGGCGGTGAGCTCGTCGACCCAGCCCTCGACGAGGGCGAGCGCGGTCTCGAGCTTCGCGAGCGCCGCATCCTGCTGCGCGGTCCGCTCGGGCATGAAGACTCCGCCTTGGAGCGCCTCCTGGATCGATTCGGGGTTCCGCGGGTCCACCTCGCGCGCGAGCTCTTCGATGCGCGAGACGTCGATGTGGATGCCGCGCGCGTAGTCCTCGATGGTGCCGAGCAGGTGGCCGCGGAGCCACGGAACGTGCATGAAGAGCCGTGCATGCGCGGCCTCGCGCACCGCGAGGTACAGCCGCACGTCGTTCTCGGGAAGCCCGAGGCCCTCGCCGAACTTGGCGACGTTCGCGGGGAGCAGCGCCATCTCGAGGTCCACGAGCGGGACGCCGATGTCGGAGGCGCTCACGACCTCGCCGGACAGCGCGCCGATGGCCGCGCCGAGCTGCATGCCGAAGATCGCCCCGCCCATGTTCTGCAGCATCGACGTCGCGCCGCCGAGCATGCCCTTCATCTCCTCGGGCAGCTGCTCGCTGATCGCGGTCGAGAGGGCCGTCGCGACGCTGTTCGCAACCGGCTCGGTGAGCCTTCGCCACGTGCCCATCGTGGCCTCGATCCACTCGGCGCGCGACCAGCCGCGGCCGATGAGTCCCGTGGACGGGAACTCGGTCACGTTGTCGAGCCACAGCTCCGCGAGGCGCAGCGCCTCGTCGACGCTGCGGTTCTGGACCGCGGACACGGAGGGATCTGACGTCATGGCGGCCGAGCGGCGCGCGTGCTCGTGGGCGAGCTCCCAGTTGACGGGCCCGTCCCCGGCAGGCGAGGCCATCATCGACTGGACCTGCTCGAACATCTGCTGAAGGATCGCGGGATCGTTCGGAAGCCCTGCCGCCTTCGCGATCTCCGCCGGATCGACTCCGTCGAGGCCCTCGCCGCCCATGAGCTTGGCGAAGAGCTCGGCGAGGGGATCCTGAGGGTCCTCGCCGTTGCCGTGAGGCTTGTCCGGGGTGGTCATGATGCCGCCGATCACTGGTGGGAACAGTCAACCTCACGGTACCGCGCGGGAGCGCGGCTGTCTTCGAGCCGTCGGAGGCTTTCGCTGTGGGCACAGCAAGGCGCGGCGGGGGCGCACGGGGGCTGTGCGAATACTACGCTGGAGAGCACAGATACCCGAGCACAGCGGCTTTCGCGCCGCGGAAAGGCGCCGCGTGAGCAGCAGCGTCACCCCGACGGACGGCGACTCCGCGAGCGAGGGCACGCCGGCGTCGGCGGGCGGCACGCCAACGGACGACGGCGGGCTGCCGCAGCGCGCGCGGCCGGCGCCTTCTGCCGGACGGGGGATCGTGGGCGTCGTGGCGGGCGCCGCGGCGCTCGCGCTTGGCGCGGTCGTGTGGGCCGTCCCGGTCCCGTACCTCGTCGAGCTGCCCGGCCCCGTCTACAACACGCTCGGGTCGGAGAACGGCAAGGAGCTCATCTCGATCCAGGGGCACGAGACGTATCCCACGCATGGGGACCTCGACCTCACCACGGTCTACGTCGAGGGCGGGCCGAACTCGGACGTGAGCCTGCTTGGCCTGGTCCGCGCGTCGCTCGACCCGTCGGAGACGATCACCCCGGTCGACGCCGTGTACCCCAAGGGCACCACGAAGCAGCAGGTGAGCCAGGAAAACGCGACGGAGATGCAGAACTCGCAGGACAACGCCACAGCGGCCGCGCTCAAGAACCTCTCGATTCCGTTCACGCAACAGATCAAGGTCGCGACGCTCGTGGACAACTCAGCCTCGTCGGGCAAGCTCGAGTCCCAGGACGCGATCGTCAGCGTCGCCGGGCAGCACGTCGACTCGCTCGCGTCGATCCAGAAGCTCGTCGCCGCATCGCAGGGCAAGCCGATCGACGTCGGCTTCGAGCGGGCCGGCGTGGCCCACACCGTGTCGATCACGCCGCGCGACGCGGGGCAGGGACATTACCTGCTCGGCTTCACAGTGACGTATGCCTTCTCCTTCCCGTTCAAGGTCGACTTCGGGCTCAGCCAGGTGGGCGGCCCGAGCGCCGGGATGATGTTCGCGCTGGGAATCATCGACAAGCTCACGCCCGGCGATCTCACGAACGGCAAGCAGGTCGCGGGGACGGGCACCATCTCCCCGGACGGCACGGTGGGGGAGATCGGCGGCATCGTCCAGAAGCTCAAGGGTGCCCGCTCGCACGGCGTGACCCTCTTCCTCGCCCCGGCCGGGAACTGCAACGAGGTCGTGGGGCACATCCCGGATGGGCTCGCCGTCGTCCGCGTCGACACGCTCGACGCAGCGCGGAAGGCCGTCGAAACTTACGCACAGGGGGGCAATCCCGCGTCGCTGCCCCAATGCACCAAGAGCTGACCCGCTCGGAAGGGACCACCGACGCCGAATCGTTACCGCTCCGCGCGAAACCGGGGGAACTCCGTACCCGGTCGGTCCGTGCTTGACTTAGGCGGGGTGCTCTGCGTGCCCCCGCTGCATCGCGCCCACCTAGTGAAGAGGTCACCGTGACAGCCCGTCCAGAAGGCAGCAGCCCGCGTCCCCTGAGGAAGCGGCGCGGGCCCCTCATCCCGACGATCATCATCGCCGTCGTTCTCGTGGTCGGCTTCGTGTTCTTCGCGCAGGTCTGGTCGGACGTCCTGTGGTACCAGCAGCTCGGCTTCGTCCAGGTCTTCATCACGCAGAACCTCGCGCGAGGCCTCGTCTTCATCGCGGGCGGGCTCGGGATGGGCGTCTCGGTGTACGCGGCGATCAAGCTCGCCTACCGCGCGCGGCCGGTCTACGCGCCCGACGGCGGCCCCCAGGACGCGCTGAGCCGGTACCAAGCGCAGCTCGAGCCCGTGCGACGCGTCGTGATGGCGGGCGTGCCCATTGTCTTCGGGCTGTTCGCGGGGGCGGCGGCCGCGAGCCAGTGGCAGAAGGTCGTGCTCTTCTTCAACCAGGTCCCGTTCGGCCAGAACGATCCACAGTTCGGCCTCGACATGGGCTTCTACATGTTCACGCTCCCGTTCCTTGGGACGGTCGTGGGCTACCTCCTCGGCGTCGTCGTGATCGCGGGTATCGCGGGCCTCCTGACCCACTACCTCTACGGCTCGATCCGGATCAGCGAGCGGGGCATCTACACGGCCCGCGCCGCGCATCTGCATCTCGCGATCAGCGGTGCGGTCCTCCTGTTCCTGATCGCCGTGAACTTCTGGCTCGACCGGTACTCGACGCTGCAGAACTCGGGCCCGCGCTGGTCCGGCGCGATGTACACGGACGTCAACGCCGTCATTCCGACCAAGGCGATCCTCGCGATTGCGGCGACGATCGTTGCGATCCTGTTCCTCATCGCCGCGGCGATCGGGCGCTGGCGCCTGCCGCTCATCGGCACGGCGATGCTCGTCATCACGGGGATCTTCGCGGGCGGCATCTACCCGTGGGTCATCCAGCAGTTCCAGGTCACGCCCTCCGAGAAGACGCTCGAGGGTCCCTATATCGATCGCAACATCTCCCACACACGCGAGGCATATGGCCTCGACAAGGTCGAGGTGAGTCCATACAACGCGACGACCTCGGCGAGCCAGTCGGCCCTCGCCCAGGACGCCCAGACCACCGCGAGCGTGCGGCTTTTCGACCCGACTCTGGTCTCCTCGACGTTCCAGCAGCTCGAGCAGTACCGGCCGTACTACCAGTTCTCGTCCGCGCTCAACGTGGACCGCTACGCGGTGGACAGCAAGGTCCAGGACACCGTGATCGCCGTGCGCGAGCTCAACCTCGGCGGCCTGAGCCAGAACCAGCAGTCCTGGTACAACACGCACATCGTGTACACGCACGGCTATGGCGTGGTTGCGGCGTACGGCAACCAGGCGACCACGGACGGCAAGCCCGTGTTCATGCAGTCCGGCATCCCGTCGACCGGTGTGCTCGGCACCGAGGAGACGTACCAGCCGCGCATCTACTTCGGCCAGTACTCGCCCGACTACTCGGTCGTGGGCGGCCCCACCGGCGCCCAGCCGCGCGAGCAGGACAAGCCCCAGGGCACTCAGTCCGACACGCTCTACACGTACACCGGAAACGGCGGTCCGAACGTCGGCAACCTCTTCAACCGGCTCGTCTACGCGGTCAAGTTCCAGAGCACGGACCTTCTCTTCTCGGACGGCGTCAACGACAAGTCGCAGATCCTGTACGACCGCGACCCGCGCACCCGCGTGGCGAAGGTCGCGCCGTACCTCACGCTCGACGGCACGGCGTATCCGGCGATCGTGGACGGCCGGGTGAAGTGGATCGTCGAAGGCTACACGACGAGCCAGTACTTCCCGTACTCGCAGCAGCAGCAGCTCCAGCAGGTGACGACTGACTCTCAGACCGGGACGGGACGCAACGCCGCGCTGCCGGCCTCGAGCATCAACTACATCCGGAACTCGGTCAAGGCCACGGTCGACGCGTTCGACGGTTCCGTGAGCCTCTATGCGTGGGACGATCAGGACCCCGTGCTCCGCACGTGGGAGAAGGTCTTTCCCGCTACCGTCAAGCCACTCTCCGAGATGTCCGGCCAGCTCATGAGCCACGTGCGCTACCCCGAGGACCTCTTCAAGGCACAGCGCGAGCTCCTGACCCGGTACCACGTGACGGATCCCGCGAGCTTCTATGACAACAACGACGTGTGGAGCGTCCCAGCCGACCCGACGCAGGGGAGCGGGGCGAAGCAGCCGCCGTACTACATGTCGCTCCAGATGCCAGACCAGAAGACCCCGGCATTCCAGCTCACGTCAAGCTTCATCCCGCAGACCGTCGAGGCCGGCAAGTCGCGTGACGTCATGTACGGCTTCCTCGCGGCCGACTCGGACGCCGGAAACAAGGCCGGCGTCAAAGGCACCGAATACGGCAAGCTCCGGCTCTTGAGGCTTCCGACGGACACGACCGTGCCCGGTCCCGGCCAGGTCCAGTCGAAATTCGACTCCGATCCAAGCGTGTCCACGTCGCTCAACCTCCTGAGACAGGGCGCGTCAAAGGTCCAAAGCGGCAATCTCCTGACGCTGCCCGTGGGCGGCGGCCTCCTCTACGTGCAGCCCGTATACGTGCAGTCGACCGGCGCGACGTCGTACCCGACGCTTCAACGTGTACTCGTGGCGTTCGGCGACAAGGTCGGCTTCGCGCCCAACCTCCCCGCGGCCCTCAATGCCCTGTTCGGCGGCGACACGGGCTCCTCGCCGGGCAGCACGGCGGGCGGAGGCACCCCACCCCCGTCCACCGGAACGCAACCGCCGAGCGACGCCACGGCACAGCTCAATCAGGCGCTGAGCGACGCGAAACAGGCCCTCCAAGACAGCCAATCCGCGCTCTCCAAGGGCGACTTCGCGGCCTACGGCGACGCCCAGAAGCGCCTCTCGGACGCCGTGCAGCGCGCCATCACCGCCGAATCGAAGATCCCGGGGGCGCAGAACCAGGGCACGTCCGTGACGACGCCCAGCCCCACGGGTTCCGCGTCGTCGGGTGCGACCCCGTCGGCGAGCCCGAGCAAGTAGTCCCGAGCCGATAGGCACGCGAGGGCCCGCGGCCGGCCGATCCTCCGGCTGGCCGCGGGCCCGTTGGCTTGGCAGACCCTCTCTGTGTCTGTGTCTGTGTCTGTGTCTGGGTCGGTGTCTGTGTCTGGGTCCCGGCGCCCGGTTCCTCGGGCCCGGTCCCTTGGCCGGGTCCCTTGGCCGGGTCCCTTGGCCGGGTCCCTCGATTTGGCTGGATGTTCACTGGTTGGTAACGTAGTCAGTGCGCCGCGGGGTGGAGCAGTTCGGTAGCTCGCTGGGCTCATAACCCAGAGGTCGCAGGTTCAAATCCTGTCCCCGCAACCAAAGATTCATGCAGGCCTGTTCAAGGAATTGGTCTGCGGAACACGCAGCGGAGACCCAGACCGACGAGAGTCGGTCTGGGTCTTCGGCGTTCCTGGCGCGGGAGCTTCTCAGCCCCGGTGATTCCTCAGAGCTTGTCGAAGTCGGCTTCGTCGACCACGGGCAGCTCTCCGGCCGCGGGAGCCGCACTCTTGCCCGCCGCGAGGGCCGCGGGGGCCGAGCCCTGCTTGAGGGCGGCGAGCCGCGCCTCGACCTCGGTCTGCTCCCCGAGGTCCTCGAGCTGGTTGAACTGAGCGTCGAGGCTGCTCGCCGCGAGCTCCTGCTGGCCGCGGACGCGCGCCTCTTCGCGGCGGATCTTCTCCTCGAAGCGGCCCACCTCGCTCGTCGGGTCCATGATGTCGATGCTCTTGAGCGCGTCGTTGACCTGGGTCTGCGCGGCTGCGGTGCGGCTGCGGGCTATGAGCTCGTTGCGCTTCGAGGTGAGCTCATTGAGCTTGCCCTTCATCTGGTCGAGGCCGGTCTTGAGCCGGTCGACGACCTCGCTCTGCGCCGCGATGGTCGGCTCGGCGGCCTTCGCCTCGTTCTCCGAAGACATCTGGCGCTGGATCGCGACCTTGGCGAGGTTGTCGAACTTCTGAGCATCGGCGGCGCTGCCGGCGGACCGGAACTCGTCCGCCTTGCGCGATGCGGCGAGGGCCTTGTTGCCCCAGTCCTGCGCCGCCTTGACGTCCTCAGCGTGGTCGTCCTGGAGCATCCGGAGGTTGCCGATGGTCTGCGCGATCGCGGACTCGGCCTCCGAGATGTTGTTGCTGTAGTCGCGGACCATCTGGTCCAGCATCTTCTGGGGGTCCTCCGCCTGGTCGAGCACCGCGTTGATGTTGGCCTTCGCCAACTGCGTGATGCGCCCGAAGATCGACTGCTTTGCCATGGTGTGGTGCTCCCTTTCTATGCCTCGGCCGGGTGCCGCGGCGCTGCTTGATTCGATGTTGATGGATCAGAAGCTTCCGCCGTCGCCGCCAAACCCGCCGCCGTCGCCGCCGCCGAACCCGCCGCCGTCACCACCCCAACCGCCGAAGCCGCCGCCATCTCCGCCGCCGCCCCAGCCGCCACCGCCGCCCCACGAGTCGCCGTCGTGGTGGCGGCCGCCGTTGAGGATGTTGTCGATGAGGATGCCGCCCAGGATCGCGCCGCCGATGCCACCGCCAAAGTTGCCGCCCCCGCCCCAGCGGCCGCCGAAGCCTGCGAATTGGTCGACATCCTGCTGCGCGATCTGGGCCGCCTGCTGCGCGAGCGAGTTGGCTTGCTCCGCGTATGCGAGGGCCGAGGTCGGATCGCTCTGCGCAATCGAGAGCGCGTAGTCGAGGTTCCGCTGGGCCTCAGCGAGGCGCGTGCGGGCCTCCGTGCCAACGCCGCCGCGGCGGGCCGCGATGTAGTCGCTCGTCGCGCCGATAGCGTCCTGGGCGGACCGGATGGCCTGCTGGAGCGACGCCGCGGCGCGCTGAGCCTGCTGCTCCTTGTCCCGGACGCCCGTGAGCACCGCGTCGAGCTGCTGATGGGCCTTCTCGACGCGTGCGAGCACGGCCACCGGATCGATCTTCGCGGCCGAGAGCTCCTGGCGAGCCTGGGCGAGCGCGGCCTCGACTCCCGCGATCGGCCCGGCAAGCTCGCCGTTCTGGCCGCCCTGGGCCATGGCCTTGGCCTGGGCCAGGTCGTTCTCGGTCTCGGCGAGTGCCGAGCCGAGGTTCTCCTTCGCGGAGCTCAGCGCCGCGGACGTCTTGTCGATCGCGTCGAGCAGGACCCCGCTCTGGTGCAGCGCTTCCTCCGCCGCCCGCACGGAGACCGCCGCGGGTCCGGTCTGGTTCTGGGCGAGCGCCTGCCGGGCCTGTCCGGACGCGGACTCGACGAAGGCGAGCCGGTCTTTTGCCTGCGCGATGTTGTCCGAGACCTGCTTGACCGCCGATTCCGCGTACTCGTCCCGCAGCGCGGCGAGCGCCTGCTCGGCTCCGGTGAGCCGCGCCGTCGCCCGTTGCACGCCGCCGGCGACGTTGTCGAGGGCGGACGGCGCGTTGCGTTCGAGTTCCCGCAGCGAGTCGAAGTCAGCCTTCTGGTCCGCGAGGGAGTGGATGGCGGCCTCGGTGCGCTGGATGATTTCGCCGAGCCACACGCGCTGCTGCTGCGGGGTGTCCGGGATGTGGTCGTCGAGCTGCTGCTGGAGCTTGAACGATTCGCTCAGCTGCGACTTCGCCCCGCCGAGGGCCTTGGAGAAGTTGCCCACGGCGTCGGCACCGTACGAGGCCTCCGCGAAGCCGAGCTCCTGCTCGCCGGACTTGATGGCGTCGTCGGCCTGCACGAGCAGCCCGCTCGCACGCTTGCGCAGCTCCTCGAGGCTCAGGCCCGCGAGCGAATCCGAGGCGGAGCCGTCGGCCGGGACCGCCTGGGTGATGGCCCGACGACGTCGGCGCGAGAGCGCGTAGGCACCCGCCGCCCCTGCGGCGACGACGACGCCGCCCACGATCCACGGGGTCGCGTCGCCCGAGGACACATTGCCGCTCCCGCCGCCGGCGGCGTCGCCCACGGCCCTCGCCGTGTCGATCGAAGCCTGGGCGTAGTCCTTCTTGCCGTTCGCGAGGTTGGGCACCACGGCGTTCTGCTTGATGTTGGCGATCTTGGGGTAGACCTTGGTATTCGCGGAGCTTGCGGCGACCTCGTAGACGCCAGACGTCGCGATCGCGAGGAGGACGTCCGAGGACCCCATCTGCTTGTTCTTGGCCACGGCCTGGGCCCACGCCGTGCGGTCGGACGGGTTCGTGAACGAGTCGACGATGACGACGTACAGATTGACCTTGCGCTGGGAGACCAGGTCGGTGATCGCCTTCTCGACGTCGCCCTTCTTGCTCCCGAGGGCATTGGTCGGGTCGACGATGTTAGTGCCGGATGGGATGCTCACGGGGTCCGTGGCCCACGCCGGGGAGGCGGCCGGCAGCAGCACGAGCGCCAAGGCACCGACAGCCATCAAGAGAGTCTTCAGCGTGGATCGCACTTTAAAGCCCTTCGCTCGGCTCCGGGGACAACCCCCGGAACGCCTGTGCCCCCATTTGAGCGTCCCAGCCAACGCCAGCCACCGCCGCGGGACGCTGTGGCATGTCGCTTTCGATTCTAGGGGGCCGTTTTGACACGGGTCCACCGCGCCCTGTGCGCCCCCAGCGAACAGGGCGAACGGCCGACGGCGCCCGAACGTTGGGCGTTTTGGCGGCGGTTGAGGCATTCGGCTGACTTCCAGAAATCTTTCAGACAACAGATGCGTGACGCACAGCATCGCGGTCCATAGTTGTGATCGACACGAAAGGATGAGCAGCATGAGCGAAACCCCAGAGAGCCCTGCCGAGGACCGCGGACAGGCGCCCCAGGGAGGCGCGACGCCGGAGCGGCCTACCGTTGCTCCCCAGAGTGCGCCTCAGGGGCCCGCGCACGGCGCGGACGCCTCGCCGACCGAGCAGCTCCACGGATCCGGAGCGCACGCCGCATCGCAGGGCCAGCAGTCCACGCAGAATTACCAGTCTCAGCCCACTCAGCAGCAGCCCACGCAGTCTCAGCCGACCCAGCAGCAGCCCACGCAGGAGCAGCCGCGCTACGGGCAGTACGCTGCCCAGCCCGCGCAGCCGTCACGCCCCCCGCAGTACGGGCCGCATGGGCCGGCCGCGGCCTACGGCCAGCCGGGCTCGCCGTCGCCCTACGGCCAGGCACCCCAGGGATACGGCGCCCAGCACGGCCCGAGCCCGTACGGCCAACCCGGCCAGGGCGGCAGCTCGTTCGCCCCGCCGACCTCGGTGCGCCGCGGCGAGCCGAAGCGCTGGGGCACCGGTGTGCTCATCGGCGGCATGCTCATCGCGGGCCTCATCGGCGGCGGGGTCGCGGCTGGCGGCTACTCGCTGCTCGCCCCGCGCTCCGCGAGTGTCAGCCAGTCGCAGAACAGCCCCGTGATCGTCAACAACCAGGACAGCGTCAACGCGGTGACGGCCGCGGCCGCGAAGGCCTCGCCAAGCGTCGTGACGATCGGGGTCACGTCCGGCAGCAACTCGGGCACGGGCTCGGGCGTGGTCCTCGACAACCAGGGCCACATTCTCACGAACACGCACGTCGTGACGCTCGACGGCTCCGTGGCCAACCCGACCATCCAGGTGCGCGCGAACGATGGCAGCGTCTACTCGGCCACCGTCGTTGGGACGGATCCGCTTTCGGACCTCGCGGTCGTGCAGGTCAAGGGTGCCAATCTGACGCCCATCACGGTCGGTGACTCGAGCAAGCTCAACGTCGGCGACAACGTCATCGCGATCGGCGCCCCGCTCGGCCTGGACAGCACGGTGACGGACGGCATCGTCTCGACCCTCAACCGGACCATCTCGGTGGCCTCCTCGGCGGCTCCGCAGGGCGGCGGCTCCGATTCTCAGCAGGGCGGCGGCAGCGGCGGCTTCCAGTTCGCACCGCCGAACGGCGGCCAGTCGCAGCGCGGCCAGACCCAGAGCACCATCAGCATCAACGTGATCCAGACGGACGCCGCGATCAACCCGGGCAACTCGGGCGGCGCACTCGTCAACAGCAAGGGCGAGCTCGTGGGCGTCAACGTCGCGATCGCGTCGACCGGGAGCAGCTCGAACAGCACGAGCCAGAGCGGCAACATCGGCGTCGGCTTCAGCATCCCGGCGAACTACGCGGTGCGGATCGGCCAGGAGATCATCTCGAGCGGCAAGGCCCAGCACGCCCAGCTTGGCGTGTCTGTCCAGCCTGCGGCCCCGAACGGAGACACGAACTCCTCGTTCTCGGTCGGCGCCCAGATCGCCCAGGTGACGAGCGGCTCGCCCGCGGACAAGGCCGGGCTCAAGACCGGCGA
This sequence comes from Sinomonas sp. P47F7, assembly GCF_049332655.1. Taxonomy (GTDB): domain Bacteria; phylum Actinomycetota; class Actinomycetes; order Actinomycetales; family Micrococcaceae; genus Sinomonas. The sequence goes on along the minus strand of NZ_CP186327.1, from coordinate 3,131,642 downwards.
TGTCATCACGCACTTCGGCGACTTCGCGATTGGCGATGCGAGCGAACTCACGGCCGCCGTTCGCCAGCAGGCTCCGGGTTCGACCGTCAAGGTCACGTACACCCGGAACGGTCAGAGCGCGAGCACCGATGTGACGCTCGGCGCGGCCTCCTAACCCAAACCGAGTCCGGATTCCGCCCGTGGACCTTCCCGAAGGGTCCGCGGGCGGAGCCGTGTGAGGGCCCGCGGGCGGCCCGGTCTCCGGGGAAGCCCCCTCGTCACATGACGAATCGTGGCCTTGCATGACGAGGCACGACCGTTCCGAGCCGCGGGGTGGGCGGCGCGCCCGGGGCGCTCGTCATATGGTTAGCTAGGATTCCCGGCGCCGGGCGTGGCCGCTCTGGCGCCGTCAGGCGACGCAAGACTACGGAAGGTCCTCAACCGTGGGAGATACCCTCAAGATCGTCGTGCTCGTCAAGCACGTGCCCGACGCTCAATTCGACCGTCACATTGGTCCCGGTAAGACGCTCGAGCGCTCCGAGAGCATCCTCTCCGAGCTCGACGAGTACGCCCTCGAGGCCGCCCTCCAGCTCAGCGAGGAGCGCGGCGGCGAGAAGGCCGGCAATCAGGTGATCGCGCTCACGATGGGCTCGCCCGATGCCTCGAACGCCCTCAAGAAGGCCCTCCAGATCGGCGCGTCCTCTGGCGTCCACGTGACCGACGACGCGCTCGCGGGCTCGGATGCGTGGGCAACGTCGCTCGCGCTCGCCGCGGCGATCCGCGCGATCGGCGACGTGGACCTCGTGCTCACAGGCATGGCCTCGACCGACGGCGAGACCTCGCTCGTCCCCGCCCAGCTCGCGGAGCGGCTCGCCCTCCCGCAGCTCACGTTCGCGTCAAGCCTCGAGGTCAACGGCCGCACCGCCGTCATTCGTCGCGATGGCGACGCGACCTCGGACACTGTCGAGGCCGAGCTGCCCGCGCTCGTCTCGGTCACCGACCAGGTCAACGAGCCCCGCTACCCGAACTTCAAGGGCATCCTCGCCGCGAAGAAGAAGAAGATCGCGACGTTCGGCGTCGCGGACCTTGGGCTCGAGCCGGGCCAGGTTGGCGCGGCGGGCTCGCTCACGACCGTCGAGCAGGCCGATCCCCGCCCGCCGCGCACCGCGGGCACCATCATCACGGACGAGGGTGACGCGGGCGTTCGGCTCGTAGACTTCCTGGCCGCCCAGAAGCTCATCTAGCGAAGGAAGACCATGACTGCATCCACCGTCCTCGTCTACCTCGACGTCGTCCCTGCAGAGGGCCTGCGCAAGTCCCAGCTCGAGCTGCTCTCAGCTGGTCGCATCCTCGGTCCGGTCGCCGCGGCCGTCGCGAACGCGCCGAGCGAGGCCGCGATCGCCCAGCTCGCGGAGCACGGTGCCGAGGCCGTCTACACGCCGGGCGCGACCGACCTCTCGGGCTACCTTGTGGCGCCGAAGGCCGCGTGGCTCGCCGCCGTCGCGGGGGCCGCCCAGCCGGCCGCAGTCGTCGTCGACAACTCGTTCGAGGGCAAGGAGATCGCCGCGCGCCTCGGCGTGCGCCTCTCGGCGGGCGTCGTGACGGACGTTGTGGCGCTCGAGCCCGACGGCACCGCGCACAAGTCCGTGCTCGCCGGTTCGTACGAGGTGCGTGCACGGGCCACGAGCCAGATCGCGGTGCTCGCGGTCAAGTCCAACGCCGCCGAGGCCACGCCGGCCGCGACTCCCGCGGCCGCGAGCGTCCAGGCGGTCGAGGTCCCTGGGGACGCGTTTGCGAACGCCGCCCGGATCACGGCCCGCGCCGAGCGCCCGAAGACGGGCCGCCCGGAGCTGACCGAGGCGAGCATCGTCGTCGCCGGAGGGCGCGGGACGGACGGCGACTTCACACCCATCGAGGAGCTCGCCGACGCGCTTGGCGCGGCCGTGGGCGCCTCGCGCGCGGCGACGGACGCGGGCTGGATCAGCCACGACTTCCAGGTGGGCCAGACCGGCAAGCGCGTGTCGCCGCTCCTGTACATCTCGGCGGGCATCTCGGGCGCGATCCAGCAGAAGGCCGGTATGCAGACCTCGAAGGTCATCGTGGCCGTGAACTCCGACCCCGAGTCGCCGGTGTTCGAGATCGCGGACTTCGGCGTCGTGGGCGACCTGTTCAAGGTCCTGCCCCAGGCCACCGAAGAGATCAAGAGGCGCCGAGGCTAGTGGCCGAGAGCCTTCGGGGGGTGCCAGATCCCGCACGCATCGCCGCGCGGGACGAGGCCTTGACCGTCCTCGCCTTCGGCGCGCACCCAGACGATCTGGACTTCGGCGCGGCCGGCACGATCGCCGCGTGGGTCGCGGCCGGCGCCGACGTCCACTACGCGATCATGACCGACGGCGATGCGGGCGGCTTCGACCCGTCGCACCGCGGTGAGATCGTCGCGATGCGGCGGGACGAGCAGCGCGCCGCAGCGGCGCGCGTCGGCGTCCGCGAGGTGCACTTCCTGGGGTACCGTGACGGGTATCTCGAGCCCTCGCACGAGGTGCGGCGCGAGGTGGTGCGCCTCATCCGCAGGGTCCGGCCCGGCGTCGTCCTCGCGATGCACCCCGAGCGCAACTGGACGAGCCTCCAGATGTCGCACCCGGACCACCTCGCGTGCGGCGAGGCCGTGACGCGTGCGGTGTATCCCGCAGCGGAAAACCCGTACGCGTACCCCGAGCTCGAGGACTCCGGACTCGAGGCGTACCGGGTCCCCTGGCTGTGGCTGTACGGGGCCCCGGAGGAGCGGATCAACCACGCCGTCGACGTGACGTCTCACGTCGAGGCCAAGCTCGAGGCGATTCGCGTGCACCTGAGCCAGCACCCGGACATCGCGGCGACCGAGCGCTACGTGCGGACGCGGCTCGAGACGACGGCGGCCGCTGCGGGCCTCGCGGCGGGGACCTCGGCCGAGGCGTTCCACGTCGTGGCCGTCAACGCACGGGAGACGATCGCGGGGTTCTGAGCCCAGCGCCCCCGGAGAGCTGCTGCGCTGGCTAGACCGTCGCGCCCGCGTAGCCGTTCTGCCGCCAGGCCTCGTAGACGGCGATCGAGGCCGAGTTCGCGAGGTTGAGGGAGCGGCGCGCGGGGACCATGGGCAGCCGGACGCGTGCCGTGACGCGGGGGTCCGCGAGCACCTCAGCGGGGAGGCCCACCGATTCGGGGCCGAAGAACAGGACGTCGCCTGGCCCGTAGGCGATCTCGGCGTACGGCGTGTCCCCGTGCGACGTGAACGCGAAGACGCGCGCGGGCAGGAGGGCCGCGAAGGCGTCGTCGAGCGTCTTGTGCACGGTCACGACGGCGAGGTCGTGGTAGTCGAGGCCAGCCCGGCGGAGCTTGGCGTCCTCGAAATCGAAGCCGAGTGGTTCGACGAGGTGGAGCTCGGAGCCCGTCACCGCAGCGAGGCGGATGGCGTTGCCCGTGTTGCCCGGGATTTCGGGGGCGTAGAAGAGGATGCGAAACACGCAGTCCATCCTAGTGACAGGCCGCCTAGTGACAGGCCGCGCTGGCAAGGATCTCTCGTCGCAGGCCGTGCCAGCCCCGCTCAGTGCAGCCCTGTGAGCAGCCGGGCGAGCGCCGGGATGTAGACAACGTTGGGCTGCGGCCCGGACGCGAGAAAGAACTTGAGCTCCCGGACAAACTTCGAGCCGTTGAGGGGCTCGATCCCCGAGGAGACGCTGCGGTGCACGTCGATGACCGGCTGGTGGAGGCTCGAATCCGGCGTCTGCGCGAGGAGGAAGCCCTGAACGTTGAGCTCGGGGAACACTTCCTGGAACAGGCGGACCTGCCCGCCCACCAGCGGCGGGACAGCGCCGCGACCTCCCTGCAGGAGCTGGGCGCCGTCCCAGGCGTAGTTCCCCACCGGCACGAGCATCGAGTCGATGATGGCGAGCCGATACCCCGCGAGCACCGCGTGCGCGATGTAGGTCCCCCCGCCCGCGCCGGCGGGGGAGTGGAGTCCGTTGAGGAGGCGTGCCGAGGGGATCTCGGTGAGGATGTGGCGCTGGATGAGGGCGGCCGTGCGCTGCTCGCGCTGGATGCGGGCGGCCGCGCCGAAGACCCCGCGGCGGCGCGGCTCGCCGTGTTCGCGCCGCGCGGCGGTTTGTGCCGGGATGAGCGGCACGACGCCGTCCCTGAAGGGCGGCTCGTAGACCGCGGGCTCGGCGGCGAGGTTGCGCTGTGGTCTTCCTGCGCCGGGCCTCCCTGCGCCGGGCCTCCCTGCGCCGGGCCTTCCCGCGCTGGGCCTCTCCGCGTTGGGACCACCGGCTGCCGGTCCGCGGTGCGCAGAGAATCCAAAGGCGTCGAACCCTGGTGCCCCCTCGCCGGGGCGCGCGGACGACGGCGGGTGCGCCCCGCCGTCGTCCGTCCCACCGGCTCCCGGGCTCCAGGGGCTTCCGGCGGGCTCCCGCTGTGGGGAGGAGGAAAAGTAGCTGCGGTCGTAGGCCTCGCGCCGCTTGGGGTCGGAGAGGACCTCGTAGGCGAGGGTCACGCGGTGGAACTCCGCGGGATCCCCGCCGTGGTCAGGGTGATGGGTTCGGGCGGCCCGGCGGTACGCGGCCTTGATCTCCTGGGCGGTCGCGGTGACGGAGACGCCGAGCACCTCGTAGTGAGAGGGGATGGGCGGCGTCATGGATCAATCCTAAGAGGCGCCGGCTGCCTCCTCCGCGGGCCTTCAGGTGCCGCTGACCTCCTCCGCGGCCCTCAGGCGCGCCTCACGCTCCCGGCCCTGACGCTCCCGCGCCTCAGGCTCTCCGCGTGGCGAGCCGGTTGAGCGCGAGGGCGGCCACGAGGAGACCGAAGTCGCGCAGCGCGACGTCGTAGAAGTGACCGAGGACCACGAGGTTCACGATGATCCCGAGGAGCCACAGCGCAACGATGGCGGAGCCCCAGCGGGGCACGACGGCCACGAGCACGCCCGCGACGATCTCGATGACGCCCACTCCATACATGAACATCTGCGGCGTCACGGGGATGACGTTCGTCGCGACGGGCGCGAGGTAGTTGGGCCAGAAGGTCAGGAAGTTGAAGAACTTGTCGAGGCCGAACAGGATCGGGGCGACCGTGAAGATGGTGCGCAGCATCACGTAGGCCTGGCCGGCGCCGCTCAGGGTGGCTGCACCGGCGCGACGGGCAGGAACTCGGGCGTCACCGTGGGTCGAGGCGGAAGACATAGCAGGACTCCTCTCCAAAATTGGTACTTCTGATTTTAGTCCCGAGCGAGATCTAAAACAATGGATCAAGGTTTTGGATTTACACTGGACCCATGGCAACCACCGCGTGGTCCCGTCGCGTTTCCGCCGTCGCGTCACTGGGCGACCCGACGCGCCGCGCGCTGTTCGACTTCGTCCGAACCGCCGGCCGGCCGGTCGGGCGCGACGAGGTCGCGGCGGCCGCGGGCCTGACGCGGGGGGCGGCGGCCGCCCAGCTCGACCGGCTCGCCGAGGAGGGAATCCTCACGGTCACGTTTGCCAAGCCCGGAGCCGGAGGCCCGGGCACGGGCCGACCCTCCAAGTTCTACTCGCTCGCCATGACCGAGGTGGTCGCGTCGGTGCCGGAGCGCAGCTACGAGCTCGCGGGCAGGCTCATGGCCCAGGCCGCCGAACGGTCCATGAACCACGACGTCCCCGTGGCCGAGTCATTGCGTGAGGTGGGGCGCGCGGCCGGTGAGGCGCTCGGTCGGCACCACGGAAGCATTGAGGCCGTGCTCGACGCGACTGGCTACGCGCCCGTGCCGGTGGCGGACGGTGGCACGATTGAGCTCGCGAATTGCCCCTTCCACCGGCTGGCGCGCGATCATCGCGAGGTCGTGTGCACCCTGAGCGCGGCGTTGCTCGAGGGTGCGCTCGTCGGCTGCGCTGACACGGACCGCGGCGTCGAGCCAATCGATCCTACCGACGGCGCGCGCGAATGCTGCGCGCGGATCGTTCCCCGCACAATCTGACCAGTCGTCCGGCGAGACCTGACCAGTCGTCCGGCGAGATCTGACCAGTCGTCCGGCGAGATCTGACCAGTCGTCCGGCGAGATCTGACCAGTCGTCCGGCGAGATCTGACCAGTCGTCCGGCGACCCGATGAGTGGCCAGATCCTTCGTGATGAGTGGCCAGATCCTTCGCGATGAGTGGCCAGATCCTTCCCGACAAGTGGTCTGGTCTCCCGGGGTTCCCTCCCGTCCTACAGTTGAAGGGTGCCCGTGTACCTCGACCATGCCGCCACGACACCCGTGACACCGCACGCGCTCGCCGCCTACTCAGAGCAGGCGGCGCTGGGCGGCAACCCGTCGTCGCTCCACGCCTCGGGCCAGCGCGCCCGCCGGGCACTTGAGGACGCGCGGGAGAAGCTTGCCGCGGCGCTCGGCGCGCACCCGTCGGAGGTCGTCTTCACGTCGGGCGGGACCGAGGCGGACAACCTCGCGGTCAAGGGCCTGTTCTGGGCCCGCCACGACGCCGACCCGCGCCGCACGCGGATCCTGTGCTCGAGCGTCGAACATCACGCAGTCATGGACGCGGTCGAATGGCTCGAACGGCACGAGGGCGCCGAGGTCGCGTGGCTCCCGTGCGATCCCGACGGCGTCACAAGCGCGGACGCCGTCCGTGCCGAGCTCGCGCGGGATCCCGAGACGGTGGCCCTCGTGACGGTCATGTGGGCGAACAACGAGGTCGGCGCCATCCAGCCGATCCCGGAAATCGTCGAGGCCGCCACCCAACATGGCATCCCCGTCCACTCGGACGCCGTCCAGGCGTTCGGCCACATCCCCATCGACTTCGCGGCGTCTGGCCTCGCGACACTCGGGGTGAGCGGGCACAAGATCGGCGCCCCCGTGGGCGTCGGCGCCCTGGTCGTCCGCCGCGATGCCGCCGTCACGCCCGTCCAGCACGGCGGCGGCCAGCAGCGGGGGCTCCGTTCCGGAACGCTCGACGCCGCGGGAGCCGCCGCCTTCGCCACCGCGGCGATGGACGCCGTCGGCCGCCTCCCCGAGGAGGCTCCACGCCTGGCCGCGCTGCGCGAACGCCTCGCCGACGGCGTCCTGGCCGCCGTCCCCGAGGCGCGGCTCAGCGGTCCCGCCGACGCCGAGTGCCGCCTCCCAGGCATCGCCCACTTCACGTTCCCCGGCTGCGAAGGCGATTCTCTGCTGTTCCTCCTGGACATGATGGGCATCGAATCGTCCACGGGATCGGCGTGCACGGCGGGCGTCCCGCGACCCTCGCACGTGCTCCTCGCCATGGGCCTCACCGAGGACCAGGCGCGGGGGGCCCAGCGCTTCAGCCTCGGCTGGTCGTCCACCGCGGACGACGTCGACGCCCTCCTCGCGGTGATCGGCCGCGCCTTCCAGCAGGCTCGCCTCGCGGGCATGGCCGGGCACGAGAGCACCATAAGGACAGCTTCCAGCCGATAGGACAGCCTCGACGCTGTGTCCCGGCGTCCCCGGGGACTATCCCTCTTGGACCAGCTCGGCGAGGGGAACGCTTGGGTCGGACAATCTTGCCTCGTCCACGACCGCGCGGGACGCAATGAGAGCCTTGAGTGCCTTCTGCGACCGCGGCGTGTTGACGTTCATGGCGGCGACGACCGCGCCGTCGCGCAGCCAGAACGCGACGAAGCCTGCGAGCCCGTCCGCCACGGTCTCGATCGAGCCGCGGAGCACGAGCTTCGCCCCGCGCGCCCGCTGCCCATACCCCGAGTATTCGAGGCTGATCCCGAACTGATCGGTGTAGAAGTAGGGCGCGATGCTGAGCGCCGCGTCGATGCCGAGCATGGACTTCGCGGCGACCTTTCCGCCGTTGAGCGCGTTCGACCAGTGCTCGCTGCGCACGTGGTCGCCCGTGAACGGCTGGAGTGAGTTCGCGACGTCGCCCGCGGCGAAAACGCCCGCGGCCGAGGTGCGCAGCGAGGCGTCGACCACGATCCCGTTCCCCACGACGAGTCCGGCCGCCTTCGCGAGCCCGACGTCGGGCACCACGCCAACGGCCACGACCACGAGGTCGGCGGCCATCCGCTCGCCCGTGTTGGTCACGACGCAGGAGACGCACTCGCCGTCGTCCGTCGCCTTGAACTCGACGGGATGCTCGCCGAGCCGGAAGCGGACCCCCTCGGCCTCGTGCACGCGGCGGAAGTAGTCGCCGAGCTCGGGCTCGAGCTGCCCGAGCGGCGTCGGCTCGCGCCCCACGACCGTGACCTCGTTCCCGTAGGTGCGCGCGGCGGCTGCGACCTCCATGCCGATCCAGCCCGAGCCGATGAGCACCACCCGCCGCCCGCCGCGGGAGAGCTCCGTGCGCAGGGCGAGGGAGTCCTCGAAGCGCCGCAGCGACACGATGCCCTCGAGCTGCGAACCCCGGATGTCTAGCGTGCGAGGCTGTGCGCCCATCGCCAAAAGCAGCGCCCGGTACGGAACGAGCGGCCCGCTCTCGAGCCTGACGACTTTCGACGCCGGCACGATCTGCGAAACCGTCTCCCCGAGCCGCAGGTCGACCCCATTCTCCGCGTACCAGCCGGCGGGATTCACCGCGAGCTCCTCCTCGGGCGCCTTGCCGAGCAGGAACTCCTTGGAAAGCGGCGGCCGGAGGTACGGCTCGCGGTGCTCGGCCGCGACGATCGTGATGGGACCATCCCAGCCTTCGGCCCTCAACGTCTTGGCGGCGCTCCCGGCGGCGAGCCCTCCGCCCGCAATGACCATGCCCTGTTCGTCCATGATCGGATCCCTTCGCTCGCGCGGCATCGTTGCCGTACCACTGCTGTACCACTGCCGTACCACTGACGTACCACTGCCTCGGCGGCGGGCCTCGGCGGCCGGGCTCGGCGGTCGGGCTCGGGCCTTGGGGCCGCCCGCCGCTAGAATAGACCGGTGCGAGTTCTGGCAGCCATGAGTGGGGGAGTGGATTCCGCCGTCGCCGCGGCCCGCGCCGTCGAAGCGGGGCACGACGTCGTCGGGGTCCACCTTGCGCTGTCCCGCATGCCCGGAACCCTGCGCACGGGCAGCCGCGGCTGCTGCACGATCGAGGATTCGAACGACGCGTGGCGCGCGTGCGACAAGCTGGGCATCCCGTTCTACGTGTGGGACTTCTCGGAGCGCTTCAAAGCGGACGTCGTGGACGACTTCGTTGCCGAGTATGCGGCGGGCCGCACTCCGAATCCGTGCATGCGCTGCAACGAGCGGATCAAGTTCGCCGCGCTCCTCGAGAAGGCCCTCGCGCTCGGCTTCGACGCCGTCTGCACGGGCCACTACGCCAAGATCATCCGGGACGCCGACGGCAATCCCGAGCTCCACCGCGCCGCCGATTGGGCCAAGGACCAGTCCTACGTGCTCGGCGTCCTGACTCGCGAGCAGCTTGAGCATTGCCTCTTCCCGCTCGCGGACACGCCGTCGAAGGCCGAGGTCCGCGCCGAGGCGGAACGCCGGGGGCTTTCCGTTGCACAGAAGCCGGACAGCCACGACATCTGCTTCATCTCCGACGGCGATACGCGCGGTTGGCTCGCGGACAAGATCGAGCTCACGCAGGGGGACATCCTCGACGAGACGGGCCAGAAGGTCGGCGAGCACGGGGGCGCCAACGCGTTCACCGTGGGGCAGCGCCGCGGCCTGCGGCTGGGCCGGCCGGCCGCGGACGGCAAGCCGCGTTTCGTCCTCGAGGTGCGGCCCAAGGACAACACGGTCGTTGTAGGCCCCGAGCAACTCCTCGCGGTCGACGAGATCCGCGGCATACGCCTTTCGTGGGCCGGGCCGCCGCTGCCCGAGGCCGCGGCGGGGGAGGAGTTCGCGTGCGCGGCGCAGGTCCGGGCGCACGGCGAGGCACTTCCGGCCAGGGCGCGCGTTGCGCCGGGAGCCTCATCCGAGGGGGCTCCTGCTGACGACGCCGAGCTCGTCGTCACGCTCGAGGCGCCCCTCCGCGGGGTCGCACCCGGGCAGACCGTGGTGCTGTACCAGGGGAGCCGGGTTCTGGGGCAGGCGACGATCGACGCAGCCCGCTCGCTCGCGCGCCCGGCGGTCTGACGGTTGGCTGACGGTCTTCGCGCGACCCAGGGGACGCACCGAAGGGAGGACGACGGCGGAGGGTGACTTCCGCCGTCGTCCTTCCTTGGCATTTCACATGGTGAGTTTTCGCCCATGCGGGGCCCATCACGCGCCTCGGAATGTCAAGGTTTAGTTTCAATCTCCTCAAGCAAGGCTTTCAGGCCTGCTGAATCGTGATTGAATGCTGTGTGCACTCGGGCTGTGCGTTGAATCACAAAGCCGGCGCCCGCCCAGAACTCGAAAAGAGACAGAAGGTCATCCCCCATGGCAAAAAAGTCAGCCGTCCGGAGCGCAATCGCGCTCCTCGGCATCTCGGCGCTTGCGCTGACAGCGTGCACCGGCCCGTCCGGTGGCGGCTCGGCGCAGAGCGGCTCCGCGGGCGGCGGTCCGATCACCGTCGGTACGACGGACAAGGTGACGTTCCTGGATCCCGCGGGCTCCTATGACAACGGCTCCTTCATGGTCATGAACCAGATCTACCCGTTCGTGCTGAACTCGAAGCCGGGCAGCGCCGATCCGCAGCCTGACATCGCTCAGTCGGCCTCGTTCACCTCGCCGACGGACTACACGGTCAAGCTCAAGAGCGGCCTCAAGTGGGCCAACGGCGATGCGCTCGACTCGGCGGACGTGAAGTTCTCCTTCGATCGCCAGCTCAAGATCAACGACCCGAACGGCCCCGCGTCGCTGCTCGACAACCTCAAGAGCGTTGACGCCCCGGACGCCTCGACAGTGGTCTTCCATCTCAAGCAGGGCAACGACCAGACGTTCCCGCAGGTGCTCTCGAGCCCGGCCGGTCCGATCGTGGACCACAACGTCTTCCCCGCCGACAAGGTGATGAACGACGACGACATCATCTCGAAGAAGGCGTTCGCCGGCCAGTACACGATCTCGACGTACCAGAAGAACCAGCTCGTCTCGTTCAAGGCCAACCCGGACTACCAGGGCATCCTCGGCAAGGCGGCCACGGACACGGTCAACCTCAAGTACTACGCCAACTCGAACAACCTCAAGCTGGACGTCCAGCAGGGCAACATCGACGTCGCGTGGCGCTCGCTGACCGCGACCGACGTGGACAGCCTCGCGAAGGATTCGAAGGTCAAGGTCCTCAAGGGCCCGGGTGGCGAGATCCGCTACATCGTGTTCAACTTCGACACCATGCCGTACGGTGCGAAGACGGCTAACGCCGATCCGGCCAAGTCGCTCGCCGTCCGCCAGGCCATGGCCAATCTCGTGGACCGCGACGCGATCGCGGCGCAGGTCTACAAGGGCACGTACGCGCCGCTGTTCTCGTACGTTGCGAACGGCTTCCCGGGCGCGACGACGCCGCTCAAGTCGATGTACGGCGACGGCAACGGCAAGCCGAGCACCGACAAGGCGAAGCAGGCCCTTTCCGCCGCCGGCGTCCAGACGCCGGTGACGATCAACCTGCAGTACAACGCGGATCACTACGGCCCGTCCTCGGGTGACGAGTACGCCATGGTCAAGCAGCAGCTCGAGGCCGCGGGCCTGTTCAAGGTCAACCTGCAGTCCACCGAGTGGGTCACCTACTCGAAGGACCGCACGAAGGACGCCTACCCGATGTACCAGCTCGGATGGTTCCCGGACTTCTCCGACGCGGACAACTACCTCACGCCGTTCTTCACCGCGAACAGCTTCCTCAAGAACCACTACTCGAACCCGACGGTGGCGGACCTCATCGGCAAGGAAGCGACGAACCCGGACAAGTCCTCGCGTGAGCAGCAGCTCGGTCAGGTCCAGGACGCGGTCGCGAAGGATCTCTCGACGCTCCCGCTCCTCCAGGGCTCGCAGATCGCGGTGGTCGGCACGAGCGTCAAGGGCGTCGACACGACCCTCGACCCGTCCTTCAAGTTCCGCCTCGGCGTGATTAGCAAGTAGCCGAAGCGGGCAAAAGCCGCAACAGCACCACAAAAGCAAGTGCAGCGGCGGGATGCCACCGCATCCCGCCGCTGCCGTGCGGAGGAACCACCCCCAATGACTGCACTGATCGAAACTCCCCCAGAAGCCGCGGGCGTACCCGCCCCAGCTGCGAAACAGAAGGCGGGCGGCGGGCTCGCGACGTATCTCGTGATTCGCTTCCTGCTGATCTTCCCGACCATCCTCATCCTCGTCACGCTGGTCTTCTTCCTCATGAGGATCACCGGCGACCCGATCACGGCCGCGCTCGGCGGCCGTCTCCCGGCCGACCAGCTCGCCGTGAGAATCCATGAGGCCGGCTACGACCGGCCCATCATGATCCAGTACTTCGAATACCTCGGCCAGATCTTCACGGGGAACTTCGGCCGCACCATCTCGGACAACCGTGCCGTGACCGAGATGCTCGCGACGTTCGGCACCGCAACGCTCGAGCTCGCGATCAACGCCCTGATCGTTGCGTTCCTCGTCGGCATCCCGCTCGGCATGATCGCGGCGCACCGCCGCGACAAGACCGCGGACGCGGGTCTGCGCATCTTCGCGATCCTGAGCTACGCGACGCCGGTCTTCTTCGCGGGCCTCCTGCTCAAGCTCATCTTCTCGGTATGGCTCGGCTGGCTGCCTGTCGCGGGCCGCGCGTCGACGACGACCGAGATCTCCCTCTCGGGGCTCGGGGCCCCGAGCGGGATCTTCTGGCTCGACGCCCTCCGCAGCGGCAACCTCGCCGCGTTCGGGGACGTCGAGGCCCACGCGGTCCTTCCGGCGATCACGCTCGGCCTGCTCACGGCCGGCGTCTTCCTGCGCCTCGTGCGGACCAACCTGATCGGCACGCTCGGCAAGGACTACGTCGAGGCCGGCCGTTCGCGCGGCGTGAGCGAGTACCGGCTCGTGACCAAGCACGCCTACAAGCCCGCCCTCATCCCGATCATCACGGTCATGGGCCTGCAGATCGCACTCCTTCTGGGAGGCGCGGTCCTCACCGAGACGACGTTTGAGTGGAAGGGGCTCGGCTTCCAGCTCGCGCAGTACCTGACCGCGCGCGACTTCGTCGCCGTCCAGGGCATCGTGGTGCTGCTCGCCGTGATCGTCGCCGTGACCAACTTCATCGTGGACGTCGTCGCCGCGCTGATCGACCCGAGGGTGAGGTACTGATGACCACCCAGACAGCGCCACAGATTGAGCGTCGCGACCCCTTGTGGGTTCGCCTTCCCGTCCTCTCCCACGTCATGAACAGCGTGGGCATCCAGCGGACCATGCTCGTCACGGGCCTCGTCCTCACGGGCATCTTCGTGCTGCTCGCGATCTTCGCCCCGCTTATCGCACCGTTCGGCTTCTCGCAGATCTCCGACGCGGGCGGGGACTTCCCGACCCAGGACCCCCCGAGTGCCACGCATATCTGGGGAACCACGGTCGGCGGCTTCGACGTGTTCTCGCGTGTCGTGTGGGGCGCCCAGACGGCCATCCTCGTGATCGTCGTCGCGGTCGCGCTCTCGATCTTCGCGGGCGTGGCCCTCGGCCTTGCGTCGGGCTACATCGGCGGTTGGCTCGATCGCGTTCTCGTGGTCGTCGCGGACGCCGTGTACGCCTTCCCGTCGCTCCTCGTCGCGATCGTCATGTCGATCGTCATCAGCCACGGCCAGTCGAGCCTGTGGGGCGGCATCCTCGCGGCCGCGATCTCGATCACGGTCGTGTTCATCCCGCAGTACTTCCGCGTGGTGCGCGCCGAAGCGATCCGCCTCAAGGCCGAACCTTTCGTCGAGTCGGCGAAGGTCATCGGCGCGTCGAGCTGGCGGATCATGGCTCGGCACATCTTCCGCAACGCGACCCGCAGCATCCCGCTCATCTTCACGCTCAACGCCTCGGAGGCCATCCTGACCCTTGCGGGCCTCGGCTTCCTCGGCTTCGGCATCGAGCCCACGAGCGCGTCCGAGTGGGGCTTCGACCTCAACAAGGCCTTGAGCGATGTCACCGCCGGCATCTGGTGGACGGGCGTCTTCCCGGGCGTCGCGATCGTGCTCACGGTCCTCGGGCTCACGCTCGTGGGCGAGAGCATGAACGACCTCGCGGATTCGCGCCTCCGCGCGCGGGGGCGTAAGCGGACGACGGCGGCGGGCGCCAAGGGCGCGAAGTCCTCGCCTGCCGCGGGTGAGGCTGGCACTGCGGCCGGCACCGCGGCCGGTTCCACCGGCCAGGAAGGAGGCCAGGCATGAGCGAGCAACTTGACGTGCGGCCCGCGGGTCACGCGGAGACCGTCCTGGAAATCGACCATCTCGCGGTCTCATTCGCCACGGACGCCGGGGAGGTCAAGGCCGTTCGCGGCGTGAGCCTCGACGTCAAGGCGGGCGAGGTCGTCGCCGTCGTCGGTGAATCCGGCTCCGGCAAGACCGTGACGGCAAAAACGATCCTTGGTTTGCTGCCGGAGACGGCCACGAGCTCAGGCGCGGTCGTCATCAACGGGCAGAACGTCGTCTCGATCTCGGCGTCGAAGCTCCGCGAGCTGCGGGGCCGTGACGTCGCGATGGTGTTCCAGGAGCCGTCCACGGCGCTCAACCCCGTCTTCACGGTGGGGTGGCAGATCGCCGAGGGCATCCGGGCGCATCGCGGGCGCGACGGTCGCAAGGTGTCCCGGAAGGAGGCTCGCGAGCGGGCCGTCGAGGCGCTCCGGAAGGTCGGCATCCCCGATCCGGAGAAGAGGGTCGACTACTACCCGCACCAGTTCTCGGGCGGGCAGAAGCAGCGCGTGGTCATCGCGGCGGCGCTCGCGCTCGATCCCGAGCTCATCGTCGCCGACGAGCCGACCACGGCCCTCGACGTCACCGTCCAGGCCGAGATCCTCGAGCTCCTGCGCGATCTGCGAGACCTGTACGGGACGTCGATCGTGCTCATCACCCACAACATGGGTGTGGTCGCGGACCTCGCGGACCGCGTCGTGGTCATGTACCAGGGCGAGGTCGTCGAGGAGGCCCCGGTGCGGACCCTGTTCGCGGAGCCGCGCGAGGACTACACGCGTCGCCTCCTCGCGGCGGTTCCGCATCTGGGCCGCGACTCGGCCTCGGAGGGTGCCACCGAGCGACTGCGGCAGGGCAGCGAAGTCCTCGTTGAGGCAAAGAACCTCGAGATCGTGTACCCGGGTCGCCTCGGTTCCCCGGCGTTCCGGGCCGTCGACGGCGTCTCGCTCACGGTCTCCGCGGGCGAGGTCTTCGGCCTCGTCGGCGAGTCGGGATCGGGCAAGACGACCATCGGCCGCGCGATTGCCGGTCTCAACCGGGCGACGGGCGGAAGCCTCAAGGTCCTCGGACATGAGATGGTCGGCTTCCACGAGCGGGCGTTCCGCCCGCTGCGCAAGGAGATCGGCTTCGTGTTCCAGGATCCGGCGGCGTCCTTCAACCCGCAGCTCACCATCGGCGAGTGCGTGGCCGAGCCGCTCGTGGTGCACCTCGACCTCGAGCCGGCGCAGCTCCGCCGGCGCGTCGGGGAGCTGCTCGAATCGGTGCAGCTTCCGGCGTCGTACGCCTCGCGCTACCCGCACGAGCTCTCGGGTGGCCAGCGTCAGCGGGCCTCCCTCGCGCGCGCCCTCGCGCTCGAGCCGCGCCTGCTCGTCGCCGACGAGCCGACGTCCGCCCTCGACGTCTCCGTCCAGGCGAAGGTCCTCGAGCTGTTCCGCGAGATCCAGGCCGAGCTCGGCTTCGCGGCGCTGTTCATCAGCCATGACCTCGCGGTCGTGGACCAGTTGAGCCACTGGGTAGGGGTCCTGTACAAGGGGCGACTCGTCGAGCAGGGCATCGGCAGCCGCGTCATGAACGCGCCCCAGGACGAGTACACGAAGCGGCTCATCGCGTCGCTTCCGGTCCCGGACCCGGTCGAGCAGGCCGAGCGGCGGAAGGCCCACCGGGCGCTTCTGGGCAGCTGAGCGCGCGCCGGCGGCGAGCCGGCACCACGCCAAGGACGACGGCGGCAGGTCACCTGCCGCCGTCGTCCTTTCGCTTCTTCGGGTTGCTTGGGCGAGGCCCCTGGTTTCGCTTGTCTGGCTCTGCTTCCCTGGCTCCGTTTCTCTGGCTCCGTTTCTCTTTGACGAGGCCTCTTAGCCGGGCTTCTGGGGCGCGCTTAATTTGTCGGAGGCGCGTGCGAGGGTTGGTCCATGGGGGAACACATGGGGGAGCGCATGGGGGACAGCCCTGAAGAGAGGCCGGGGGAGAGCCCGGGGGAGAGCTCGGGGACAGAGTCCCTTAGCGAGGGCGCCGACAGCGTGAACGAGGCGGGTGGCCGGGCCAGCCCGGGGGCGGAAGACGCTGACAGTGTGGCTGCTGCTGGTGTTGATGCCGCTGGTGATGCACCTGCCACTGACGGCGCTGGGGAAGCCGAGCCAGCGCATCTGGGTGCCTTGGTCTTTGAAGCGCGTGCTCAGTTCGTGGGCGGTCTCGTCGAGACCGTCCAGGGGCTTGAGGAGGCCGAGGCGCGGATCCACGCCGTGCGGGCGTACGCGCTCTCCCAGCTGTGCGAGCACTTTCGTCTCACTGCGAGGGATGCACTAGAGGCAGCAGAGGCGCCCGGGCTCGCGGCTGCGGAGGTGGCGGCGGCGCTGAACGTGTCGCAGCGGACGGGCCGGGCGATGGTCGAGGACGCGTTGGCCCTGGCCGATCCCGCTCTCGCTCCGGTCCTGGACGCGCTCGGGGCGGGGCGCCTCGACCGGCGTCGAGCCCGGGCTGTGGCCGAGCACGCGGCAATCCTCGCACCCGGCAAGGACGCGGCCTTTGCCGAGGCCGCGGTGCGGATCGCATGCCCTGAGGACCCGAGCAGGGCTCCGTCCCCGGGCGCACTCTCGCGACGGCTGCGGCGCCTTGCCGAGGATTACCACTCCGAGCCGCTTGCCGCTCGGAAGGCCCACGCCACTGCCTTCCGGAAAGTCGACCTCGAGCCAACCCGTGACGGGATGTGCTGGATCACCGCGTACCTGCCGCTTGAGGCCGGAGCAGCGGTCGACGCCCGGCTCGAGGCCTTCGCCAGGTCCCTGCAGGGCCCGGGGGAGGAACGAGGTGTGTCTCAGCTGCGCGCCGACGTCTTTCGCGATCTTCTCCTTCACGGCATCACGGACCCCGCGCCCGAAGCGGCCCGTGGGCGCCCGCTCGCGGGGGCGGGCCCTGACGCCGCGCCCGTGGGAGCCGGGCTTGAAGACGCGCCCGCGGGCGGCGGTCCCGTCCCTTCGCCCGCCGGAGCCGGGCTTGACGCCTCGCCCGCGAGCGGCTGGGAAGATCTGCCCGTGGGCGGCGGTCCCGTCCCTTCGCCCGCGCGTCTTGCCGCGGGCGGGGTGCGGATGGAGGTCGTGGTCACCGTCCCGGCCACGACGTTGACTGGCGAGTCCGAGACTCCCGGCGAGCTTCTCGGGTACGGACCCCTCGACGCGACGGCCGCGCGGGAACTAGCTGCCGAGGCCGCGACCTGGACCACGATGTACGTGAATCCCTCGACGGGAGCTCCGCTCGCGGTGGGACGGCGGCGCTATGCCCCGTCTCTCGCGATGCGCCGGTTCCTCGGCGCTCGCGACCGGACGTGCCGGTTCCCTGGCTGCGACAAGCCGGCCCCATCCACAGAGGCCGATCACACTACCGAGTGGCGGTACGGCGGAACGACGGACGCCGGCAACCTTGCCCTGTTGTGCCGCGAACACCATCGCCTCAAGACGCTCGGCCACTGGCAAGTCACCCACGTCAGCCCGGCCAGCGGTCGGCCTCCAGCCAGCGCGCAACATCTTGCTGCGCGCCTCCCTGCTGCGCACCCCCCAGCTGCGCACCTCCCTGCCGCGCACCTCCCGGCACCGCCATCTGGCGGCGTCCTCGAATGGACCTCACCGACGGGGCGTCGCTACACGACCTATCCCGAGGCCGACCCGCCGCCGCCCTTCTGATGGTGATGGCGATCCCGGGTCTATTCCCCGGCCTGCACGATCCGGATGTTGAATTCCGCGGTGCCTAGCGTCCCCATGAGCCGCACCCACAGCGGCAGGTACATCTCGAGGCCTCGCGCTGCCTTGATTCCGCCGAGGTCCCGGATCCTGTCGCGGTGCCAGCCCAGCGAGAGAAGGAGGCCGGCAACATCCGTCTTGGCGTCGGCGTCCTCGCCCGCCATGAAAATGTCGTGGACGCCATCAGCGATCCGTTCGGGGGCCACCATGACGGACGCGTTGATGGTGTTGAGGGCCTTGACCACCCGCAGCGAGGGGAAGGCGTGCTGGAGCTGCTCGGCGAGGCTGGTGCGGTTCGAGACGGAGAGGAACGGCGGGAAGCCCGCCGAGAAGTCGAGGGGATTGGCAACGTCAATGAGCACCTTGTCGCCCAAGGCCTCGGCGCCGACAGAGAGCAGGACGTCGAGCGAGGCAGTGCCCGAGGTCGCATTGACCAGGAGTTCCCCGGCCTCCGCGGCGTCGGCGAAGTCCGTCGCGTGGGCGTGATGCGCGGCTGCCCACTCTAGCGCCTCCGGTTTCGCAGCGTCGCGCGAGCCGATCGTTACGCTGTGTCCGAGTTTCGTGAACGCGGCGCCGAGCGTCCGGCCGACCGTTCCGCTGCCCAGGATTCCGATCTCCATGTAGTCTCCCGCTCCCTCGATAGGCGGCCCCGGCCGTTGTGCCTCGCCGTGACCTGACACTTACAAGCCCTATCGTGCACGGGCCGAGGCGGTCAACAGCCAGCGGGGCTGGGGGCGCGGCCCATAGACTGGGCTCATGACCGAGCAGCATCGCGCCGACGGCCGCCCCGAGGCTGACGAGACCACCGATCAGGACTACGATCCCACCGCAAGTTCCCTCAAGGGCAGCGTGGATCCGGCCGTCATGGAGGAGCTTCTCTCGATCCGCTCGAGCATCGACAACTTCGACGCGACGCTCGTGTATCTCCTCGCCGAGCGGTTCAAGGTGACGCAGCGGGTCGGCTGGCTCAAGGCCAAGCACCACCTACCGCCCGCAGACCCGGCCCGCGAGGCCGCGCAGATCGCGCGGCTCCGTCGCCTCGCGGAGGACGCCCAGCTCGACCCGGCGTTCGCCGAGAAGTTCCTCAACTTCATCATCAGCGAGGTCATCCGCCACCATCAGGCCATCTCGGAGGATCACCACGCCCGGCAGGGCGACCCCTCCGGTCTTGGATCCGGCACGTTCCGCTCTGATTCCAGCGGTCCGGCATCCGATTCGACCGAGGCTCCTGCGGACGCCGGCAGCGCGCCGGGCCAGGCCTGAGGCGTGGCTGAACAGGTCACCGCGACGGCGCTCGGCGACTGGCCGGGAACCGACCCCGTCGAGGCCGAGAAGGCCATTCGCGGCGAGCTTGGCGCCCCGCACCTGCCGTTTCTGGCCGAGCTCCCGGGCCGCGGCGTGGGCTCCGATCCCGTGGGTCGTACGGCGACGCTCCTCGTTGACGTTCATGCCGATGTCCAGCCACACGGGTGGCGCGTCGTCGACCGTCCCGGCAGGGATGCGCTCCGCGCCGCGTCTGCGCTGGCCACGGACCTCAACGTCCTCGCCGACGTCGCCGGGGCCGAGGAGGTCCGCGCCGCCGAGCTCCAGGTCCGACTCCTCGGCCCGCTGAGTCTCATGGCCGGGCTATACCTCCACAACGGCGAGCGAGTCCTTGCCGATGCTGGCGCGCGGCGGGATATCGTGCAGTCGCTCGCCGCGGGTGTGGGACCGTTCCTCGCGCGCGTCCAGTCGGCGGTGCCCGCCACGAAGCTCTCCGTTCAGCTCGCCGAGCCAGAGGCCGCGAAGGTCCTTGCGGGTCTCCTCCCCACGGCGAGCGGCTACCGAACGCTCCGCTCGGTGCCGCTCGCGGAGGCACGCGCGGCCTGGAGCCAGCTCGCCGAGGCCCTTCGCGGGGGCGGTGCCGAGCAGGTGATCGTCCACACGGAGACGTGGGAGGCGCCGATCGCGGGCGTCCTCGAGGCCGGCGTCGACGGCGTCTCGCTTCCGTTCGACGGGCTTTCCGTTCCGCAGTGGGAACAGCTCGCGGGGGCCGTCGAGGCCGGTGCGCGTGTCTGGCTCGGCGCGATGCCGCTCGAGGCGCCGCCCACGGCCCGCACGGCCGACGCCGCGGAGCGGGTCCTCCGGCCGTGGCGTCAGCTCGGCCTCCCGACCAGCGCACTCGGAGCCGTACGGCTCACGCCCGCGGGCAGCCTGGCGTCGCTGAGCCCAGAACGGGCGACGGCGGCGCTCACCCGACTGGTCAAGCTCACCGACGCGGTCAATCAGCTCGCGTTGGGGTAGCAGGAAGTCGCCGGAGTTTCGCCGGAAGCCTAGGCCACCGCCAGCGAGCGGCCGCGGGAAGGTGGGGGTCGAGACCCTCCGTCATTCGCCTCGCTGGCGAAGGTGCGCCTCGGTGAGCGCGTCCATCTCCTCGTCGCTGAGATCGTCGAAGCTCTTGGCCTCGTGACGGTCGTTCCGGCTGAAGCGCACGAACATCAGGATGATGAGCGGGAGGTCCACGATTTCGGCGATGAACCAGAGGATGTCTCCCGCGAGCTGCTGGTCCCGCAGGGGCGAGGGGAACCACGAGGGCGCGCCCGCGGGCCACGAGGTGACTTTGTCGAGCACGGAGTCGTTGAGCCGAAGCGCGATTCCGGGAACGGCGTCGGCGAGCAGTTCGATGAACACGTACACGAACTCGAGCAGGATGAAGCTCGACGAGCGGTGGAAGCCCTCGCCCTCGACGATGGGGAGGACGAGGACGAGGCCCAAGAGCGGAACGATGAAGCTCAGCAGGCCACTCGCCACAGGGTCCGCGCGGTAGGTGTGGAGGAGCGGCGTGAGGAACGTCCCGAACAGGACGAGGCCGAGGATCGGGGCGATGAAGGCGTTGCCGAGGAGTCGCATGGGGCGGCTTGCCATCACGGCGTCCAATCGCCGTCGTCCGTCCTCGCCGAGCGCCGCCCGGGTGAGGCCGAGCGGGCGCCCCAGGCCCGCGAGCAGGGGCACTACGAAGAAGATGAGCGCGAGCTTGAGCGTAAATGCCCAGCGAAGTTCGGGGCCGAAAGCCCCTGTGAAGCCGCACGTGAGCACCAGATACGGCACGATGCCGAGCACGTAGAAGCACAACGCGCGCCAGACCGGCCATCGCTCGCCCTGACGCGCCGCTCCCCGAAGCCCCAGCCCGTATCCGATCGCTGCCGCGAGGGCGAGGACGAGGGCAGCGGGATCGAGCGCGACGGCGGTGAACGCGGTCAAGAGGGGTGGCACGGAGCGGATTCTAGAACACAGGCCTGAAACCCGGCTGAATGCGCGCGCCGACTAGAATGGAACAACGCATGGGCGGGCGTGCCGTGAGCGCCCCGCAAGGCACATTTGGGGGAGAGTGGAAGGCATGAAGGCACGCATTCTGGTAGTGGACGACGACGAGGCCCTCTCCGAGATGATAGGTATCGTGTTGCGCAACGACGGCTTCGAACCGGTCTTCTGCGCTGACGGGGCTGAGGCGCTCGACGTGTACCGCACGCAGAAGCCTGACCTCGTGCTGCTCGACCTCATGCTCCCGGGGCTCGACGGCATCGAGGTGTGCCGCCGCATCCGCTCCGAGTCGGACGTGCCGATCGTCATGCTGACCGCGAAGTCGGACACCTCGGACGTGGTCCGGGGTCTCGAATCGGGCGCCGACGACTACGTTCCGAAGCCCTTCAAGCCGGCTGAGCTCGTGGCCCGCGTCCGCGCTCGGCTCCGTCCGGGCGAGGCCAAGACCCCCGAGACGCTGCGGATCGGCGACGTGCAGATCGACGTCGCCGGGCACACCGTGCGGCGCGGCGAGTCCGCGATCGCGCTCACGCCGCTCGAGTTCGACCTCCTCGTGGCCCTCGCCCGCAAGCCGTGGCAGGTGTTCACCCGCGAGCTGCTCCTCGAGCAGGTCTGGGGCTACCGCCACGCCGCTGACACGCGGCTCGTCAACGTTCACGTCCAGCGGCTGCGCTCGAAGATCGAGCGCGATCCTGAAGCGCCAGAGATCGTTCTCACGGTCCGCGGCGTCGGATACAAAGCCGGGACCTAAGCCGAGGCACTTATGGATCACCCCTCCCGGCGCAGAGTCCGGCGGTTCGCGCGGCGCGTGTGGATCGCGCTCGCGCGCCTTCGGCGTGCCGTCACAAGGGTGCTCGGGTGGATCCTCCGCATCCCAGGTTCAGTGCGGCTCGCGTTTACCCGCCGCTGGAGGCGGTCCCTCCAGTTCCGGACCGTGCTCATCACGCTCGTCCTCGCGTGTGTCTCGATCCTCGGCGTCGGCGTTTATCTGTCCAACCAGATCGCCAACAGCCTCTTCCAAGAGCGGCTCACCCAGTCCGAGCAGCAGACTCGCCAGAGCGTCAATCAGGTTCAGGAAACGTTCGACGGCGCGCAAGTCACCGACCAGCAGGGCGTTCTCAAGCTAGTGAACGACACGCTCGCGACGCTCGAGGCGAGGGATTCGGGAACGCCGAGGCAGTACGTCTTCCTCGCGGTCCCGAACCAGGACCAGCCCCGCAACCGCTGGGTGGACAGCCGTGCGTCGTACCTCCGCACCGAGAACGACATCCCGCAGTCCTTGCGCCAGGCCGTCGAGTCGTCGCAACAGCCCACGCAGTTCTGGGAGTCGGTGCCGCTGAGGGTCGACAACACGGTGCACCCGGCCATCGCGGTAGGCAACAAGGTGAGCTTCGGTGGAACCGTCTACGAGCTCTACCTGCTCTACGACATCCAGTCGGCTCAGGAGACGCTCGATGAGATGCAGAGCGTCCTCTGGTTCGGCGGTGTGTTCCTCATCCTGCTCATCGGCGCCATCGTGTGGATCGTCACGCGTAGCGTCGTGAGCCCCGTGAGCCACGCTGCGGCGGTGTCCGAGAAGCTCGCCGCGGGACAGCTCGAGGAACGCATGGCCGTCGAGGGCGAGGACGAGGTGGCGCGCCTCGCGAAGTCCTTCAACCACATGGCGGCGAGTCTCCAGGAGCAGATCACGCAGCTCGCCACGCTTTCGCAGATGCAGCAGCGCTTCGTCTCCGATGTGTCGCATGAGCTCCGCACCCCGCTCACGACCGTCCGTATGGCGGCAGAGGTGCTTCACGACGCGCGCGATCAGTTCGATCCCATCAACAAGCGCTCGGCCGAGCTCCTGTACAACCAAGTCGAGCGTTTCCAGGCGCTTTTGAATGACCTCCTCGAGATCTCGCGCTTCGACGCCGGCGTCGCACGGCTCGACCTCGAGCCCCAGGACATCGTCTCCGTGGTCCGGAACGTCATCGACACCGCGGCCCCGATCGCGGCCTCGTGTGGTTCGGAGGTGCGCCTCTACAGCCGCTCGGCGAGCATCGTCGTCGACATGGACGCGCGGCGTATCGAGCGCGTGCTCCGGAACCTGCTGCTCAATGCGCTCGAGCACGGCGAAGGCAATCCGGTCGAGATCTTCGTCGCCGCGAACGCTGACGCCGTCGGCGTGGCCGTGCGCGACCACGGGATCGGCATGTCGCCGTCGGAGGCCGCCCGCGTCTTCGACCGCTTCTGGCGCGCCGACCCTGCCCGTGCCCGCAAGACCGGAGGCTCGGGACTCGGGCTCTCGATCGCGACCGAGGACGTCAAGCTCCACAGCGGTTGGCTCCAGGCGTGGGGGCGCCGCGGCGAGGGCTCGGTCTTCCGGCTCACCCTCCCGCTTCACACCGGCGGGTCGATCGCCGGGTCTCCCGTGGCGCTTGAGCCGAACGGAGCCGCCCTCCCGCTCGCGCACGGCGGCACGCGGGGGATTGTCGTTGGCACGAGCACGCTGCTCAACGCGACGCCGGCGCGCGGCGTTGAGGGGGAGAGGCCGTGAGGGTCTGGTCGTCGCGGGCCGGGCTGTCCAGTGCCTGGTCGTCCCGGGCCGGGCTGTCCAGTGCCTGGTCGTCCCGGGCCGGGCTGCCACGGATTCTCCGCGCGGCCGCCGCGCTGCTCGTCGTGGTCCTCGCCGTGTCCGCGTGCGCACAGATCCCGACCGCCGGCGCAGTGGGGACGAGCAAGGATGGCGGCTCGGCGATCGGCAACGCGCCGCAGTACATTCCGCCGGGCCCCCAAGCCGGGGCTGGGCCCCAGGCCATCATCGAGGGATTCTTCAACGCCGGCTCGGGCTACCAGAACGACTTCACGGTCGCGAGGCAGTTCCTCGCCCCCTCCAACGCCGTCTCATGGAAGCCGAGCCAGCGCACGCTCGTCTACCGGGGGAGCGCCTCGGTGGTGGGGGCCGGCCGCCCCAACGCGTACCGCTATGTGCTCGATGTCGCGTACTCCGTGGACCAAGACGGCATCATGACGCAGTACCCGCCCGGCACCAAGCAGGCCATCGACGTTGAGGTGAGCCAGATCGACGGGCAGTGGCGCGTCTCCAACCTCCCCGACGGAACCGTGATCCCCGAGGAGACCTTCAAGGTGCTCTACCGGGCCTTCTCGGTCTACTTCTACGATCCCGGATTCACGATCCTCGTCCCCGACGTCCGCTGGTTCATCGACAATTCGGGTGTCGCGAAGTCGCTCGTGAGCGCCGTCATCGCCGGCCCCGCCCCGTACCTCAAGACCGCCGTCGCGAGCGCCTTCCCGCCGAGCATCAAGCTCGAACGCGAGTCCGTGCCGATCGTGGGGAACATCGCGCAGGTGGACCTGACATCCGAGCTCCGGGACGCCTCGTTCACGGACCGTCAGCGCATGCACAGCCAGCTCGTGCGCACGTTCGCCGCGCTCCCCAACGTGGGCGGCGTCTCGC
The DNA here is from genome assembly GCF_049332655.1 of Sinomonas sp. P47F7. GTDB lineage: Bacteria > Actinomycetota > Actinomycetes > Actinomycetales > Micrococcaceae > Sinomonas. The sequence goes on along the minus strand of NZ_CP186327.1, from coordinate 3,106,973 downwards.
TGCGCACGAACCAGACCGAGGTGGCCATCGAGGACCCCGCGACCGGCAAGCTGCCCGACCCGATCGTCGACCCCAAGGTCCCGGCGTGGCAGGTGGGCATCGCGGACAACCAGATCGTGCAGTACGGCTCGAAGCAGGCCTCGAAGATCGACGGGGTCGGCTCCGTGGCGTCGTTCGGTCCCTCCTATCCGGCCGCCGCAGCGTCGCAGCACGTCTATGCGTTCCTCGGAGCCGACGGAAAGGCCCTGTACTCGCTCCTCCCCGGGCAGCCAGCACGGTTGCTCGACTCGCGGCAGCACTTCAGCCCACCGTCGATCAGCCCGAGTGAGTGGGTGTGGTCGGCCGGGCCAGGCGCGACCGGAGCGACCGAGGTTGTGACGTACCGGCCCGTGGGCACCCCGGCCGGGACGGACATTCCGCGGATCACCGTTGGGGCGCCCTGGCTCGCGGGCCGGACCGTCAAGGCTCTGCGCGTCGCGCGCGACGGCGTGCGCGTCCTCGTCCTGTCCGAGGCCGACGGCCAGTCGACCCTGCAGGTCGCGGGGATCGTGCGCGGCCCTGATGGCAACCCGAAGTCGCTCACGGATCCGGTCACGCTTCCCGTCACGTCGAAGACCCCCGACATCGCGCTGTGGGTCGACGAATCGACGATCGTCGTCTCGGGTACGTCGTCGAGCGACCCCGTGGCGCCCGAACTCGTGAGCCTCCAGGGCGGCGACCCTCGCCAGATCTCGCCGCTCGCCGGCATCCAGGCCCTCTCGGCGGGCAACGGGGAGCAGTCCATCTACGCGATGACCAAGGACGGCATCTTCCTCCTCGTGAGGACGTCGTGGGCCGAGCAGGGCAAGGGGGCCTTGCAGCTCGCGTTCGCGGGGTGACAAGGGGGCTGGTTCTTCCGGGCCGGCACTGGTTCCGAGGGCCGTAAGGCCCTCCCCAGAAATTCCACCGCGCTACCTGTCCACATGGACCGGCTCGGGCCTGCCTCTGGGCAGCTTGTCCGGGTGAGGCTGGATGCATGGACTCCGCCTCCCGGCATGCCGCGCCGCCCACCGGGGCGGCGCGGCTGCTCGCGGCGGTGGCTTCCGCCGCTGCGGCGCTGCTCTCGCTCGTCGTCCCGGTCGAGTGCGCGGCATGCCTCACCCCGGACACCCCGCTCTGTGCGGCGTGCGCGCGGAGCCTCAGGCGGTCGACGGCGGCGCCTCGCCGCGTCGAGGCGCATGCACCGAGCCTTGTGACGCACGACGGCGAGCCCCTGGTCCGCGCCGTGGCGGCGGGAGCATACCGCGGCGAGCTCGCGCACGCGCTCCTCGCCTTCAAGCGCCACGGGACGCCCTCGATCGCCGCCGAGCTCGCCTCGGCCCTCGCGAGATCGATCAACGCTGCGGTCGGCGTCGAGGATCCGGCCGGTGTTGGGGATCCGGCCGGTGTTGGGGGTCGGGTCTGTCCGGTCGGTGTTGGGGGTCCGGCCGGTGTTGGGGGCCTCGACAAAGTGTGGCTGGTTCCGGTTCCGACGAGCACTGCGGCCTTCGTGCGTCGAGGCTTCGATCCGCTCGGCCTGCTGCTCGCCCGCGTGTCCCGGCAGGGCAGGCTCCCACCGGGAACGGTACGCGCCCCGATTCTGCGCCGGCGCAGCCACGGTGTCCTCGGGCTCGTGCGAGCCGGTGGGCAGAAGGGTCTCCGGCGTGGCCAGCGGCGAGGAAGGGTCGCCGGTTCGCTCGAGGTGCGCGGCGCGGCCAGGCATGGGAGAGGAGCGTGGCCCGCGAAGGGAACTCCGCTCACGAGAGGAGCCCGGAGGGGAACTTTGCTCACGAGACGAGCCCCGCCCGCGAAGGGAACTCCGCTCACGAAAGAAGCCGGGCCGCCGAGGGGAAATCTGTTCAGAAACAGCCGGAATCCGGGGCTCGCGGGGCGGCGGGTCGTCGTCGTGGACGACGTCCTGACCACCGGTGCGACCGTGCGCGAGGCGACGCGTGCGCTCGAGGACGCGGGCGCCGTCGTCCTCGGTGCCGCAGTGATTGCCTTCGTGCCATTACCAGAGCCGGGACACGCCGAGACTTCGCAGTCGGCGGACACAGAGTGAATTTCAGGGCAAGAGGGGGTGTGCAATCGGTGACAATCCACTAACGTCAGTTATGGGTTCCAGCTTGGGAGGAACCCCTCGATAGCGGCTCGGAAAGGGGCTCGACTGTCAAGCAGTAGGCCCCCAGAGAGCCGAATTCGGGCTGACCGAAGTAACCTCTGGAGGGCACCATGGAGTTCAAGATCAGCGGGCGCAACCTGACTGTGTCGGACCGTTTCCGCGAGTACGCCACCGAGAAGCTCGAGAAGATCGAACAGCTCGCGGACAAGGTGCAACGGGTTGACGCCAAGTGCTCCAAGCAGACCAGCGCTCGCTCGGGAGGCGATCAGCTCACCGTCGAGCTCACCGTCACCGGCCGGGGTCCGGTGATTCGGGCGGAAGCGACGGCGCCGGACAAGTTCGCGGCCTTCGACCTCGCCTACGGCAAGTTGCTTGAACGGTTGAGGAGGGCCAAGGACAGGCGCAAGGTCCATCACGGAAAGCACACCCCGATCGCCGTCAACACGGCCACGGCATCACTCCCTGTCGTGAGCGGGGACACGCCCATCTACGCGGAACACGCGATGGACGTGACCGGCTCTTCCTCATCGGATGCGCGCTCGCCCTACGACGTGGAGAACGACATCCCGGCCGGCGATTCGCCCGTCCTGATCCGCCGCAAGGTGTTCCCGGCGGCGACTCTTTCCCTCGACGACGCCGTGGACAACATGGAGCTCGTGGGACACGACTTCTATCTCTTCATCGACTCGGAGACCAACACTCCGTCCGTGGTGTACCGTCGTCGCGGATGGACGTACGGCGTCATCAGCCTCGATCAGGCCTGTGAGCCCGGCGAGAGCGCCGTCGAGGACCGCATCCTCGCGTATCGGTCCGACGACGAAGGAGCCGTCGTCTCCTGACGGCTGGAAGGGAGTACGTGTGGGCAGTGCGCTGAGTCTCTCGCAGGCCCGCCGCATCGCCCTCTCCGCACAAGGACTCATTGGCCCGCGGCCCACCGCCCCCGTCACGACGAGGGCGGTGGGCCGCACCTTTGACCGACTCCAGCTCGTGCAGATCGACTCCGTCAATGTTCTAGTTCGCAGCCACTATCTCCCGTTCTTCTCCCGGCTCGGGAACTACGACCGCGACCTCCTCGATCGCTTGGCGTCGCGCAGCCCGCGGCGCATGGTCGAGTACTGGGCCCACGAGGCGAGCTTCGTCAAGCCCGAGCACTTCGAGGCGCTGCGCCTTTGGCAGAGCCGGACGTGGATCGGCGCGGGGAGCTTGGAGACCGCGGTGCGGGACGATCTCGCGGCGCGCATCCTGGGTGTCCTAGCAACGAGCCGGCCCCTCACCTCGGCTCAGCTCACGGAGCGCTTGGGGCACATCGAGGAACGCCGCAACGACAACTGGGGCTGGAACTGGAATGCCGTCAAGCGCGTGGTGAGCGAGCTGTTCGCGCAGGGGGTTGTGAGCTCGGCGGGCCGCACGCCGTCGTTCGAGCGCCGCTATGCCCTCACGGAAGCGGTCCTGCCAGCGGACTATCGCGGGCGCGGGATTGCCGCGGGCGTCCGTCCTGGCATCGGCCCCGGCGCCGCCCTGGGGGTGGGTCTCCCGGAGGATCGCGAGGAGGCCGCCCTCGAACTGACCCGCGCCGCGCTCTCGGCCCACGGGATCGGCACCGTCAGATGCTTCGCGGACTACTTCCGGCTCCCGATCAAGGCGACCGAGCGCGCGCTTGCCGAGCTCGTCCGGCTGGGCGAGGCCGAGGAGGTCGACGTCCTTGGCTGGGAGGGGAAGCAGTACAAGGATCCGGCCGCGCGCGTGCCTCGTGTCGCCGCGGGCAGGGCGCTCGTAAGCCCCTTCGACTCGCTCGTGTTCGAGCGCCGGCGCCTTGAGCGGCTGTTTGGATTCCACTACCGGATCGAGATCTACACGCCCGCCCACCGTCGGCGCTACGGCTACTACGTCCTGCCTTTTCTCTTGGGCGAGACGCTCGTGGCGCGCGTCGACGTCAAGGCGGACCGCGCCGGCGGGGCGCTGCTCGTCCATGCGATCCACGCTGAGCCCGAGGCGCCGGCACACACGGCCGAGGAGTTGGCCACCGAGCTGCGGCTCCTCGCGGACTGGCTGACGCTCGACGACGTCCGGGTCGCCGAGAGCGGGAGGCTCGCCGCCGCCGTCGCGCGCCGCCTCAATGGCGGGATCAGCGATGGGCGCGACGGCGGACTCAACGGTGGGCGCGTTGGGGAACCCTGATACGCCGCCGTGCGTGTCTCCCGTAGACTGAAACACGCCCGCTGCACAGGCCCGTTGTGGGCCACGCCATTGACAAGGGAGCGAAAGCCACGTGGCAAACCTTCTCGAGAACCTTCTCCGGACCGGCGACCGCCGGATCCTGAAGCAGCTCCGCGTCTATGCCGACGCGATCAACGCTCTCGAAGAGGAGTTCACGGGGTTCAGCGACGCAGAGCTTCGCGAGGAGACGGATCGGCTCAAGGCGCGCCACGAAGACGGCGAGAAGCTCGACGATCTGCTCCCCGAGGCGTTCGCGGCCGTCCGCGAGGCCGCCGGCAGGACCCTCGGCATGCGCCACTTCGACGTCCAGCTCATGGGTGGCGCGGCGCTGCACCTCGGCAACATCGCCGAGATGAAGACCGGTGAGGGCAAGACCCTCGTCGCGACCGCCCCCGCGTACCTCAACGCGCTCTCGGGCAAGGGCGTGCACGTGGTCACGGTCAACGACTACCTCGCGGAATACCAGTCCGAGCTCATGGGCCGCGTCTATCGCTTCCTGGGCATCTCGAGCGGATGCATCCTCGGGAGCATGGACCCCACCGAGCGCAAGAAGCAGTACGACGCCGACATCACCTACGGCACGAACAACGAGTTCGGCTTCGACTACCTGCGCGACAACATGGCGTGGGATCAGAACGAGCTCGTCCAGCGCGGCCACCACTTCGCGATCGTCGACGAGGTCGACTCGATCCTCATCGACGAGGCCCGGACCCCGCTCATCATCTCGGGGCCCGCTCAGGGCGACGCCAACCGCTGGTACGCCGAGTTCGCCAAGATCGCGGTGCGCCTCGGCGAGGGCGACTATGAGGTAGACGAGAAGAAGCGCACTGTCGGGGTGCTCGAGCCGGGTATCGAGAAGGTGGAGGACTACCTCGGCATCCACAATCTCTACGAGTCGGCCAACACGCCGCTCATCGGCTTCCTCAACAACGCCATCAAGGCGAAGGAACTCTTCAAGCGCGACAAGGACTACGTGGTCCTCGACGGCGAGGTGCTCATTGTCGACGAGCACACGGGTCGCATTCTGCCCGGCCGCCGCTACAACGAGGGCATGCACCAGGCCATCGAGGCCAAGGAGAGCGTCGAGATCAAGGCGGAGAACCAGACCCTCGCCACGATCACGCTGCAGAACTACTTCCGCCTCTACGAGAAGCTCTCCGGTATGACGGGCACGGCGGAAACCGAAGCCGCCGAGTTCATGAGCACGTACAAGCTCGGAGTCGTGCCGATTCCGACGAACAAGCCCATGGCCCGCGCTGACAACCCCGACCTCGTCTACAAGAACGAGGTGGTCAAGTTCGAGGCAGTCGTCAAGGACATCTCGCGCCGCAATGCGACCGGCCAGCCCGTGCTCGTCGGCACCACAAGCGTCGAGAAGAGCGAATACCTCTCGCAGGCCCTCGGGAAGGCCGGAGTCCGCCACGAGGTCCTGAACGCAAAGAACCACGCGCGGGAGGCCGCCATCGTCGCCCAGGCGGGCCGCAAGGGCGCCGTCACGGTCGCGACCAACATGGCCGGCCGCGGTACCGACATTATGCTCGGCGGCAACGCCGAGTTCATGGCCGTCGCCGAGCTCGCCTCGCGTGGTCTGGACCCGGAGGCGGACTCCGAGGCGTATGAGGCCGCGTGGCCAGCTGCCCTCGAGGCCGCCCAGCAGGCCGTCAAGGACGAGCACGAGGAGGTCCTCGAGCTCGGTGGGCTCTACGTCCTCGGCACTGAGCGGCACGAGTCGCGACGCATCGACAACCAGCTCCGCGGCCGCTCGGGCCGTCAGGGCGATCCCGGTGAGTCGCGCTTCTACCTGTCCCTCAACGACGATCTCATGCGCCTTTTCGGGACGGGCGGCGCCGAGCGACTCATGGCGAGCAGCCTCCCCGACGACACACCGCTCGAGTCGAAGCTCGTCTCGCGCGCCATTCAGTCGGCGCAGGCCCAGGTCGAGGGCCGCAACGCCGAGCAGCGCAAGAACGTGCTCAAGTACGACGACGTCCTCAACCGCCAGCGCGAGGCCATCTACGGCGACCGCCGCCGCATCCTCGAGGGCGACGACCTCCACGAGAAGGTGCAGTTCTTCATCGAGGACACTCTCAACGCGATGATCGAAGCCGGGACCGCCGAGGGCAACGGCGACGACTGGGACTTCCACGGACTCTGGAACAACCTCCGCACTGTGTACCCGGCGACGATCACGGCGCAGGACATCATCGAGGAAGCCGGGGGCAAGTCCCGCGTCACGGTGGAAATGCTCAAGGAGGAGGTCCTCTCCGACGCGCGGCTCGTGTACATGCACCGTGAGGAGCAGATTGGGCCCGACACGATGCGCGACCTCGAGCGCCGGGTGGTCCTTTCCGTCATTGGGCGGAAGTGGCAGGAGCACCTCTACGAGATGGACTATCTCAAGGAGGGCATCGGTCTTCGGGCCATGGCTCAGCGCGACCCGCTCGTCGAGTACCAGCGCGAAGGCTTCGCGATGTTCCAGGCCATGATGGAAGGCATCCGCGAGGAGTCGGTGGGCTTCCTGTACAACCTGGAGATTGAGCAGGCCGAGGCCACCGAAGAGCAGGGGCAGTCGAGCATCGACGAGCCGTCACGACCCGCGCAGCTTCAGTACAGCGCTCCTGCCGAGGACGGCACCACCGAGACCCATGTCGAGCAGGCGCGTTCGGCCAAGGCGCGGCAGAACGGTTCGCAGGGCGCGCGCGGAGCGAGCGGTCGGCCGGGGAGCGGTCCCGCGTCGGGTCAGCAGCAGGCCCCGCGGCGCGCCAAGAACCGCCGTCGGTAGCTCGCAACGGGGCTAGCGGCGGCTGGCAGGCACAGGGCCGGCGGCAGGCAGTCGTGCTGATCAGTTGTAGCCCATTGTCGGCCCTGGGTCGGTGCCCTAGGTAACCGGTCAGCCGATCTCGAGTGCCGTGACGCGCCAGCCGATGCCGTTGGCATGCTCGAGCCTCAGGGCCACCGCCCGGCACCTGAGCTGGTCGGACGCCACAACGGACGCTTCGTAGATGCCCGGTCGCACGAGGCTCGCCCGTGACGACAGCACGGCGGTGCCGCGGTGAACCAACGCGAGATTCGGCGCTGCGCCGGGGGCATCCTTCCGGCTCAATGACGCACGCAGCTGGAGCGCGGCCAGGAAGTCTCGGGGCATCCAGACGGCGAGCTGCTGGACGGGACGGTGGCCGGCGAGCACCTCAAGGGCTGCTCCAGCGATCCGGCCAGCGAGCTGGGCGACCCACTTCCGCTCGCTCTCCGATCCCACGGCGTGCAGCCGGCGCGGGGTCGGCGCAGCGAGAGGAACGGCAAGGGCCGAGGTCCCGTTTGACTGCGAGCCAGGTCGGGGACGTGCCACTGGGGCCGCCCGATGGGTTCGAAGCCTCACGACGGACGCTGGCGCGCCCGGATTCGGCGGCGATGGCGATGCCGGATTCGCCTGTGAGTCCGGATTCGCAGGCGAGCCAGGATCCGGCGGTGATGCTGGCTGAGGCGGTGCTGGCTGAGTGGCTCGGACTCCGGCGACGAGGCTCGGGACACGGCTAGGGATACGGCCGGGGACACGGCTAGGGATACGGCCGGGGACACGGCCGGGGACAAGGCTCGGTGCGTTCATGGGTTCCGTCCTGAGTGGGCGCCGTCGAGGGCGTGGTTGGTCGTTGCTGAGTCAGCGGGTGGGCGCGGCGGCCTAGCCGTTGGGCGGCACGAGGAGGAGGCCCGGCCGGATGAGGTCGGGATCGTCTCCGATGGCAGCGCGATTGGACTCGAACCAGCGTGGCCACGCGTTGGCCACGTCGCTCACGCTGGCGTTCGGGCCAAGATGGCGAGCGGCGATGCTCCAGAGTGTGTCGCCCGGACGGACCTCGACGGCGCCCCGCCCGGATGCTTCCACGCGGAGCTCCGGGCGGACCAGGGGGCCTCCCGAGGGCGCATTGTCGAGCGGCACAGGCTGGGGCGGGGTCCATGCGTGGTCGGGGGCGGCACGCGCCGGCGGGGTCGAATCGGCCCGCGCGGTGGGTAGGCTCTGGGTCGGTGTGCCGGACGCGCCAGACTCGGTTGCTGCGCCGAACGCACCAGGCTGAATCGGTGCGAAGGTCGGCTGAGCCGTCGCGGCCGGTGACGGCCGCCACGCGGGATCGAGGTCTCCGGACGAGGCATGCGCCGTGGGACCCGCCAGGAGGCTCGCGCCGAGGACACCGAACGCGAGGCGGCGCATGAACGCGGGCGTCACTGCCGCGGCCCATCTGGCCGGACCATGTCTCCCGGCCGCGTCGAGTAGCGCCGCGGCCGCGGCGAGCGACATCGCCGCGAGCCAACCGCCGACGACGACTAGGCCTGCGGTGCTCGCAGCGAGCCCCAGGAGAGCGTCGATCGATTCGGTCGGGTTGGCGTCGCCCAAGACTCGGCCGGCGAGGGCCAATGAGAGCCCGAGAACGAGGATGGCGAGCGTCGCGACGAGGTCGCGAGCGAGCCCCCGGAGTCTGCTGTGCATGAATCCCCCCAAGAACATCGGACGCCGGAGCGCCTGAGATGCACGATCATGTCATTTGATGCAGTTTGGTGTGTCAGTTGGATTGTGGACATGTTAGGCAGTATTTGTCTAGTTAGACCAAATTTGGTTGCTTTGACCATCTATTGATGAGATTTCTAGGGTTGCCTCTATGCGATGGGAAGCCCTCTTCGACGACTTCGAAGCTCAGCTGGTCGAGGCGCAGCGAGCGGAGCTCGAGGCCGAGGTCCGCGAGCTCGCGTGGGCCGAACAATCCGAACTCGCGCTCGCGGAGCGGCTTCGAGGCGGCGACGGCGCCGTCATAGACGTCGCGCTGTGCGGAGGGTTGAGGTTCCGTGGAGAGGTCCGTCAGGTTGCCGACACCTGGTTTTGCCTCGAGGCCGGGCCTCGGAGCATCCTCATTCCACTGCACGCCGTCGTCGCCATTGGCGGGCTCGGCAGGCGTTCGCGGCGCGAGGTCTCGGCCGTCCGTCGTGGCCTCAGTTTCACCTCAGCGCTGCGCGCCCTCGCGCGGGCGCGTGCCCAGGTCGTGTGTCACTTGGGCGGCGGCTCGGGCGCGCCGATAACGGTCTCGGGGACCATCGACGGCGTGGGGCGGGACTATGCCGAGCTTGCCCCGAGCCGAGCCGACGCGTGGGAGGCGCGGGTGCCGGGCACGACGCTCGCGGCGCTCAGCGCGCTCGTCGCCGTCGTCTCCCCGGCATGAAGCCTGTCTCAGCGACTGCCAGGCTGGGCTCGATGCTCGGAAACCATCTTCTCGGTCTTGGCGTAGCTGGCCTGGATGTATTCCTCCAGCTTGACGTCCTCGACGCGCCATTGCCCGCGGCCGCCGACTTGGATCGCCTTGAGCTCTCCGCTTCGCACGAGGGCGTAGGCCTGTGCAGAACTGATCTGGAGCAGCTCACACACGTCGGCGAGGGTCAGGAAGCGCGGCATGTACTCATTCTTCCACCTTCTGCCCCGGGTGGTCGCGTTATCCACAATTTGATGCACTCTGGACACCAAAGTTGGGCAGTGGTGGTGAATAAGACAGAATGGCGCTAGACGCGGTGCCCACCACGGGTGCCGGGTCGCCGCAGCGCAGCACCGCGCGCGGTATCAGGTCGGTCGGGGGACCGTTCCATGCATTGGGGGGATGCATTTATGAGCTCTGTGGAGAAGACTGCCGTCTCGCGCCTCAGGAAACCGTCGTGGAAGGATCCGCGACTTCTTGTAGGGGTCTTGCTCGTCCTTGCTTCGATTGCAGGCGTCGTGGCGCTCGTGCGCGCGGCCGACACGAGCATCGTCGCCTATGCGGCCAAGGATGATATCGCCGTCGGCCAGGCCGTCGGCCCTGACCAGCTCGTTGCGGTCGAGGTGCGGCTTGGGGGCGCTGAGGGCCGTTACCTGACGCGGGGAAGCGTGCCGGACGGAAAGATCGCGGTGCAGCGGGTCGCGAAAGGGGACCTCGTCCCCGCGTCCAGTCTCGGCGCGCCAAGCTCGCTGGGCCGCAAGCCGCTCCCGATCGCCATCACCGAGGCTCTGCCCTCAGAGGCGGTGGCCGGCACCCACGTTGACGTGTGGGTCGCGGCCCCGGACGGCCGCAATGGCTTCGCGGAGCCTCGACGCATCGTCACGGCAGCGGAGATTGCCCATGTCGCGACGGCGCAGCCTGCCCTGGGTGGCGCGCGAGAGACGGTCGTTCAGGTGCTCGTCGAGGATGCTCACCTGCCGCAGCTGCTCGGCGCCCAGGCCAACAAGTCACGGGTGTCGCTCGTCTGGAACCCCGCCGGACGGGCCCAGTGAGCATCCCCGTCGTCACGCTGGGCGCAGACGGGACCGAGATCGTGGGCGAACTCGAGCGTCTGCACGGACCCGTCACGGTCGTCCGTCGGTGCGCCGAGCTCGCCGAGCTGCTCGCGGCGTGTCAGAACGGGCTTGCGAGCGTCGCCGTAGTCGTCGGCTCCACACGCGACGTCACGACGACGCTCGTGGACCGCCTCGCGGAAGTGGGGGTCGCCGTCGTCGGTTTGACGGACGACGACGGCGAGCGGCGTCGGCTCGAAGCCCTCGGCGTGCGCTGGGCACCCGAAGCCGCGGCGCCGAGCGAGCTCGCCCTGCTCATCGCCGAGGTGGCCGACGCGGTCGGGGAGGCGATGCGCGGTGGCGCGCCGGCGTCGTCGTCCTTCTCGCTTGCTGGGGCGCGACCCGCCGATGGCCAAGCAGCCGCCGCCCCAGCGGCCGCAGCGGCCGCCGAGGGCGGCCCAAAGCCTAGGGACGATGGCGCGAGGCGAGGGGCCCTCCTCGCGGTGTGGGGGCCGGTCGGCTCGCCGGGCCGGACGACAATCGCCGTCAACATCGCGGCGGAGCTCGTTGCCAACGGCCAACGGGTGGTCCTCGTCGATGCGGACACGTTCGGGCCGAGCGTCGCGGCGCACCTCGGGCTGCTCGACGAATCTGCGGGCATCGCGCAGGCCTGCCGCCTGGCCGATCAGGGGACGCTCGACGCCGAGGCGCTCGGAAGGGTTGCCGCGACGGTCATCACAACCGCCGGGGCCTTGCTCGTGCTCACCGGACTCACGCGCGCCGATCGTTGGCCGGAGCTTCGGGCGGGGTCGTTCGCGGCCGTCCTCGCGCGGTGCCGGGAGATCGCCGACACGGTGGTCGTGGACGTCGGCTTCAGCCTCGAGGCGGACGAGGAGTTCTCGTTCGACACGATGGCCCCGCGGCGCAACGCCACGACGCTCCGCGCACTGGAGAATGCGGACCGCGTCATCGCCGTCGGCGCGGCCGACGCCGTCGGGATGCCTCGGCTTGTGCGGGGGCTCAACGAGCTTGAGCGTGCGGTGCCGGGCGCGATCCCGGACGTCGTCTTCAACAAAATCCGGCGGGGGACGCTCGGCCGCTTCCCCGAGCGGGCGCTCCGCGAGGCCTGGGAACGCTTCGGGCCGGATCGACCCATCGCGGCGCTCGTGCCCTACGACGCAGACACCGCCGACGCCGCGCTCGTTGGCGGGGACCTCCTTCTCGAGTCGTCCCCTCACTCAGCGCTTCGTCGGGCCGTCGCGGGAATCGTCTGTTCACCTGTACAGCAGAATCGAAGATCTGCTGTCGCAAGTGCTAGGGCACTCGCGAAGCGGTCGCGCTAGGCTCTCTGGCAGGGCGCTGCAAAGCGGCAGTGCCACCAGTCCGTCCCGTGGAGGCGATTTCACCGTGTCGACCGGAACTGCCCAGCAGAACCCGTTCCCCACCGCCGAGCAGGAGCCACGCTTCCTGGCTGACTACTACGAACATCTCGCGGACGAGGACCGGCAGTCCTATCCCGCCGAAACGTTCGCTCAGCGGGCGCGACATCACCGCTCGCTTGCCGAGCAGCGAAGCCCGGGCGAGGCGAGCATCGACATCGCCGACGAGGGCGGCCGGAGCATCGTCTACATCGTCACCGACGACATGCCGTTCATCGTCGATTCGGTGAGCGCCGAGCTCGTGCGCCGGCATTCGGCCATCCACCTCGTGGTCCACCCCATGTTCGTGGTGAGCCGGCGCCGGAGCGACGGAGTCCTCGTCGGCGTCGAGCGCGTCCCCGCCCAGTGGGGCCTCACAAGCGGAGACACGGCGGCGCTGCCCAAGCTCAGCCGCCTCATGGCCGACAGCGAGCTCATGACCCACATGGAATCGTGGATCGCGATCGAGACGGATCGCGCGTCCGCCGCCCGCAAGGTCGAGATCGTGGAGGGACTTCGCCGAGTCCTGCGCGACGTCCGGGCCGCCGTCGACGACTGGCGGCCCATGCGCTCGAAGGCGCTCGAGATCGCGCGGAGCCTCGACAACGTGGTCGGGGGCGGCGATATCCCAGACCTCAAGCCCACGCAAGAGCTCCTCCACTGGCTCGAGGCGGGCAACTTCACGTTCCTCGGATACCGCGAGTACGACCTGAAAACCGAGAAGGGCGAGGACGTCCTCGAACTCGTTGAGGGCAGCGGCCTCGGTCTCCTGCGTGGCGACGGCGCGCACGCCCTCCAGCATCTCACGGCCGAGGGCCAGGCCCACGCCCGCGAACGCCGGGCGCTCAACATCACGAAAGCGAACTCGCGCAGCACCGTCCACCGGGCGGCCTACCTCGACTACATCGGGATCAAGCGCTTCAACGCCGAAGGCCAGGTGGATGGCGAGCGCCGGTTCATCGGCCTCTTCGCGTCGACGGCCTACACGCAGTCCGCGCGGAGCGTTCCGATCGTCAAGGACAAGATCGAGTCGGTGATGCGGCAATCGGGATTCCCGGCCGATTCCCACTCGGGCAAGGACCTTCTCGCGATCCTCGAGACGTACCCCCGCGACGAGCTCTTCCAGATGGACGCGAAGCTCCTGTACGACACGGTCACGAAGATCCAGCTCCTACAGGAGCGCCGCCGGACGCGCCTGTTCCTCCGCCCTGACCTTTTCGGGCGCTTCATGAATGCGGTCGTCTATCTTCCGAAGGACCGCTACAACACGACCGTGCGCCGGCGGATCGAGGACGAACTCGAGAGCGAGTTCCACTCCGACCAGATCGACTATGACGCGCACCTGAGCGAGTCGGCGCTCGCGCGGCTGTACTTCCGGATTCGCTTGCCCAAGGGCGCGACGGTCAAGGGATCAGACACGAACGCGCTCGAGCAGCGCCTCGTGACCGCGACGCGCTCGTGGGGCGAGGGGATCGCCCAGGTGCTGCACGAGAGCCGTTCGCTCGACGAGGCCGAGCACCTCGCCGCGGTGTGGTCGGAGGCGTTCCCGCCGTCGTACCGGGTCGACTACAGCATCGAGGACGCGCTCGAGGACATCGAACGGTTCGAGGTCTACGCGGCGGAGCGCGCCGAGGCCGAGAAGGCGGAGGGGGAGGAGATCCCCGAGCGCCCGGCCGTGCGGGTCTACGTCCCGCAGGGCGTCGGCGCCGAGCTCGAGGAGGACGCCCGCGTCAAGCTGTACCTGCTCGAGCCGAAGAGCCTGAGCCAGATCCTCCCGTACTTCCACAACCTCGGCCTCGAGGTCCTCGACGAGCGGCCGTTCGAGATCGAGACCGCGGACGCGCGCGATTTCTTCCTGTACGACCTGGGCCTCAAGTACCCGGCCAACGTCGATCCGCTCTCCACAGGCGATCTCCTCGCCGATGCGTTCGGCGCGGCCCTCTCGGGGATGACCGAGTCCGACACGCTCGACCGGCTCGTGCTGCGCGAGGGGATGACCTCGCGGCAGGTCGTGATCCTCCGGAGCTATGCGAAGTACATGCGTCAGGTCGGGAACACGAACTCCCTCGGCTTCATCGCCGACACGCTCCTGGCCAACGCGAACGTCACGCGCCGGCTCATCGCGCTTTTTGATGCGCGCTTCAATCCCGCCCTTGAGGAGAGCACCCGGACGACGGCGACCGAGCAGCTCCGCGGCGAGCTGGCCGAGGCTCTCGAGAAGGTTCCGACACTAGACGCCGATCGCCTCCTGAGGACGTTCATCAACCTCATCGACTCGACTCTGCGCACGAACTACTACCTCGACCGCTCCTACCTGAGCGTCAAGCTGCGGCCCGCCGAGATCGAGGGCCTCCCCTCGCCGCGGCCGATGTTCGAGATCTGGGTGTACTCGCCGCGCGTCGAGGGCGTCCACCTCCGCTTCGGCAAGGTGGCGCGCGGCGGGCTGCGCTGGTCCGATCGCCGCGAGGATTTCCGGACCGAGATCTTGGGCCTCGTCAAGGCGCAGGTAGTCAAGAACGCCGTCATCGTCCCGACGGGCGCGAAGGGCGGCTTCTTCGCGAAGCGCCTCCCGAACCCGGCGGTCGACCGCGCGGCGTGGCTCGCTGAGGGCATCGAGAGCTACAAGACGTTCATCCGCGGCCTCCTTGACCTCACGGACAACCGCGTCTCCACCCCCACCGACGGTGAGCGCGTGGTGCCGCCGGCCGGCGTCGTGCGTCACGACGACGACGATCCGTACCTCGTCGTCGCCGCCGACAAGGGCACGGCGAGCTTCTCCGACATCGCCAACGGGCTTTCGGCCGAATACGGCTTCTGGCTCGGCGACGCGTTCGCGTCCGGCGGCTCAGTGGGCTACGACCACAAGGCCATGGGCATCACGGCGCGCGGCGCGTGGGAGTCGGTCAAGCGTCACTTCAGCGAGCTCGACCTCGATACGCAGACCGAGGACTTCGCCGTCGTCGGCGTGGGCGACATGTCGGGCGACGTGTTCGGCAACGGCATGCTGCTCTCTGAGCACATCCGGCTCGTGGGCGCATTCGACCACCGCCATCTGTTCCTCGATCCCAACCCGGATCCGGCTAGCTCGTTCGCCGAGCGGCGCCGGTTGTTCGGTCTGCCGCGCTCGTCGTGGGACGACTACAGCCGGGAGCTCATCAGCGCGGGCGGCGGAATCTACCCGCGCACGGCAAAGTGGATCCCGGTTTCCGACGAGGTCCGCGAGGCGCTTGGGCTCGCGCCCGGGACGACTCAGCTGAGCGTCAACGAGATGCTGCGCGCGATTCTGCTCGCACCTGTCGACCTCCTCTACAACGGTGGCATCGGCACCTACGTCAAGGCGAGCACCGAGACCCACGCCCAAGTGGGAGACAAGGCCAACGACGCGATCCGGGTTGACGGCCGCGAACTCCGCGTCAAGGTCGTGGGCGAGGGCGGAAACCTCGGCTTCACTCAGCGCGGCCGGATCGAGGCCGCGCTCCAGGGCGTGATCCTCAACACGGACGCCATCGACAACTCGGCGGGCGTCGACTGCTCGGACCACGAGGTCAACATCAAGATCTTTGTGGACCGCATGGTGGCCGCCGGGAAACTCGCCGAGACCGAGCGTGCCGACTTCCTCGCGTCGATGACCGACGAGGTCGGGCGGCTCGTCCTCGAGGACAACATCGGCCAGAACATCCTGCTCGTCAACGACAGGGCGCTCGTCTCGCCGCTGAGCCCGGCGCTCGAGCGACTCATGGACTGGCTCGAGGTGAACGCAGACCTCAAGCGTGACCTTGAGGCGCTGCCGACAACGGCGGAGCTGCACCGCCGCCTCGAACAAGGCCAAGGTCTCACTTCCCCGGAACTCTCCGTGGTCGCCGCCTACGCGAAGATCGAACTTGCCGAGTCGCTGCGCGAGAGCGACCTCGCCGACGATCCGTGGTTCGAGGAGACGCTGCGAGGCTACTTCCCGGCCGAGCTTCGCGAGCGGTTCGGGGCGGAGCTCGACATGCACCCCCTGCGCCGGGAGATCATCGCGACCATTGTCGCGAATGACATGGTGAACCTTGGCGGCATCACGTTCGCGTTCCGCGCGATCGAGGAGACGAGTGCCACGGACGCCGCCGTCGCGAAGGCCTTCGTGGCCCTCCGTGAGCTGTACCGCCTCGACGATATGACGGCGTCCGTGAACGCGCTGCCGGCCTCGTTCCCGACCGAGCACTGGACCACGGTCAACCACGACATCCGCCGGCTCCTGGACCGCGCGGTGCGATGGCTCATCCATCAGGGCACGGGCAACCGGACGATCGGCGAGGTGGTGGACCTCTACTCGGACCCGATGACGGCGCTGCGCTCGAAGCTCCTGAAGTACCTCCGCGGTCAGGACGCCGAACGGGTCGGTGCATGGCTCGAGCGTGGCAGGGCGTGGGGCCTGCCCGAAGATTTCGCCCACCGCTGGGCCGAGCTCTTCGAGAGCTACGCACTGCTCGACATCGCGCGGATCTCGCAGACGTCCAGCGAGACGGTCGAGGAGATTGCTGGCGTGTATTACACCGTCTTCGATCGCTTCAACGTCGACGCCTTGCTCGAGCGGATCTCGGCCCTGCCCCGGCGGGACCGGTGGCAGGCCCTGGCCCGCGCCGCGCTGCGCGACGACCTGTACAGCACTGTTGCCGACATGACGCGGTCGATCATGGATCTTTCGCCGGCGGGCGTCGATCCGGAGCAGCGCCTCGCGGCGTGGGAGGCGGAGAACGCGGAGTCGCTCGGCCGGGCCGCGACGATGTTCCGGGAGGTCAACGCGCTCGAAAGCGACGACATGGCTTCGCTGTCGGTAGCATTGAGGCTGCTCCGGTCGATCGTGCGCCACTAGGGCTGTTGTCCGGGCGAGGGTTATTCCTCGTCGGTGCGGGCGCCGGAGGCCGCGGGGATGAAGATCCCCGCGGCCAACGCGTTCTCTCTTCGACAAGGCGGTGCGGTGGCGCTCTTCACGGACACCATCCGGGAACAGGCTGACTTCGGTCCGGGCGATGCCGAATGGCTTCACCTGCTGGTAGGCGACTGGCAACTCGTCGCGGACTTGGCGTTCGCGGATCTCGCGCTCTGGTTCCCAGACCCGGCCGATGGGTATACAGCGCTTGCGCACGTACGCCCCTCGACGACTCACACGGTGTTCCATGAGGACATCGTGGGGGAGTCCATACGCGGGGACTTGAGGCCGCTCGTGGACCGTGCGTGGGCGAGCCAGATGATCGAACGAAGCCATGAGACGAGCTTCAACTCCGAGATGGCGCTGCGTGTCGAGGCGGTGCCGTTCGTGCGCAACGGCCGAACGCTCGCCGTCGTGACGTCCCACATGGATCTCTCGAGTTCGCGGATGCCGTCCCGCCTCGAGCTCACCTACCGCCAGTGCGCGTACGACCTCCTGCGCATGGGCACGCTCGGGCTGTGGCCCGACTTCGCCTCGCCCACGGGCTCTCGCCGAGGCGCGCCCCGCGTCGGCGACGGCCTGATCCGCCTCGACGCCGAGGGCATTGTGCAGTACGCGAGCCCGAACGGGGTCTCGGCGTTTCGCCGGCTCGGGGGGATCGACACCCTCGAGGGTCGCTCCCTCGCAGAGCTGACCACGAATCTGCTCAAGGACCGCCGGCTCGTCGACGAGACCCTCCCACTCGTCGTCACGGGCCGCATGCCGTGGCGCAGCGAGATCGAATCGCGCGGGGTGAGCCTGTCTCTGCGGGCGATTCCGCTGCGCGATGAGCGCGAGCGCTTCGGGGCGCTCGTCCTCTGCCGCGACGTGTCCGAGCTGCGGCGCCGCGAGATGGAGCTCGTCACCAAGGACGCGACGATCCGCGAGATCCACCACCGCGTCAAGAACAATCTGCAGACAGTCGCCGCGCTCCTGCGCATGCAGTCGCGCCGCATGAAGAGCGACGAGGCGCGCCAGGGCCTCGAGCAGGCCATGCGCCGTGTCGCGACGATCGCGCTCGTGCACGAGACCCTCTCGCAAGGCCTCGCCCAGAACGTCGACTTCGACGAGCTCATCGACCGCCAGTTCCGGCTGTCTGCCGAGGTCGCAACCGGAAATCAGCACGTCACAACCGAGCGCGAGGGCGAGTTCGGCGGGCTCCCGAGCGATCTCGCGACGCCCCTCGCGCTCGTTATCAACGAACTCGTCACGAACGCCGTCGAGCACGGCCTCGAAGACCGTTCCGGCACGGTGTGGCTCATCGCGCGCCGCGGCGTCGATCAGACGGGGGAAGAGACGCTCGAGGTCACTGTGGCGGACGACGGCGTCGGGTTACCAGCGCAGCAGAGCCGCCACGAGGGTCTGGGCCTCCAGATCGTCCGGACGCTCGTCACGAGCGAGCTTGGCGGCTCGATCCACTGGAGCCCGCGTCAGGGTGGAGGCACCGAAGTGACGATTCTGCTTCAGCTGGGCCGGAGCTGAGCGGGCTGGCTGGGGCCGGCAGGGCTGATTGAAGCCGAGGGTGCTCAAAATGTGCTCCGGCTGAAAAGGTGCTCCGGTGAAAAAGGTGCTCCGGTTAAGAACTGCCGCCCGCCGTGCCTTGCGGCGCGGCGGGCGGGGAAGCAACTGCTCTGCCCTTGTCAGGCGGTGAGGGGCCTTGTCCCGGTTGTCAGGAGGCGCGGCGGGCGCGAGCGGCCCGGCGCTTGAGTGCGCGGCGCTCGTCTTCGCTCATCCCACCCCACACCCCGGCGTCCTGTCCGGATTCGAGGGCCCACTGAAGGCACGTGTCGATCACCGGGCAACGCCGGCAGACACTCTTCGCCTCTTCGATCTGGAGCAGCGCTGGTCCCGTGTTCCCCACAGGGAAGAACAGCTCAGGGTCCTTGTCGAGGCAGGCCGCGCGATCACGCCAATCCATGGTTCTTGAAGTACTCCGTTCGGGGGAGAAGCCTCGCGAAGATCCTTGTGAAGATTTTCACGAGTCGTCCCAAAGCAAAGGGGCCTGTGGGGCCCCGCGGTCAACTTCATTAAGGTTGTCACGTTAACTGTGTGTAAACAAGGGGGTCGAGCGAGGATTTGGGTCTCTCGAGGCGAGGGATACGTCACATGTGAGCCGCCCCCAGAAGCTGGCGCAGGCCCTGTTTCGTCGATGACGGTATTCTCTCGCTGTGCAGTCTTCCTCCCGTTTCTCTACGGCGAAGCCCAAGCCGGTCCAGCTCAAGGTCCTTGTCGGCATCGTCCTGCTTGAGGCCCTTGCCCTCGTGGGCATCGCGATCTTCTATGCGCTGGCGCTCGCTGCGGGTCAGGCCACGGTATCGCCGGCCGGGGCCGTGTTCACGATGATTCTCCTGGCCCTCGTCGGTGCCGGGCTCGGCGCGGCCGGGGTGTTCCTGTGGCGCGGCTACCGGTGGACCCGGTCGATCGTGCTCGTCATTCAGCTATTCGCCGCGACCATCGGATTCCCGACCGTGACGGGCGGTTACGTCGTGTACGGACTCCTCATCCTGGTCCCGGCCGCTGCCGCGGTCGTCCTCCTGTTCTCCAGGCCGGTGTTCGAGGTCACGCAGCGCTCGACGAAGCCTCCGACGGGCGGCTCGACGTCGTCTGACTAGAGGCGACGGCCCTCGGCCGGCCGGGCCCCAACCATCCGAGCTGGACGTCGACCTGCGTGCCGTCGACCACCACGACCCCCCGCCCGGGAGGGACTCCGCCGCGCGCGGTGCCGCAGGGCGGGTCGAGCCTGACACCGAACGCGTCCCCGTCCGACGGCGAGCGCGGCCTGATCGCGATTCCCGATCTCGTGGTTCGCGCGCGGAGGGCGATGGGACACGCACTGTACGGCGCCGTGCCGTACCCCGCCGTCGCCACGACCGAGGCACCCGCATCGAGGGCCTCGACGACGAGGCTGTTCTCTTTCTGGCTCAGCCGGTCGGCGTCGTCCACGAGCAGGATGGCTCGGCGGCCGGCGCGCGCGTCGCGCGCCGCGGCGGCTGCGCTCGCCGCCAGCGATCCGGCTTCCGGCGGGCTGGCTGCCAGCGATCCGGCTTCCGGCGGGCTGGCGTGCGCTGAACCTGTCCGGTCGGGGCGGTGCCAGGTCGCGGAGCCTGGGTTCATGGCGGGCAAGGCGTCGAGAAGCGATGTCTTGCCACTTCCGCGCGGGCCCAGGACCAAGAGCACGTTGCCGGGGGCGAGCGGCAGGGCCAGCGGGCGGGCCTCGTCGCCGTGGACCCCGACCGCAAGCCAGCCAGCCCCGGGTGTGGAGCTGGCCGCCTGAGTGTCCATGGATAGGGCTTCCAGCACCGCTCGGGACACCTCCGCCGACGAGACCTCCGTGGGCAGCGGAAGGATCCGGAACGGGGGAGAGCCCGGTTCCACCGGCGGGCGCTGCTGCGCGGGCGGGGCATCGAAGCATTGAACGGCCACAGGCCGCTCGTGGGAGATGAGCCCGGCCGCGATGGCCCGGCCCGCGGACACCGCCCCGTCCGTGGCAGCCGGGCGGGCAGTTGCGGCCGGGCCGATCATGCGAGGCCAGCCGAGCCGGGCCTCCTCGGTGGTGCCCCATGGGAAGAAAAGGCGAGAAGGCAATTCCGCGAAGGCCCGGGACGCCACGAGCTCGCGGCTCCCCGAGACCGCAAGCACCACGTGCCGCGCCGGCCCGCTGCGGGCGAGCTCCAGCAGGGCGTCCTCCGCCCCGGAATAGGCTCCGGATCGCAGCGTGGCGATCCAGTTGCCCCAGCCGGATATCGCGAGCACTAGCGTCGGCCTCTCCGCCGCTGGCCCCTCGCCGCCGGCCCGTCTTGCGGCTTCCTGGGCGAGCCGCGAGATGACGCGCGCGGCGAGCCGCGGCTCGTCCGCGCGGACGTATGCGCCGACGCGCGGATGGCTTTGCAGGCCCGAGAACGAACCGTCGGCGTCGAGCAGATAAAGGCTCCTTCGCAGTCCCGCCACGGCCAGCTGCCCCACGACGGCGGTAAGCGCTCGGTCGCTCCCCGAGGCTGCGTCGCCCACGAACACGAGATGGCCCTCCCGCTCTGGACTCCAGCACAGCACGGCGGTGCGCTGCTCGTGCGGCAGGTCGGCCACGCCGAGCGGCACCGAGCCGCCCCGCGCCGGCTCCGGCGCCCCTGCGGAGTCGGGAAGCGGTTCGGCGACCGGTCTCCGAGGGGGATCCCCGCCCGCGGCCCGCCACGCCTCGCGCGCGGCCTCAACGAAGCCGGCCGCCGCCTCCGCCGGGGTGAGCGAAAGCGAATCCTCGCGACCGCGTGAACCGGCCGTGAGCCAGTCGTCGGCGCTCACGATCCTCACCGGCTGCCGCGCGGCGCGCTCCCCGGCAAGCCCGAGTGAGGCGGTCTGGAATTCGACAGGTTCGCTGGCTCCGGCCACCAAAAGGGCGCGGCCGGGGACCCCGGCGGGGATGCGGGCCGCAGCGGGGGAGCCGATCGCGTCGCGCGATTCCGACTCTCCCGCAACGCGCAGGGCGATCACCGACCCGACGTTCGCGCGGATATCGGCGCTCACAGCCCCCTGAGGACGCTGAGTCGCCATGACGAGATGGAGTCCGAGGGAACGGCCAATACTCGCGATCCTGAGGAATTCCGTCAGGGCTTCGGGGTTCTCCTCGACCAGCATCCGGAATTCATCGATGACTAGCACAAGCCGCGCGAGCGGCTCGTGCCCGCCGCTGAGACTCTGATCGCTGAGACTCTGATCGCTGAGGCGCTGATAGTCGGCAATGTCTGCGCACCCGGCGTCGGCGAGGATCCGTTCGCGCCGGACCACCTCGGCGCGCAGCGAAATCAGCGTGCGGTTGATCTCCCCCACGAGGTCGGAGACGAGGCCCACGCAGTGCGGAAGGCGTGCGAGTGGCTCCAAGCCCGATCCGCCCTTGAAGTCCACGAACAGGAACGTGATGCGGCGCGGCGAATGCGAGGCGGCCGCACTCGCAATGAGGGATCGCAACAGTTCGGACTTCCCCGAGCCCGTCGTGCCCGCGATCAGCAGGTGAGGACCGTCGGCCACAAGGTCAATCGTCAGAGGCCCCGCGTGCCCTTGGCCGAGCGCGACGGGGACCGAGGCGGCTGCCGCCACGTCCGCGCGCGTCCACGCCTCGGCTAGGTCGCCTTCGCCCAGACCAACCACGGAGTCGAGCGAACAGCGGCCCGGGAGGGTCCCGCCGTCGTCCGTTTCCCCGACAGCGCAGAGGTGCCGCGCCGCGGCAGCGAAGGCGCGGGTCGGAACGAGGTCGGCGATGAAGTCTGTGTCCTTGCCGCGGGCCCGAAGCCGGGCTGGCGTCCGGCCGACGTCGATCTCGGCCCGGGCACCAACTTGGGTGCCCGCGGCGTCGATGACAGGGAGCCCGACGGCGAGGGCCGCCGTCACGACATCGCTCACGACGGCTTGGCGGAGCTTCGGGAGGAGCAGAAGGCAGCATCGCTCGCCCGCCCCGAACGCATGCCGCGCGCGGGCGGGGTCGCCGCACTCTTCGTCGGACAAGACGCGCACGCGCGGCAGAAAGCGCGCGGCCAGCCGAAAGGGCCGGGAACCGCCGGCCACGACGACCCTCAGCCCCGATGCGGCGGGCAGAGATGCCAGCTGGAGGACAAGAAAGCTGGCGTGTCCCTCGACGGCGCGATGGGGACCCCTCACTGCGACGAGACCCTCGAGCGGCACGACGATGGGTGCCGAAGGATGCTCGGGGATCGGGGCGCCGTCGTCCGGGTCGACGACGACGTCCGCTCGCTGCCGTCCCTCGCCAACCCGCAGCATGACCGGCCCCTGGAGCGCGCCGGATTCCGGCGTGGCAGCGCCCTCCTGAGTGCTGATCTCGTAGGCGTCGGGGGCGGCCTGAAGCCTGCGCGCAAGGTCGTCGTCGACCGCTCGGGCGAGGGCCTTCCCGAATGCCCGCCGTGCCTTTCTTCCCTCTACGAGAGGGAGCAGGGCCGAACCCGCTGAGACGCCGGACAGTGCGAGGAACATCCACTGACCCGTGAACGCGGCGATGCCGACCCCGAGGACGAGCGGCACGACGGCCATGGCGAGGAGGGCCAGCCGCGGCCGCCCGCCCACTGGGCGCGTGACTCGCAGGGGATCGCCGTGAAGCCGGCCCGCACCGGCGTGCGGCCGGGACCCTCCCGAGACTTCGAGGCTCCCCGTCGTCGAGCCGAATCGGATCCTCTGGCCCCGAGTGACCAGGGCCTCGCGGACACGGCGTCCGTCCAGAGTCGTTCCGTTGCGACTTCCCGCGTCCACAAGGCGCACGGAGGACTCGCCGACGTCGAAGCGCGCGTGCTCCCGCGACAGCTCGGGGTCTGGCAGCGCTATGACGTCGCGTCGGCCCTCCAGCCGGCGGACGGGCCCGCCGTCGAACTTGCCATCCAGCCCACGGCCGTCCGGCCCGCGCCCCACGGTGCTCACGCCGCGTTCGAGCCCGAAGACGGATCCCGCGGCGGGACCGCTCCGCACGGCGAAGACCAGCGGGGCCCGAGGCGCATTCGCTGGTCCCCGCGCGCTCCCGGCCAGGAGCAGAGCTCCGCTTCGGAGGGGCGGCGAGCCCACCGTGAGACCTGCGAGGGCGCGTCCCTCGACCTCGATCCCCGTCGCTTCGAAGAGGCGAAAGAGCTCGCTTGCGATGTCGGCACCGCTTGTTCCCCGCTGCACCGTTGCGACCAGCTCGCGAACGGCGTGATCCCCGCACTCCGGCGCGACGAGAGTGAAATGAAGTTCCATGGCCCCCAACCTGTTCCTCAGCGAGAGGATAGGCGGTTCTCGATCGACCCCGCTGGCCCAGACGGCCCTATGTGGATAAATCAAAGCTGGGAATTAGCCGACCGTTGTCCGATAGACTCGGCCGTCTGCGGGAATGGGCTCGCCTGAGTCCGCCGACGGCGTGCAGTTGACTCCACGGAGCGTTGAAAAGGGGACCATATGAGGCACGGCCCTGCGACGGGTCGGGTGGATGCCAGGCCAAGCCATTCGCCTAGGCGTGACATCCAGGGTCTGCGTGCGTTGGCTGTGGGTCTGGTCGTTGTCTACCATCTGCGGCCCGATTCCCTTCCGGGCGGGTTCATCGGCGTGGACGTCTTCTTTGTCGTCTCTGGCTTCCTGATTGTCGGGTCCCTCGCGAGGGAAGCCGCGAAGCGCAGCACCATCTCGATTCGGGCGTTCTATGCACGGCGAATACGCAGGCTGTTCCCGGCGTCGGCCGCCGTTCTCGTGGCCGTTTCCGTCGGGGCCGTGCTGCTGCTGCCCCAGAGCCGGTGGCAGTCGATCTCCTCCGACGCGTTCTTCTCCCTGCTTCAGGTGCAGAACTGGCACCAGGCGTTGTCGGCCGTTTCGTATGCCGGCGCGACGCAGGCGGTGTCCCCGTTGCAGCATTTCTGGTCGCTCGCTGTTGAGGAACAGTTCTACCTCGTCGTCCCCTTCTTCATCGTGATGCTTGTCGTCGCCGCACGCCGGACTACGCGTGGGGCGGAGCGAGGTCCCGGCCCGGCACCCGGGCGCTCGCCGGGTCGGTACATCGTTCCGGCGCTGGCCGTGATTGCAGCGACGTCCTTTCTCTACAGCGTCTACCTGAGCAACGCCGAGCACACCATCGCGTACTTCGCTACCACCACGAGGGTGTGGGAGCTCGCCGTGGGCGGACTCGCGGCCCTGGTCCCGCCGTTCGCGAAGCCGTCCGGGCGCGTCGCGTCGGGAATCACGTGGGTGGCATGTGCGGCCATCATCGTTCCCGCCTTCTTCCTGACCACCGACATGCCGTTCCCCGGCGCAATCGCGGCCGTCCCGGTCCTCGGCACTGCCCTGCTGCTGAGGGTCGGCCCCCTCAGTCTTTCCACGCCGTGGTCCCCGTCCAAGCTCCTGAGCGTCAGACCGATCGCCTTCATCGGGGACGTATCGTATTCGCTGTATCTGTGGCACTGGCCCGTCGTCGTTTTCGCGGTGGCCCTCCTCGGACGAGCCCCCGGCATCCGTGAGGCCTTCGGGCTCGGAGCGCTGAGCCTCCTCCTCGCCGCCGCGTCCTACCGCTGGATTGAGCAGCCGTTCCGACGGCGCTCACCCAGAAGACCGGCCGAGAACTCCGCCTGGATCGGATACCGGAGCGCCTTCGGCCTCGCGCTCGCGCTCGCGGCGTGCGTTGCCGTGACCGCGTGGGTGCCATGGCAGGTGGTCGAAACCAAGCGGGCGCAGCTGTTGGTCGAGCTCTCCGACCGCGATTACCCCGGCGCGCAGACGTGGTCCACGCATCCCCGGGCGGCGCCCCTGGGCCTGCCCATTCGTCCGGACCCGTCGGTGGCGATGCAGGACGTGCCGGCAAGCAATGCCGGCGCCTGCGGGGTCTACGACCCGGCCACCGTGCCCGACACAGATTGCTGGTTCGGTTCCCCGGCGGCACGGGGCGTGCCGACGATTGAGGTCCTCGGCGATTCCCACGCGGGTCAGTTCGTGGACCCCCTCATCGCGATCTCGCGGACCACGCCGCTGACGATTCACGCCATGGTGAGGAACGGCTGCCCGTTCGCGCTCACGCCCCCGCGATCCACGACGACGGTGTACTCCAATTGCTCAAGCCAAAACGCCCAGACTGCGGCGAAGGTCATCGAGCAGAAGCCCGGCCTTGTCCTGGTCGCAGGGATGCGCGAGTCCAGCTACCAGAAGGCGCTCGGCTGGTCCTGGTCGCCGGATGCTTCGCTGGTCGACGGATACGTGCAGTCCCTTTCGGGTCTGCGCGCGGCAGGGCTGCGCGTCGCCGTCATGGCCGACCTGCCGTATCCGCACGGCAATCCCGTGGAATGCGTGCAGAGGTACGGCCGCGGGGATGAATGTACGACGGCGGCCTCCGAGGCTTTCGAGGGCGGGAAGGATCCGCTCGTGGCGGCCGCGCGGCAGGTCCCAGGCGTCGACATTATCGACCTCTCGCGGCTCTTCTGCCGCGATGGCGCGTGCCCCGCCGTCGTCGGCAACGTCCTCGTCTACCGCGACAATCACATGACGAACACGTTCGCGAAGACGCTCGCGCCTGATCTGGCCGTCGCGTTGGGCCTGAGCCCTTGAGCTCACGCTGATTCAGGGATCGCGGGACCCCTCGGGTAGCCTAGGTGCTGACACTCCAAGGCCGCGATTGGGCGGGCCGACGTATCTATCAGGAGAATTTGTGGACGCTGATCTCGTCGTCGTCGGATCCGGCTTCTTCGGCCTCACGGTGGCCGAACGGGCTGCCAAGGAGCTCGGACTCAAAGTCACGGTGATTGACCGTCGCCATCACATCGGCGGCAATGCCTACAGCGAGGACGATGCCCAGACGGGCATTGAGGTGCACCGGTACGGCGCCCATCTCTTCCACACGTCGAACGAGCGCGTGTGGGACTACGTGAACCAGTTCACGACGTTCACGAACTACGTGCACCGCGTCTACGGCGTGCACAAGGGCGAGGTCTTCCCGCTGCCGATCAACCTTGGCACCATCAACCAGTTCTTCCGCGCCAACTACACGCCGCAGGAGGCTCGGGCGCTCATCGCGGAGCAGGCCGGCGAGCTCGCGGGCACCGACCCGCAGAACCTGAACGACAAGGGCATCCAGCTCATTGGGCGCCCGCTGTACGAGGCGTTCATCAAGCACTACACGGGGAAGCAGTGGCAGACCGATCCGACGGATCTGCCCGCCGGAATCATCTCGCGGCTCCCCGTCCGCTACACCTACGACAACCGCTACTTCAACGACACGTATGAGGGTCTCCCGACCCACGGCTACACGGCGTGGATCGAGCGGATGGCCGACCACCCCAACATCACGGTGCAGCTCAACACGGACTTCTTCGACGAGTCCCAGCCGATCAACAAGAGCAACGTGGTCGGGAACGTGCCGGTCGTCTACACGGGCCCGGTGGACCGCTACTTCGACTACGCCGAGGGCGACCTCTCGTGGCGCACCATCGACTTCGAGGAGGAGGTGCTCGAGGTGGGTGACTTCCAGGGCACCTCGGTGGTCAACTACAACGACGACAACGTCCCGTGGACGCGCATCATCGAGCCGCGCCACTTCCACCCGGAGCGCAACTACCAGACCGACAAGACGGTCATCATGCGCGAGTTCTCGCGCTTCGCGGAGAAGGGCGACGAGCCCTATTACCCGATCAACACCGAGGTCGACCGCGCGAAGCTCCTGGCCTATCGCGACCTCGCCAGGGCCGAGCGGTCCGTCCTCTTCGGTGGGCGCCTTGGCACGTACAAGTACCTGGACATGCACATGGCCATCGGTTCGGCCCTGAGCGCGTTCGACAACAAGATCGAGCCGCACTTCGCCAAGGGCGAGGCGTTGGTGAGTGGAGGAGTGGACGCATGACGGTTCTCGAAGCATCGGAGTCGATCGGCGAAGAGGAGTCCGAGATGGAATGGCAGACCCTTCAGCGCGTGATTCTTCCGCCCCAGGCACAGATGGACACCGTGCCCCTGTACGTCGACATGGGTGCCGCCGCCGGCGTCCAGCTGCCGACGACGGGCGACCAGGACAAGCGCGATGCCAAGCCGCGCACTATCAACAGTGTGACGCGTGAGGCCCACGCCGAGGACTTCCTTTCACGCTCCTCGATGAGCGTTCGCCCCGGCGAGCGAGTTTCCTTCGGGACGTACTTCAACGCGTTCCCCGCGAGCTACTGGCGGCGCTGGACCACGGTCGACTCCGTCCGGTTGACCGTGACCACGACCGGCACGGGCGCGATCATCGTCTACAAGTCCAACTCTCGCGGATCGCTCCAGCGTGTCGACGCGCAGCGCGTCGAGGGCCAGACCACGACCGATTTCGACCTGACGCTCAAGCCGTTCGGCGACGGCGGCTGGTACTGGTTCGACGTCGTCGCCGGCGCTGAGCCGGTCGTCGTCCGCGGCGCCGAATGGCAGGCGCCCGGCCCGGCCCCGCGCCGTGGGGCAGTGACGCTGCAGATCACGACCCTCAACAAGACGGACTTCTGCCTCAACAACCTGCGCCTCCTCGCCGAGGACCCGGAGGCGCTCGAAGCGCTCCAGGAAATCCTCATCGTCGATCAAGGCACGCAGAAGGTCTCGGAGGCGGAAGGCTTCGACGAGGTCAAGACGCAGCTCGGCGGCCGGCTTCGGGTCATCGAGCAGAGCAACCTGGGCGGATCGGGAGGATTCTCACGGGGCATGTACGAGGCCGTGGCCAACGGCAGCGACTACGCGCTCCTCATGGACGACGACATCGTCGTGGAGACCGAGAGCATCCTCCGTCTCGTCACTTTCGCGGATCGCTGCAAGACGCCGACCCTCGTGGGCGGCCACATGTTCGACCTCTACAACCGGACCGTGCTCCACACGTTCGGTGAGATCGTGAACCCGTACCGCATCCAGCCGGCCCTGCCGAGCGAGGACGCAGAACTCGGTCACGACTTCATGGTCTCCAACCTTCGGCAGACCCCATGGCTTCACCGGCGCACCGACGTCGACTACAACGGCTGGTGGATGTGCCTCATCCCGACGTCGGTCATCCGCGAGATCGGGCTGGCGCTGCCGATCTTCATCAAGTGGGACGACGCCGAGTACGGCCTCCGCGCCAAGGAGCGGGGCTTCCCCACGGTCTCCATGCCCGGTGCCGCGGTGTGGCACGTTTCGTGGATCGACAAGGACGATCTCGTGGGGTGGCAGGCCTACTTCCACACCCGGAACCGTGCGATCACCGCCCTCCTGCACAGCCCGTACGAGCTCGGCGGTCGGGTGATCCGCGAACTCCAGCAGGACGACTTCAAGCACCTCGTCTCGATGCAGTACGCGACCGTCGAGGGGCGGACGTGGGCCATTCAGGATCTCCTCAAGGGACCCGAGGCCCTGCCCGAGCTCCTGAGCACGCGGCTTCCCGAGATCCGCAAGATGCTCTCCGAGCACTCCGACTCGTCGTTCCAGCCGGACCCCGACGCCTTCCCGGCTCCGCGCATGGCCAAGCCGCCGCGTCACGGTCAGGGCTTCAGCCGGCCGAGCGCAGCGCTGCTCGTCCCGTGGGCCGTCAAGACGGTGATCCGGCAGCTCATTCAGCCGGTGGTCGAGTCGAGCAAGGAGCGTCCGCAGGCAAACGTGCCGCACATCGACAACAAGTGGTGGCGCATGTCGCAGTACGACTCGGCGGTCGTCTCCAACGCCGAAGGCACGGGCGCGTCCTGGTACCAGCGCGATCCGCAGGTTCTGCGGCGCATGCTCGCCGAGAGCGCTCGTCTCCACGCGGATCTGCTTGCGCGCTGGCGTCCGCTGAGCCTGCGCTACAAGGCAGCCCTCGACGGGCTGACCTCGATTGAGTCGTGGAAGAAGACCTTCGACGAACACACGGTGAGCGATTCTCGGTGAGCAGCACGGACGAACTGGCCAGGCCCGGCGTCGGCTCGGGCTTGGCCGACACCTTTCGAGCGAGGTTCCTTCTCAAGCTTCTGGTCCGCAAGGAGCTGAAGGTCCGCTATCGAGGCTCCGTCCTCGGCCTCCTGTGGAGCTACGTCAAGCCGGGCGTCCAGTTCATCGTGTTCTACCTCGCGCTGGGGGTCTTCCTTGGCCTCAACAAGGGCACGGAGAACTACGCGGTCTACCTGTTCTCGGGCATCATCCTGATCAACTTCTTCACCGAGGCCCTCGGTAACGCCGCGCGGTCGATTGTGGGCAATGGGAGCCTGATCAAGAAGATCTATCTTCCTCGAGAGCTGTTCCCGGTGGCGTCGGTGTGGGTTTCAGGCGTGCATTTCTTCCCGCAGCTCGTAGTCCTGATCGTTGCGTGCGTCTTCTCGGGCTGGCACCCGTCCGTGCTTCACATTGCTGCGGCGCTCGCTGGGTTCATCGTCGTGGCGTTGCTGGCGACGGGTCTTGGCCTGTTCTTCGGGGCTGTCAATGTGTACTTCCGAGACTTCGAGAACATCGTCGACCTCCTGCTCATGATCGTCACGTGGGCGTCGCCCGTCCTCTATGTCTGGACGATGGTGCGCAGCACGCTCGGCGCCGGATTCTTCGCGGTCTACCAGGCGAATCCGATCACCATTGCGGTCGAGATCTTCCACTACGCCTTCTGGTACCCGACGACGTCTGGCACCGCTGAGCTGCCGCCGAATCTCCTCGCCCTGTGGCTTCCGGTTGGCCTCGTCGTGTCCGTCGTGGTGGTCGTGATCGGCCAGTTCACCTTCCGGCGGCTCGAGGGCCGCTTCGCCCAGGAGCTCTGACGTGGCCACCGCAATTGACGTCCAAAACATCAGCAAGCAGTTCGTGCTCCGTCACACCCGCTCGCTCAAGGAAGCGCTGGTCTGGCTCCTCAAGGGGCGCAAGGGTGATCTGAGCCACAAGTTCTTTGCCCTCGACAACGTCTCATTGGTTGTCGAGCAGGGCGAGACCGTCGCGCTCCTCGGTTTCAACGGATCGGGGAAGTCGACGCTCCTCAAGCACATCTCGGGTGTCATGCTGCCCGACTCGGGAAGCGTCCTGACGCGGGGCCGGGTGGCTGGCCTCATCGAGGTCGGAGCGGGGTTCCACCACGACTTGACGGGTCGCGACAATGTGTACCTCAACGGCGCCATCTTGGGCATGAGCGAGGAGCAGATCAACGAGCGCTTCGACTCGATCGTGGAATTCTCCGAGATCGGGGAGTTCATCGACACCGAGGTCAAGTTCTACTCGTCGGGCATGTATCTCCGCTTGGCCTTCTCCGTCGCGGTGCACACCGATCCCGAGGTCTTCCTCGTGGACGAGATCCTCGCCGTCGGCGACGAGCCCTTCCAGCGCAAGTGCATTGCCAAGATCAAGGAGCTCGCGGCCGAGGGCAAGACTCTCGTCGTCGTGAGCCACGACCTCGAACTGGTCAAGCAGGTGTGCGATCGGGGGATCTTGCTTCGTCGGGGAAAGGTCCAGTTCGACGGAAAGATCGACGGCGCCGTCGAGGCGATGCGCAGCACGGCGTCCTAGGATGCACGTCAGCGCCCCGCGGTCGTGGGAGCAAGCTGTCGGGCAACGTCTCATCGTGGAACAACTCATTGTAGGAAGGGGAATCGGTTGAGCTGGTGGTCAGCCGTTCCGGCTGTCATGGCGTCCCTCGCCGTGCTCTTTGTGCCGGGACTGATTGTTGGACTGGCCGCACGGCTGAGGATTTTCCATCTGTTTGCGTACGCTCCGCTGATCTCGGTCTCGGTCGTGTCGCTGGCGGCGATCGCGGCGCCGTGGGTCGGGCTCAAGTGGTCGCCGATTCCGGTCGCCGTGGGAACGCTCGTTGCGGCCCTCGTGTGCGGCGTCGTCGCGTGGCGCACACACGGCCGGTTCCGCTTCACGAGGCCCGACCCGCGTCAGTGGGCCTGGGGGGCGTCCGGGGTTGCCGCGGTCGCGGTGGCGGCAGCCCTCATCTCGCGGCGTCTCATCGACGTGTTCGGCACGCCAGATGCCCTTTCGCAGACGTTCGACAACATCTTCCACCTCAATGCCATCCGGTACATCCTCGACACCGGCAACGCGTCGTCGCTGTACATCACGACCCTTTCCGGCTCGGGCTTTTATCCGGCAGGGTGGCATGACGTCGTCGCGCTCGTGGCTACCGGTGGCCCCCAGATCACGGTGGCCGTGAACGCCGTCAATCTGGTTGTCGCCGGCCTGGTGTGGCCGCTCTCGATGATCGTTCTGACCCGCTCTCTGGTGGGCGATCGCCCCGGAGCCGTGTGGCTCACCGCGATCTTCTCGACGGGCTTTGGCGCGTTCCCGATCCTCCTGCTCGACTTCGGTGTCCTGTTCCCGAACTTCCTCGGCACGGCGCTTCTTCCGGCTATTCTTGGGCTCCTCGTGCGAGCACTCGGGTTCGGAGCCGAGACGGAACCGGGCCGCCCGATGAGCGCGCTTCTCGTCCTCATCGGACTGCCCGGGCTCGCGTTGGCGCACCCGAATAACTTCATGACCCTACTTGCGGTCGCGGTGCCGATCCTCCTCGTGGTGTGGTTCAGATGGTGGCGACGGCGGAACGGCTTCGCTGGCGGCTGGGTCCTCCCGGGCGCGGTCCTCGTGGGGGGGCTTCTGGTCGCAGTTGCGGCCTGGGCCTTCATTCGTCCGCCATCGGCCGCGGCGACGTGGGCGCCCGTCGAGACCGTGGGCCAGGCCGTCGGCGAGCTGCTTGCCCTCTCGGGGATCGGCAGGCCTCCGACGTGGCTGCCGGCGATCCTGGCCCTCATCGGGATCGCGTGGGCGGTACGGGCCGCGAGCCGTCGGTGGTTCCTCGGCGTGTACGCGGTCATTGGGTTGCTCTTCGTCGTGGTCGCGGGCGTGCCCTTCGGGAAGTTCCGGACGGCCCTGACCGGGGTGTACTACAACGACCCGCCGCGGTTGGCTGCTCTCCTCCCGCTCGTCGGCATTCCGTTGGCGGTCGCCGGTGGACTGTGGGTGTGGGACTGGGCGGTCCTCTTGTTCCGCAAGTACGTGACCCCCAAGTACGCGGGCGCGGGCCGTCCGGCCATCGTGGGGGGCCTGGTCCCCGTGGCGGCTGTGGCCGCGATCGCGCTGTCCGTCGTCGCCGTGCAGACCGGCTCGATCCGCGACGCAGCCAAGGTGGCGTCCGGGTCGTATCGGATCTCGCCCGAGGCTGATCTGATCTCCACCGATGAGATGGCGCTCTTCAAGCGCCTCGACGCCGACACCCCGCCCGACGCCGTGATCGTGGGAAATCCCTGGAACGGGAGCTCGCTCGCCTACGCGTTCGCGGATCGAAAGGTTGCTCAGGCGCACATCCTGAGCATCGTGTCCCCAGAACTGCCCACCGTGTACGAACACCTCAACGATGCCAAGAACGATCCCGCCGTGTGCAAGGCCGTGCACGACCTCGGCCTCACCTACGTCCTGGACTTCGGCCACAAGGAAGTTCATGGCGGTGACCATGGCGTGCGGGGGCTCGACAACCTTGTGCAGGCGGGCGCAGGGCAGCTCGTGGATCAGCAGGGCGATGCCAAGCTCATCAAAATCACGGCCTGCGGGAGCTGAGCGGGGGAACGCGCAGGGACCCGCGGCAGCCTCACGGCCCGTCGTACTTCTAGGACGCCCCTCTCAGGGCTCCCGTCTAGGACGCCCGTACGATCCCGCGGCGCCTTGCGCCGAGGCTCAGCGCGTGGATAGCGATCCCGCACAGCGGGCCAAGGGTCAGGCTGAGCACCGTGCGGAGGTCCGTCCCCAACGGGAGCAGGAGAACACCCACGCACACGGCCGTAGCCACGATCCAGCCGGTCGAGAACGCCGCGTGGTGGCCGAGCGAGATGACCGCGGTTCCCAGCAAGGTCAGGATGGCCATGAGGGCGGCCGCAAACGTGAGTGACGAGACCACCCAGGGGCTGATCACGTAGGCAGGGCCGAAGATCAACATGAGCGGCGGCCCGATGAACCACGCGAGGACCGTGCCGGCCAGACCTATCCCTGCGACCCACACGAGCGGCTTGAGCAAGGCCCGCCAGCCCTCGTCGGGATTCCTCACGACGTGCGCGATGGCGACCCCTTGGAAGGACTGCAAAGGGATCATGATCGGCGCGCGCGTGAGGGAAACGGCCAGGAGGAGGGGTGCCGTCAAGGCATAGTCTTGGGCCGACGTCGTCAACTTGAGAAGAATCGGAAAGCCGACCACGAGGGCGGCCGAGGAGGCCGCCGAAAGGAGCGCGTGCCCCATATTTCCCAGGAGGGCTCGCAAGCCGAGGGAAGTGCGCACCCGGAGTGAGGCGCGGGCGCGGCGCGACGCGAGGACGAAGGACATCCAAGCGAGCAGTGCGGTGAGGCAGGCGACCTCGACGCCACCCAGGGACGCACCCATCAGCGCGGCCGCAGCGACGCCGATCAGACGCAACGTCGATTCGAGTGATACGAGCTGGCCGAACCGATCCCACTGCCGCTGACCCTGCAGCGACCCGGAGAGGGCGGCGTGCACGGGGAAGAGGAGCGCCGTCACGGTGAGGCAGACGATGCTCGTCCAGGCGTCCTTCTTGAAGACCACGGTGGTCAAGATGGGGCTCAGGAGCAAGAGCACGGCCGCCGCAGCACCGCCGATCGTCAGAGCCGCCGAGAGCACGAGCGCCCCCGAGCGTTGCACGGCCCGGTGGCTGACCTCGCTGATGGCGCGTGTCGCCTCCGTCTGGACCCCGCCAAGGAGGCCGGACACGAGGAAGAGGGCGGCCCAGAACGAGAGGAACTCCGCGTTGTCGGCGGGGCTCAGAGCGTGGCTCGCGACGAACATGATCACGACGCCGGCCACCGAGGCAACGGCGGAGGAGATGCCCACCCACACCGCGCCTCGCGGCCGGTTGTCGGTGCCTGGGCTCGCGGAACCCGTGCCTTCCGTGGCGCTATTGGCGGTCATGGCAGTCCCCGGTCAAAGACTGAGCCCCTCGGGTCCGTGCTGGTCGAGCCACTCGAGGTCGTGCTCGACCATCTTCCGCGCAATGTCCTCGAAGGAGGTGGTGGCCTTCCAGCCCAGCTCACGGGCGATCTTGCTCGCGTCCCCGCGCATCGTGGGTGCATCGGCCGCCCGGGAGAATCTCGCATCGATGCGCAAGTAGCGCTCGATCTCGCCGAGACCCGCCGATGCGAAAGCGGCCTCGGCAAACTCGCGGACGGAATGCGCTACGCCCGTAGCGATGATGAAATCGTCCGGCTCCTCGGCCGAGGCGATGGCGAGCATCGCGTCGACATAGTCGGGCGCCCAGCCGAAGTCACGTTGCGCGTCGAGGTTTCCCAGCACCAATTCAGTCCGAAAACCGAGCTTGATCGCCGCGGCGCCGAGGGTGATCTTGCGCGTGACGAACGACGGCGGGCGGCGCACCGATTCGTGGTTGAAGAGGATTCCCGCCGAAGCGGCGAGGCCTTGGGAGCGGAACACCGCGACGGCGGCGTGCGCCATCGACTTCGCGACCCCGTACGGGCTGATCGGAACACGGGGCGTCGACTCGCTCTGTGGGGCCGGGGCGGCACCGAAGATTTCGGCGCTCGACGCTTGGAAGAAGCGCACGGCCTTGCCCTCGGAACGTTGCAGCTGAAGGGCCGCATCCATGAGGGCGATGGGCGCAGCGCCCGTCACGAGGGCCGTGTCGTAGGGCTCGTTCCACGAGTAGCCGACCGAGCTGATGCCCCCGAGGTTGTAGATGACGTCGGGAGCGGTGTCCCGGACGAGGGCGACCAAGCCGTTGGAATCGGCCAGATCGGCGTGGTGGACCTGAACGCCGTCGCCACTCCAGCTATGCCCTGGCCGGATCAGACCGTGGACTGTCCATCCCCTCTTCGTGAGGGACTCAGCGAGGTATGACCCGTCTTGCCCGGAGACACCCGTGACGAGGGCAACTCCGGGCCCTGCACCTACTGGACCAGCCATCACCGGATCAGAGCGGACTGCTCCCGCAGGTCGCTCTCAACCATCATCTGCACAAGTTCGCGGAACGAGACCTTGGGCTTCCAGCCGAGAACGGTCCGGGCCTTCGTGGAGTCTCCGATGAGGAGGTCCACCTCCGCCGGCCGCATGAAGCGCGGGTCCTGGCGGATGTAGCTGCGCCAGTCGGCCACGCCAGCGGCCTCGAAGGCGGCCTCGAGCAGCTCTTCGATCGAGTGGGTCTCGCCGGTCGAGATGACGTAGTCGTCAGCAGCCGACTGCTGCAGCATGAGCCACATCGCCTCGACGTAGTCGCCGGCGAAGCCCCAGTCCCGTTTGGCGTCGAGATTGCCGAGGACAAGCTCGTCCTGCAGCCCGAGCTTGATGCGGGCCACGGCCTGGGAGACCTTCCGGGTGACAAACTCGGGGCCTCGGCGCGGCGACTCGTGGTTGAAGAGAATGCCTGACGAGGCGTGCATTCCGTACGACTCGCGATAGTTGATCGTCATGTAGTGGCCGTAAACCTTGGCCACCCCGTACGGGGAGCGCGGCCACAGGAGCGTCTCCTCGCGCTGCGGCACTTCCTGGACCTTGCCGAACATCTCCGAGGAGGAGGCTTGGTAGAAGCGAACCTTCGACACGTCGTCGCCCGCGTAGTGGCGGGTCGCCTCGAGCATGTTGAGCACGCCCTTGCCTGTGACATCGGAGGTCACCGAGGCGTTCTCCCACGAATACGCCACGAACGAGATGGCGCCGAGATTGTAGACCTCGTCAGGATTGGCAGAGTCGAGGATCCGCACGAGCGACGAGACGTCCATGAGATCACCCGTCAAAAGCTTGACGTCGGGGACCGTCTCACGAACCAGCTCATACTTCGGGTTGTTCTGGCCGCGTATCAGGCCGTAGACCTCATACCCCTTGGAGAGGAGCAATTCGGAGAGGTACAGGCCGTCCTGGCCGGTGATGCCGGTGATGAGCGCACGAGGCATGAGGATCCTTACGAAGTTGGTAGCTGCACAGACACTATATCGGGGGGGCGGCGTTGACCGGGTCAGACGACGGTCGCCGAATTCATGAATGCGAGGAGGCAAGCCTGCGGTCTCGGGCAGATGCCGCGTACGCATAGGCGTTCTCGTGAGACTTGGCGCACGCGTCCCACGTGAACTTCTTCACCTGCTCAAAGCCCAGGGCCCGCAGCTCGTCCGCCCGCGATCGTGCGTCGAGCACCGCTTGGGCGATCGCCTCGGGGGAGTGGGGGTCGAACAGCACAGCGGCATCGCCGACGACCTCCGGCAGAGATCCCGACGTCGAGCAGGCCACGGGGCATCCGGAGGCCATTGCCTCGAGCGGCGGGAAGCCGAAGCCCTCGTAGAGGCTCGGAAACACGAGGCAGCTCGCCGTCTGGTAAAGCTCGCGTAGCTCGGCGAGTGGGACCTGTCCTCGAACTTCGACGTTGCCGGGGATGTTCTCCAGCGATTCGAGCCCGCCGCCGGTCAGCACGAGCTTGAGGCCCGGATGGGACTTCTCCAGGAGGCGCATGGCGTCGAACAGCGTCGCGTGGTTCTTATGAGCCCATCCCCGTGCGGGGTAGAGGATGAAGTCTTCGCGGGGCCCAAGATTCGGCGTGAAATCGGACGAATCAACGGCCAGGTAGGCGGTGAAGATCTTTTCCGCGGGGATGCCCAGATGGTCGACGATGGTCTGCTTGGCGAAATCGCTAATGGTGATGATGGCGTCCGCCGAGCGCGACGTCCTTTCGTAGAACAGCCGGCGATACACGCGCTCTGCCCGCGAAAACAAATGCGGAAGATCATAGTGCTGCATGTCAAAGACCGTCTGTACAACCGCCTTGTCCGCTTCAGGCTGGGGAAGCGCAACAGCGAACGGGAAGTGGAAGACGTCAGCCTCCTGCATTGTCCGCCGGAGTCGCCCCCTGTTGAGGAGCCCACGGAGCAGCGTGACGATCTTGCCGGACGTCGATCCCTGACCGTCGATCTCCTCGCACACGACCTCGGGAATCGCGGTGGCGAAACCCTTGGCCTGACGTCCCACGTAGGCGGTCGCGTCGATCCGAGGCCGAGAGGGGATGCTTCGAACCAAACCCCGGGCGTAGGTCTCTCCGCCGCCCATCGTCCCGGGAACAAGCGTCAGCATCGCGATGGCGACTTTGAGCCGCTTGTCGTGCACGGTGTCGGATTCGATCATGCAACCAAGCGTATACGTCCGCCATTGAGCGCCAGACATCGCTCCTTAGTTGAAGACGATGTTGACCTGGCGGGTGTTGTTGTTGTTGGTCAGCTGCCACGTGCCGTTTCGCACGATGCCGACGGTGGCGCCGCCCACGCCGTCCCAGTCGCCGGTCACAGGGGTGTCCGTGCCGACCCCGAACGGGAAGTAGTTGTCGACGCCCTGACCGTTGTTGCTCAGGTAGAACCAGCCGTTACGGACCACACCGATGCCCCAGGAGCGGCCGCCGGCCCAGTTTCCGGTGATGGGTGTGTCTCCAGGGTTGCCGTACGGGAAGGCGTACGCGACGCCGGGGTAGGTGCTGAGCGAATTGGTCAGATACCACATGCCGTTGCGGACGACGCCGATCGTCGTCACGCCCGTTCCGTCCCAGTCGCCCGCGATCGGGGTGTCCGTTGCCGCGCCGTAGTTCACGACTCGGTCTACCGTGAGGGCCGTGATCGAGTTGGTGAGCTGCCACTGGCCGTTGCGGACGATGCCGGGCGTGTCGATCCCGTCGCCGTTCCAGTCGCCTACGACCGGCTTGTCGGTCCCGATGCCATACCAGAAGCAGTACGGGCCGTTCGTGGGTCTCTGGAGACACCATTGGCCGCCGCTGAACCACCCGCCGTAGGCCTTGCCATCGCCCCACCATCGCCCCGTGACCGGCGTGGCGCCCGCCGGCATCGCGATGCCGGGGCGGTCCCACGCGTTCACCATCATGGACAGCTGGGCACCAGTACCGTTCCAGATGTTGCTGTCGCCGTCGAACGGTCCGGTCGAGCTGTACTGCCAGAAGCTGAACTGACCCCAGCTGGCGGGAAGCTCGCCGGGCGAGGTCGATGGGTTCGTCGGGTACGCGGCAATCCAGAGCGGGTAGTCGCTGAACGAGGCGTCGTTCAGGGTGCAGCCCTTCCACCAATCGGTTGTCGAGTAGATGACGGGATAGCGCCCCGTGAGGGAGTGCACCGTGTCGCCGAACAGGTGGATCCAGGCCGAGAGCTGGGCCGCGTTCATGCTGTAGCAGACGTTGCCGGCGTTCCAGCCGTTGATCACCTGCCCCTGGTACGGGTTGTACTCGATGTCGAGAACCGGCGGGAGTGTCTTGCCGTCAGCGGTCCAGTTGCCGCCGTTGGCCACGAAGTAGCGGGCCTGCTCATCGGCGGCCGACCAGTTCGGGATGGCGAAGTGGTAAGCGCCACGGACCATCCCGACGCTCTGCGAGCCCTGGATCTGCTGCCAGAAGGTGGGGCTCGTGTAGTAGTCGCCCTCGGACGCCTTGACGTACGCGAAGCGGGACCCCATGTTCCACTGAGCTTGCCAGTTCGTATTCGTCTGCCAGGCGCTCACGTCCTGGCCCGAGATCCCGTACCCGGGCTGCCAGTGGTTGGGGTCAGTGGCCATCTGCAGGAGCCCGCCAACCGCCATCGATCCGCCGGTGCTTCCGTGGAACGGATTCTTGTCCGCCTGGACACGTGGTGAACGCTGGCCCATCTCCGCTCCGCCGTAGGAGATGGACTTCCGCATGGCGTCTTTCTGCGCCTGAGACTTCGGCGTGCCCGGTATCGACGGATCCGTGGCGGCCGATGGCGTCGGGGCGGAGGTCGCTCCAGAGCTGGCCTTCGGGGATGCGGACGACGACGGAGGGGCCGGCGATGGCGTGGGGGAGGCCGCAGTCGTGGGGGACTGCGGTCCGGGCCCCTGGCTCGCTGTCGCCGCGGAGGGTGTCACGATCGCCATGAGAAGCAAGGACGCCGCCCCGAGGCTGTAGATCGTCCTTCTGACTGCGGTGTGAGACGTGTTGGTCTGCATTGCCCTTCTCCGGCTGACAGCGCGCGCCTTCCCGGCACTCGTCTGCTCGCTGCGCTAGGTCCCCGTATTGCCCTGACGGGCTTTCGCCGAGGTGGATGGCCTTTGTTAGCGTAACATCGCGTGTGGCACATGTGAACAGAGTGACTTGAGGTAATACAGGGAAAAGATTACCAGTTGTCGCGACTCATTGCGGCCGCGCAAAAACCCTCGAGCAATCGCGACAGAGCTCGCCTCGGAAAACGGCCTTAAAAAGCGAATCCGGCCCCCGTCGTGGGGGCCGGACTCGGCCTACAGCTGGGCGTCTCCGGGCGCTCGATCGAGGAGCCCCAAGAGGTATTGGCCGTAGCCGCTCTTAATCAGCTTTTCGGCCCGGACACGCAGCTCGTCGTCCGAGAGGAAGCCGAGCCGCCACGCCACTTCTTCTGGCGCCCCGATCTTGAGCCCTTGCCTGTTCTCGATCGTCCGAATGAAGTTCGACGCATCGTTGAGGTCGCTGAACGTTCCGGTATCGAGCCACGCGGTGCCACGCGGAAGGACCTCGACCTGGAGGCTGCCCGCCTCAAGGTAGGCGCGGTTCACATCCGTGATTTCAAGTTCACCGCGCGGAGACGGCTTCAAGGCCTTGGCGATCTCAATGACGTCATTGTCGTAGAAGTAGAGACCGGGCACTGCGTAGTGGCTCCTGAAACGCTCGGGCTTCTCCTCGAGCGATACCGCCTTGCCGTTCTTGTCGAATTCGACGACTCCGTAGGCGCTCGGGTTCTTGACCCAGTATCCGAAGACCGTTCCGCCATCGACTTCGGTATGGCGGCGGAGCCGCGTCCCCATGCCGGGGCCGTAGAAGATGTTGTCGCCCAGGATCAGCGCGACGCGGTCGTCGCCGATGTGGTCCTCGCCGAGGATGAACGCCTGGGCGAGGCCGTCGGGTGACGGCTGCTGCGCGTACGTGATGTTGGCGCCAAACTGGGAGCCGTCACCGAGGAGGCGTTCGAACTGTTCAGCATCGTGGGGGGTCGTGATGATGAGAATGTCGCGAATCCCCGCGAGGAGCAGAGTGGAAAGCGGGTAGTAAATCATCGGCTTGTCATACACCGGCACCAGTTGCTTGCTGATGGCGTGGGTGATCGGGTGCAGTCGGGAGCCGGTCCCGCCGGCCAAGATGATTCCGCGCATGGTCCACATCTTCTCGTGGTTGCGTGTCGGCGGGCAAACCGCTTCGAAGGCCTACGGTAGAATCGTGCCTTGGCCGAACGGGTAGCGTACGGCCTCGCGCTGTCTGGCGACGCACATTCCGCACAGATCCAACTCGAGCCGGCTCGAGGCCTTGGCCGAATGGTCAAGGCCACGTCACCCGGCAGGCGTCGGTGGAGTACTTGTCCCGGCGTGCCAGGCCAGCGCAGGGAAGTGGAGGATTTGTGCGGGAACTTCAGAGACCGAAGCGGATGCTGATTGGTCGGCCGCTTGATCCTCGCGCCAATAGCCTCAATCTGATCCGCCTGATTCTCGCCTTCCTGGTCTTGGTGCATCACAGCTGGCCGCTAACAGGCGCTCCGGGCGAGCCCGGATTCGCGGGCGACTCCCTGGGCGGGTGGGCCGTCGCCGGGTTCTTCTGCATTAGCGGCTACCTCATCACGGCAAGTCGTTGGTCGCACGGTCTCGGCGACTATCTCGTGCATCGAGTGGCCCGGATCATGCCGGCCTTCATTGTCTGCCTCGTCGTCATGGTCGTCGTCTTCGCGCCGATCGGCTATTGGGTGGCCAACGGGAGCCTCCGTGGGTACCTGACGACGCCGACGTCACCCCTCGACTTTCTGATCTCCAACCTGGGTCTGAAGATCAACCATTACGACATCGCCAAGACGCCGCTTAATGTTCCGTATCCGGGCGCATGGAACGGGTCCCTCTGGACCCTCTACTACGAATTCGCCTGCTACATCATCGTGGCGGTCATTGGCGTCTTTGCGTTCGTTCGGCGATCGCCGTGGCCGGTTACAGTGCTGTTCGTCCTCAGCGCCCTGGGCCACGCCAAGCTCAATCTGTTGAATCACCTCACGGACGCGAACCCCGACGTGGACCTCCTGTTGAGGCTGCTTCCGTTCTTTCTGGGCGGCGCCACGGTCTTCGTATGGCGCGAACGGGTCGGCATCCACTGGACGCTCGGCGTGGCGTGCACGGTAGCTTCGCTTGCGATCTCCACGATGTTCCCAGGGTGGGGCGGCCAGGCCTCCGGTGTCTTCGTCGCCTACGCGACCCTGTGGATTTCGACGTGGCTTCCGCAGCCCAAGATCATCGCCAAGAACGACATTTCGTATGGCGTGTATATCTATGCGTTCGCGTTCCAGCAGCTTGCTGCGGTGTTTGGCGTCGCGTCGTGGGGGATCCTCCCGTTCATCCTCGTCGCGACCGTTCTGACCATCCCGACCGCGGCGGCGAGCTGGCTCTGGGTCGAGCGCCCGGTGATGCGTCGTGTGCGCCGAAGGGACCACCCGGCGCCCAAGCCGGTAGAGCAGGTTCGCGCCGGCTGATCAGCGAAAGACGGGACGCAGCCGAACCGGCTGCGTCCCGTCTTTTGTGTTCGCGTTAGGCGGGCTGAACGTCAGGCTGCGTCGCAATCCAGCCGGCGAGGCGCTCGATGCCCTGGCCGAGCGAGAACCGAGGCTCCCAGCCGAGCACCTCCTTGGCCGCCGAGACATCCGCCCACGCGTGCCGCACGTCGCCCTGGCGGTACTGGCCCGTCACATGAGGCTCCGGCGCGCCGTAGTGGCGCGCGATGATCTCGGCCGCGGTTCCGATCGTCTGGAACTCGCCCGAGCCGATGTCGATGGGCTCGCCCACGACCTTCTCGCTTGTCGCGCCCGCGACGATCGCCGACGCGACGTCGTCAATGAGGATGAAGTCGCGGCGGACGTTGCCGTCCTCGTACAGCGGGATCGACTTGCCGCCCATGGCCATGCGGCAGAAGAGGCTCATGATGCCCGTGTAGGGATTGATGAGCGACTGGCCGGGACCGTAGACATTCTGCAGACGAAGAATCACGGTTTCGACGCCGTACGACTTCGCCCACGCCTGGAGGACGTGCTCCTGGGCCAGCTTGGTGGCGCCGTAGACGCTCACGGGGGCCGGCGCGACCTCGCTGGCCCGCATGGCCGTGGGGGCCGCGTCGGAGAAGTCCCACTGGGCCTGGTCCAACATCTCGCTGGTTCGCTGTCCAGGGTAGAACTGGGTGCCGTCGGTACGCTTCCAGGCGCCCTCGCCGTAGATCGCTCGGCTCGACGAGAGCACGATGCGGCGGGGGAGCTTGCCGTGACGGTTGAGGCCGTCCAAGAGCTGGGAGGTGCCGACGACGTTCGCGATCGCGTGGCGGCTGGACTCCTCGAGCGACTGGCCGGTTCCGGTCTCAGCGGCGAGGTGGATGACGACGTCGGGTGCGACATCGGCGAGGACGCGGTCCCACGTGGCGGCTTCGGTGACATCACCGATCACGAGCTCCGCGCCTTCGGCGAGCTCCTTCGGGCGCTCGCCGCTTGCGTGGATCTGCGGGTGGAGGTTATCGACGACGACGACCCGATCGAAGGCGTCGACGAGCGCCGAGGAGATGGCGCACCCGATGAAGCCGGCCCCTCCTGTGACCAAAACCGTCCCGCGAGAGGAACCCTGTGCCTCGATTGTTGCCATGGAAATGTGTCCCTCTTGATTCTCTAGTTTCCGAACGTGTGGCGCGCGAGCGCCTTGATGGCGGAGACGTTCCGCGCGGCGACGGCGCCAGGGAGGAGACTCAGCGCGTGGGCGCGCGAAGTGAGGCGCAGGCGCGCGCTGCGCGCGGCGCGGCTCCAGCCGAGCTCATCGGCCTGCGCGGCGGCCAGAGCGAAGTAATCCCGCTCTCCGGCGAAGCGTGAGCCGTCGACGAGCTTGGTTGAGGAAGCGCTTGCGGAGTGCCGGCGGTACTGGAAGCAAACGCTCGGCTCGATGAGCAGCTGGTCCCCGCGGTAGATCATGTCCATGATGAGGGCCAAGTCCTGAATGAT
Source organism: Sinomonas sp. P47F7 (assembly GCF_049332655.1). GTDB lineage: Bacteria > Actinomycetota > Actinomycetes > Actinomycetales > Micrococcaceae > Sinomonas. The sequence continues at coordinate 3,063,561 of NZ_CP186327.1, read as the reverse complement.
GGGGAAGCCTTCGCGGAAGTCCACCTCCCGCATCTTGTCGGTCCGGAAGGCCAGCGAGGGCCAGTAGAGCCAGTCGCCGTGCAGCAGATTCGCGGCGATCGTCTCGCCCGAGATGACCTGCACGCCGCCGCCACGAGGCTTCACGATCTTCTGCTTCACCGAGTCCACGAGCGTGTTGACCACGGTGCCCCTCTCGTCGATGACCTCGACGCCGGGCTGAATGATGCCCGCGTCCGGGAACCGCCGATGCGCGTCGAGAATCACGTCCACGTAGTTGGGGAGGAGGATGTCATCGCAGCCGAGGATGACCATGACCTCCTCGGTCGCCAACGAGACGCATGTTCGGTAGTTCTCGGTGATGCCCTCGTTCTGGTCCTTGCGGAGGTAACGAACCCGCTCGTCGTCAAGCGCCGTGACGAATTCCTTGACCTCCTCCGAGGGGTATGCGTCGTCGACAACAGTCAGTTTCCAGTCGCCGTTGTTCTGGGCTAGGACGCTTCTGACGGTGTCCTTCATGTAGCTCGGGTCGCCCCAGTAGGGGATGAGGATGTCGAGAGCCATCAAGCTTTCTCCGTGGTCGGTGGAACAGGCTGGTCAGTTGGGCTCGCCGTCGCAGTCTCGCGTCTGCTCCTCCTCGCGCACGGCAAGGGCCGTCACTCGGTCCTCGAGGCGTTCGAGTTGGGCGCGGAGGATCGCGGCCTCTTCCGCGAGAACGCGGGTTTCGTCCTCGACAATCGAAATCTCCCACGACAGGTGCAGGCACACACCAAGGGCGAGAAGGATGCTCAGCGCGAAGAGGAGATTCGAGGGGACTTGGACGCCGAGGGTCCGGGCCACGAGAGCGAGGAGCTGGGGAAACGCGGCGAGGATGAGCGTCGCCAAGCCGACGATGAGCCACAGCGCGGCGTACTTCTCGCGGAACTTCTTGCGCCGGAGGAGCTCGACGACGACGACGACAATGACGAGTGCGAGAACAAAGGCGGAAAGGGTGGCCACGGTCAGACTCCTGCGACTGGGTCCGGCGCGGGCAGCGCAGATCGTTTTCGCGTCAAGGCGAAGAGGAGTGCGAAAACGGACCTGCCCAGGTAGATCGCGGACTTGAAGGGGTTATGGCTCGGGGTGCCACCCTGGCGCGGACGCATCTCCACGGGCACTTGGGTGACAATGCACCCGGACTTGATGGCCACGACGAGGGAGTCGATCGTGTCGCCGAGGTATTCCGCGGGGTAGTGATCGATGAATTGGGCCAGACCGCGGCGATTGACGGCCTTGAAGCCGCTCGTGACGTCGGTCAATCGCTTCCTCGCGAGACCCGAGATCACCTTGGCGAGGAATACCATGGCCCACTTCCGGGGGCCGGTCACGGAGTAATCGCCGCGTTCCGCGAAGCGCGCGCCGATCGAGATGTCGGCGTCCCGAAGACCATTGAGGACGAGCGGGATATCCCGCGGGTCGTGCTGGCCATCCGCGTCGACCTGAATGGCCGCGTCGTAGCCGTGCCGCACCGCGTACTTGAACCCCGCGCGCATTGCGCCGCCCACCCCGAGGTTGTAGGGGAGATCGAGGACGGTGGCTCCCGCTCCCCGCGCCACGCTCGCCGTATCGTCCGTCGAACCGTCGTTCACCACGAGGACGTCGTAGCCGGCGGGTTGCGCGAGCACTTCACGGACCGTGGCACCGACCGTCTCGGACTCGTTCCAGGCGGGCATGATGACCAGCACGCGCAATGGAGGAGGATGCAGCATGGTTCCCAATCTATCGCAGACGGGCCCGCGTCCCCGCGTCGTAGCAGGGTCACGCCGCGCAGGTAGGCTAAGCCGCATGCGCAAACTGCTCGTCACTGGCGGAGCCGGGTTCATCGGCTCGAACTTCGTCCACTACGTGCTGAGTCACACGGAGCATCACGTCACCGTCCTTGACAAGCTCACGTACGCCGGCAATCTCGAGTCGCTCAAGGGACTCCCGGGCCAGCGGTTCAGGTTCGTCAAGGGCGACATCGCGGACGCCGCCCTCGTGGACGAGCTCGTCGGCGAGGCGGACGCCGTCGTTCATTACGCGGCGGAGAGCCACAACGACAACTCGCTCCACGATCCGCACCCGTTCCTCGATACCAACATCATCGGGACGTTCACGCTCATCGAGGCGGCTCGCAAGCATGGCGTCAGGTTCCATCACATCTCGACGGACGAGGTCTACGGCGACCTCGAGCTCGACGATCCTGCGCGCTTCACGGAACAGACACCGTACAACCCGTCGAGCCCGTACTCCTCGACGAAGGCAGGCTCCGATCTTCTGGTGCGCGCATGGGTGCGGTCCTTCGGGCTCCAGGCCACGATCAGCAACTGCTCGAACAACTACGGCCCCTACCAGCATGTCGAGAAGTTCATCCCGCGCCAGATCACGAACGTGCTCGACGGCGTGCGCCCCAAGCTCTACGGCAAGGGTGAGAACGTGCGCGACTGGATTCACGCCGACGACCACTCCTCGGCAGTCCTGACCATCCTCGAAAGCGGCCGCATTGGGGAGACCTACCTGATTGGGGCTGATGGCGAGAAGGACAACAAGTCGGTCGTCGAGCTCATCCTCAAGACCATGGGCCTCGCCGCCGACGCGTACGACCACGTCGTGGACCGCCCAGGTCACGACATGCGCTACGCGATCGACTCGACGAAGCTGCGCACGGAGCTCGGCTGGAAGCCGCAGTTCCAGGACTTCGAGGCCGGCCTCGAGGCGACGGTTGAGTGGTATCGAGACAACGAGGCCTGGTGGCGCCCGCAGAAGGCACAGACCGAGGCCAAGTACAAGGAGCAGGGACAGTGACCGAGTTCTCCAAACCGCTCGCGGCGCACGAGACGCCGATCCCCGGCGTCGTCCTGTACGACCTGCCAGTCCACGGCGACAACCGCGGCTGGTTCAAGGAGAACTGGCAGCGCGAGAAGATGCTCGCGCTGGGCTTGCCCGACTTCGGGCCGGTCCAGAACAACATCTCGTTCAACGAGAAGGCGGGCACGACCCGCGGCATCCACGCGGAGCCCTGGGACAAGTACGTGTCCGTCGCGACCGGTCGGATCTTCGGCGCGTGGGTCGATCTGCGCGAGGGCCCCACGTTCGGCGCAGTGTTTACCGCGGAGCTCGATCCGTCGAAGGCCATCTTCATCCCGCGGGGCGTGGGCAACGCGTTCCAGACGCTCGAGGACGGGACGGCGTACGCCTATCTCGTCAACGACCACTGGTCGGCCGACGCCCAGAGCCAATACACCTTCCTCAACCTCGCGGACGAGTCGTCGGCGATCGCGTGGCCGATCCCGCTCGAGCAGGCCGAGCTGTCCGACAAGGACCGCGCCCACCCGCGCCTCGCCGACGTCGTCCCGATGGCCCCGCGCAAGACGCTCGTGCTCGGCGCCGACGGGCAGCTCGGCAAGGCGCTGCGCAAGGCATACGACGGCGACGCGAGCGTCGAGTTCGCAGCGCGCGCCGAGTTCGACCTCACCGACGCCGCGTCGTTCGAGAGCCGAAACTGGAGGAACTACTCGACGATCATCAACGCGGCGGCGTATACGGCCGTGGACAAGGCCGAGACGCCCGAGGGTCGGCGCGCGGCGTGGGCCGTCAACGTGACCGCGGTCGCGCGGCTAGCGCGCGTGGCCGTCGCCAACGGCCTCACCCTTGTCAGCGTCTCAAGCGACTATGTCTTCGACGGCTCCGCCGACGTTCACGACGAGGCGGAGGGATTCTCGCCGCTCGGGGTCTACGGCCAGACCAAGGCTGCGGGAGACGCCGTGGTCTCCGTGGTTCCGCGGCACTACATTGTCCGCACCTCGTGGGTCATCGGCGAGGGTGCGAACTTCGTGCGCATCATGGCGAGCCTCGCGGACCGAGGCATCAAGCCGTCCGTGGTCGACGATCAGATCGGCCGGCTCTCGTTTACCGAGGACATCGCGGCTGGGATAAGGCATCTCCTCGACACAACGGCACCGTACGGCGTGTACAACCTCACGAACGACGGCGACCCCCAGTCCTGGGCGGACATCGCCAAGAGCGTGTACACGCTTTCGGGCCACGACGCGAGCGACGTGAGCGGGGTGAGCACCGAGGACTACTTCCGTGGAAAGAACGCTGCGCCCCGGCCGCTGCGCAGCGCGCTCGACCTCGCGAAGCTGCGCGCCACGGGGTTCGCAGTCGAGGCGTGGGACCGCCGGCTTGATGCTTACGTTTCGCCACGAAGCTAAATGCTGAGGCGCCACGCATTGTCCCGCGGGGAGACATGACGCGCTCGTGAATTTAACTGAAAAAGTATTGGTCGTGACTTTGTCCCTTCCTTTCTGAGCAGTGAGTCTCGTAGTGTTCACTAGGGTTGTGTCAGCTGTGATGGGACTGTGTATGGGGTCGCTAATGTTCGGGAGTGCCGCGCGCCGCGCAGCGGCGGCACTCATTTCCACTCTCTTGGTGATCGGCGCGGGGGCCGCGGTGGCCGCACCGGCGCAGGCCGCGCCAACTCGGGCGGCCGCGCCGTCGGCAGTCCAGCCAACTCGGGCGGCCGCGCCGTCGGCAGTCCAGCCAACTCGGGCGGCCGCGCCGTCGGCAGTCCAGCCCGCCCTCAGCTATCCGCAGCGCAACGCCCAGATCGGCATCACGCTCGTGACGCTCCAGACCCGCGACAAGCCGACCGCGACGTACGACACGAACGCCTTGCAGAGCGCGTTCAACACCGCCAATGGATATTGGCAGACCATTTCGGCGGGGCACATTTCGCTGCACCTGGATTCGCTGTCGAATCTCTCGACCCAGGTCTCGTCGACGGATGAGTTCGTGACGATCATGAACGCCGTGACGAACCAGCTGCACTGGACCGATACGGCGAACAAGGTCATCATGGTCGTCGACCCGGCCAGCAACATCACCATCAACGGCACCGCGAACGCCCTCGGCGTCACGTGGTCCACGGGGAGCGAGGGCGGGCGCGTGATGCTTGCCCAGCCGTCGCAGTTCACGGCGCCCGTCATGACTCACGAACTCGGCCACATCCAGGGCCTCGGGCACGCGAACACGCTCGAGTGCACCGACTCACGGCCCGATTCGAGGATCGTCAACGGGGCGTTCGCGGATAGCAATTGCACGTCGCGCGAATACGGCAACAACACGGACGTCATGGGCATCTCGCAATACAACGAGCCGTACCTCGATTCCGTCCTGTTCCAGTTCGGCGGCTTCGGCAACGGCAACGAGATCGCCGACGTCGGCACGGTCGCACAGTCGGCTACATACACCCTGACTCCGTGGGCCGGGACGGGCGCCAACCGCGCGATCAAGTTCCAGGACCCGGTGACCGGTGAGGAGTATTACCTCCAATACAAGGCGCCCGTGGGCTATGACGCCCCGACGGCGGTGAACGGGAATCAGGGGGTGCAGGTCATCAAGACCAGCACGGATCCGACCGAGTCTGTCCTGATCCCGAAGACCACCGCTCCGTTCAGCGGCTACTACCGCAGTGACCTCTCGTGGCAGGCCGGCCAGACGTTCACAACCGACGGCGGCACGACCGTCACCGTCAACTCGGTGACGGCCTCGTCCGCGACCGTGACGGTCGCACCCGCCCTCGAGCACCGCCAGGACATCGGGATGCCCGCCGGCGCGACGCCCATCTCGGGGCGCTGGTGGGGTGATGGCAAGGCTTACGGCGGCTGGGTTCTGAACGGGAAGTGGTGCCTCCAGAGGCCCACGTCTGGGCCAGCGTGCTTCTGGTACGGAATCGGGACTGACAAGCCAGTCGTCGGAGACTGGAACGGCGATGGAATCGACACCCCCGGCATCGTCCGCAACGGCCAGTGGCAGCTCACCAACTCGATCTCCACTCTCACTGTGGACCGAGTGGTGAACTACGGCACGGCGACGGACACGCCGATCACTGGCGACTGGGACGGGCAAGGCGTCACGACGATCGGCGTTGTGCGCAACGGCCTCTGGTACCTGACTGATTCGTTGAGCCCCTATCCCGGCGTCACGTACGCGTTCCCCTACGGCGATCCCGGCGACATACCCATCGCCGGGAACTGGGCCGGCGGCCGCTCGTGGGGCATCGGCGTGGTCCGCAACGGCTGGTTCTACCTGAGCAACAACGGCCAGCGCGTCGACAACTACTTCCCGTTCGGTGTCGGCACCGATACGCCTGTGACAGGCGACTGGGACGGCGTGGGCGGCTCGACAGTCGGCATCGTGCGCGGCAGCACGTGGCAGCTGACCAACAGCAACTTCGCGCGCCAGGTGAACATCATCTTCAACTGACGGGTCACCGAGGGCACAGTCCGCCTGCGGCCGAACGCCGGTGGAAGGGCCGTTGCTGTGCGCCCGGTCACGCGAGGACACTGGAGGCATGGATCCCGCGACGAGTGCCGCCGCCGCGATTGGCGGCTATCTTGACCACTATCTCGACAAGCTCCTCGAGCTGATTCCGGCCGCTGCTGCCGGCGACGTCGAGGCGGTTCACGACGCGCGGGCCGCCCTGCGGCGCGTCCTGTCGGTTCACGGCGGGTACGGGAAGTCACTGTTCAAGGCGAAGAAGGCGCAGCTCAAGGCGGCGCGCGCCGTCGTCCGTCATCTCGGCGCGGTGCGGGATCCGCAGGTGGCCCTCGAGCGACTCTCCCAGCCGCCCCTGCCGCAGGATGTCGCGAGCCTTCCTGCGCTCCGGCGAGACCTCGAGGAGCGTGCCGATACGGGGCTCGCCCAGCTTCACCCCAAGCAGCTTCGCAGGAGCGCGGAGAGCGCGGCCGGGGCGCTACGCCTCCGGAACACGGAGTTCGCTGACGATTCCGTGGCCGGCCTGCTCCGCCAGCAGTGGGAGCTGTGCGAACGGCTGAGGACGGAGGCCCAAGCTTTTTCTCCGGGTGCGGCACGCTGGACGCATCTCCATGCCGAGCGCAAGGCCCTCAAGCGGCTCCGGTACATGGCGGAGTCGCTGCAAGCGTGGGCCGCGGACGGCACGGGTCGCGTCGCGGTCGGCGCAGAGAAGCGGCAGGAGGCCCTCGGGGCGGTCAACGACTGTTGGCAACTCGAGCTGTGGCTCGTTGACTCTCTGCGGCTCAAGGGCGTGAGCGAGGATGACGTCGTGCGCCTCCTCGGCGCGGAAGACGGCGCCCTGACGGCGTGCGACGGCGATTATCGGGCCGTAGCGGCCGAGCCGATCCAGCGGCCTGAGTTGCCGTCGGCGTGAGCCTGGAGGCGGCGTGGCTGCCGGTTATCCACAGGGTCGAGGAAGCGGGACTCCGTGCTGTGGGACGTCGGCTACGCTGAGTTTCGTCGGCTGGGGAGTCGGCGCGCCGCGGCACCGCACCTGCCCGGGGCGAGAGGGAGCAGCCTGCGCTGCACTTTGGGGGATGTATGGATGCCATACGCATCGTCGAGGGCGAGGTCCGTGAGCTGATCCGCGTGCGGGGCCTCGACCCGCTCGGACAGGCCGACGAGATCAAGAGGCTCGTGGACGCCGCCGTCGAGGATTACGACGAACGGGCCTTGCTGGGTGCCGTTCCGCCTCTGGGCGAGGCGGATGTCGCGAGAAAGACGGTGTTCGACGCCGTCGCCGGCTTCGGCTTGCTGCAGCCGCTCCTCGACGATCGGAGCATTGAAGAGATCTGGATCAACGCCCCGCACGAGGTGTTCATCGCCCGCGGCGGCGCATCGGAGCTCACCTCGGTGGCGCTGTCCGAGGGGCAGATCAGGGATCTCGTCGAGCGGATGCTCAAGTCGTCGGGCCGGCGTCTTGATCTCTCGAGCCCGTTCGTTGATGCTTCCCTCCCGGACGGCTCGCGCCTTCACGTGGTCATCCCGGACATCACGCGCCGACACTGGGCTGTCAATGTCCGCAAGTTCGTGGCCCGCGCATCGCGCCTCGACCATCTCGTGGAGCTTGGCTCGCTGACGCCCCAGGCGGCGCGCTTCCTTGCGGCCGCGGTCGCGGGAGGGCTCAACATCCTCGTCTCCGGCGCGACCCAGGCCGGCAAGACGACCCTTCTCAATTGCCTCGGCGCCGCCATCGGCTTTCGGGAACGCGTCGTGACGGTCGAGGAGATCTTCGAGCTCCAGTTCCCGCTCCGGGACGTCGTCGGCCTGCAGTGCCGGCAGCCGAATCTCGAGGGTGCAGGTGAGATTCCGCTTCGGCGGCTCGTCAAGGAGGCGCTGCGCATGAGACCGGATCGGCTCGTCGTGGGGGAGGTGCGCGAGGCGGAGAGCCTCGACATGCTCATCGCCCTGAATTCCGGGCTGCCGGGTATGTGCACGATCCACGCCAATTCCGCCCAGGACGCCGTCACGAAGCTCTGCACGCTCCCGCTTCTCGCCGGCCAGAACATCTCGAGTGCTTTCGTCATCCCCACGGTCGCGAGTTGCATCGATCTCGTCGTGCATTGTGCGAGGCGGGCCGACGGGCACCGGCACGTTGCCGAGATCCTCGCCCTGGGGTCGCGAGTCGAGAACGGGGTGATCGAGACCTCGACGGTGTTCGCCGACGACGACGGCACGTTGCGTCCGCGCTCGATCAGCCTGCCCAAGCCGGAAAAGTTCGCCCGCGCCGGGATCGACCTCCCGAGCCTGCTCGAGGCGGTGTAATGGCGGCCGCTCTCGGACTCGCCGGTGGGCTCGGTGCCTTCCTCATCTGGTGGTCGTGGTGGGAGTCTCCGCCGCGGCGCCCGCGTGATCGCCGCCCGGGGAAGATCGAGCAGCTCATCCGGCAGGCGGGCATTCAGCGCGTGAGCCCCGGAGGCCTCCTCGCGTCGTGTGCGGGACTCGGGCTCGTCGTGGCCTTCGCGCTGTTCGTCCTCACTGCCGCCTGGCCTGTCGCGGCGTGCTTTGGCCTCTTCGCGTCGTGGCTTCCCGTGGCGCTCGTGACCTGGCAGGCGCGACGGCGCGCGAGCGTCGTGCGGGAACTGTGGCCCGACGCGGTCGATCACTTGCGGTCAGCGATTCGCGCGGGTCTGCCCCTGCCGGAGGCTCTCATGCAACTGGGCATCAAGGGCCCCGAGCCGCTTCGCGGGGTCTTCCTCGACTTCGCGGCCGACTATCGCTCGGGCGGGACGTTCGGGTCGTCGCTCGATCGGCTCAAGGACCGGCTCGCCGATCCGGTCGCTGATCGGATCATTGAGGCTCTGCGGCTCACGCGGGAGGTCGGCGGGTCAGACCTTGGCCGACTCCTCGGAACGCTCGCCGAATTCCTCCGCGACAATGCGCGCACCCGGAGTGAACTTGAGGCCCGGCAATCGTGGACGGTCAACGCGGCCCGTCTCGCTGTCGCGGCGCCGTGGGTGGTTCTCCTGCTGCTCGCCACGAGGCCAGAGGCCATGGCGGCGTACGCCCAACCGGCAGGACTCCTGGTCCTTGTGAGCGGGCTCGTCGTCTCCGTCGCGTGCTATCGCGTGATGTTGCGCATCGGCTCCCTTCCCGCCGAACAGCGGGTCCTCCGATGACCGGGACGACCGTACTGGCTGTGCTGTGCGGTGGGCTTCTCGGCTCTGGTCTCTGGACCGTCTTCGTCCGCCTCCCGATGATGCGCCGGGCTACATTCGCCGATCGAGTGGCCGCTCAGCTGCGCTCGATTGATGGCTCCTCCCGGCTCCTGCGCCGCGAGCCGGCGGCGGTCACGCCTTTCGGGCCGCTCGAGCGGATTGTGCGTCCCGTGATGGGGGAAGCGGTCGCGCGGCTTTCAGGGCTAAGCGTCGGCAACGGCGCCCTGTCGAAGCGGCTCGCCGCCGCCGGCTCGCCTCAGAGCGTCGCGGACTTCCGCGCCGAACAGTTGGTCTGGGGCGGCGTGGCCTTCGCCGGGGCGACGGCCGCGGGCGTCTCTCTGACGGTCTCGGGGCGGATCTCGGCGTTGCTCGCGGTGCTCCTAGTCCTCGCGGCAACAACGTGTGGGGTTGCCGGCCGCGCATACGTCCTCTCGAGCGCTGTGCGCCGGCGTCAGCGTCGGATCTTGTCCGAGTTCCCGTCGGTCGCGGACATGATGGCCCTCGCGGTCGGCGCCGGGGAGACGGCCCACGGCGCCCTCGAACGGACGGCCCAGCTTTCGCGAGGGGCGCTCTCGGACGAATTCAGGCTCGTGCTGGCGGATTCGCGGGCAGGGACGCCGTTCGTCGGGGGCCTACAGCGGATGGCCGATCGGGTAGGACTCGCGCCGATCACTCGTTTCGTTGACGGCCTCGTGGTGGCACTCGAGCGAGGCACACCGCTCGCGGACGTGCTCCGTGCGCAAGCCCAAGACGTCCGCGACGTCGCCAAGCGCGAGCTGATGGAGGCCGCGGGACGCAAGGAGATCGGAATGATGGTGCCGCTCGTGTTCGGGGTCTTGCCACTCACCGTGATCTTCGCGGTCTATCCCGGCGTGGCCGCCTTGACCCTGGGGCTGTGATCAACGCACCAGAGAAGCGAATCCACAAAGAACACCAACGGTACGCACCAAAGAAACGCTGCAAAGAAATTGGGGGATCATGAACATCATTCCCGGCCTAGCCAGAGCAATCGGCCTAGCCACGGCAATCGGTCTAGCCAGAGTGAGCGGCCTTCCGTTCCGGATCGCCGTCTACGTTCTCGCGCTGGGCGACCACAAGCGCGGAGAACAGTCAGATCGCGGGGACGTCCCGGGATGGGTCATGATCACGCTCATGAGTGCCGTCCTGGTCATGGGACTGTTGGCGGTCGCGGGTCCGGCCCTCGAGGGACTCTTCCAGCAAGCGATCAGCAAAGTCAGCAAGTAGCCCGATGCCGAGGCAATTGGAGCCACGGCTCCGCGAGGGAGGCTCGGCGCCGGCGGAGTTCGTCATGGTCGGCGGCCTCCTCACGGTCTTCGCGCTCGCCATTGTTCAGCTCACGCTCGTCCTTCACGTGCGGAATACCCTGACGGACGCGGCGGCGTCGGCGGCCAGATACGGCTCGCTCGGGGATCGCGGAGCGGAGGACGCTGAGCGACGCGCGGCCGAGCTCGTGACGATGACGGTGGGCGAGGAATTCGCTGCGGACATCTCGGCTGGGGAGGCGACCCTATCGGGGACGCGAGTCCTCGAAGTCCGGGTTACCTCGCGCCTCCCGCTCGTCGGCCTGGCCGGACCGCCGGGCCTTGTGACGGTGACCGGCCATGCACCGCGTTCCTGAGCGTGCGCGGTGGGCGCATTCCGCGCCGTCGGACCTCGTGCCAGCTCCGCCCGCCTCATCTGGTCCGGCAGGAGATCGGGGGAGCGCTGTTGTCGAGTTCGTCATGCTGGGTGCGCTCCTGCTCGTCCCGGTCGTCTACTTTGTGGTATCGGCGGGAACGCTGCAAGGGGCTTCGTATGCGGCCGCCGGCGCGGCCGATCATGCTGCCAAGGTCTTCGTGCGCGCCCCCGACTCCACGGCGGCCCTTTCGAGCGCTGAGGCGGCAGTGAGGGTCGCCATGGCCGACTTCAAGGTGGCGGACACCGCCTGGACCCTGAACATCTCGTGCGATCGGCCGCAGTGCCTCGAGGCCGGCGGGGCGGTCACGGTCAGTGTTGCGGTCAACGTTCCGCTGCCGCTCTCGCCGGACCTCGGACCCGGCCCGCTCACGGCCGGGCGCGTGAGCGCGAGCGCCACCCAGATCGTCGGGCGGTTCCGGTGAGGCGCCGTGCACGAGGCGCGATGGCCGGCGACTCTGGCCAGATCGCCGTCCTGGCCGTTGGCTACGTGGTGCTTTGTCTGCTGGTGGGTGGCGTCGTCACCGGAGTGTCCGCCGTCTATCTCGAGCACAAGCGCCTCCTCTCGGTCGCGGACGGCGCGGCTCAGGCCGCTGCGGACAGCTTTGCCCTCGCGGATGTCGCAGCTGGCCCGGGTCCGCCGGCCGCCACCCTCGGAGACGAGCGCGTGAGAGCCGCGGTACACACCTACTTGGCGCGCGACGGCGCATCGGCCCGGCTCGAGGGGCTTCGCGTCGCCGCTTCGACGGGGTCTCCCGACGCGCGGAGTGCGAGGGTGACGCTCACCGCCGTCGCCCGCCCGCCGCTTGTCGGGATCTTCGTGCCCGACGGCGTGCCGATCGAGGCAACCTCCACTGGGCGCGCGAGGCTTGCGCGCTAGCCGATGGCGTAACCTTGGATGGTTATGGCTGAGATCGACTTTCCCGTAGAAATCCGCGCGCTCCGCGCCACGCACGCCTCCATCGAGCAGGTGACCGACGTCGAAGCGCTTCGCGCCGAGATCGTCGAGCTCAGCGAGGCCGCGGGAGCTCCGGACCTCTGGGACGATCCCAGCAAGGCGCAGCAGGTGACCTCGCGCCTCTCCCACCGTCAGGCGGACCTCGAGCGCGTCGAGCGGCTCGGCACCCGGATCGACGATCTCGAAGTGCTCGTCGAACTCGCCGAAGAGGAGGGCGATCCCGACTCGCTCGCCGAGGCATCGAAGGAATTCGCTTCGATCCGCAAGTCCCTCGAGGAGCTCGAAGTGGTGACGCTCCTCAACGGCGAGTACGACGAGCGCGAGGCCGTGGTGACGATCCGCTCGGGCGCAGGCGGCGTCGACGCCGCCGACTTCGCCGAGATGCTCCTGCGCATGTACCTCCGCTGGGCCGAGCGCCGGGGCTATTCGACCAAGGTCATGGACACGTCGTACGCGGAAGAGGCAGGCATCAAGTCCGCGACGTTCGAGGTGAACGCCCCGTTCGCCTACGGGACGCTCTCGGTGGAGGCTGGAACACACCGCCTCGTGCGCATCAGCCCGTTTGACAACCAGGGGCGCCGCCAGACGTCGTTTGCGGCCGTCGAAGTCATCCCTCTCATCGAGCAGACGGACTCCATCGAGATCCCGGACAATGAGATCCGGGTCGACGTGTTCCGGTCTTCGGGCCCGGGCGGCCAGTCTGTCAACACGACCGACTCGGCGGTCCGCCTGACGCACCTTCCGAGCGGCATTGTCGTGTCGATGCAGAACGAGAAGTCGCAGATCCAGAACCGCGCGGCCGCGATGCGAGTCCTCCAGTCGAGGCTCCTCCTCCTCAAGAAGGAGCAGGAGGACGCCGAGAAGAAGGCTCTCGCGGGCGATGTGAAGGCCTCGTGGGGCGACCAGATGCGCTCCTATGTGCTCAACCCGTACCAGATGGTGAAGGACCTGCGCACCGAGCATGAGGTGGGCAACCCGTCCGCAGTGCTCGACGGAGACATCGACGACTTCATCGACGCCGGGATTCGTTGGCGCGCGTCGCAGCGACAGTCCGGCGAGGCCTAAGCCGGGCCCTGCGGGGCTTATAAGCGACACGCCGCGCGTGGAACCCGGTTGAATCCGGGGCCCATGCCTATAGTCAAACAGCCGGCGCCTTCCGTCCCCGAGCCCCGCCCGTGCGCCGGGTGCCTGACGCCTCGCGTCGTGCCGGGCCGGAAGTGCCATGATTCGCTTCGACAACGTCACGATGGTCTATGACAAAAAGGCCCGTCCGGCGCTAGATTCCGTCTCCATTGAAGTGGAGCGCGGAGAATTCACGTTCCTCGTCGGCCCGTCGGGCTCCGGCAAGTCCACGTTCCTACGGCTCGTGCTCCGTGAAGACCGCGCGACCACCGGAACGGTCTTCGTCGCGGGGCAGAACGTCGCCAAGCTGTCCAGCTGGCGCGTTCCCCGCCTGCGCCGAGGCATCGGCGTCGTCTTTCAGGACTTCCGCCTCCTCCCGCAGAAAACGGTGTTCGCTAACGTGGCATTTGCTATGCAGGTCATCGGGAAGAACCGCAGCGTGATCCGAGAGACCGTTCCCGAGGTCCTCAAGACCGTCGGGCTCGAGGGCATGGGTCGCCGCATGCCCCACGAGCTCTCGGGCGGCGAACAGCAGCGTGTCGCGATCGCCCGCGCGGTCGTCAATCGCCCGGGAATCCTGCTCGCCGACGAGCCCACCGGAAACCTCGACCCGACCACGTCGCAGGGCATCATGCAGGTCCTTGACAAGATCAACCAGAACGGGACCACCGTGGTCATGGCCACCCACGACGACGACATCGTCAACTCGATGCGCAAGCGCGTGATTGAACTCGGCGCCGGACGGATCGTCCGCGACGAGGCCAAGGCTCTCTACACGTCGATGATCCCCGCGGTGCGCCCGTCGCGGCGTGCGGAGCCTGGTGGAGCGCCGGGCCAAGATGCCGGTCGAGAATCCGAGCCGGAGCCCGGGAGGTCCAGGCAGCGGGTTGCGTCATCCCCAGGCATGGGCGAGGAGGAGATCTGATGCGCCTCGCTTTCATCCTTGGAGAGATCGCGAGCGGCCTGCGCCGCAACCTCGCGATGGTCGTCTCGGTCATCCTCGTGACGTTCGTGTCCCTCACTTTTGTGGGCGCCGCGGGTATGCTCCAGCTCCAGATCAGCCAGATGAAGGGCTACTGGTACGACCGCGTCCAGGTCGCCATCTTCCTGTGCGGCCCCGGCTCGACGGCGGCCGGCTGCGCGGGCGGCACCGTAACGCCCGATCAGCAGAAGTCGATCCAGGCGCTCCTCGACTCGCCGGCCGTCGCCCAGTACGTCAACGACTACCACTTCGAGTCCCAGGCCGAGGCGTATCAGCACTTCAAGGAGCAGTTCGCGAATTCGCCGATCGTGGACTCCGTGACGCCTGACCAGCTGCCGTCGTCCTTCCGGATCAACCTCAAGGACCCCGAGAAGTACCAGATCATCAGTGAGACCTTCTCGTCGCGGCCCGGGGTCGAGACCGTGATCGATCAGCGTCAGCTGCTCGAACGCCTGTTCTCGGTCATGAACGGTGCGTCGTTCGTGGCGATCGTCATTGCGGCGGTCATGATCGTGTGCGCCATTCTCCTGATAGGCACCACCATCAGGCTTTCGGCCTTCAGTCGCCGCCGCGAGACCGGGATCATGCGCCTCGTGGGCGCGTCGAAACTCGTGATCCAACTGCCGTTCGTGCTCGAGGGGGTGATCGCCGCCGTCGTCGGAGCCGTCCTCGCCTCGGCGACCCTGTGGGCCGTGGCGAAGTTCTTCCTGGGCGACGTCCTGGCGAAGCAGTATCCCGACACCGCGTTCATCTCGCCGGCGCAGGCGCTCATGCTCTCCCCGCTGCTCATCGGGCTGGGGGTCGTCCTCGCGGGCGTCTCGTCCATGCTGACGCTCCGCCGCTATCTGAAGGTCTGACATGGCTCCCGTGAAACGCCCGTCCTTTCGCCGCCGAACCACCGGGGCGCGTCTCCGTGGCCCAGCCGCGGCGGTTGCCTTCGCCCTTGCGCTGAGTGTCGCGGCGTCGGGTCCCGCGGGCGCCGACGATCTGGACAACCAGAAGGCGCAGCTCGACCAGCAGGCGCAACAGGTCCAGGGCTCGCTGGAGTTCCTTGACGGGCGGATCTCCCAGACCGCCGCGGATCTCGCGAACGCCAAGGCACAGATCCCCGGGGCACAGCAGGCTTTGCTCGACGCTCAGGGGCGCGTCGCGACCGCCACGAAGGAGGCGGAGGCGCTCGCCGTGCGCGTGGACGCCGCACAGCAGGACAAGGCCAAGATCACCCAGCAGATTGAGGACGACAAGGGCAAGGTCGAGGAGACCAAGAAGCTCATCGGGCAGATCGCGACCCAGGCCTACAAGTCCGGCGGCGTCCCGTCCAACCTCAGCCTCATCTTCGGTTCCGCGAACGGCGGAAGTCTCACGGACAACATCGACCTCGCGGATCAGGCCCTCAGGAGCCAGAACGCGGAACTTGAGCGGCTGTCCCAGCAGAACGCTGCCAACGTCAACGCCCAGGCGCGGCTCGCGGCCATCGAGGCGCAGATTCGGGACCTCAAGGCCCAGGCGGACGCGGCCCTCAAGCGCGAGCAGGCCGCCCGAGACGACGCCGCTGCGAAGAAGGCCGCCGTGGACAAGCTCGTCGCGGACACCGACCGGCTCAGTCAGCAGCTCGAGGCCCAGCGGCCCGCTATCCAGAAGCAGATCGCCGACGTCAAGACCCAGCAGGACGCCATCGCGGCCCAGATCGCGGACCGCGACCGGCGCCTTCGTGAGCAGTGGCTCGCCGAGCAGGCCGCGCGGAATCAGTCGACGCAGGTCGGTTCGCCGTCCGCGTTCGGCCTCCGGCACCCGTTCTCGTACGACATCCCGATCACGTCCGGCTTCGGCTGGCGGGCGACGCCGCCCGGGACCATCGACTTCTTCGGGACCGGTGGCTACATGCACACGGGCGTGGACTTCGGCGCGCCGTGTGGCACGCCCGTCTACGCCGCAGCCGCGGGCACCGTCACCGTCGGCGGGTGGACCACAGGTGGTGGCGGGTGGACCGTCATGATCTCGCACGGCGTGATTCAGGGGAACTCGCTGACCACGGTGTACTACCACAACTCGAGCGTGGTCGTCTCCGCCGGGCAGAGCGTGGCTCAGGGGCAGCTCATCGCGTATTCGGGCAGCACGGGCAACTCGACCGGGTGCCACGCCCACTTCGAGACGTGGCTCAACGGCAAGGCCGTCGACCCCATGACTCTTCTCTAGAGCCGTTAGGGTAGAATTTTGGGGTTCGCCGGGGACTTTGCTGCCTCGCCCATCCCGATTCATCCCGAGTGAGGAGTGCACGAGCCGTGCCTAAGGAAAGCGGCCGGAAGGCGGTAGCCACCAACCGCAAGGCCCGGCACGACTACCACATTCTCGACACATGGGAGGCTGGGATTGCTCTCATGGGAACCGAGGTGAAGTCCCTCCGCGAGGGGCACATCTCCTTGGCCGACGGCTTCTGCACGTTCACCAACGGTGAGCTGTGGCTCGAGGCGGTCAATATCCCCGAATACACCCAGGGCAGCTGGACGAATCATTCGGCCCGTCGCCGCCGCAAGCTCCTGCTTCATCGCGAGGAGCTCACGCGGATCGAGAACAAGGTGAACGAGCAGGGCCTCACCGTGGTCCCGTTGCAGGTCTACTTCAACGAGGGCCGCGCCAAGGTCGAGATCGCGCTTGCACGAGGCAAGAGGGACTACGACAAGCGCCAGGCGCTGCGCGAGAAGCAGGACAACCGTGAGGCCCTTCGCGAGATGAGGGCGCGCAACCGACGCTGACCCGAGGCGCGAGCCTTGCGCCGGCGCCAGGGCCGGAATGCAGGTGGGAGAGGATCGTGCCACAGGGAAACCTGAAGTTGAGATTGGCCTTGGCGGCGGGTGTTCTGCTCGTCGCTGCGGTGGTGCTCATCTTTGCGCCCGGACTCGTGAGCGGGAGTTCGGTGTCGGAGGGCGCCCCGACGTCACCATCCGCGCCACCCGCCCAGACGACGGCGGCCCCCGGCTCTGGTGCTGACCCCGCGGCGGTGAGCCCGACCGCCGAGGGTGAGTCGACGCCGTCGCCCGCTGCTCCGTTGAGCGATCCTCAGGGCCGCGCGCAGCAGATCCTCGGTGGCATGAGCCTCGAGCAGCGCGTCGGCCAGATCATGATGGTCAGCTCGCCGGTCGGCGGCCCGGACCAGGCCGCCACCGACGCGATGACGCGGCTTCACATCGGCAACGTCTTCCTCAAGGGGCGGACGACGGCGGGTGCGGGCGCCGTGGGCAGCGCCGTCAAGGCGGTGCGGGCGCACGCGACGCCGGACGCGACGGCCGGAGTCGGGCAGTACATCTCGACCGACCAGGAGGGAGGCCAGATCCAGATCCTCACTGGTCCGGGCTTCTCGGCGATCCCTCCGGCGCTCGCGCAGGGTGCCATGGACCCCGCCGCGCTGCGCGGCGCGGCTGCCCAGTGGGGGCGCGAGCTCGCGTCGGTCGGGGTCAACCTGGACCTCGCCCCGGTCCTCGACACTGTGCCATCCGCGAGCTTCGCGCCGCAGAACACGCCGATCGGGAAGTACGAGCGCGAGTTCGGGTTCGCGCCGTCGTCCGTGTCGGACCACGGGCTCGCCGTGATGCGCGGCCTGGCGGACGCGGGCGTGGCGACCACGCCCAAGCACTTCCCGGGCCTGGGCCGAGTCACGGCCAACACCGATTTCGGGACTGACGTCACGGATTCCGCAACGAACCGCGGCGACTCATATCTCGCACCCTTCGCCGACGCGGTGCGTGCGGGCGCGTCGTGGACGATGATCTCGAACGCCTTGTATCCCGCGATCGATCCGAATCACTACGCCGTGTTCTCGTCCACCGTCATTCAGGGCATGCTGCGCGGTGATCTTGGGTTCCGCGGAATCGTCATCTCCGACGACGTGTGCGACGCTGCGCAGCTCTCGGGGTTCGCCCTCGAACACCGCGGGGCCGACTTCCTCGGCGCTGGCGGCACCATGGTGCTCTGCACGAACCAGACCCTCGCGCCCCGCGTCTGGCAGGGGATCGTCGACAGGGCCAAGGGCGATCCCGGCTTCGCGCGGACGGTAGACACCGCCGCCCTCGCGGTGCTCGAGGCCAAGGGCACATCGGGGCTGCTGCCGCATTGAGCCCGAGGTCCCGTGGCGTCTCCGTGGCGCCGCGACGGGAATGCCGGGGCCCATGAACGCGCTATACTAGTTGTTCCGGCAATCCGCGAGGCATGCCGGTCGGTTTGATAACCGAATAGGGGATGATCGGTTTCGACGATGTTGGTCGCGACAGGTGAAGCGGGCCGAGGATGCAGAGTCATCTCGTCAACGCTCTCTGCAAACCAATAAGTGCCAACTCTAAGCGCACTGACTTCGCTCTCGCTGCCTAAGTAGCGGACAAGTCCGTCAGCCCGGGAATGCTGTCGTCCCGGAATCTGGCGTCATTTAGATAGCCACTGCTGGCAGTCCTCGTCATTGGGGCTGCTGGGACTTTAGATGACTGGGCCCGGGTCAGCCACTTGTGTGCATGATGGCTGGGGCCGAGAAATCCCGACGCATACTGCGCCCGGAGAAGCCCTGACAAAGCCGCATCGGACGGGGGTTCAATTCCCCCCATCTCCACTATGTGATGAAGCGGGACATCCTTCACGGATGAGTCGCGACATCGGTAACACCCCCGGTCCTCGGACCGGGGGTGTTCTGTTTTTTCGGCTGGTAGCCCTTGGTCGGGTCGATGGTGAATTCGGCGAGGATCTCTCCGGTGCCGTGTTCGATGGCGGTGACGTCGGCATCCTGGACGAGCAGGAGGATGCGCTGGTGCTTGTGGGCGCGTCCGATGCCGAGGTGTCGGAGTCGTCCGGCGTGGCGGAGGGTGGCCTTGCCGTCGGCGTCGACGCGGTCGGTGCGGACGCGGAAGTTCCCCCTGGGCGGCTGTCGCGGGTGCGGCCTTGGGGGTCGCGGCGTAGGCCTCGGCTGGGGTGTGCCGGCCCAGGGCGCGGTGGGGTCGTTCGTGGTTGTAGATGCGGCGGAACTTGGCCAGGAGCTCGTTCAGGTCGGTCAGGGTGTGGGCCTCGGGCTGGCCTTGGAGCCATTTCTTGAGGGTCTGGTGGAAGCGCTCGATGCTCCTATGTTCGTCAAGCCGCTGTTTGGAGCGATGGTGCTTGCTGGTGCTTGAGTGCTGGACGTGGGAGGTTTCTGTAGATCTCCCGGGCGATGTAGCGCTTCAGGCAGCGGATGATCTCGCGTTTGCTGAGGCCTTCTGCCGTGCGTCGTTCGACGTAGATGCGGGTGGGCTGGTGGTGTCGCATCCGGACGATGGCGACGATGTAGAGGGCACTGTTCGCGGCCCGGTCGCCGCCGCGGCTGAGTCGGTGCCGTCCGGTCGTGCGGCCGCTGCTGGCGGGCTGCGGTGCGACGCCGCAGAGTTTGGCGAAGGCGGCTTCGCTGCGGATCCGCTCGGCGTTGTCGCCGGCGGTGACGAGGAACTGGCCGGCGATCTCGACCCCGACTCCGTGCAGTCCGACCAGATCGGGTGCGGTGGCCCGCACGAGCGCGTCAATCTGCTTGTTCAGTGTCTTGACCTCCTCGTCGAGCTGCTTCCAGCGTCGTGCCAGGTCTCGTAAGGCGGTCTTGACACCGGCCAACAGTAGGCGATCAGGGGCGGCGGCCAAGCCCAGCAGGTCATCGGACTCCGGACGCAGCCGCAGGCATCGGTTGACCAGGGTCTTCTTGCTCAGCTCGACCAGCTCATCGCGCAGCGGCGATGGCGCTCCGATCATCACGCCCCAGAGCGTGTTGAAGGTGCTGGTGCGGGCCTTCACGGCGCTGGTGCGGGTGACCCGAAGCGTCCGGATGACTTCGACGACGCCGGACTTGGCCTTCGGGGTCGCGGTCGATGTCTGTCCAAGCACTGCTCGGGCAATCTGTTCGGCGTCGAGCCTGTCCGACTTCCCGTCCATGCGACGGGCGAGCCGGTTCGGCCGGTTGACCTCGACCACTTGGATCGCCTCGGCGGTGAGGAAGCGGCTAAGCGCGGCCCCGAAGCAGCCGGTGCTTTCAACACCGATAGCGAGGACCTCGCCGTGCTCGTGCATCCAGGCCAGCAGTTGCTGATAGCCGTGGTCATTCGCCGGGAACTCGCGATGGCCGAGGAAGCGGCCGTGATCGTCGACCGCGGCCGCGTAGTGCGTGTTCTTGTGGGTGTCGACGCCGCCGATGACTCGGACGACGGTTGACTCGGGGACGGGTTGGATTGTCATGCTGGAATCCGCTCTTCCGTAGGGCTGTTCTGACGGATGGAGCGAAACCGGCCGGGCGGGCGACAAGTCTGTGACGGGGCTTCTAGTCCAAGCTCCTATCAGGTCAGTCCCGTCCGGTCGGCGTGCCCCGCGACGCTGCACCGGAGCCGGCCGACAAATCGAACGCAGGACACCGTGGTCATACCTTGGCCGGAGTCAGACCGGGACCGGCACAGCGCTGATTCCGATCTTCACAGATCTTGCCCTGGGTCTGGGGGTGGCCGGGGGACCCGTTCTTCTGGGTGATCCCGAGGGAGGCGAGGAGGGTTTCGAAGGCGTTGCGTCCGCCGCGGCCGCCGGCGAGGCGGGTGGTGTAGACCATGCCGTTGTCGGTCAGGGTGCTGGCCGGGAACCCGTACTCGTTGGCGGTGTCGAGGAAGGCCTCGACCACGATGGGGCCGGTGATTCTGGGGTGTGCGGTGAGGTGGAGCAGGGCCCGGGAGTGGTCGTCGAGGAAGTCGATGACCTCGGTGTCGGTGCCGTCGGCGAGGTGCCAGTGGGTGAAGTCTGACTGCCAGGTCTCATTCGGCTGGGCGGCGGCGAAGCGGCGCAGGGACGACTTGGGGCGCTTGCGCGGTTCTGGGGTGACGAGGCCCGCGGCGGTGATGATCCGCCGGATGGTGGAGACGGCCGGGGCCGTGCCGCTGTCCTTCTCCAGATGCCATCGGATCGTGGCCGGGCCGGCGTCCAGGCCTGCAGCGGCGAGCTCGGCCCGCAGGGCCAGGACCCGGTCTCGTATGTCCTCGCTCGTGGCCTGAGGGCTGGTGCGGGGTCGGCGTGAGCGTGCCTCGAGGCCCTCGGGGCCGTGTTCGCTGTAGCGCTGGATGAGCTCGTGGACCCAGCGGCGGGTGACCCCGTAGCGGCGGGCGGCCTCGGCCTTGGACATTCCGCCTTCCAGGACCGCGAGGACGATGACCTTGTTCTTCGACATGGCCCATGCTCGGGCCCGAGGAGGTGTGAACGATGTCGCGACTCACCCCCGAGGCCGTAAACGATGTCCCGACTCACCGGGGAACGATCACCTGTGAAGCATGTCCCGACTCATGTGTGAACGATGTCCTGAATTCACACACCCCCATCTCCACTATGCTGAGGCCCGGAATCCTTGTGATTCCGGGCCTCAGCTGTCTTCGAGTAACTCCTCACATGGATTCTGTTGCCCTCAACCGCATTTCCGTGGGGAATTTCACCCGGAGAAGCCGTCAAGGGCAGCAGATACCTCGCGAGATCAGTGGCCGGAGGTGATGGCTCCCAGCAGGGCGGCGCCTTCGGGGCTGCCAAGGCCCGTGCAGGGATCCCAGCCGGGCCCCGCGTGGTAGGCGCCGTTGTTGCCGGTGGTGATGTCTCGGAATCCGCCCTTCAGGGAGTAGAGCAGGGGCTGGGCGAGCCCGAACCTCCGATTGGTCGCCTGCGCGAGTCGCGCGATGAGGGCCGCCCAGAGCGGAGCGACCGCACTGGTTCCGCCGATGACCATGTCGGCCCCATCGACCCGCACCCTGTACCCGGTCTGCGGATCCGCGACCGCGCTGACGTCCGGGACGCCGCGCCCGCTCGGGGCATGCGGGGGCTTCGGCCTGGGGTGTGCGGCATGCGGCGGCAGCGCGCTCTGCCATGCCGGCACCGGGAAGATGTCGCTGTACCCGCCTCCCGTGGCGGAGTTGGGCCCATCGTTCCAAACGGTCTCCGAGGCGATCGACCCCGTGGCAGGATCGGCCTCGAGACGCGTCCCTCCGCACGCCAGGGCGTGCCGGCTCGAGGCCGGGAAGTCCGCGTGGTTCTTGCCGTCGGTGGCGCCGTCGGCGCTGCCTCGATCGCCCGCGGCCGCGGTTACTGTGACCCCGAGTGCCGCGGCGTCGGCGAGGGCCTGGTCGAGCGCGGTCCGGGCCTGGGCGGTCCAGGCGTCCTCGCTCTGACCCCAGCTGATGCTGATGGCAGAGGGCGTGGGCGAGGCATGCGATGCGGCTGCGAGCGCGTCGAGGAATCCTGCGTCGGTGTTGGGCGCGAAGTAGACCACGATGGACGCCTTGGGAGCCAACGCCCCGACGACCTCGATGTCGAGGAGCACTTCGCCGTCGGCGCCTTGGGGCTCTTGCCCCGGCCGGTTGGAGGCGCCGTCGATGCCGACGGCCGCGACGGTAGGTGTGCTCAGCCCGAGCCCGGCGAAATAAGTGTCTAGGTCCGTCCGGGCGAATCCGCCTCCGAGTTCGAGGATAGCCACGGTTTGCCCGGTCCCGTCGGTGCCGGTCGGGAAGCTGTAGATCTTCCCGAGGTCGGGCGGGCTGTAGCTCGTGGTGGCGGCCGCGAGCGGGATCGCGCGGAACTGCGCGCGGGCTTGCGGACGGTCGTCGAGACCGAGGACCGCCGTGACGATTCCCACCAAGTCTGCCGGGATGCGAAGGTCTCCCGTGCGGTGCCTGTGCTGGACGGGAGCGCCGTCGGGCGCTGTGCTCGTCGCCTCCTCAAGGCTCGCGCCGAAGATGCCGCCGAGTTGGCCGACTGTTCCGGCAAGGCGGAGACGACGCGACGCTGGGTCAGCCTCGAGTACCTCAGCGCCCAGACGCGTGAAGGTCTCAGTCGCGAGGAGCACATCAGCGTCCGAGGCGCCGTAGTTCGCGGCAAGGTCCTCTCGGGTGATCGGCTCGGAGCCGGGCTGTGCGGGAAGCGCGGCGCGCCGCCGGAGGACGACCGTCACCTCGATCTGCTGGGAAGGGTCGGCGGGGCCGTGGGAGATGAGGCCGGGGGCTGGTGGCCGGTTGGATCCCTCGAGCGGCACCCCGGGCGCCGTCTGGGACTCTGGCTCGCGCTGATCGGACATGGGAATCTCCTCCTCGTAGCCTGGTTTCGTTGTCCTGGCGGACCGCTGGATCATCTCACCCTGCCCTGACATTCAGGCTGTTGGCCAGCTCCCGGGCGAAAGTCGCCCCGACGGACGGGACTTTCGGCCCGGGCGGCTCTGCCGCTCAGCCGGTACTGTGCTATCGGATTATGTGAATTTATGGGGGTGATGCCGCGGTGCGCACCGGGCGGCTGCGGTGGCAGATTTCGGGCGCGGTGGCGCTGCTGGCGATGGCGATCTTCGCATGGCTCGCGGTCCTTGCGGATCCTGCAGCCGCACACCAGGATGCGCCGGCGGGGCACAGTGGCGTGATCAGGTTCGCCGCGGTGGGAGATTCCATCACGCAGGGGGACAGCCCCGACTTTTCGACAGGGTGGACCGGGGGCCTCTCATGGGTCACCTACGCGAAGTCCCCGACGCTCGTGTTCGCGGGCGGCTGGGCTCTGGGCGGTGCGAAGACCGCGAACATGGCGGCGAACGTCAAGCCCGTCACGGCGGACGTTCTCGTGATCCTCGCGGGCACCCACGATCTCGCGGTCGGCGTCCCCTTCGGGCAAACGGTCGCGAATCTCGAGCGGATCGCCCAAACCGCGGGCGCGCCGCGAGTGATCGTCTCCGCGGTGCCGCCGCGCAACGGCGCCCCGGACGCCACGGTCGCGTTCAATGCTGCGCTCCGCGCCGCCGTCCTCGCCCACGGGTGGACGTGGACGGACGCGACCGCGGGCCTGCGTGAGGGCACACACTACGTGCCGGGGCTGACCCGGGACGGGATTCATCCGAACGGGATGGGCGCCGAGGTCCTGGGCAAGGCGCTCGCGGCCGCGATGCGGCAGGCCGTGGGCTGACCGCCAGAGCGCAGGCCGGACGCGGCGCGGGCTGCTCGACGTCACGGCGCCGAGCGGGCAGGATGGGCGTGTGACGCTCCCCGAGGCCGAATCCGCTGCCATGACTCCGCTGCAGCGACGGGTGCTGTTCGTGGCCGTGCTGTCGAGCTGTCTCGTGATCCTCGACTCGAGCGCCGTGAACCTCGCCCTGCCGGCGATGGGGCGCGAGCTCGGCGGCGGTCTCGTGTTCCAGCAGTGGGTCGTGGACGGTTATCTCCTGACGCTCGGCGCACTCATTCTCGCGGCGGGATCGGTCGCGGACCGCTACGGCAGGGCACGGGTCCTCGAGATCGGCGTCGTCGCGTTCACTGTCATGTCCGTGGTGTGCGGCCTCGCCTGGAACGAGTGGGTCCTCGTCGTCGCACGCGTGCTCCAGGGGACGGCCGCTGCGGTGGTCACTCCGAGCGCGCTTGCGCTCATCATGGCCTCGGCCAGCGGCACGATCCGCGCCCGGATGATCGGGCTCTGGACGGCGTGGACGTCCGCGGCCGCCGTCGCCGCGCCGTTCGTGGGCGGGGCCGCCGTCGACCTCGCGACGTGGCGCCTTGTCTTCCTCGTCAACGTCATCCCGGCCGCGCTCATGTGGCGCCCGCTCGTGGCGCTCCGTCGAGGGGCTCCGCCCCCGACTCCCGAGGGGCGGCTCGATGTGCTCGGCGCGGTGCTCGGCGTCGTGAGTCTGGGCGGGCTCGTGCTGGGGCTCATCGAGCAGGGCGCGCGCGGCTGGAACGACCCGCTCGTCGTCGGATGTCTCGTGGTCGGGGTCGCGGCGGGCGCGGGGTTCGTGGTGCGCCAGCGGACGACGGCGTTTCCCATGCTCCCGCTCGCGCTCTTCCGGGAGCGCAATTTTGCCGCGGGCAACGTCTCGACCCTGTGGGCGTACGGTGCCCTCGGGATGGGCTTCTTCGTCTTGGGCCTGTACCTCCAGCAGCGCATGGGGCTGCACGCGTTCGAGGCGGGCCTCGGGCTCCTGCCCGCTACGCTTTCCCTGCTTTTCCTCTCGCCCACGGCCGCACGTGTCGGCGCCCGCATCGGCCCGCGCGTGCCGATGGCCCTCGGCCCAGCGATTGGCGCGCTTGCCTATGCCTGGATGGCGCTCGAGACCCCCCCGCTCGATTACTGGCGGGACATCCTCGGCCCCGTGATCCTGTTCGGTCTTGGCCTCTCGATCATGGTCGCCCCGCTCACGGCCGCAGTCCTCGGCGCGGTCCCGGTCGAGTCCTCCGGCATCGGCTCAGCGGTCAACAACGCGGTGGCGCGCGTCGCGTCGCTCGTGTGCATCGCGGCGGCCGGCGGAATCATGGGCGGCGCGCTCGACGACGCCGGGTTCCGCCGCGGCATGCTCGCCGCCGCGGGGCTGCTCGCCGCGAGCGCGCTGTGCTCGGCCGTGTGGATCCGCAACCCGAAGTCCCCTCTTGAACCGATTCCCGGCGAGGCACCCGCGGTCGGCGACGAGAGCGGGACTGGCGGCTAGGATCGCCTCATGCGGCATGGAACGAACTCTCCAAGGGTGCGCTCCCGGCGCCGTACAGGGGGCCCGGGAGACGTGCCATCCGGCCGGTGGGCGGCCGCCAACGCCACCGTGGCCTTCCTGCTCGAGGTCTCGATGCTCGCCGCGCTCGCGTATGCGGGGTTCCACGTGGCGCCACCGCTCGCCGTCGTGGCGGGGGTCGGCTTCCCGCTCCTCGCGATGGTGCTGTGGGGCCTGTTCTTTGCCCCGCGCGCCGGGCGCCGGATCCCGTGGCCGTGGCTCCCGCTCGCCTCGCTTGGAATGTTCGCTGCGGCGGCTCTCGCGCTCGCGGCGGCGGGCGAGTTGCTGCTTGCCGAGGTCATGGGCGCCGTCGCGCTCGCGAACATGGTGGTCTCGTTCTGGCTTCGACGGAAGGACTGAGGCGTGCTGAGGTTCAGGACAGGGTGTGCTCTGAAGCCATCAGGCGTGTTCGAGGGTGCAGCCTTCGTGCGGTGTGTCGCTTCGCACCCATAGCGAGGACGCGATCGAATCCGGCACGTCGAAATCGTGGGCCCCGCTCCCTGCGCCGATCCGGACCACGAGCGGCCCACCGAACGGCTTGCGCCGTACCACGTGGACGGCCGTGTCGAGCACGATGTGCTCTCGCGCGAGGTACCGCAGCATCTCCGGGTCGTCGTCGCTGATGCGGGTGATCCGCCCCTCGTGCCCCGGGTCGAGCTCGCCGAGGCGGAGGGCCGGCGGATGCTCGACACGCCCCGTGGGTGTCGGGATGGGGTCGCCGTGCGGGTCGCGGTCGGGGTGGCCGAGCTTCTCGGCGAGCCGCTCGACGAACGTGTCGGAGACCGCGTGCTCGAGCTGCTCAGCCTCGTCATGGACCTCGTCCCAGCTGTAGCCGAGCTCGTGGACGAGGAACGTTTCGAGCAGCCGATGCCGCCGCACCATCGTGAGGGCGAGGCGGGTACCTGCGTCTGTGAGCCGCACGGCTCCGTAGGGCTGATGGTCCACGAGCCCTTGGTCCTTGAGCTTGCGCACCATCTCTGAGACGGAAGAATTCGCGACCCCGAGCCGCAGGGCGAGCTGTGACGACGTGATGGGCTTGTCCTGCCACTCCGTGAAGGAGTAGATGACCTTCACGTAGTCCTCGATCGAGGAGGATGGCTGGCTCTTCACGCGTTTAGCCTACCGGTACGCCGCCTTCAGGCGCCCGACGTGAACGTGAGCCACACGAGTACGAGATTGAGCATGACGACGAGCCCCGCGCTCGCCCAGGCGGCGGCAACGGTCCAGCCCGACGTCGCGAAGCGTCCCACAAGTCTCCGGTTCGACGTGAGCCGGACGAGCGGGACGAGCGCGAAGGGAATCCCGAAGCTCAGCACCACCTGGCTCACCACGAGCGACATCGTCGGGTCGAGTCCGACAGCGAGCAGCACGACCGAGGGCACGAGCGTCACGAGACGGCGAACGACGACGGAGACGCGCCGACGCAGGAGCCCCTCCATGATCGTCGCGCCGGCGTACGAGCCGACGGCGGTCGACGCGAGGCCGCTCGCGAGCAGCCCGATCGCGAAGACCGTACCCACGAACGGCCCGAGCGCGCCTTCGATCGAGGCATGCGCACCCTCGATCGTGTCCGTCCCCGCGCGGCCGCCGAGCGTCGACGCCGCGAGCAGGAGCATTCCGACGTTCACCACGCCCGCGAGCCCGAGCGCGATGACGACGTCCGCGCGCGTCCCCCGTAGGAGGCGGGCGACGGCGGTGGGCGGCACGTGCGTGTGCGGATCGGCGCGGTGCCGATCGCGGGAGAGGGCCGAGTGCACGTAGATGGCGTGCGGCATGACGGTCGCGCCGAGCATCGACGCCGCGAGGAGCACAGTGTCCGGGCCGTCGAAGCGCGGCACGAGCCCGGACGCGATCGCCGAGGGTGAGAGCGGGCTCACGGCGAGTCCCGCGAGGAAGCCGATGGTGATGACGGCGAGGAGCCCGATGATCGCGACCTCGAAGCGCTGCTGGGTGCGCCGGTCCTGAATCGCGAGGATCGCCATCGACACGCCGCCCACGATCACGGCCCCGAGCGGGAGCGGAACACGGAACAGGAGCTGGAGGGCGATGGCCCCGCCCACCACCTCCGCGAGATCCGTCGCGAGGGCCACGACCTCGGCCTGAAGCCAATACAGCCGGCGGGACGAGGGCCGCATGCGCTCGGCGAGGAGTTCGGGGAGCGTGCGGCCGGTGACGATGCCGAGCTTCGCGGACTGGTACTGGACCAGCATCGCCATGGCGTTCGCCAGCACGAGGACCCACACGAGCAGGTAGCCGTACCGCGCGCCGGCGGTGAGGTTCGCGGCCACGTTGCCGGGGTCGACGTACGCGATCGAGGCGACGAAGGCTGGTCCGAGAAGAGCGAGGGCGGCGCGCCACGACGCGCGCGGCGTGGGCCGCGCTGCGGCTACCGGACCGGTCTTGCTCACTTTTGCGCCCCTCATCCTAGAATTTCGGTATGCCTAAATTCTAGGAGCGCGGCGCTCAGGACACAAGGAGTCGCGGTCAGCGACCCGCCGAGACGGCCCGCCAAGCCTGCGTGATGTACGGGAGCAGCATCGGCTCGCCCGGCCGATGGCCGAGGTGCTCGAACAGGTACCACGCGAGATTGGCCTCGACGCGCTCCCGGTGCTTCTGGCTCGCGCGCAGGTAGTAGCTGCGCGACTTCGTGAGCTCGACGATGCCCTCGGGGGTGATCGGATCTTCCCACGGGAAAGCCGCGGACTCCCAGTCGGTCAGCTCGGGGCCTGACGGCGGGTGGTAATCGGGCTTGTGGACGTCGCCGGCGTGCATGATCCGGGAGAGCCGGTGGACCCACGGCACGGCCGTATCGAGCTGATTCCACACGAGCCCCGCGCGCCCGCCCGGCGTGAGGAGGCGCACCGCCTCGCGCGTCGCGGCGGCCGCGTCGAACCAGTGCCAGGCCTGCGCCGCGACGACGAGGTCCGCCGAGCCGGCTGGCAGTCCCGTCGCCTCCGCCGGGGCGACGACGGTCTCCACCCCGGGGTGGAGCCGCCGCAGCTCGGCGAGCATGTCTGGGCTCGGGTCGATGGCCGTGACGCGGAGTCCGCGCGCTGCGAGGAGCGCCGAGAGCTTGCCGGTGCCGGCGCCGAGGTCGACGGCGGTCGCGGCCCCGGGCGGCACGAGCCAGTCGACGGCCGCGTCGGGGTAGCCCGGACGGACCTTTTCGTAGTGCTCCCCGCCGGCCATGAACGCCTCGGCGAGCTCCCGCCGTCGTTCGTCGCCGAACTTGGGTCCGCCGCGCGCCATGCTGCCTGTGCCTCCCTGGGCTGGGCGCCCGCGAGTGCCGGGCGATTCCTCCGCTCTGTGGAGTCGAATCTACCGGGAATGCGGCGCTCGAGGCGGACGCTGCGGAAGCGGGCTAGCGGCCAGTGGGCTCAGTCTTCGGCGGTCTCAGTCCTCGGCGGTACAGGGAGCGGCGCCCGCCGTGCCCGGCGTGTTGGGCGCCCACACGGGGAACGGCCGCGCGTCATTCGTGGGAACCCAGCGGCCCGAGTCGACGCTGTAGTCGAGCCGGACTCCGTGGTCGACGAGGTCCCGGACGCCGGCGACGAGGCGCTCGACGTCCTCGAGGCGCGAGCCGAGGCCGAAGCTCGCGCGCAGCGAGCCGGACGGGAGGCCGAGCCGGCGCAGCGCGGGGTGCGCGCAGAAGCGCCCGTCGCGCAGGCCGACGCCGTGTTCGGCCGAGAGGTAGGCGGCCGTGAGCCCCGCGTCGTGCCCCGCGACGGAGAAGTTGACGATGCCCACGGAGCCGTGCGACGCGGGGCCCGCACCTGGATCGGAGTCCTCGAAGAGCCGCTGGACCGTGACGCCCTCGATCTCGCCGAGGCCCGCCACGAGCGCTGCCCGGAGCTGTTGCTCGTGGCGATGCCACGCGCCCTCGTCCAGGCCCGCGATCACCTGGGCCGCCTTCGCGAGCGTCGCGGCGCCGAGCACGTTGGGGGACCCGGCTTCGTGCCGGGCCGGTCCATCTGCCCAGGCCACGGAGTCGAGCCGAACCTCCCGCACCGCGCCGCCGCCCGCGAGGTAGGGATGGCCTGCGTCGAGCCAGTCGCTGCGCCCCACGAGGACACCCGCGCCGAACGGGGCGTAGAGCTTGTGCCCCGAGAAGGCGACGTAGTCGATGTCCGTTCCCGCGATGTCGATCCGGCGGTGCGGGGCGAGCTGGGCGGCGTCGACCACGATCCGCGCGCCGTGCTCATGGGCGAGCCGGGCGAGCTCGGCGATCGGCAGGATCTCGCCCGTGATGTTGGACGCACCCGTGACCGCGAGGAGGCTGACCTCGCCGGCCTTGAGCCACGCGCGCACGCGCTCAAGCGTCTCGGCGAGGGTCCGTGCCGCAACGACGCTGCGGTGCGGGCGGGCCTGCCACGGCAGAAGGTTCGCGTGGTGCTCGATGTCCAGGTAGAGCACGTCCCCTGCGCCGGGGACGCAGCCCGCGAGGAGGTTGAGGGCATCTGTCGTGTTGCGGGTGAAGACGACCTCGTCGTCCGGCCGCGCGCCAAGGAAGTCACGCACGATCCCGCGCGCGTTCTCGTACACGGACGTGCTGACCTGGGACGCGTAGCCCGCGCCGCGGTGGACGCTCGCGTAGTAGGGGAGCACCTCGTTGAGATAGTCGGCGACCTGGGTCAGGGCAGGCGCCGAGGCCGCGTAGTCGAGGTTCGCATAGCGGAGTTCGCCGCCCGCCGCGAGCGGCGTGATGAGATCGGCGCCCACCACGGGCGCGAGGGGGCGGAGGGCGTCGGGGTAGGCGCCCGGATCGATGGCCGCCGCGGGGCGGGGGTGGCTGGGCCCGGGTTGGGTGGGCTGGGGTGGCGAAGATGGGACGACGACGGATGTGCTCATGACTGCACCTCGGGGTCTGGGCCCCGCCTCGCGGGGGCCGCGCTTGCCGTATCCACTCCGGACCGGCCTGGTCGTCACCCGGGGCACCCCGCCGCGTGAGGAGGGTTGCCGGCCAGCAAGCCGGGGCTTCGCGCTGGCACTCGTGACCTTTTACGAGACTACGGGAGCTCCTGTTCGGCCTCCAGCCCGACCTGCCGTGTTACATCGGGTTAAGAACTCCGGCCCGTCTCGGGTACGCCACCTCGGGGCCCACAACCGTCTCGGGTACAGGCGATCTGTTCCCGAGAGGTGTGTGGGATGGGTTTCTGTACCCGAAGGCTAGGAGGAGAGGAGGTCGTCGTGCTCGGGGTTGAGCCGCGCGAGCGCGTCGGAGTGAACGATCCCGTTGGTCGCGAGCGCGCTGCCGCCCCACGGTCCGTCGACGCCCTCGAGCGACGTGAACCGCCCGCCGGCCTCGGTGACGATCGGCACGAGCGCCGCCATGTCGTAGAGCTGGAGCTCGGGCTCCGTCGCGATGTCCACTGCGCCTTCGGCGACGAGGCAGTACGACCAGAAGTCGCCGTAAGCGCGCGTGCGCCACACATCCTCGGTGAGGCTCAGGAAGTCGCCGAACGAGCCGCGCTCGCGCCAGCCAGAGAGGCTCGAATAGGAGAGCGAGGCGTCGGAGAGGCGCGAGACGTTGGAGACCTTGAGCTTCGTCGCGGCCGCAAGCGAGCGGCCAGTGTACGCGCCAGCGCCCTTCGCCGCCCACCAGCGCCTGCCGAGAGCGGGCGCGCTCACCACGCCGACCACGATCTCGTCTCCCTCCGCCAGGGCGATGAGGGTGGCCCATACGGGGACGCCACGGATGAAGTTCTTCGTGCCGTCGATCGGATCGATGATCCAGCGGCGCGAGCTGTGGCCCGTGGTGCCGAACTCCTCGCCAATCACGGCGTCGCGCGGTCGGGCTCGGGACAGCTGACCGCGGATGGCGTCCTCCGCCGCTCGGTCCGCGTCCGTGACCGGCGTCAGGTCCGGCTTCGTCTCGACATGGAGATCGAGGGCCTTGAATCGGTCCATGGTCTGCGCGTCGACGGAGTCGGCGAGCACGTGGGCCAGACGGAGGTCATCGGTGTACGACTCGGGGGCGACGGGGCTCATGAGTCCCACGCTATCGTCTCGGCGCCCCGCGCGCCGGGACGTCCGGTCGGTTCAGATCGAGCCGAGTTCCTTCGCGTCGGCAGCCTCTTCCCGCGGGCTCGCGCCGAGGAGTCTTCTGAGCGACGCCAAGCGGGCCGGTCCCTGAGGCCCCGCATGGCCCCCGGCGACCCACGCATCAAGCCCACAGTCGACGGCGGAGGAGTCGTGCCGGCAGCCGCGCGCGCAGTCCTCGGTTCCTTGTTCGAGGTCGGGGAATGCGTGCAGGATCCGGTCAGGGTCCACGTGGGCGAGGCCGAACGAGCGGATCCCCGGCGTGTCGATGATCCAGCTTCCGGGCGGAGCGCCGTCGAGGCGCAGGGCGAGGGCCGACGATGACGTGTGCCGCCCGCGTCCGGTGACGGCGTTGACGCCGCCCGTCGCCCGCGAGGCGCCCGTGAGCGCGTTGACCATCGTGGACTTGCCGACGCCCGAGTGCCCCAGGAGCACCGTGACGCGGCCGTCCAGCTCCTCGCGGAGACGTGCGACGGCGTCGTCGTCGAGCTTGACGCTGTGCTGGGCGCCCTCGGCGCCGCCGGCCGGACGCTCGCCTTCGCCGGCGTCGCCTTCCGCCGCCTCCTCAGCCGTGCGACTGACGACGACGGTGAGCGGCAGGAGTTCATACGTCGCCAAGAGGGAGGCCGGGTCCTTGAGATCCGCCTTGGTGACAAGGAGGAGCGGTTCGATGCCCGCGTCGTAGGCGGCCACGAGGGCGCGGTCGATGAACCCGGTGCGCGGCTCGGGGTTCGCCGCCGCGACGACGATCACGAGCTGGTCCGCATTGGCGACGACGACGCGCTCGATGGGATCGTCGTCGTCCGCGCTGCGCCGTAGAACCGTCGCGCGGTCCTGGACCCGCACGAGCCGGGCGAGCGTGTCCGGGCGGCCGGACACGTCCCCGACGAGGGCCACGAAGTCGCCCGCGACGACGGGTGTGCGGCGAAGTTCGCGCGCGCGGGCCGCGATGACCGTGCGCTCGTCCGAGGTGTCCTCGGCGACGACGGTCGTGTAGCGGCCGCGGTCCACCGTCACGACGCGACCCGTGACGGCGTCGTCGTGGCTCGGCCGCTCCTTCGTGCGCGGGCGGCTGCCGCGCTTGTTGGGGCGGATCCGGACGTCGCTCTCGTCCCACTCGCGGGCGGCCATAGGCCTAGCGGGCTCCGTCGGTGCGCTGGGGGACTGTGCCCTGGAGATCTGTGCGCTGGCCGTCCGCGCTGTGGCCCGAGCCGCCCAGCATCTTGGCCCACATCTGCGGGAATTCAGGCATGGTCTTCGCGGTCGTCGCGATGTCCTCGACCTCGACGCCCTCGACGGCGAGCCCGAGGATGGCCCCCGCAGTCGCCATGCGGTGGTCCGCGTAGCTCCGGACGACGCCCCCGTGCAGGCGGGCAGGACGGATCACGAGCCCGTCCGCGGTCTCCTCGGCGTCGCCTCCGAGCCGCGTGATCTCGGTGACGAGCGCCGCAAGGCGGTCCGTTTCGTGTCCGCGAAGGTGGGCGATGCCCGTGAGCCGCGACGGCGACTCGGCGAGCGCGCAGATCGCGGCGACCGTCGGGGCGAGCTCGCTCGTGTCGGCGAGCTCGGCACCCGTGATGCGCTCCCCGCCGCGCACGGTGAGGGTCCCGCCGTCGAGCGTTACGCTCGCGCCGAGCTTCGGGAGGATCTCGCGCCATGCGTCCCCCA
This sequence comes from Sinomonas sp. P47F7, assembly GCF_049332655.1. Classification (GTDB taxonomy): domain Bacteria; phylum Actinomycetota; class Actinomycetes; order Actinomycetales; family Micrococcaceae; genus Sinomonas. The sequence goes on along the minus strand of NZ_CP186327.1, from coordinate 3,030,088 downwards.
CCTGGGTGGTGTGCTCGGGCCAATTCGGCACGCGCACTGTGCCGCGTGTCGCGAGCGCGGCGGCGAGGAACGGTCCTGCGTTGGAGAGGTCCTGCTCGATCCGCACGTCGAACGCGCGGATGGGGCCCGGTGTGACGAACCAGTGGTTGGGGATCGAGTCGTCCACCACGACGCCGAGCTCGCGCAGGACGCTCACGGTCATCGCGATGTGGTCGAGGCTCGGGACGGGCTTGCCGACGTGCTCGAGGTGCAGCCCGTCCTCGAAGCGTGCCCCCGCGAGGAGGAGCGCGGAGACGAACTGGCTCGAGCCGCTTGCGTCCACGATCACGTGGCCGCCTGGGACCGCCCCCTTGCCGTGCAGGGTAAACGGCAGCGACGCCGGGCGCGAGCCGTCCGGGGCCGAGAGCCCCACGCCGAGCGCCTCGAGCGCGTCGATCACGGGGCCCATCGGTCGGACGCGCGCGTGCGGATCGCCGTCGAACGCGATCTCGCCGCGGCAGAGCGCAGCAAGGGGCGGAACGAAGCGCATGACCGTGCCGGCGAGCCCGCAGTCGACCGCGGCGGCGCCGAGGTCGGGGGCCGCGGCACCGTGGGGGAGCGGGGTGATCTCGAGGTCGGGGCCGTAGTCGCCGTCGCCCTCGAGCTCGGTGACGGTGGCACCGAGGGCGCGCAGGGCCCCGATCATGAGCGCCGAATCGCGCGAGTGCAGCGGGGCGCGCAGGCGGCTTGGGCCTTCGGCGAGGGCGGCGAGGACGAGGTAGCGGTTGGTGAGGGACTTCGAGCCGGGGACCGTGACGGTCGCGTCAACCGGCTCCCGTGCGAACGGCGCGGGCCAGGCCGCGGCCGCTGTGGTCACGCGTGGCTCCCGGGGGCGAGCTGACGGCTCGCGGACCTGGCCGCCTTCGCGGCATCGGCCTTGGCCGCCTTGGTCTGCTTCGCGGCGTCGGCCGCGATCTGCTGGGCCCGCCACGCGAGGCTCGGGCGCCCTGCTGTGTCGACCGAGGCAAGCAGGACTCCGCCCACGAGGGAGAGGTTCTTGAGCAGCCGCGCGCGGCGGGCCGAGCGGAGCTCCTTCGAGCCAATGTCCGCGGTGCGCCATTCGACGAACGTGTTGAGCGCCGTCGTCATTGCGAGGACGGACGCGGAGAAGCGCGGGGCCTTGCCGAGCGCGAACAGGAGGCCCGCGCCGAGCTGGGTCGCGCCCACCGCCCGGGCCAGCGTCTTCTCTTCGACACGGATGGGAAGCGCATCGGCCGCGCGGCGCAGCACGGGGGAGAGCTGCTCGGCCGTAGCGTCCGCGTTCTTCAGCTTGTCCGCTCCGGCGACGATGAACGAGGACGCGAGCAGGGGTCGAGCGAGGAATCGGACTACCGACATGAGGCCTCCTGGTGTGGGATTTCCGGCGGGTCCAGTCTTGCACTTTCGGGGAATATTTTCCCTTCCCTCGCCGTTGGCACGTGCGTTGAGCCCCGAGTCTGGAGAGGAGATCCCGTGCTCGTCTTGGACCGCCCGCGTCCCGGCACGCCACTAGACTGGAGCGCAATGAGCACCGTCGATTCCCTTGAGCCTGACGAGTCCGCGGCGGATTCGGCCACCGGTACGGATCTGGCCGCGGAGAGTCCGGAGGCGCGCCGCGAGCGTTTCGAGCGCGACGCCATGCAGTACGTAGACCAGCTGTATTCGGCAGCGATGCGCATGGCCCGCAATCCAGCGGACGCCGAGGACCTCGTCCAAGAGGCTTACGCGAAGGCCTTCGCAGCGTTCCACCAGTACAAGCCGGGCACGAACCTCAAGGCGTGGCTGTACCGGATCCTCACGAACACGTATATCAACCTGTACCGCAAGCGCCAGCGGGAGCCCCAACAGGCCAACACCGACACGGTCGAGGACTGGCAGCTGGCACGCGCCGAGTCGCACTCCTCAACCGGGCTGCGTTCGGCCGAGGTGGAGGCGCTGGACCACCTGCCGGACTCCGACGTCAAGGACGCCCTGCAGGCTATCCCCGAGGAGTTCCGGCTCGCGGTGTACTTCGCCGACGTCGAGGGCTTCGCGTACAAGGAGATCTCGGAGATTATGGGCACGCCGATCGGCACCGTGATGTCGCGGCTCCACCGGGGGAGGAAGCTCCTCCGGGATCGATTGGCAGACTATGCCGCGGAACGCGGCTTCGCGGGCGCGCGGGTGTCCGTGAATTCGGGCGCGGGCGCCGAAGCGGACTCGAGCAAGCAGGAGAAGGAATAATGGGCAACTGTCAGGGCCTCGGCGATTGCGACGAATCGCGGCTTGAGCGTCTTTACGAGTACCTCGACGGTGCGCTGCCCGCGGCCGACGTCGCGGAGATCCGCGGCCACCTCGAATCCTGCGCCGAGTGCCGCGAAGAGCACAACCTCGAGTGCATGATCCGCAGCGCGATGAAGCGCAGCTGCGCCGAGCAGGCCCCAGCGGCGCTCAAGCTCAGCATCCTCGAGAAGATCCACTCGGTTCGGTCAGCGGCTGCTGAGGTCTGAGACCCCGCAGCCTGCCCGAAAACGGGAACGCAAAAGGGCCCGGAGCTCACAGCTCCGGGCCCTTTCCGCACCACGGGAAGGCCGTACGGGCCTCCGGTGAGGCGCCTCAGGCGTTGGGGCGCCGACCGTGGTTCGCGCCGCTCTTCTTGCGGTCACGGCGCTTGCGTGCACGCTTGCTCATAGGGGCCTCCTTGGACTCGACAACGTTTAGGCCCAGAAGGCCGCCTACCATCCTCCCACACCAGCGGCGCGGCGCCCAAACCGACAGGCGCTGGGGCTCGTTTCCCACACCGGGGATCAGCCCCGGAGCGAATTGCGCACCGCGATGCGCGCCTGATCGAGGACCGTCCGGAGCGTCTCGAGAGTGACCTCGGTGACGGCATCGCGGGCCGCGTGCGACCGCAGCTCGACCCGTACGTCGTCACGGAACGACTGGACGAGCATCTCCGCCTCGACGAGCCGGCCCTGGCTCTCTCGGCTGAACCGCCCGGGCGAGGGCTCCGCGAAGGCGCGCGCCTCGGGTCGCTGCTCGCCTGGGCGGGCGGACGACGACGGCGACGCACCCTGCGGGGGAGGCTTCGGCGTCGTCCGGGCTTCTACCCGCACGCTGCGCGCTGCCTGACGCGCGCCCTCGGCGGTCGCCGCGAGATCCGCCCTCAGGCCGCGCATGCTCGCGCGCAGCTCGTCGCGGAGCGAGTCCGCGAGCCGCCGCACGGACGCTGAGATGTCCTGCTCGACGTCGGCCAGCTCGTCGCGCCGCGCGTCGAGCTCGCGCAGGCCGGCCTCCGTGATGCGGTAGATGCTGCGCCGCCCGGCAGACTCGGCCTCGACGAGTCCCTCCTCCTCGAGCTTCGCGAGGCGCGGGTAGACCGTGCCCGGGCTCGGGGAGTACGTCCCGCCGAACCGGTCGCTCAGCGCCTTGATGAGCTCGTAGCCGTGGCGAGGCCCGTCCTCGAGGAGCGCGAGGAGGTACAGGCGCAGCGCGCCGTGGGCGAAGACCGGGGGCGTCACTCTGCCGCCCGCTCTCCACCGGCTGTGGGATCGTCGGCCGAATCGCCCGCGGAGTAGCCGGCCTCCGCCGAGTAGCCGGCCTCGGCCGAGCTCGCGGCCTGGCCCGCGTGGACCACCGAGACGTTGCCCGAGACGGTGTTCGAGCGCAGGACCATGAGCTTGAGGTCCGGGCCGAGGATCGTCTCGAGGCGGCCCTTGAACGAGGAGAAACGTGAATCGTCGACCACGACACGGCCGGACACGGTCGTCGCCGTGAGGTCGACGCCGATGTCGCGGGGGAGCCGAATCGTGATGTCCCCGCTCACGGTGCTCGCGCCGAGGGACTCGCAGTAGCCCTCCGTGTCGAACACGAGGTCCCCCGAGACCGACTTGGCCCGGATGTCCTTGAGCAGCCCCGAAGCGGTGATCTCGCCCGAGACGGTCTTGGCCGTCAGGATGCCTTCGTGGCTCCGCGCGATGAGGTCGCCGCTCACCGTGTTGAGGTGGAGCTCGCCGCGGGTCCCGTCGCCCAGGACCGAGCCCGAGACGGTGTTGAGCCGCGTCACGGGGCCCGTGCCGGAGACGAGGCCGTCCCCGCTCACGGTCCCGATCTCCACGGGCACGCCCGCGGGGACGGCGATTGAGACGACCGTGTAGTTCTCGCTTGAGCCCGACACGGTGCCCATGAGGTTCTTGAACCAGCCTTCGAGCCCCTGGAGCTGGTGGCGGACCTCGAGGCGGCCGTTGTCGAGGCTCACCGCCACGGGGTCGCCTCGCACCTCGCTGACCTCGATGACGGCGTCCGGGCGGTCGTGGACGATCACGTCGAGACGGCCGCCGACGATTCCGGCGCGCAGCGACGTGACGCCGTCGACCGTGATGGTCTGCGGCTCGGTGACGTTCCAATTCTCCGTGGACATGGCCCCTCCTGGCGGAATCCCCCTCCCGCGGCCTCGTGGCGGCGGGCTCGCGATATAACGCGATCTGACAAACACGATATATCGCGTTCTAGGATGGCGCAAGACCCCGAAGGCGTCCGGAGCTGTGGCCGCTGAGCTACGGCCGCCGAGCTACGGCCGCCGAGCTACGGCCGCCGAGCTACGGCCGCCGAGCTACGACTGCGGAAGTCGCAGCCACGGGAACCAGCCCCGGTGCAGCACGAGCCACGCGATGAGCCCATACCCGGCCTGGCCCGGGACGCCCGCGTTGGCGGCCAGGTCTCCGCGCCACTGCTCATGGTTGAGCAGCGGGGAGAACGTGTCGACGTAGTAGTGCTTGCGTCGCGTCGTGACGTCCGCGAATGCCGTGTTGAGCTCGCCGAGGCGGCGGTTCTGCGAGGGGTCGAGCGTGGGCGGCGGCCCGACGACAAACACTTCGGCGCTGTTCTGCGCGGCGCTGTCGAGGATGTTGGCGACGTTGAGGCGGCTCCGGGCAGGGGTCAGGCCGAACTCGATGTCCCGGCCCGAGAGGCCGATGACGAGGCGGTTCTCATAGCCCTCGCCGAAGCGGCGCTGGGCCTCCTCGAGCCAGCGGGTCGAGAGCGTCTCGGTGCCCTCCTGCGGCGCCGCGAGCACATAGCTCTCGAGGGTCAGCTCTTCCCGCGGGGTCCGGGCCAGGACCCGTCCGAGCCAGCCGAGCGCGCGGGGATCCCCGTTCCCAGCCAGCAGCTCGTCGCCGATCGCCGCGAGGCGAACCTTCCTCTCGTGCGCCATGCGCTCCTCCAACCAGCTGGCCGCCTCCGCCGTGCGTGCACAGCGCTTTGGCTCCCGAGTCTAGCGAATGAGCAGGCCCGAGCCCGGGAGGGCGGGCCGTGCGACACAAGTGGCGGTGTGGGCCTCCAACCTCGGCGCCCACGGCGAACGACGGCGGCCCGCACCTTCCGCGGGGAAGGTGCGGCCCCCCGTCGACCGTGTGAACCGGCTCAGCGCCCGGGAGGCTAGAGCTGGAAGCACTCCGCGAGGAGCGTCGACTCCTCAGCCGAGTGGCGCTTCATCGAACCGGCCGAGGTCGCGGCCGACGCCGGGCGGGAAACGATGCCCAGCGGGCGGTCGAGCTCAGGGGCGAGGTTGAGCGCCATGAAGGGCCACGCGCCCTGGTTGGCGGGCTCGTCCTGTGCCCACACGACCTCGGCGTTCGGGTACTTCGCGAGCTCGGCGGCGATCTCCGCCGTCGGGAGCGGGTAGAGCTGCTCGACGCGGACGAGGGCCGTCGCGGTGTCCTTGGCCTTCGTGCGCTGCGCGAGCAGGTCGTAGTACAGGCGGCCCGAGACGAGCAGGACGCGCTGGACGCCCTGCGGGTCGAGGTTCTCCTGCTCGGGGATGACCGGACGGAACGCGCCGTTCGTGAACTCCTCGACCGGCGACGCGGCGGCCTTGAGGCGCAGGAGCTGCTTCGGCGTGAAGACGATGAGCGGCTTCCGCGGCCGGCTGTAGGCCTGGCGGCGCAGGAGGTGGAAGTGCGAAGCGGGCGTGCTCGGGTGGGCGACCACCATGTTGTCCTCGGCGCACAGCTGGAGGAAGCGCTCGATGCGCGCGGACGAGTGGTCCGGGCCCTGGCCCTCGTAGCCGTGGGGGAGGAGCATGACGACCGAGGACCGCTGGCCCCACTTCTGCTCAGCGGAGGAGATGAACTCGTCGATGATCGTCTGGGCGCCGTTGACGAAGTCGCCGAACTGGGCCTCCCACAGGACGAGCGTGTCGGGGCGCTCGACCGAGTAGCCGTACTCGAAGCCGAGGGCGGCGTATTCGGAGAGCGACGAGTCGTAGATCGCGAGCTTCGCCTGGTCGGGCGCAATGTTCGCGAGCGGGGTCCACTCGGCACCTGTGGTCCGGTCGTGGAAGACCGCGTGGCGCTGCACAAACGTGCCACGCCGCGAATCCTGGCCCGCGAGACGGACGGGAACGCCCTCGCTGACGAGCGAGCCGAACGCGGCGAGCTCGCCGAAGCCCCAGTCGATGCCGCCCTCGCGAGCCATCTGCTCGCGGCGCTCGAGGAGCTGCTTGAGCTTCGGGTGCACCGTGAAGCCGTCGGGGATCTCGAGGTGCACCTGGCCCATGCGGGCGAAGGCCTCGGGGGTCACCGCCGTGGACTCGGGGTGCTGCTCGCCCGAGGAGTCCTCCTGCTGCTGCGAGATGGGACGCTCGAGGTCGGAGACCGCCTTGAGATCGCTCGTGACGATCGGGATCGGGGAGGTCTGCGCGGCGTGAGTCTCGGCGAAGACGCGCTCGAGGCGCTCTTGGTAGTCGCGGAGGAGCTGCTCGGCCTCGTCCTGGGTGATGTCGCCACGTCCGATGAGGCTCTCGGTGTAGAGCTTGCGGACGGAGCGCTTCGCCTCGATGAGGTTGTACATGAGCGGCTGCGTCATCGACGGGTCATCGCCCTCGTTGTGCCCACGGCGGCGGTAGCACACAAGGTCGATCACGACGTCCTTGTGGAACCGCTGCCGGAAGCGGTACGCGAGCTGCGCGACGCGGACGACGGCCTCGGGGTCGTCGCCGTTGACGTGGAAGATCGGGGCCTGAACCATCTTCGCGACGTCCGTCGAGTACACCGAGGAGCGCGACGCGGACGGCGAGGTGGTGAAGCCGACCTGGTTGTTCACGATGATGTGGATCGTGCCGCCCGTGCGGTAGCCCCGCAGCTGCGAGAGGTTGAGCGTCTCGGCGACGACGCCCTGGCCCGCGAACGCCGCGTCGCCGTGGACGAGGATCGGGAGCACGGGGAACGCCTCGCCCGAGTCGAGCCGGTCCTGCTTGGCGCGCACGATGCCCTCGAGGACCGGGTCGACGGCCTCGAGGTGGGACGGGTTCGCGGCGAGGTAGACCTTGGTCTGCTTGCCATTCTCCGCCGTGAACGTGCCCTCGGTGCCGAGGTGGTACTTGACATCGCCGGAGCCCTGGACGCTGCGCGGGTCCTGGGTGCCCTCGAACTCGCGGAACACCTGGGCGTAGGTCTTGCCCGCGATGTTGGTGAGCACGTTGAGGCGACCACGGTGGGCCATGCCGATGCCGACCTCGTCGAGGCCGTCCTCGGCCGCGCCCGAGAGGACCGCGTCGAGCATCGGGATGAGCGACTCGCCGCCCTCGAGCGAGAAGCGCTTCTGGCCCACGAACTTGGTCTGGAGGAACGTCTCGAACGCCTCGGCGGCGTTGAGCCGGGAGACGATGCGGAGCTGCTCCTCGCGGCTCGGCTTCCTGTACGGGTGCTCCATCTCGTCCTGGAACCACTTGCGCTCGGCTGGCTCCTGGAGGTGCATGTACTCCGTGCCGGTCGTGCGGCAGTAGGCGTCGCGGAGCACGCCGAGGATGTCGCGGAACTTGGCCTTGGGCCGGCCGCCGAAGCCGCCCGTGGGCCACTCGCGGTCGAGGTCCCAGAGCGTGAGGCCGTACGTGAGGACGTCGAGGTCGGGGTGGCGGCGCTGGACGTACTCGAGCGGGTTCGTGTCCGCCATGAGGTGGCCGCGCACGCGGTAGGCGTGGATGAGCTGCTGGATCCGGGCCACCTTGTTGATGGTGTCCTCGGGGTTGACCTGCAGGTCCGGGCTCCACCGCACGGGCTCGTACGGGATGCGCAGGGACTCGAAGATCTCGTCGTAGAAGCCCTGCTCGCCGAGGAGGAGCTGGTGGACGATCCGGAGGAACTCGCCCGAGCCCGCGCCCTGGATGACGCGGTGATCGTAGGTCGAAGTCAGCGTGATGATCTTGCCGACCGCCTGGAGCGCAAGGATCTTCTCCGACGAGCCCTGGAACTCGGCCGGGTACTCAAGCGCGCCGACGCCGATGATCGCTGCCTGGCCCTTCGAGAGGCGCGGGACCGAGTGGACCGTGCCGATGCCGCCGGGGTTCGTGAGCGAGACCGTCGTGCCGGCGTAGTCGTCCGCCGTGAGCTTGCCCCCACGCGCGCGCTTGATGAGGTCCTCGTACGTGTGCCAGAACTCCGAGAAGTTCATGGTCTCGGCCTTCTTGACGTTCGGCACGACGAGGAGGCGCGTGCCGTCCTTCCCCGGAAGGTCGATGGCGATGCCGAAGTTGACGTGCGAGTGCTGGACCGCGACGGGCTTGCCGTCGATCTCGTCGTAGCTGACGTTCATGGACGGCATGAGCTTGAGTGCGCGGATCACGGCGAAGCCGATGAGGTGCGTGAACGAGACCTTGCCGCCGCGGACGCGGGTGAGGTGGTTGTTGATGACGATCCGGTTGTCCATGAGGAGCTTCGCGGGCACCGCGCGCACCGTTGTCGCGGTCGGAACCTCGAGGCTCGAGATCATGTTGGACGCGATCGCCTTCGCGGGGCCGCGGAGGGTCGTGACGACGTCGTCCTCGACGGTCTCGTCCTTGGCCTTCTTGGGCAGCTGGGCGGGGATCGGGCCGGTGGCGGAGGGCTTGGCACCGTCGCGGACGACGGCGGCGGCCCCCTTCTTGGGGGCGGGCGTGGCCGCGGGGGCCGGGGCGGCGGAGGGCGCGGGTGCCGGAGCAGGTGCCGTGCGTGCGGGGGCCGCGGGAGCGGCGGCGGCCGGGGCCTTCGGAGCGGGTGCCGTGGCGGGGGCTGCCGAGGGCCGCGCAATGGTCTCCACGAACTGCGCCTTCGCGGAGCCGTTGACCACGGCGGCGCTGCCCGCAGCATCGGACTCGAAGGATTCGAACAGCGGCCACCACTTCGAGTCGACCGAGTTCTTGTTCTGCTGATACTGCTCGTAGAGCTCATCGACGAGCCACTCATTGCCGCCGAATTCTTCAGGCAAGCGGTGGGTTGGCAGTTCTGGCACTGGAAATACGCCTCTTCCATCGATCTATTTGGCCCGCAGGGAGGTCATTGCAGGCCAACCACCGGACCAGGGCCCGGCAGGCGGTTCGATGTCGGGACAGGAGCCGCCTGCCACCGTGAACGCTGGGGTCCAACCGTTGCGCTCACACTCTGGTCCAGTCTAGTGATTGTGCTGGGCAAACGGGCAATCCGTGGCCAGTGTCACACCGCGGTGTCCGCCGCATGACGGTGCAGCGCGGCTGATAAGCTGAAAGGGCTATGGACGATGACCCACACCGATCCAGTTTCGTTAGTTCTTCCCTAATTTCTACACTCCGTCGAAATGAGCGGCGCATTCGCCAGCTCCCGCCGTGTGTCATGGCGGTGCACTTCTAAATGGAGTGGTTACTTCTCGCGGCGGGGATCCTGCTCGTGTTCGGCACGGGGTTCTTCGTCGCGGTGGAATTCTCCCTCGTCGCCTTGGACCGCGCGACGGTCCAGCGCAGCATCGAGCGCGGGGAGAAGGGCGCCAAGTCGCTCATGCAGTGCCTCACCTCGCTCTCGACCCAACTCTCGAGCTGCCAGCTCGGCATCACACTGACCACGCTCCTCACGGGGTTCGTCATCGAGCCGTCGGTCGGAAAGCTCCTCGAGACGCCGCTCTCGGCGCTCGGGCTGCCCGGCGCGCACGCGGTGTCGCTCGTCGTCGCGATGGCGATCGCGACGCTCGGCTCGATGCTTCTCGGTGAGCTGGTCCCCAAGAATCTGGCGATCGCCCGCGCGCTCTCGGTGGGGCGCGCCGTCGCCCGTCCCCAGCTCGTCTTCACGGCGCTGTTCAAGCCGGCGATCGTGGTGCTCAACGGCTTCGCCAATACGGTCCTTCATCGCATGGGGATCGAGGCCCAGGAGGAGATCTCGGGGGCCCGCTCTCCGGCCGAGCTCGCCTCGCTCGTGCGCCGCTCGGCCGAACTCGGGACGCTCGACGAGGGCACGGCTCGTTTCGTCTCGCGGACGCTGAGCTTCGCCGAACGCACGGCGGCTGACGTCATGACGCCCCGCATGCGGGTCACGACAGTCGAGGCGACGGAGTCGGTCAATGCCGTCATCGCCGCGGCGCGCGCCACGGGCCACTCGCGCTTCCCCGTGATCGGCGACTCGCCGGACGACGTTCGGGGGCTCGTGCACGTCAAGAAGGCCGTCGCGGTTCCGGCCAAGAAGCGTGCCAAGGTCGAGGCGGGCGCCATCATGACCGACGTGCTCCGCGTCCCGGAGACGATCCACCTCGACGTGCTCATCTCGCAGCTGCGCGACGGCAACCTCCAGCTCGCGATCGTACTTGACGAGTACGGGGGCACGGCGGGCGTCGTGACGCTCGAGGACCTTGTCGAAGAGATCGTCGGCGAGGTCGCGGACGAACATGACCGCCTCGTCCCCGGCGTTCTCCAGAGCGCGTCAGGGGACTGGTACTTCCCGGGACTCATGCGACCCGACGAGGTGTCCGAGCACGTCCCGGGCCTCGTGGTCGAGGACAACCCCGCATACGAGACCGTGGGCGGCTACGTCATGACCGTTCTGGGCCGCGTTCCCGTCCAGGGCGACACGATCGGCGTCGACGGTGGGGCGCTCGAGGTGACCCGGATGGACGGCCGGCGCGTGGACCGCCTCCGGTTCGCGCCCGCCCGGCCGGCCACCGAGCCCGCGGAAGGGGCTGACGCGTGATGGGCGATTGGGGAGGCATCGTCTGGCTTGTCGTCCTGCTGCTCGGCAACGCGTTCTTCGTGGGCGCCGAGTTCGCGATCATGTCGGCGCGCCGCAGCCAGATCGAGCCGCTTGCGGATGCGGGGTCGGGCCGCGCGGCAACGACGCTCCGGGCCATGGAGCACGTCTCGCTCATGCTCGCGTGCGCTCAGCTCGGCATCACCGTGTGCTCGCTCCTGCTGCTCCAGGTCGCCGAGCCCGCCATTCACGATCTGATTGGCGTGCCGCTCGCGGCGCTCCACCTGCCGGTGGAGATCGCGGACACGATTGCCTTTGTCGTCGCCCTCGCCCTCGTGACGTTCCTGCACGTGACATTCGGCGAGATGGTGCCCAAGAACATCTCCGTCTCCGTGGCGGACCGCGCCGCGATCATCCTCGCGCCCGCGCTCGTGGCTGTCTCGAAGGTGGTCCGGCCCATCATCCTCGCGCTCAACTGGGCCGCGAACGGCGTGCTGCGCCTCCTCCGGGTCGAGCCCAAGGACGAGGTGTCGTCGTCGTTCACGCTCGAGGAGGTCCAGTCGATCGTCGAGCTCTCAACACGCTCGGGCCTTGTCGACGACGAGTCCGGCCTCCTCTCGGGCGCGCTCGAGTTCTCCGACCAGACCGTCGAGTCAATCATGGTTCCCCTCGGCGAGCTCGTGGCGCTCCCGACGACCGCGACTCCGGCCGCGTTCGAGAAGGCCGTCGCGAAGACGGGATTCTCGCGTTTCCCGATGGTGGACGAGGACGGCGACCTTGCGGGCTATCTGCACATCAAGGACGTCCTGGCGATCCCCGATGCCGCGCGCGAGCTCCCGATCGGGGAGGCGCGGGTGCGCTCGCTCGCGAACATCGCGGTCAACGCAACGGTCGAGGACGCGCTCACCGACATGCAGAAGAGTGGCCTGCACGTGGCCCGCGTCATGGGGCCGGAGAGCGGAACGCGCGGCGTGCTGTTCCTCGAGGATGTCATCGAACAGCTCGTGGGCGAGATCCGCGACGCGACGCAGGCGCAGGCGCGCCGCGTACGGAGGCTCGGGGAGGGCGCGGAGGCCTGAGCCGGGACCGGCGAACCCTAAATGGGAATTATTCCCAAGAAGGGTTACAGTGGACGTGTTGTGAATGTGATGCATTCGCATTAGTGCCTTCGGGCCGTCCCCCGCCGTTCGACGTGAACTGAGGATCCTCGTGCTCTCTTCCGCCCGCTCCGCCTCCCGGAGGCTCGTCCTCGCCAGCTCCCTCGTGGCCGGCGCGCTCGCGCTCAGCGCGTGCGGCGCGCCGTCCGCCGCGAGCCCGAATTCGAGTTCTGCAGCCTCGTCCGCGCCGATCGCGGTAGTGACCTCGACGAACGTGTACGGCGATATCGTCAAGCAGATCGGCGGAGACAAGGTCTCCGTGACCTCGCTCATCTCCAAGTCCAGCCAGGATCCGCACTCGTACGAGGCGACGAGCCAGGACCGCGTGGCCGTGTCCAAGGCAAAGCTCGTGGTCCTCAACGGCGCGGGCTACGACGACTTCATGACGAAGCTCGCGAACGAGGCCAAGCTTGCGGGCGACGGGATCCTCAACGCGGTCGACGCCTCGGGCCTCCGCTCGGGCTCGAGCGCTTCGCCGACCCCCGAGTTCAACGAGCACATCTGGTACAGCCAAGCCGCCATGAAGAAGGTCGCGGACACGATCGCCGATCGCCTCGGGAAGCTCGACGCCGCGGACGCTCAGAGCTTCAAGGATCGAGCGACGCAGTGGGAGGGCAAGCTCGCGGGCGTCACGTCCAAGCTCGATGCGATCAAGTCCGCGCACCACGGCGAGGGCGTCGCGATCACCGAGCCCGTGCCGCTCTACCTGCTCGAGGCCGCCGGGCTCGAGAACGAGACGCCCGAGGAGTTCAGTGCCGCGTCTGAGGCCGGCAACGACGTCCCGCCCGCCGCGCTCAAGGGCCTGCAGGACCTCCTCAGGGGACATGATGTGAAGCTTCTCGCGTTCAACCCCCAGACGGAGACCCAGCAGATCGTGGCGCTCAAGAAGTTCGCCGAGGACGCGAAGCTCCCCGTCGTGGACTTCTACGAGACCATGCCCGACGGCACCGACTACGTGGCGTGGATGACCGCGAACGCCGACGCCCTCGCGAAGGCGCTCGGAGGCGCGAGCTGAGCGGTTCAGCTCGCCTAGACTGGTCAACCATGACAGACGACGGCGGGGCCACGCGCCCGGGTGCCGCGCACAGTGGCAGCGAACTCGCCGCGCCCGCCGTCGCACTCAGGGGGGCCTCGCTCGCGTTCGGACCCCGCACCCTCTGGGACGGCCTCGACCTGGACATTCGCGCGGGAGAGTTCTTTGCGGTGCTCGGCCCTAACGGGAGCGGCAAGACGAGCTTTCTCAAGGTCCTCCTCGGATTGCTCCCGCTCACTTCTGGGCGCGCCGAGATCGCGGGACACGAGGCCGGAGCGGCGGGCCGAGACGTCGGGTACATCCCGCAGCAGAAGAGCTTCGCGGCGGACGTCCCGCTCCGGGCCCGCGACCTCGTGGGCCTCGGCGTGGACGGCCACCGGTGGGGGGTGCGGCTCTCGCACCGAGCGGCGGACGCCGAGATCGATAGCCTCCTCGCAAGAGTCGGGGCCTCCGACTATGCGAAGGTGCCGGTGGGCCAACTCTCGGGCGGGGAGCTGCAGCGCCTCCGCGTGGCGCAGGCGATCGCAGGGAACCCGGCCGTGCTGCTGTGCGACGAGCCGCTCCTCGCGCTCGACCTCAACCACCAGCAGGCCGTGAGTGCGCTCATCGATCGCCAGCGCGCGGAGACGGGCGCCGCCGTCGTTTTCGTGACCCACGAGATCAACCCGATCCTCGACTACGTGGACCGCATTCTCTACCTCGCCGAGGGGCAGTTCCGCATGGGCACGCCAGCGGAGGTCATGCGGACGGACGTGCTCTCCGAGCTGTATGGGAGCCGTGTCGAGGTCTCCAAGATCAACGGCAGGATCGTCGTCGTCGGCCTTCCGGACGCCACAACACACCTCCACCATGTGCGCTCGGCTTCGGAGCTCGATGAGGAAACCGAGGAGGCGGACGCGTGAGCCCGGCCGACATCTGGAACTCGATCTTCTCCTTCGACAACTACGGGGAGATCCTCGCGCTCGTGCAGAATTCCGTGTGGGCGGGCGCCGTCCTGGGCCTCCTCGGAGGCCTCGTGGGCACGTTCGTGGTCCGCCGCGATCTGGCGTTCGCGGTGCATGGAATCTCGGAGCTCTCGTTCGCGGGTGCGTCTTTCGCGCTGCTGGTCGGGGCGGACGTCGTGACGGGATCGCTCGTCGGTTCGATCGCGGCGGCGCTGACTATCGGTTTCATGGGCGGGCGCGCCCGAAGCAAGAACTCGATCATCGGGGTGCTCATGCCGTTCGGCCTGGGCCTCGGGATCCTGTTCCTCTCCCTCTACCAGGGGCGCTCCGCCAACAAGTTCGGGCTCCTCACGGGGCAGATCGTGGCCGTCGACACCGTCCAGCTCCAAGTCCTCGCAAGCGCCGCCATCGCCGTGATCGCCCTGCTCGTGATCGTGTGGCGGCCGCTCGGCTTCGCGAGCGTCGACCCCGAGATGGCTCAGGCGCGCGGCGTCCCCGTACGGTTCCTCGGGATCCTGTTCATGGCCCTGCTTGGGGTGAGCGTGGCCCTCTCCATCCAAGTGGTCGGCGCGCTGCTCGTGCTGGCGCTGCTCATCACCCCCGCCGCGGCCGCCCAGAAGGTCACGGCCTCGCCTGTGCTCGCGGTCGCGCTGAGCGTCACGTTCGCCGTGGTCGCGACGGTCGGCGGGATCATGCTCTCGCTCGGCGGGCGGATCCCGATCAGCCCGTATGTCACGACCCTCTCCTTCCTCATCTACGCCGTGTGCGCGGCTCTCGCTGGCGCGCGTCGGAGGTGGGGGAGCTACGGCCGCGTTGTCTCGCCCGCCGCGCGCGAGAGGGCGCTCACCCGCTCGTGAGAAGCGCCGTCGTCCGGTAAGGGATGACCGTGCGGAGGATCATTCGCGTCGAGGTCCGCGTGATCCCGGGGCACAGGCGGATCTCCTCCGAGACGTGGTAAAGGTCGTCGGGGCTCGTCGCGACCACGCGGATCAGCAGGTCCGTGTCGCCGGCCGGGGCGAGGCACTCGAGCACCTCGGGGATCTCGCGCAGCGCCGCGATGGCCTCGTTGAGCCGACTCTGGTCGAGTTCGGCGGCAACCTCGGCCGAGACTCCGCGGCCGAGCGCCATCGCGTCCACCCGGTTGCTGTGCGGTCGCAGGGCTCCGCTCGCCGTCATCCGCTCGAGCCGCGACTGCACGGTGCCTCGCGCGAGCCCGAGTCGCTGGGCGAGGACCATGACAGGCATGCGCGGATCTTCATCGAGGGCGAGGAGGATCCGGCGGTCGGTCTCATCGAGCTGCTGCAATCTGATCACTTCTCTCGAGGTTCGTGGCGGAAGACTGGTCAGATCGACCAGTCTAGATTGAGACTGTTGCGCGATGTGCGAGCAGATTGCTGAAATGTTGGCAGTCCACCCGACGGTCCACCGGCCCGACGGCGGAGGCTACGGCCCCAAGGCACACCACCCAAGGGGTCCGGACACCGGGCAGCCACCGGCCCCGCCTTCTTGTTCACACGTTCTTGTTCACGCGTTCTTGTTCATTCACACGTTCTTGTTCACACTTCGTGGCGGCCCTGCCGCACGGACCACGGCCCCTGTCTTCACCGCGTAGCGCGATGGGATCAGGGGCCTTTGTCGTGTCTGCGGGAGCGGCGCCCCGGTGCCAGAACACGGAAAAACCGAGCGCGGCGCACGCATGACGCCCCAAATTGCCACTGAGAGGTCCAATTCCCCACTGAGGGATTGGTCCTTTGACGCCGATTTCCCCCCAGAAGCAGCCTGGACGGCGTCTCGGTGCACAAATCAGCCCATAGCGTGAATGCGGTGCGGCCCGAGGCTGCGCCGTTTTCGGAAATTTCGCACTCGAAAGGCATACCTGGGGACATGGAACAGCAGGACAAATCAGTTCACCGGCGCACCGTTCTGCATGGTGCTTGGTCGGCGCCCGTCATCGTCGCCGTTGCCGCGGCCCCCCTCGCAGCTGCGTCCGGATGGGGCTCGATCTCGTTCGATCAGCCGAGCTACACGACCAATGCGGGCGGGGTCTATGCGACGATCTCGGGCAAGGTCACCCGCGCTACGGGGACCTTCCCGAGCGTCGTCACCCTCCTCCTTCCCTCCGGATTCCAGGGACCCACCACGGCGACCGTCGATCCGGTGACCGGTGCCTTTACTGTCGGCACCATCCAAGCGCCTTCGACCGTGGGGCCCTCGGCGGTGCTCACCGCCTCCGCCGTGAATTTCACGTCCGGCGTGACGACGCTTTCGCTCACCTTGGTCCCCGTTCCCCTGTCGGGGAACGCGCTCGTGTGGGGCTACGGGACGATGAATGGAACCGGGGTTTCACAGACCCCGTACAACCGTCCGTATGCGGCAAATCCGCAGAAGGTCATCGACCAGGGCTGGAGCGTTTATCGGGACGTCGCCCAGGTCGGGGACGAACACACCTACATGATCTCGGCGGACGGCCTCTCCTACGTGTCGTTCGCGGGTGCCGCGGTGACCAAGACCAATCGCACGATCGCCCTCAACGCGGGGGAAACCATGACCTCGCTCGCGGGCGGACCGCAGGTCATCGCGATCCTCACGTCGCAGGGCCGGGTCTTCACCTCGCATTACGTCACGACCGATCTGACGGCTGCCCAGGTACGGAACCCTCCGGGCGTGACCTTCGTGCAGATCGCGCACTTCTGGAACGATTTCGCGGGTGCCGTCGGCCTGTCCTCAGACGGCAAGGTCTACATCCTGAAGTCCGTCGACGCGGGGCCTGCTCCGACGACCGTCAAGCTCCAGGACGGAAGCGAGCTCACGGGAGTCGTGGAAATTGCCGGGGGATACAGCCCGCAGATCACGGCCCGCAAGGCGGACGGAACGGTATGGTCCGTCAACTCACTCACGGGAACCTCCACGCTCAACGCTGCCTACGCCCAGCAGGTGTGGGCCGGGTCGCAGGGCACGCCGCTCACCGCCAAGAGCCTCGCCGTCCACACGAGCCCGTACACGGATTCCGGCTACGTGACGGCGGCCGTTGGCAACGATGGGCTCATCTGGGTGTGGGGCAACCGAGTGACCTACACGGTGGCGGGCAGCGCGGTCACCGATCGCTTCGCCCGCTCCGTCAACGTGATCGGCGCACTGGGCCTCTCGGGCGTGACGGTCAAGAACGTCTCGGTCTCGGCGCCGGTGTTCGCGACCCTCTCCGACGGGCGCGTCGTGAGCTTCGGAAACCCGGGTGATGAGGGCGAACGCGGCCAGGGCCCGGCCAACCAGTTCCTCTTCACCACCAACCCCGGCTTCGTCGTCGACGTGAACGGGACTCCCATCACGGGAATCGACCGTGTGTGCACGACTCGCGGCGGCGGTTGGGCGATCAAGCCCTGATTGCTGCGCTGGCGTGGGGCGGGACTTCTAGTCCCGTCCCACGCCAGTTTGTGGCTCAGTCCTCGCGCTCGGCGGCGACCGCGGCGGAGCACTCGGGGCACAGCCCGAAGATCTCGACGGTGTGCTCAACCTCCGTGTAGCCGTTCTCGGCCGCGATCCGGCTCGCCCACGCCTCGACGGCCGGGGCCTCGATCTCGACGGCCTTGCCGCAGCGGCGGCACACAAGGTGATGGTGATGGCCGTGGGCCTCGCAGCGCCGGTAGCGCGCCTCGCCGTCGTCCGCTCGAAGCACATCGAGCAGCCCGTCTTCTGCCATCGCCTGCACGATGCGGTACGTCGTGGCGAGGGAGACGGAGGCGCCGCGCTCCTGAAGGATCCGGTGCAGCTCTTGGGTGGAGACGAAGTCCGCGAGGTCATCGAGCGCCTCGCTCACGGCGACCTTCTGCTTCGTGACGCGCTGCTCGCGACCGCCGGCCTCGCGGTTGCGGCCCGTCGCCGTCGTCCCGGTCACTGCATCCTCCAACCCGGGCGGCACCGCGCCGCCCGATTCACTCCCGATCTGCGGTGCTCCGTGTGGGAAACGCGGCACGTCCGCAGATATTCCAGCCTAGCAAGCCTGCCTACACTGGCCGCATGAGGCTCACCAAGTACACCCATGCGTGCGTGCGGCTCGAGAAGCCCCTGCGCGGCCCTTCGGGAGCGGCCGACGGCGGCTCGCACCACGTGCTCGTCATCGACCCCGGGAACCTCTCCGAGGTCGAGGAGGCCCTCGAGGGAGCCGAGGCGTTCCTGGTCACGCACGAGCACGCCGACCACGTGGACATCCAGAGGGCTGCGGCGGCCCTCGAGAGCAATCCGCGCCTTGAGGCGTGGGCCCCCGAAGGAGTGGCGGTCCAGCTTCGCGTGGCCGCGCCGTCGGCCGCGTCGCGGGTCCATCGCGCGGAGCCGAACACCGAGTTCGAGGCGGCTGGATTCCGCATCCAGACTTTTGGGAGCCAGCACGCCCTCATCCACCCGCTTGTCCCCGTGGTCGCGAACGTCGGCTACCTGGTGGACGGCGAGGTGTTCCACCCCGGAGACTCGTTCACGGTCCCGCACGGGCTCGAGGTCGGAACGCTGCTCGTCCCGATCCACGCGCCGTGGAACAAGATCGGCGAAGTGGTGGACTTCATCATCGCCGTCCGGGCACGCCGCGCCTTCCCCATCCACAACGCGCTGCTCAACTCGCTCGGGACGGGGCTGGTCGAGGGCCACGCGAAGCGGATCGGGCAGACCTACGGCACCGAGTACACGCACCTCGAGCCGGGGGAGTCCGTCGAGCTCTGAGGCTGTTGGGACGGGACCCCGCAATCCGAGGGACGGGACCCCGCAATCCGAGGGACGGGACCCCGCAATCCGAGGGACGGGACCCCGCAATCCGAGGGACGGGACCCCGCAATCCGAGGGACGGGACCCCGCAATCCGAGGGACGGGACCCCGCAATCCGAGGGACGGGACCCCGCAACGTTGCGGGGTCCTTGGCGGGGCTTTGAGGGGTCTTGGGCCAGGCGCTGCGCCCGCTACGCCCGCTGCGCCCGCTCCGGCCATCTGCCGGTCGCGAAGAACTCCTCGAGGATGCCCGCGTACGGAGCGGGGTCGAGGCCGTTCTCGGCCAGCCACGCGTCGTTGCCGTACGAGTTCGCGTAGCGCGTGCCCCCGTCGCACATGAGCGTGACGACGCTCCCACGCTCGCCGGCCGCGACCATCTCGGCGATGAGTTGCCACACGCCCCAGAGGTTCGTTCCCGTCGAGGGGCCGGCGTCGAAACCAAAGCGGCGCCTGAAGTCGCGCATGGCTGCGACGGACGCGCCGTCGGGAACGGGCACCATCCGGTCCACGATCGCGGGATTGAAACTCGGCTCGAGCCGTGGGCGGCCGATGCCCTCGATGCGGGACGCCCCGCCGTCGGCCGCTTGGCCCGTCTCCCAACTCGGGTAGAAAGCAGACCTCTCGGGATCCACGACCGCAAGGCGCGTCGCGAAGCGGCGGTAGCGAACGTAGCGGCCGATGGTCGTGCTCGTGCCGCCGGTCCCCGCGCCGACCACGATCCAGCGCGGAACGGGATGCCGCTCGACCTCGAGCTGCGCGAAGATCGTCTCGGCGATGTTGTTGTTGCCCCGCCAATCGGTGGCTCGTTCGGCGTACGTGAACTGGTCGAGGTAGTGGCCGCCGCACTCCTTGGCGAGGCGCGCGGCCTCTCCGTACACCTCGCCCGCTGCGTCCACGAAGTGGCAGCGGCCGCCGTACTGCTCGATGAGGGCGATCTTCTCCCGGCTCGTCCCGCGCGTCATGACGGCGATGAACGGCACGCCGATGAGCCGGGCGAAATACGCCTCGGACACCGCCGTGCTGCCGCTCGACGCCTCGACGACCGCCGTGCCTTCGCGGATCCACCCATTGACCAGGCCGAACAGGAAGAGTGAGCGCGCGAGCCGATGCTTGAGGCTCCCGGTGCGATGCGTGGACTCGTCCTTGAGATACAGATCGACGCCCCACGCGGCCGGAAGCGGTACGGCGTGCAGATGCGTGTCGGCGCTGCGCCGCGCGTCGGCCTCGAGGCGGCGGATCGCCTCGTCCGCCCAGGCGCGCGCAATGCCGCGGGGATCGCGAAGCGGCGGCAGGGACGGGGTTGCGGCGGCGCTATCCGCGTGCGGGTGAGTTTCCACCCGGACAGCGTACGACGGCGGCCCGACAGGCCGGGCGCGTCGCATCCCGGCGCGGACTAGGGTGGAAGGCGGGCGCTCACCGGGTGAGGGCGGCGTTTCAGTGAGTGGGGCGGGCGCCTCACCGAATGGGGAAGGCGCTTCACGATGGAGTGGGGCCAGCGCTTTCGAGACGGGAGTGGGATGAGCACGACACATCAGGTTCTGATTTCCGCAGAGGAGCTGAGGCTGCGGCTCGACGGCAGCACGAAGACGGTCATCCTCGACGTCCGCTGGGCGCTCGGCGGGCCAAACGGCCGCGAGGCGTACGCCGAGGGCCATGTGCCGGGGGCGGTCTTCGCCGACCTCGAGCACGAGCTCGCCGTGCCGGTGGCGCCGGGGAGCCCCGAGGAGGCGGCCGGGGGCCGCCACCCGCTCCCTTCGCCCGGGCAGTTCCAGGCGACCGCGCGCCACTGGGGCATCGACGACGGCGACTCCGTGGTGGTCTACGACGACTCCTTCGGGCAGGCCGCGGCGAGGGCGTGGTGGATGCTCCGCGACGCCGGGCTCGACGATGTCCGGATCCTCGACGGCGGGCTCGCAGCCTGGCGGCGGCAAGGGCTTCCGCTTGAGGGCGGTGTGACAGCGCCCGCGCCCGGTGGCGCTCACCTCGGCTCGGGCGCGCTCGCGACGATCGACGCCGACGAGGCCGCCGGGTTCGCAGGCCTGCTGCTCGACGCACGGGCGGGCGAGCGCTACCGCGGCGAGGTCGAGCCGGTCGATCCTCGAGCTGGCCACATCCCGGGCGCGGTGAGCGCGCCGACGTCGGGCAATCTCGCCGAGGACGGGACGTTCCTGCCGGCCGAAGAGCTCCGCCGGCGCTTCGCCGAACTTGGCGCGGAGCCCGGGCGCGCCGTCGCGGTCTACTGCGGTTCAGGCGTGACCGCAGCGCACGATGTCGCCGCCCTCGCGATCGCCGGGATCGAGGCCGCGCTCTATCCGGGCTCGTTCTCACAGTGGTCTCGCGACCCGGCGCGGCCGGTCGCGATGGGCGCTCAGCCGTCCGGGGAAAGCGCGTCGGGCGAGGGCGCGTTCGGTGAAGGCCCGTCCAGTGCAGCAACGTCTGGGACGGGTCAGCCCGATGGGATAGCGTCGGCGATATGAGTCCTGGACGCCCCGTCATGCCCGGAGCGGACAAGGTGCGGCGCACGCTGACCGTCGAAGCCAGCGAGCCGCCGTCGTCTGCTCCCACCCACGAAACCGCCAGCCCTGCCGAAACCGTCAGCCCGGCCCGGGGAGTGGACGTTGCCGCGTATGGCGCGACGTCCGCGACGAGCGGGCTCGTGCCGCTGACCATCCACCGCCGCGAGCCCAAGCCGGACGACGTCGAGATCGACATCGAGTTCTGCGGCCTGTGCCACTCCGACGTGCACGCGACGCGCGGGGAGTGGGGCGAGCGGCCTTGGCCGCTCGTGCCGGGCCACGAGATCGTGGGCCGGGTACGCCGCGTCGGCGAGGACGTGCAGGGCTTCGCCGTGGGGGACCGGGTGGGCATTGGCTGCATGGTCGATTCCTGCCGCGAATGCGAGAACTGCCTCGACGGCGTCGAGCAGTACTGCGAGCGGGGCAACGTCGGCACGTACGGGGTCGCGGACCCCCGCAACGGCGGTGAGTTAACTCAGGGCGGCTACTCACAGCGCATCGTCGTCACCGAGAAGTTCGTGCTCCGCATCCCCGAGGCCCTCGATCCGGCCGGCGCCGCGCCGCTCCTGTGCGCGGGGATCACCACGTACTCGCCGCTGCGGTACTTCGGCGTGGAGCCGGGGGAACGGGTCGGCGTCGTGGGCCTCGGCGGGCTCGGGCACATGGCCGTCAAGCTCGCCAAGGCTATGGGCGCCGACGTCACGGTGTTCACTCGCACGGAGTCGAAGGCGGACGCCGCGCGTGAACTCGGGGCCGATTCCGTCGTCGTGACGAGCCGCCCAGAGCAGCTCGAGGCCGCGCGCCACACTCTCGACCTCGTGATCGATACCGTTGCGGCGCCGCACGACGTCAATGACTACCTGCGGACGCTGCGGCTCGACGGTGCGCTGTTCCAGCTGAGCCTCCCCTCGGGGGCCATGGCGGCCGTCGACCCGGGGCTCCTGATCCGCCGGCGGCTCACGTACGCGGGCTCGCTCATCGGCGGGATCGCCGAGACCCAGGAGATGCTCGACTTCTGCGCCGAGCACAGCGTGGTCTCGGACATCGAGCTCGTGACCGCGGACGGCCTCAACGAGGCGTACGACCGCATGGTCGCGGGAGACGTCAAATACCGGTTCGTCCTCGACACCGCGACGCTCGCGGAGGGGACCAGCTCGGCGCGGGCCGGGGAGGGGCAGGCATGAGCACGATATTCACGAAGATCATCGAGGGCGAGATCCCGGGCCGTTTCGTCTGGAAGGACCCGGACGTCGTCGGGTTCCTGAGCATCGGCCCGCTCGCTGACGGTCACACGCTCGTGGTGCCGCGCGAGGAGGTGGACCGCTGGACCGACGCGCGCCCCGACACCCTCACGAAGGTCATGGATGTGGCCCAGAAGATCGGGCAGGCCCAGGTCGAGGCGTTCGGCGTCGAGCGCGCGGGCGTCATCATCGCAGGCTTCGAGGTCCACCACCTGCACGTGCACGTATGGCCAGCGAGCTCGGAGGCCGAGTTCAACTTCAAACGAGCCCAGCACAACCCGGACCCCGCCACGATGGACGCCTCGGCGGCGAAGATCAGGCAGGCACTCCGCGACGCCGGGCACGGGGAGTTCGTGCCCGCGGGCTGACGGTCACCCGGCCGCCAGGGCCGCGTATGCTGCACAAAACCGCATCTCCGGGTGGAATTCCCCACGCAGATGCGGTCGAGGGCAGCGAATGCGACCCCTCAGCCGCATCTCCGTGTGTAATCCTCCACGGAGATGCGGCCAAAGGCAGCAGATGGTCGGCCGGTTGGGTGGCCGGTGCGGATTCTCGGCCTCAGGCCGGGGCGAGCGCCTCGTTGAGTGCCTGGCGCACGCGCTTCTCCGAGACCTTCCCCGACGTGCCGAGCTCGACCGCGAACAGGCTCACGCGGAGTTCCTCGATCATCCAGCGGACGGCCTCGAGCTTCGCGGCGTTCCGGCCGGTCGGCGCGAGGGCCGCGGAGGCGTCGTCGTAGTCGTCCTCGAGCGTCTGGACGCTCGCCATCGCGACCGCGTCGCGCTGTACGTTGGCGGGCATCTTCTCGAGGCGCCGCTCGATCCCCCGAAGGTAGCGGGGGAGATGCGCGAGCTGGGCGTAGCCTGTGCGTGCTACAAAGCCGGGGTAGACGAGCTGCTCGAGCTGGGCCTTGACGTCGTTGAGCCCGCTCACGAGCGCTAGGCTCGTGGTGCCCTTGAGCTGCTTGCCGATGCGCAGCGACGCCGCGAGCACCTGCTCGACGATGGCGGTCACCGAGAACACCGTGTCGATGAGCTCGGCGCGGACGTTGTCGTAGAGCGCGTCGAACGCGGTCCGGTCCCATGGCAGCTGGGCGGGGACGAGCTTGTCGATGGCCGCGAGGACACAGTCCGCGATGAGCTCGGGGACGCTCCCGTGCGGGTTCTGGCTGAACGTGAGCTTCTCGCGGTTGTTGAGGTGCTCGAGTACGTAGCGGTCCGGCGGCGGGATGCGCAGCGCGAGCAGCCGGATGACCCCGGCGCGGTGGGCGCGCAGCTGGTCGTCCTCGCTCTGGAACACGCGGAGACCGACCGTCCCGCGCGCGCCCTGCTGCCCCTTCGCGCCCCGGCCCTCGTCGACGAGTGCCGGGTAGCCCGTCACCGTATGACCGGCGACGACGGTGCTCGCGGTCCGCGGGATGGTCCCCACGGTCCACTCCGCCACTCCTGTGCGTTCGGCCAGCCCCGAGCGCTCGGTCAGCCGCGCGCTGGAGGTAGGGGCCGCCGCCGTGCCTTGGGCCGACGACGGCGGCTGTCCGCCGGAGCGGGCGGCCGACGGCGCGCGGTCGCCTAGCCGGGGCGAGGGCGCCGCGGTCTTGGGCGTCGCGCCGAGGGACTCGGCGATCGCATGCCGCGTCGCGGGGGCGAGCTGTTCCTGGAGCGCTGCGAGGTCCTTGCCGGAGCCGAGGACCTTCCCGCGCGAATCGACCACGCTGAACGAGACCTTGAGATGCTCCGGCACGGCGTCCCAACTCCACGATCCGGGAGGCACAATCTGGCCCTTGAGCCGCCGGAGCACGAGTTCGAGCGACGGCTCGAGGTCGTCCCGCTCGGGGTCGAAGTCCGTGCCGAGCGCCGCGACCGCCTGCCGCGCGACGTCCGGCGCAGGCACGAAGTTCTTCCGGATCTGCTTGGGCAGCGACTTGATGAGCGCGGCGACGAGGTCCGTGCGCTGGCCCGGGATCTGCCAGCGGAACGGCTCGGGGTCGAGCTGATTGAGGAACAGCACCGGCACCTCGGCCGTCACGCCGTCGGTCGGGTCCGGCGTGCCGCCGGGCGCCACGGGGTGGAACTCGTAGCTGAGCGGGAGCTCGAACGAGCCCTGACGCCACACGGTCGGGTACGCGGCGTCGTCGAGCCCGCCGGCCTTCTCGCTCAGGAGGAGGGCCCGGTCGAAGTCGAGCAGCTGGCCGTCCGCCTGGCGGGCCTTCTTCCACCACGCGTCGAAATGCCGTTCCGAGACGACCGTGGCCGGGACCCGCGCGTCGTAGAAGTCGAAGAGCGCCTCGTCATCCACCCGCAGGCCGCGTTGCCGCGTGCGGGCCTCGAGCTCGTCGACCTCCTCGAGGAGCGCGCGATTGCGTCGGAAGAAGGTGTGCTGCGTCCGCCAGTCGCCCTCGACGAGCGCGTGCCGGATGAACAGCTCACGCGCGAGCACCGGATCGACCCGGCCGAAGTTGATTCGCCGCTGCGGGACCACCGGAACGCCGTAGAGCGTGACCTTCTCATACGCCATCACGGCGCCCATCCGCTTGGACCAGTGCGGCTCCGAGTACGTGCGCTTGACGAGGTGCGGGGCCACGAGCTCGGCCCACTCGGGATCGATCTTCGCGGCCGTCCTGGCCCAGAGCCGGCTCGTCTCGACGAGCTCGGCCGCCATGACGTACGTGGGGCTCTTCCTGAACAGGGCCGAGCCCGGGAAGATCGCGAAGCGCGTCCCGCGGGCGCCCGCGTACTCGCGCTTGCGCTCGTCGAGGAGGCCGATGTGACTCAGGAGGCCCGCGAGCAGGGACTGGTGCACGGCGTCGTGCTTGCCCACGGGGTCCGTGTCGCGACCCTGCCCGAGGGTGATGCCCAGCGGACGGGCGAGCTGCCGGAGCTGCTGGAAGAGCTCCTGCCACTCGCGCACGCGGAGGTAGTTGATGAACTCGGCCTTGCAGAGCCGGCGGAATGCCGAGGAGGAGAGCTCGCGCTGCTGCTCCTGCAGGTAGTTCCACAGGTTGAGGTAGGCCGAGAAGTCCGAATTCTCGTCCCTGAAGCGCGCGTGCTTCTCGTCGGCCTGCTGCCGCTTCTCCGTGGGCCGCTCGCGCGGGTCTTGGATGGTGAGCGCGGCGGCGAGGACCATGACCTCGCGGGCGCAGTCGCGCCGCGCCGCCTCGACGATCATGCGGCCAAGGCGCGGATCGACCGGGAGCTGGGCGAGCTGATGGCCGACGGCGGTGAGCGCACCTCTTTGCCCCTTGGCATCCTGGCCATCGGCCAAGGCGCCGAGCTCGCGGAGGAGGGTCACGCCGTCGTTGATCGCGCGGCTCTCCGGGGGCTCGACGAACGGGAAGGCCTCGACGTCCTTGGGCCCGCGCGCGATGCCCATCGCCGTCATCTGCAGGATCACTGCCGCGAGATTCGTGCGGAGGATCTCGGGGTCCGTGAACTCGGGGCGGGAGAGGTAATCCTCCTCCGAGTAGAGGCGGATGCAGATGCCGTCGGAGACGCGGCCGCAGCGGCCGGCGCGCTGGTTCGCTGACGCCTGGGAGACGCGCTCGATCGGGAGCCGTTGGACCTTCGTCCGGTGGGAGTAGCGCGAGATGCGGGCCGTGCCCGTGTCGATGACGTACTTGATGCCCGGCACTGTGAGCGAGGTCTCGGCGACGTTCGTCGCGAGGACGATCCGCCGTCGTCCGCCCGGCGTGAAGACGCGGTGCTGCTCCGCGAGGGAGAGGCGCGCGAACAGCGGGAGGATCTCCGCGTTGGCGAGCACCCGGTTCCGCTGGATGCGTGCGGCGAGCGCGTCCGCGGCGTCGCGGATCTCGCGCTCTCCGGAGAAGAAGATGAGGATGTCGCCGGGGTCTTCGCGCGAGAGCTCGTCGACGGCGTCGCACACCGCGTCGAGGGGGTCGCGGTCGTCCTCGAGGGCGTCGTCGGAGCGGGCGACGGCGGATTCGTCGTCGTCGCTGTCGCTCCCCTCAGCGCTCAAGGGGCGGTAGCGGATCTCGACAGGGAACGTGCGGCCCGACACCTCGAGGACCGGCGCGGGCTCGGCAGTGCCGTCCGGGAGCTCGCGCGCGAAATGCCGCGCGAAGCGATCTGGGTCGATCGTGGCCGACGTGATGATGACCTTGAGGTCCGGGCGCTGCGGGAGGACCCGCTTGAGGTATCCGAGGATGAAGTCGATGTTGAGACTGCGCTCGTGGGCCTCGTCGATGATGATCGTTGAATAGCGCCGCAGCAGGCGGTCGCGCTGGATCTCGGCCAGCAGGATGCCGTCGGTCATGAGCTTGACCCGGGTCTGCGGGCCGACCTCGCCCGTGAACCGGACCTGGAAGCCGATCTCCTGGCCGAGCTCGACGCCGAGTTCCTCCGCGATGCGCTCGGCGACCGTGCGCGCGGCGAGGCGCCGCGGCTGGGTGTGCCCAATGAGCCCCTTGTCCCCGAGGCCGAGTTCGAGGCACATCTTGGGGATCTGCGTGGTTTTCCCCGAGCCGGTCTCGCCCGCGATGATCGTCACCTGGTTCGCGGCGATGGCTTCCATGAGCTCTTCGCGCCGCTCGGAGACGGGGAGAGCGCTGGGATACGTGATCGTGAGGGACATGGCTGATCCAGTCTAGTGGGGCCACAGGACGTGGTGGCCGCCGTCATCGGGAGGCGGTAGAAGCGGACGCCGACGGCTGCGGACACTTCCTGTCCGCAGGACGCCCTAGCCTCGGACCATGGGCGATGTGAGCGGACAGAATCAGACCGAATCGACGGCGGGACCAGGCCTCGCGGGGGAGCCACTCCGTGTCCTCGTCTACCTCCCGGAGGGCATGGCCGACTGGGAGATCGGGTACCTCATGAGCGAGCTGCGGCAGCACGACCTCACCGAGCGCGAGGCTGAGTTGACGACGGCGACGGCGGGCGGCGGCGCGGTGACGAGCATGGGTGGCCTTCGCGTCACCCCGGATGCGGCGCTCGCCGACGTCGGGGGCCAGGCGTTCGACGCGCTTGTCCTGTGCGGCGGGACCACATGGTACGACGACGCCGCGAACGTCGCCGCGCTCGAGCTCGCCGCCCGGCGCAAGGCGTCGGGAGGGCTCGTCGACGCGATTTGCGGCGCGGTCGACGCCCTTGGCGGTGCCGGGTTGCTCGACGACACTGAGCACACCGGCAACGAGCTCGGGCAGCTCGAGAAGTGGCCGGGCTATCGGGGCAGCGCGAGGTTCGTGCGCGAGCCGCACGCTGTGCGGGGGCGCACACCGGTTGGCGGCATCATCGTGACGGCGGGATCCTGGGCGCCGACGGATTTCGCCGCGGCAGTCCTAACGGAGCTGGGGGCGCTCTCGCCGGAGCGCGCGGAGCTCTGGCTTCGGTTCTGGCAGGGACGGGAGGCGTCCGCGCTCTACACGCTCTTCGGGATGGAGACTTCCGCGCCCTGAGCGAGGCCGGTCGGAGTTTCCGTACCCGAGTTGGTGTGGTGGGGTTATCCGTACCCGAGACGAGAAGGGCCCCGCCGACTGAGTCGGCGGGGCTCTTCACTTGGGTGCCCTCGATAGGATTCGAACCTACGGCCTTCTGCTCCGGAGGCAGACGCTCTATCCCCTGAGCTACGAGGGCCCGGGTGTTCCGAGGAGCAGAAGCCTGCTCCCGATCGAACTCATCGAGCTTATCAGGTGGCCACCCTGACCGTGCAAACCGGCTCATCCGGGGAGGGGTTCCCAGCCCAAGTTTCGGTTCTGGCGTCATCTCGACGCCTCCAGTGGCTCTTGATAGTGGAAGAAGCCACAGATGAGAGAGCGGGAGGAGAGCTCATGGGCATGAGATCGAGCAGCGTTGCCTTGCCCCGGACGGAGAAGCGCTATCTGGTGGGAGCGGGAATCGTGGGCCTGGCCATTGTGGCCGGAGTCGCGGTGTCCGGCCGCTGGTGGCCCGTGGCGTCCGGCGTGGCCGTCATGGTCGTTGCCATCGCGGGACTCATCGCCATCGGGCGCCGGCCGCGCGGAAGGCACCGGCTCCCGCGCGGCTAGCCGGAGTCAGTCGAGGTAGTTCTCCACTGTGGGCGAGTGAACGCTGTGCCGCTTGAGCAGGATCTAGATAGTTTCAGCTATCTGGAAAGAGCGCTGTGGGGTGAAATATCTTGGACTGAGATAGGGGCTCAAGGCCATGTCTACCACCACTGAAACCACGCAGATCCTACCCGGCACCGCCATCTTGCACCGCAGCTTCGGCGCCGGCACCGTGAAGCCCTCGCCTACTGCCGGCGGCGTCGCCGCGCTCGTCGAGTTCGACAGCCGGCGTACAGTCATGGTCCGAGTTGATGACCTGACGCCTCTTGTCGAGCCCGTTGACGAGCACGAGAATGAATCTCGCGCGGGCGAGGGTCCCACGCAGGAAGGGGGGCCCGCCATGGCATCAGAAGAGGACGTTCCACAGGTGCCCGAGGGGTTCAAGCCGAACTACTTCGACGACGACGAGATCGTGGACTTCTCGCGCGTCACCTACGGCGAGGGGTTCTATGTGGAAGAGGTCGTTAGGCCTGACGGCGAGCAGTTCTTGTGGGTTCGCCCGGATGACGAACACGATCGGCTCTCGCCCGAGCAGGCCCGCGCCCTCGCGAAGACGCTCACGGAGATCCTGCCCCCGGCCCCCGAAGCGTGAGACGAGCGACAGTCTCGGCGCACACGAGCCAACCAAGATTCTGAGGAGGAAACCATGCAAGCTCACGGGCAGCAGAAGTTCGACATTTCGGTTCCCGGTACCGTCGATTCTGTGTACGCGACCGTGATGGCCGTCGTAAACGCTGGACCCTATAAGAAAATGGAGCCCTCCCCAGAGCTACGGATGGTCTCGTTCCGCACGGGTGCATCCCTCATGACGTGGGGCCAGCGATGGCTCGTGCAGGTCGCCCTCGGCATCGACGGGCAGCCCCACGTCTCGGCGACCGTGACCCCCCGGAACGGCCAGCAAGCCCTAGACCAAGCCAGAATCGCCAAGCTCGCCACGGACTTCTTCAAGCGCATCGCGGCTGCTGGCGTCGCTGCCTAGACAGGGAACGAACGAAGGCGCCCCCGCCCTCCTCGAGGAGGGCGGGGGCGCTTCTCTGTGGTGCGTGCCGCCGCTCGAGCCTCATGACGTGAAGCCGAGCTTCGTGAGGTTGTAGACCCCGAGCTGGCCGACGGACCATGTGCCAGTCCCGGCCGGAGTATTCAGGTCCAGATAGAGAGATGTCGATGTAGGTGCGACGATCTGCTCCATGTAGAAGTAGCCGTGCGTAACTGGCTGCGATGGCCCAATCTTGGCTCTTGCCCCGGCTTGGTCGGCGAACGCGATGCCCGGCAAGACGCCGCCGTTACAGGTCAGAATGCCGCACACGGCGAGTCGGTCGCCCACCGACCAGGATGCGGCCGGGATCGGGAACTGGACGTAATAGGGTGCCGAGGATGCGGCGGCCTGAACCTGCCACATATTCCCCTTGACTGCGGAATCGGTCACGTAACCGACAGTCAGGCCGGTGCCGTATCCTGACGCGATCTGCCAGCCTGGCGGGATCCCCTGTGCGCTGACTGCGCCCCCGAGGAACATCGGATGCGTGATGAGTGAGTTCGGATCGGCGTCGTCCTGAGGCACAAAGGGAGCCAATACACCGCCGAGCTTGGAGATCTGATTCGATACGTACTGCCCGAACATCAGATGCCCCGCCGATCCGGGGTGTGTCCCGTCCGCCGAAGCCCACGACGCTAGATAGTTCCCAGTCGTGGGATCGGCGGCCTGCCCGTAGAAGTCAAGCAGGGTGAGGTTGTTCAGCGATGCATACAGCCTGATCCAGACGTTGAACTTCGAGATGAGTGCATGCCGGTTTGTGGCGTTGTTCGGCGGGACGGTGGACAGGATCGGCGTCACGTTCGCGGCGCGCGCGGCGAGGACCATGCTCTGGATGCTCGATTGGAAGTTCGCGAGCGCGGTGGCGTCCGGAGCCGTGCCGCCGGCGCTGACCGACTGGCCGACATCGTTCGTGCCGCAGAGGATGATCACGGTCGAGCAGCGGAAGCCGAGGATGTCGGTGGCGAATCTTGCCGCCATCTGAACGGACGTCTGGCCGGCGATGCCAGTGTTCCGCCCGCGCCGCATAAGACCGCCCGAGAGCATGCACGCGTAGTCGAACCACGAGTCCTGATAGAGGGCGTCGGTCGCTCCGTTGAATCCAGTCTCGAGGTCGTTTGTCGCGGTGATGCTGTCGCCGATGGCCGAGACCTTGCCGAGGGGCTGCGCTGGGGCGATGAGGATCGATCCGGCATCGCTCGTCGTGGTGTCAGTGCGCGTGAGAATGAGGTGCCCGGAGGAGTTGATCGACCCTGATGTGACGGTGCTGTTCGCCATGCCGACCCATGCCGGGCTTGCGGCCACTGCGGTAAGCGTCGTGGGATCCACGCGGGTAAGTGCCGGGTAGGACGTATCGGTCGATTGGACCGAGACATACTCCGTCAGCGTCATCTGCCTCGGCCACGTGAAGTTCTTGTCAACGCGCCAAACCCAGTTGCTCGACGTGACGGCAAGATTCGCCGTGCCCCTCCCCGTCGCGTCGAGCGTGACGGGGAACGGCAGCGGGAGGACTTCCTCGTTCGCTGCCGGTCCGGCGAATGTGCGCGTTGGCGTAAACACCAATGCACCGACGGCCGGGGCATTCGTACCCGACGAAGTCGAGACGGTCTCAAGGATCGATACGGCGGGCACTGTTACCCCTTCTGCTTCGGATTATTTGGCGGCGTGATGCTCATCGGCTCGGCCTCGTTCCCGCGCGGTAGCTGGCATTGTCGATGGCGTTGGAGGCGCGGGAGTCGACGTAGGCCGTGAACTCGTGGCCGTCGACCACGAGTCGGAGGGAGGATGGGAAGGCTGGCGCGGTGGTGAACGCCGAGGATGAGCCGCCGTTGGGACCGACGGCCAGGCTGGCGCTCGCGCCGTCGAAAGCGGTCGTCATGAGGTCGGACAGCCTGCCCATCGCGCCCGTGACGTGCCCATGGGAGGCGTCGAGGCCGTTGACGATGCCCTGGACGAAGAACTGGCCGATCGCGTGGCCCTCGGTCGAGGGGCTGTGGATTCCGAGGAAGCTCTTGACGCCGTCGAGCATGGCGCCGCCGACGTCCTTGATCGCCTGCGTCGCCTTGTCGATCATGCCCTTTGCGCCGTCGATCAGGCCCTGCACGAGGTCCCCGCCGGCCGTCAGGAGCCATTTGCCGATGCCTGAGAGGGCATCCTGGACGCGCGACTGAAATCGGCCGTCGAAGATGGAGACGACGAAGTCGACCGCTTTCGTCACGCCGTCCTTTATGCCGTTCCAGACGGAGCCGATGAAGTCGCCGATCTTCGTGAAGATGGTTTTCGTGGTATCCCAGTACCAGTTCCAGGCGTTCACGAGGCCGTCGACGAAGCCCTTGACGAAGTCGGCCACGTGCTGCCAGGCGTTGATGAACCACGGGACCGCGGTATCGCGGACCCATGTGACCACGGCGTCGATCCCGATCCGGATGAACTTGAACGCCGCATCGACGCCGTCCTTGAACCATCCGACGTTGTTGTATGCCCAGATCACCCCTGCGACGAGGGCGGCGATGGCGATGACGACGAGGCTGATGGGGTTCATCGCCATGATCGCGTTGAGTGCTGCGAATGCCGGGCTCAGGACCGCGATGGCGGCGACGACGAGGCCGATGCCAACCGCGACGGCCTTGGTGTTCGGGTCGAGGTGGGCGAAGAACTCCGCGGCGGCCTTGATGACCGGGACGACGTTCTCCTTCACGATCTTCGACAGCTCGGTCATCACCGGGACGAGGGCCTTGCCGATGGTCACCTGGACCGAGTCGATCGCGGCGTTGAGCTCGCGCTTGTCCTTTGCGAGCTGCTTCGCGTCCTCGGCGTCCTTCTGCGAGACGACGAACCCGTCCTCGGCAGCCTTGTTCAGGTCCTCCACCCCGGCCGCGTTGAGCGAGAGCCACTTGAGCATCTCGGGGCCAGCCTGCTTGCCGAACAGCTGCATGGCCGCGGCGGTCTTCTCCGGGCCGGCGGGCATCGCCGCGAACTTGTCGTGGATCTTCGGGAGGAGGTCGGACATCGGCAGGAGCTTGCCGTTCGCGTCGGTGAAGCTGATGCCCAGCTTCCCGAGGGCCCCGGCCTGCTCGCCCATGGACGCCGTAAGCTCTTCCTGCTTCGTCTTCAGGTCGGCCAGCCGGACCTTCTCGGCGTCGGTCTTGACGCCCTTGTGCTCGATGGCCGCGATCTGCTCGTTGATCGTGTGGAGCTGCTTCCCGGACGCCGCGTCGAGCTTGACCGTCGCGTTCTCGCTCGAGACGATCCCCTTGGCCAGCTTCTCCATCGCTGACGCGCCGGTCTCGGCAGAGACCCCCGTCTCGCGCCACTGGAAGTTCAGCTTCGAGGCGTCCTCGACGGACATGCCGGTGATCTTCGAGGTGTTCATCGCCGACTTCGCCATGTCCTCGAAGGCGTCGACGGCCTTCTTCCCGAACTCGACGACACCGGCGGCCGCGACGGCGGATGCTATGCCGCCGACGCCCTTCGTGACGCCCTGCGCATGGTTGGAGATGCCCTTGAACACGCCTTCGGTGTTGTTGTCCTTGGCGAAGATGTCGAAGACGAGGGATGCAGCGGACATCGGGCCTCCTGGGGGCCTTGGAAGGTTTGGGGGTGTGGGGCGGGGCACTCCGTTGTGGAGCGCCCCGCCCGTGGGGTTTGCGCGCTGGCGGCGTCACTGCGGGCCGAAAGGAGGTTTCCCGCTCTGCCGCCATCGGTCCCGGCGGCCCGCTCATCTGAGGCCGGATCGGGTGGCGTTGACGCGCTGGGGAGGGGTCTAGAACGCTGGGGCGACACATCCGTTTCCGGCCACGGTGTCGGCGCCGCCGACCTTCGCCACGGCGGCCGGGTAGCGGCCCGCGGTGAAGGCGTAGTAGCCGTAGACGACGAGCTTCGTGGTCAGCGACCCACCGGTCGTCTGCTCGAACGAGAGCTCGCGCGGCAGGCCGTCGCCGTCCTCGAACAGGAGGCACTGGCTCGTGTCCGCGACGAGGATCACGTCCTCAGACGGGGTGCCCACGTTCGTCGGGAGGTTCCAGTCGATGACGACCGGGAGGCCCTGGAAGAACCCTGCGATCGGCGTGTCGACGTCGAGCGACTGGATCGCGTTGGACTGTGCGATCGTGTTGAACCCGGTGCCCGAGGTGTTGGGCTGGACCACCGGGCGGCCCGTCGAGTCGACCTGCGCGAGGAGCCACGTCCACCGGCGCGGGTGCATGACGATCGCGCGGGGGACGATCCCGGCGCCCGCAGTCATGATGCTGTTGAAGCCGCCCGCGAGCTTCAGGTTCAGGAGCGTCGTGGTCACCGGGCCGCCCATTGCCGTCGAAGCGCCGATGCCGGACGTGTTCAGGGCGCCGAGGGGCTGGCCCGAGGAGCCCGAGCCGTTGATGACAGCCCAGCCGAGGCCGAACTGCGAGGCCGCGTTGCCCGAGATCGCCGGGTTCGCGCCCGCATAGGCGCGGACGAGGTCCGAGTACAGGACCTGGTCGATGCCGGGGGCCCCGCGCTCGAGGAGCTGCCTCGAGACATCCTGAGCACCTGCCCCGGTCACGACCGGGACCGTGACGTTCGCCCACACGTCGTCCGTCGCCGAGACCGCGGTGTTCTCAGCCGTCTGGGGCGACGTCGAGGCGCCGGTCGTGCCGCGCGGGATCACGAAGGACATGCCCTGCTCGGGGATCTGGAAGCGCCGGCACAGGTTCGCGAACGGGCGCCCCGCACGGAGCACGAGGGCGTTCTGCGCCGTCAGGTACTGCGGGACCACGAGGCCGGCGAACGTGCCCGTGCCGGCTGCACGGGCCGACTGCTCGCCGTGCAGCTCGACTTCGGCGGCGTGGCGGAGCAGGCGCTCCTTGGTCCCCCGGGCGGGGTTCTCGCGGTTGGCCATCCAGGCCGCCGCGTCGGCGAAGAACGAGACGGCTTCACCCTCGGCACGGGTGTTGCTGTAGCTCGTGTAGACCCGCGGCTCCTTGGTGTCCCCGGTGCGGATCACGCCGTCGTACGCGGGGCGGCCATCGCCGCGGAAATGCGTGACGCCGGACGCGCCAGGCTTGTCGGCGGCCCGAGCGCGCTCCTCCTCGGCCTGCACACTGCGGAGCTGCTTGAGCTCGGTGTCGATCACGTCGATCCGGTCGTCGAGGTCCACCTTCTCGCCACGGAGGCTTGTCAGGCGGTTGTTCTGGGACGGATCGCGGCGGATCTGCTCGATCTCGGCGGCCTTCGAGGCGCGGAGGTTCGCGAGGTTCTGGCGCTCGGCCGACTTGGCGCGGATGCGGGCGGGGAAATCGGAGGCCTTGGGCGGAATGGAGTTTGCGGGGTGCGAGAAAGCAGGGGAAAGAGTCATTTGAGGCTCCACGGGGCGATGTCGAATGGGAGTGGAGCCATCCAGGCGGCTTTCCATTCGCACCTCGCCGGGGTGCCCGCCAGGGAGGAGCATCGCTCGACTCGCTGGCTTACGCTCCCCGCTCGGTTCCCTCCGTTTTCGGCTGGGCCGGTAAACTTCGGGCCGCTTGGGAGCAGCTATTTCTCATTCTAGCCGCTTTTGGCGACAGAATCATTCATTGATCAACACTGACGGTGCGTTTCATCTCACAGCACAGCCCGCGCCGTACTCCAGTCGATCTTCTCGATGACGAACCCGAACCGGTCCGGATCCCATGCGCCAGCCAGCACGCGGCACATGATGCGCAGCTCTCGCCGCGCCAGCGCGGCGCCTGCGTACCCCTCGGCCGCCGAGGCCTCGTCGTTCCACACGATCGTCGCGAGGCCCTGGCGTGCATAGCGGCCAGCCGCGAAGGCGACGGTGCCGAGGACAGCGCCACCGACGACAAGGGGGATAGCCGCGTCACGCAGCGCCTCCCCGGCGATGACCTCGGCATACGGGCCGTAGGCGTCGTGCGCGAGGGTCTCCCGGTGGAACATCCGCGCCTCGCCCGTGACGAGCGGCCCGAGCACGATGCTGACGCATTTCGAAGGGC
Source organism: Sinomonas sp. P47F7 (assembly GCF_049332655.1). Taxonomy (GTDB): domain Bacteria; phylum Actinomycetota; class Actinomycetes; order Actinomycetales; family Micrococcaceae; genus Sinomonas. Next base: position 2,994,457 of record NZ_CP186327.1, on the reverse strand, counting down.
GCTTGGGGAGGTCCCTCGCGCCAACTCCTGCGGCCCGCCTGGCTTCCGCGGCGACGGCGAGCGCGCCGTGGTTGAAGTCGTCACCCGGCGCTATAGCATCCGGGGCCGACAATTCCACGGGCTCGGACTCCGGGAAGTAGCTCAGCTGGGCGACTACGCCCGCAGGGGCCTCCGTGCGGGCCTCGGTGGCCACCGAGGCCGCCGGCTCCGTTCTCGTCAGCCCACGGCGCGCCTGACGGTCCGTTCGGGCGATTGCAAGGTTCGCCGTCGGGTCCGCGTAGCCACGGCGGCGGCGCTTCGGGACCGCTGCGGAGCTCATGCGGTCACCTCGGCCCAGATCGCGTCGAGGACCTCGCGGTCGAGGACCTCGCCCGTCGACGGATCGTGGATGATCCCGTCGCCCTCGGGGCCCGTGAGCACGCGGGTCATGACCGCGAACATCACCGCCGCGGTCGGCTCCTCGCTCCGCAGCGCCGCGAGATAGTTCTCGTCGAGCGGTGCGCTCTCGAAATCGAAGGCGTCCTTCGACTCAATCCGCCGGGTCATCGTCTTCCACCCTTCTTCTTCGGTTCATCGCGGGGAGCCAAACGCTCCATAAGCACATCCAGCCGGCCCATCATGCTCGGCAGGCGGAATCCCTGAGTCGGAGGCAGATTGTCGATGGCCCGCGCCAGGATCCGGGCCATCTCAACCCGGGCGACGTCGAACTCGTCGGCCATGACCAGCCGATCGAGCTCCAGATCGAACGCCGTCTCGACCGGACCAGGGCCGATCTGCTCCACGACCGTGAGCTTCGGGGCACGGCGCGCACGCTGAGCGCGCACACGCCGCGCGTTGGCCGCCTTGCAGTCCGCACACCGGCATCCGGCCTCGTACCGCCTGAGATCATGCGGTGAATCGCTCATCGCGGGCCCTTCCGCACAGCACAATCAATGTCTGCCCCGGGAGAAAGCATTCGGGAACACGGCGTGGTCGCCATGGCCCCCGATTTCTAAAAACCGGGCCGATTTCTGAGCCTCCGCTTCGAGCTCGAGCATGCCGCACCCCGAGGGGCGCCGCTGCGCGACGGGGATGGTGGCCCCCGCCCCCCGCATGTGCGGATTCACGCCTCGCCGCCTTCGGCCCGCGCCTTGCGTGCCCACGGTGCCGAGCTGTCGATGCCCTGGCTGGCGAGTTGGGCAGCCCACGCCTCGAGCGCGGCGGCGCGGTTGCCGCCGACCGAGTCGAGGATGAACCCGGCGACCATCTCCGTGCTGGCAGCGACGACGGCCAGCGCCCAGCCCACCGGCTCGGCCTGGCTCGCGGCGAGGTCGACCAGCAGGGTCTGGGCATCGTCCCCGGCGAGGACGGACGTCGTGATCGCGCAGGCGTCGCGTACGGGGTCGAGGTCACTCATCTGCTGTCTCCTCTTCCGAGGCGAGGCTGCCCCTGCTGTCCCCGCGTCCGAGAACCTGGGGTGATGCGAGCCCGCGGTCGACGAGCGATCGGGCAAGGGTGTCGAGCTCGGCTTCGCCGAGGCGTGTGGACGATGCGGGCTTGGGTGCCCGGCCCTGTCGCGCGTAGCGGGTGTTCCGCCTGGCGTTCCTGCGGCCCATCTAGTTCTCCTTCGCGGTGGTCTTGGGTCTGCGGTTCGGGCGGGCGATGCGCGGGCAGGCGCGGTGGTGGCGCCAGTCGCCGTTCTCGTCGTGTTCGCCGTGGCATGCCCAGCACGGGGATTGGCCGAAGTCGGTGGGAGTCAGCTTGCGGAGGTGGTATTCGCGGAGTTCGACCGGTCCCGTCGCCCAGAGGACCGCCTCGTCCGCGGTCGGATCCGGGGCGGTCACGACCGACCCCCCCGCTTGCGTGCAGCGCGACGTTCAGCCCGGTTGAGCCGCACCCTGTACTGAGGGCACGTCTCGTCGTGCGCAACGTACACGTGGATGATGCCGTCGTGGTCCGGTGCCACGGTGACGTCGGCGAAGCAGTCGGGGCACGCACCACGTCGCAGCTCGGCGAGGATCCCTTCAACGGCGGCCATCAGAAGAGCCCCCCTTGATCGGGCTCCGGGCTCGGCAGGGGTGGGAGTTTCGAGACGATGCTCTCGATGACCTCAAGCACCTCCGAAGGGGGTGTTGCAACCGTTGCATGTGTTGCGTTGTCATCGCCTTGTTCTGTTCGAGGTGACGCAACGTCTTCTTCGGACGCAACAGTCGCAACACTTGCAACAGGGGTATTGGGGACATAGACGCCTCGTCCCGACTTGGAGATGCGACCGGACTCGACCGCCCTGCTGAGGTAGGTGCGTGCCGCGTTTGCCTCGAGCCCGAGAGCGGCAGCAAGGTCGCCTGCCGTGGTCTTCTCGCGCCCGTTGACGAACCGGATTACCTCGGCCATCTGGTCGCCGAGCCCGTCGGTGGCCTTGCGCTCGACCGCAGCCTTGGCCGCTTCGGCGAGGGTGCCACCGTCGAGCCTCCAGCGGTGCCCGTCGAGCGTGACCGAGTACTCGCCCTCGGCCGCATCGCGGGAGGTGACGAACAGCGTGCCGGTCGCCTCGCCGCGGGCGCGCTTGAGGACCACCGTCGTGTCGGCCGCTCCCGTAATGCCCTGCGTACCGCTCACGGTGTCGGAGAAGTCCTCGGCGCCCATTTTGCGGGTGTGGTGTACCAAGATGATCGAGGAGCCCGGGTAGTCCGCGACGATGAGCTTGAACTGCGTCATGGCTGCGTAGTCGGCCGCGTACGCGGAGACGCCGCTAACCGGGGTGGGCATGACCTTCGCGAGCGTGTCGACAATAACCACGGGGTTGTCGCCGTGGTGCCGGTCGATGTACTCCCGGATCGTGGAGATGGCTTGGCCGGGCTCAATCGCGGTCTTGAGCGTGAGGCGCTTGTACCGGTAGCCATCATTGACGCCGAGGATGTTGGTGCGCATCTTGAGGCGGCGGGGGCCGTCCTCGAGCGCGACGTACATGACGGGCCGCTTCTCCCCGGCCTGGAGCTCGCAGAGGGTGGGATCACCGCCGGCTACGCACAGGGCAAGGTCGAGGACCATCCAGCTCTTCCCGGCCTTGGGTGCTCCGGCGATCACGGTGACGCCCTCGGGGATGATGCCCGGGACGATGTACTTGATCGGGGGGAAGTCCTGGGCGAGGAGCCAGTCGAGCGAGAACGCGTCGTCGAGGCGGGACGAGGGTGCGGTGTTCATCGCCCGGCCTCCGCTTCCAGCGCGGCGTCCGAGTCGGCCTGGGCCTCGCGCAGCGCGAGTAGCCAACGGTTCGCGCTGTCGGGATCCGAGCATCGTATCTGCACTGTGCCGAGGTGCCGGCCGTGATCACAGAGGTAACGGAGCGCGAGGTGCGGGGGGACTTGTCCGCGCGCGACCTCGAACGTCACGCTCGCGCCGCGGGGGGCATGGGCTGCCCACTCGACCGCACGTGCCAGCTCGTGCCCGTCGAGGCTTCGGAGGTCTACCTCGAGCGCGGCGCCGAGGGAGAAGGTCGGCGGCGTCACCGGGCACCCGCCGACTTGGCCCGCCGGGCCTGCGCTGACTTGAGCGCGAGTTTCTGGAAGTAGGCCTTCTTCAGCGACTCGGCGCGGCGTGCGCGCTCCTCGGGGAGGAGTTTCCCCTCGGGGTCGACCTCTTGCTCGAACTTGGCCATGAGGGCATCGCGGGCCGGCCTGGTGCGGGCGGCGCGGTCCTCGGTGAACGCCCAACTCGTGTGGGCTGCGATCGATCCGGCGAGGCTGCGCTCGGCGGGTGTTTGGGCTGGAGACAATTGAAGGCCTCTCGGTCCTCAGACACGCGTGTCCTAGGTTCCGAGGGCCTCCCAGCCTGCCCGGCCTTATGCCGGACGTCTCGTTGTGGCGGATCTTCAGCAGGCGATTCCGCGGCCTTTTGCACAGCGTATCAATACGGGCCCGTACAGCGTTTATCCGACACGCCGGTGGATGTCGATCGATTTCGACCGGCTGTCGCGGTGGGCGAGCGTGCCGAGCACCGCGCGGAGGAGCGTCGGCACCGAGACTGTGGTGTCACCGTGCGCACAGGAATAGGGCAGCGGCTGGTCGAGCTCCACCACCGTTCCGCCCTTGACCGTCACGAGCACCGTCGGGGCCGGGGTGAGGGCCACGAGCCATCCCTCCGTTACGCCGGAGCCGCCGCACCGGAGCTGCACCCATGTGGTGCGCGAGGCGCCGGGCGCGACGAGCCCGCGGACAGGCGCCGCGGCGGCCTGGTTCCGCATGGCGTCGAGATCGGCGATACGGGCTGGGGCGTAGCCCTCCTCCATCGCGGCGTCGACGGACTCGGCCCACTCGGCCGAACCCGGCGTCAGCTCAGGTGCGACGCTGGAGACCTCCGGGGCGAGGCGTCGGATAAGGGCTTCGGTGTCGATCCGTTTCCGTCCCATCACAGGTCTCCCAGGTTCAGGTTGCGTGCTTCCTCGGCCGCGCGCTCGGCGGCTCGGGCCTTCGTGTAGCGCATCAGCATGTCGGGGCGGCTCCATCCCGCGACACTCATGAGCCCTCCCTCGCTGCCGCCCGCGGCGAGCCACCTGTGGGCCGCCGTGTGCCTCAAGCGGTGGGGGTGGAATCCGACGATGCCCGCAGCCGCGGCGCGCGTCCCGAGGGCCTTCCAGAGGCCTGAGTATCCGAACTCCTTGCCGCGGTCTCCTAGCCATAGCGCGGGGGAGGAGGCGAGCCGGTGCGTGGCCCTCGCGCGCTTATAGCGGTCGATCGCGCGCGCGGTCTGAGGGCCGAACGGCACGGGACGTCCCTTGCCGCCCTTGCCTCGTCGGATGATCGCGACGCCCGAGGCGAGGTTCACATCGTCGACCAGCATGGCCGCGCACTCGCCGGCCCGCGTTCCCGTCTCGAGCATCAGGCGCACGATGGCCTCGTCGCGGCGGTCGATGAACTCGGTCCCCGAGCACGCCTTGAGCAGGGCCTTGAGCTCGGGCTCGGTGAGAGGCTCAACGACCTTGGTGTCCATCTTGGGCGGCTTGAGCCCGAGCAGTGGGTCGGCGGGAAGCTCGCCCTCCTCGGCGAGCCAGGAAGAGAACCGCCGGACGGCGAGCTGCCGCGCGACCGCCGTGGTGCCCTCGCGCCCCGCATCCAAGAGCGAGGCGACGAAGCCGTTCACCGTGGGACGGTCGAGGACGGCGGGGCGGTCCTCGGCGGCGCACCACGCGATGAAGGCCCGGACGCCGGTCCCATAGTTGGAGATCGTCGACGGGCTCTTGCGCTCGGCCTTGAGCGAGAGCTCCCACGAGGGCAGGAGCGCTGCGAGGTCCGGGGTGCGCGGCTTCTTGGGCATGGCCCAATCATATCAATATCTTGACTCAGAGCGCTATGCGTCTTAGACTTTCAGTGTCAGCACCACATAAAACAGCCTCTCACCTGCGGAAACACCGCTCAGCGGGGCTCATTCTCAGTCGAGGTAGTTCTCCACCACGTCTGCGGACCGGACCGAGGCTTCTGAGGGGTTTTCGCCGTACTGGCGCTTCGCGCGCCGCTGGCGCAGGAGGTCCCAGCACTGGTCGAGCTGCGTTTCGACGGAGCGGAGCCGCCGCTGCTCGTCACCAGGCGTGATCTCGCCGTCGCTCACGGCCGAGCGGAGGCGATGCTCCTCGTCGATGAGCTCCTTGATGCGGGCGTGGATGTCTTGGTCCATGGTCGCTCCTTCTGCGTGGGACGTGCTCGGAGGCCAGCCTACGCCGGAAGTGCGCCCCTCAACTTCGAGAATCAGTAGCCGGAGAACGCGTCGCGGCGGACGCGACGCGCGCCGGCCGCGCGCAACGCCGGGCCCACGCCTCCCACGAACGACGGCGGCCCGGAGACGTAGGCGGTGCGCTCGCCGATGTCCGGCACGAGCTCCCGGAGGCGCTGCGGCGTGAACGGCGCCGCGCCGGCGTCCTCCGCGAAGTCGGGCACCGCCCCGCCGTCGGACGTTCTCACGACGACGCGCGCCCGCGACGCCTTGAGGACGCCTGCAAAAGCGAGCTCCTCGGCGGTCGAGACCGAGACGAGGACGACGACGTCGCCCGCCTCGCCCGAAGTCTTGAGGGCGCGCAGCATCGACGCGAACGGTGTGAGGCCGATCCCGCCCGCGACGAGGAGCACCGGGACGTCCAGATCGCGGGGAAGCACGAAGTCGCCACCCACGGCGGCGGCCCACACGCGCCGGCAGGGCTCGAGGTCCAGGAGGACCTGCTTCGCGGGGGAGACCGGCGGTGCGGTGCTGACGCCAAAGGCCACGACGTCCGAGGAGGGCGCGCTCGTGAAGCTGAACGTCCGCCGTCGTCCGGCCCAGGCGCCGCCCGCATGGGGGAGTGAGAGCTCGGCGTACTGCCCCGGAAGGAAGCGCGCCGCTCGGGTCGGGACGAAGACGAACTCGTGCGACGTCGGCGTGAGCCGCCGCCGCTCGACGAACCTCAGGTCGAGGCCCTGCGAGAGGCCGAACGCGAACGCGAGGAGGTTGCCGAGGAGCAGCGCGGTCTCCGGCGAGCCGGAGACCGGTCCGAGGCTAAACGGCAGCGCGTAGGCCGCCGCGATGACCGCCGAGTAGGCGTACTGATAGCGACGGCGGCCGGGCATCGTGAGCGGCTCGGACAGCATGAACCCCGCGAAGAACACGAGCGGCCCTTGAGCGATCGCCTGCACGATCGCTCCCACGGGGAGGATGCCCGCCGTCGCGAACACGGCCGCGGTAAGGGTCAGGGCGACCGTCGCGAACACGCTGGCCATCGCGAGCCGCTGGACGCGGTACAGCACGAGGAGCGCGCCGGGCGCCACGGCCCACAGCATCGCGGGCGTGCCCGCCCACCACGTCGCGGCGCCCCAGCCGGTGAGCCCGACCGCGAACGCCCCGAACGCGGCGGGATTGAACACATGCCGAGCGCGGAACGCGAGGACGTACTTCGAGGCGGCGGCGAGCACACACGCGAGCGCCGTCACCGCGAGGTCGAGCGGGGCGAGACTGGGCCAGAACAGGAAGTAGAGGAGCAGGCCCGTCACGAGGGCGGACTCGGAGTGCGGGCGCACGCGGAAGATCGCCGCGACGCCGCGGTTCGCGCCGTACGAGACGGCGAGGCATACGACGAGGGACGCGAGCATGGCCGGGATCCCGAAGCGCAGCCAGCCGAGGACGTTGAGCACGAGGCTGTACAGCACGAGGACGGCGAGCACGGTCAGCACGAGCCGATACGAGCTCACGCGGCCGAGCGCGGCGTCGAGGCGCACCTTGGCGGCCGCAGGGGCGGTGAGAACTGGCGTCATGAGAAGAGTCCTTCGAGGAAGGCGGGGCTGCCCTCGGCGTGTCCGTCCGAGAAGACCTGGAGCCATTCCGGCCCGCCGTTCGGGCCGGCGAACTCGGCGGCGAGGTCGGGGCCCCGGGCCACGAAGAGCGCGGTCGAGAGGGCGTCTGCCGTCATGGCGTCGGGGGCGAGGGCCCAGGCTGCGACCACGGAGCGGACCGGCGCGCCCGTCCGAGCGTCGAGGAGGTGGTGGAATCCGTCGCCCCACGCCCGGCGATTCCCCGCCGACGCGCACAGGGCCATGTCCTGGAAGTCGACGAGGCCGATCGCCTCGTCGGCGTTGTACGGGTGCTCGAGTGCCGCCCGGACCGGCTCGGCCCCCGCGTGCAGGATGTCGCCGCTCCCGTCGATGACGAATTCGCGGTGCCCCGCCTCGGCGAGGATCTCCCCGAAGCGATCCACGAGAAGCCCCTTCCCGGCGGCGCCGATGTCGAGGACGGCGGGGTACGTCAGGACGACGGCGGTGCCCTCCCACACATGGTCCGCGTCCCACAGCGGGGCTGGCTCGGGCGGACGCGACGGGACGAGCTCATAGCCCGGCCCGTAGCCGATGCGTTCGAGGCTCGAGCCGATCCACGGGTTGATGGCGCCTCGGGTCACACGGTAGAGGCGCGCATACAGCTCCGAGAGCTTCGCGCTCTCGGCCGGGAGGTCCCATGTGCCCGTTCCGGCCCGCATCTGCGCGACGAGCGAGTCCGGCCGGAAACGGCTCCAGACCCAATCGAAGCGCTCGGCCTCGCGCAGCAGCGTCCATTCGAGGGCATCGCCGAGCGGCCGGTTCGTGCCAATCTCGAACAGGGTCCCGATCGCCTCGAACGTGAACGACTCCATGGGCGGTCCTAGGAGGCTTCGCCCTTGATGATCGCGACAGCGTCGTTGAAGCCCTGGCCCGTGAGCGAGGAGCCGGAGACGACGCCGACGTTGAGATCGTCGAGCTTCTTGCCGACCACCACATCCTTGATCCCCGAGGCGAAGTGCTTCTGGTAGATCGCCGTGTTCGCGCTCGTGGGGTGCTGGGTGATCTGCACGTCCTTGACGACCCCGGACGCGAGCGTGAGCGTGACGCCGACGGTCTCCGGCCCGTTCGGGGACGTGTAGTGTCCGTCCGCGCTGTACGTGCCGTCCCTGTAGGCGTGGGCGCTCGAGCCGGCGGAACCCGCGGAGGTGGGGGCCGCCGTCGTCGGCGCTGAGGGCTCGGCGTTCCCCGCCTGCGCCGGGCCAGGCACCGCTGCGTTCGACGGCGCGCATCCCGCCACGGCGCCGACGAGCGATGCGCCCGCCAGCGCGGTGAACGCGACTTTGCGCGCGACCCGCGAGTTCGGTGCGGCGGTGGGCACGGGGGAGTCAGGCATGTGGCGGCTTCCTGCGGTCGGCGGTCCCCGGACGGCGGGGACGGTTGTCCATTAAACGTAGCCGGGGCCAGACTCGTTCAACGACGCGGGGGCTGTGTGCTGGCTGTGAGAGCCGGCCAGCTGCGGTTCCGCCGGTTGGTCGGGGCCCCGTCGTGGCCGGAATCACGGCCTTTCGCCGCGCCGAGCAATGTTTGGTATCCCGGGACTGCTGTAGCGTTTTAGGGTGAGCGAAGCGGAACCGCAGGCGATAGCCCAGGCCGGCACGAGAGCCGCCCAGTCCACCGTGCGTGGCGGGCTCCTCGCCGCGGCAGGCATCCTGATCGTCGCGTTCACGCTTCGAACAGCCGTGACGAGCGTCCCGCCGCTCACGGGCGAGATCTCGAAGGAGCTGTTCCTCCCGTCGTGGCTCGTCGGCATCCTCGGGATGCTGCCCACGGCGCTGTTCGGGATCGCCGGCCTCGTGACGCCGCTTTTCATGCGGAGGCGGAGCGTCGAAGCCATTGCCGTCATCTCGATGGCTGCCGCTGCGCTGGGCCAGATCGTCCGCGCGTTCGCCCCCGACACCGTGACGTTCCTCGCGGCCTCGGCCGTCGCGCTTGCGGGGATGGGCGCGGGCAACGTCGTGCTGCCACCCATGGTCAAGAAGTACTTCCCGCAGAAGATCGGCCTCCTGACCGCGCTCTACGTGACGATCATCAGCCTCGGGACCACGGTCCCGCCGCTGCTCGCGGTCCCCGTCGCGGGCGCCGTCGGGTGGCGCGGGTCGATCGGCTGGTGGGCGGCGATCAACGTCATCGCGATCCTGCCGTGGCTGCGGTCCTGGCCCGCGCGTCCCGCAGCGGGCCGCGGAGCCGGGGACGCGCCGTCGTCCGCGCGCGGCGCCGCACGCACGACGGCGGGGGAGGCCACTGCCCCCGCCTCACCTGAGACGGCGGTTCCGATCGTCATCCGCCCGTGGCGCGCGCCCGCCGCGTGGGCGCTCGCGCTCATGTTCGGCTGCACGTCGCTCAACACGTACACGATGTTCGGCTGGCTCCCGACGATCGCAACGGAGGCAGGGCTCAGCGCGGGCGACGCCGGGCTGCAGCTCGCGATCTTCTCGGGCCTCGGGATTCCGCTGAGCCTCGTCGTGCCGATCCTTGCGGGACGGCTCCGGAACCCGTTCCCGGTGGTGGTCTTCGGCGTAGCCTGCTTCGTGAGCGGCTACCTCGGGCTCTGGCTCGCGCCGGCCTCGGCGACGTGGCTGTGGTCCACGCTCATGGGGCTCGGCCCCGCAACATTCCCGCTGGCCCTCGTCCTCATCAACCTCCGCACCCGGTCACACCGCGCCTCGGGGGCCGTCTCGGGCTTCGCCCAAGGCGTCGGCTACACGATCGCGTGCGCCGGCCCGCTCCTCGCGGGCATCCTCCACGACGCGACCGGCGGATGGACGGCGTCGTTCGCGTTCCTTGGGATCACGCTTGCGGTGCTGGCGACTGCGGGCTGGGTCATCTGCCGGCCGCACTACATCGACGATGCCCCGGGCGTGGTCGAACCGGCGGTGGCCGCGCAACCCGCGCGGTTTCGGGGCGATGCCGCCCCGCCGGTAGGCTAGGTTCGTGACTCCCGAAGAACTCTCCTCAGCCATTTCCGCCTGCCTTGCCGACGCCGTGAGCGCCGGCGACATCGCCGTGGATGTGCCGGACGAGATCCGCGTGGAGCGACCCAAGAACCGGGAGCATGGGGACTGGGCCACGAACATCGCCCTTCAGCTCGGCAAGAAGGCCGGGATGAACCCGCGCGCGTTCGCCGAGATCCTCGCCTCCCGCCTCGGGTCACTGGAGGGCATCAAGAGCGTCGAAGTCGCTGGGCCGGGCTTCCTCAACATCACGCTTGAGGCCGCCGCCGCGGGCGCGCTCGCGAAGGCGATCGTCGAGGCGGGGCCGGACTACGGCCGCAACGACGCCCTCGCAGGGCACCTGGTCAACATGGAGTTCGTCTCGGCCAACCCGACCGGGCCCCTGCACATCGGCCACACGCGCTGGGCCGCGCTCGGCGACTCGATCGCCCGCGTGCTGCGCGCCTCGGGCGCGGACGTCACGGCCGAGTATTACATCAACGACGCCGGCAGCCAGATGAACGTCTTCGCGAACTCGGTGCTCTCCCGCCTCCACGGCCGCCCGGTTCCCGAGGGCGGGTACCCGGGGCAGTACATCGTGGACCTCGGCCACGACGTCCTCGCCCAGCACCCCGACGTGCGCGAGCTCACCGATGACGCGGCGCTGCCGATCGTGCGCCACGCCGCCTACGAGGCCCAAATGCACGACATCAAGGCGACGCTCGCGGCCTTCGGCGTCTCGTTCGACGTCTACTTCTCGGAGAAGGACGGACTGCACGACTCGGGGGCGATCGAGGCGGCGGTTGGGCGCCTCCGCGAGCAGGGCCACGTTTTCGACCTCGACGGCGCCGTGTGGCTCCGCACGACCGACTTCGGCGACGACAAGGACCGCGTGCTCGTCCGCGCGACCGGCGAGCCGACCTACTTTGCCGCCGACGCCGCGTATTACCTTTCCAAGAAGGACCGCGGCTTCCCCGAGAAGATCTACCTGCTCGGCGCCGACCACCACGGCTACGTCAACCGCCTCAAGGCCATCGCCGCGTGCGCGGGCGACGACCCCGACACGAGCATCGAGATCCTCATCGGCCAGCTCGTGTCGGTCAATGGGGCCAAACTTTCGAAGCGCGCGGGCAACATCATCGAGCTCAAGGACCTCATCGACTGGCTCGGCAAGGACGCCGTGCGCTATTCGCTCGCGCGCTTCCCCGCGGACTCTCCGCTCACGCTCGACCCCGAGCTCCTGCGGAAGCACTCGAACGAGAACCCGGTCTACTACGTCCAGTACGCCCACGCGCGCTCGCGCGGCGCGGCGCGCAACGCGGTGCAGGCCGGCGTCGAGCGCGTGGCAGACGGGCGCGAGGCGTTCGACGCCTCGCTCCTCGACCACCCGACCGAGGGTGAGCTCCTCGCCCACCTCGCGGCCTACCCGTCGATCGTGGGCAAGGCCGCCGAGTTCCGCGAGCCGCACCGCGTGGCCCGCCACCTCGAGACGATCGCGAGCGCTTACCACTCGTGGTACGACAACTGCCGCATCGCGCCGCAGGGCGACGAGGAGATCACGGACCTCAACCGCACGCGCCTGTGGCTCAACGACGCGACGAGCCAGGTCCTCGCGAATGGCCTCGACCTGCTGGGCGTCTCGGCGCCGGAGAGGATGTGACCGTGTCGAACGAGACCCTGATCCGGGTGCCCGGCGCTTCCGGCTCGCCCTTGGCCCCCGCATGGCTCGAGGTGCCCGCCGACGTCAACGCGCTCGAGGCCAAGCTGTGGGCGTACGACGTCGAGCGCACCTCACGCGGCGAGCTCGCCGTGGGCGGAATCGGCGTCGCGCAGCTCGCCGAGGAGTTCGGCACGCCGCTCTTCGTCCTGAGCGAGGACGACTTCCGGGCGCGCGCCCGCGCGTTCAAGGACGCGTTCGACGGCGCGTTCGCGGACGTGTGCGGGGGCGTGGACGTCTACTACGCGGGCAAGGCGTTCCTGAGCTCCGCGGTTGCCTCGTGGGTGGCCCAGGAGGGTCTGCGGCTCGACACGTGCTCGGGCGGCGAGCTCGCCGTCGCGGCGAAGGCCGGGCTCGCGGGCGAGCTGCTGGGCCTCCACGGGAACAACAAGTCAGACGCCGAGATCGAGCGCGCGCTCGACATGGGCGTGGGCCGCATCGTCGTGGACAGCCTCGACGAGCTCGAGCGCGTCGCGGCGATCGCGGCTGCCCGTGCCGACCAGGACCCCGAGCGGCGCGAGGTGCGCGCCAAGGTCATGCTGCGGCTCACGCCCGGCGTGCACGCGCACACGCACGAGTTCATCGCGACCGCGCACGAGGACCAGAAGTTCGGGCTGTCGATGGCCCCTGGGACCGCAAGTGCGGACTTCCGCGCCGAGGCCGCCGCGGCGGCGTCCGCGGCCGAGGAGGCCGTGGCCGCCGCAGCCGGGCACGACAGCGTCGAGCTGCTGGGCCTGCACTGCCACATCGGATCGCAGATCTTCGAGCCTGAGGGCTTCGAGGTGGCAGCGGTGAAGCTCCTGACGTTCCTCGCGACGATGCGCACGACGTACTCGCTCGCGCTCCCCGAGCTCGACCTGGGCGGCGGGCACGGCATCGCCTACACGCCCTCGGACACCCCGCGCCCTGCCGCGGAGATCGCGCAGGCGCTCGCCGCCGTCGTCCGCTCGACGTGCGGTGAGCTCGGCATCACGCCGCCGCGCATCTCGATCGAGCCGGGCCGCGCGATCGTGGGCTCGGCCGCGTTCACGCTGTACCGCGCTGGGACCACGAAGGACGTCCTGGTGGATGTGCCCGCCTCCGGCGCCACCGCGACGGCGGTGCGGCGCTACCTCTCCGTGGACGGCGGCATGAGCGACAACGCGCGCCCCGTCCTGTACGACGCCGACTACTCGGCGGTGCTGGCCGGACGCGCGTCGGACGCCGCGCCGCAGCTCACGCGCGTGGTCGGCAAGCACTGCGAGAGCGGCGACATCGTGGTGCGCGACGTGTACCTCCCCGAGGACGTCCGCCGCGGCGACCTCGTCGCGGTGCCCGGAACGGGCGCGTACTGCTGGGTGCTCTCGAGCAATTACAACTACGTGGGGCGCCCGGGCGTCGTCGCAGTGCGTCACGGTTCGGCGCGATGGATCGTCCGAGGGGAGACTGAACAGGATCTGCTCTCCCGCGACATGGGAGTGTGACCTCTTCGATGGGAGACCGGATGACGGAGACTCAGACCCAGCCGCGGCCCGCGGCGCAGCTCGTCGATCCCGCGGTGCTGCGGGTGGCGCTTTTGGGGTGTGGGACGGTGGGGAGCCAGGTGGCTCGGATCCTGCTCGAGGACGCGGGGGTGCTCGCGGCGCGGGCTGGGGCCCGGTTGGAGCTGGCGGGGATCGCGGTGCGGGACCCGGACGCTCAGCGTGACGTGGAGCTCCCGCGGGGGCTGTTCAGCGTGGACGCGGAGGCGCTGGTGGACTCGGCGGACCTGGTGGTGGAGCTCATGGGCGGGATCGAGCCGGCTCGGTCGCTGATCCTGCGGGCGGTGCGCAAGGGCGCCTCGGTCGTGACGGGGAACAAGGCCCTGCTGGCCCAGGACGGGCCGGCGCTGTTCGAGGAGGCGGACCGGAACAACGCCGAGCTGAGCTTCGAGGCCGCGGTCGCGGGCGCGATCCCGATCATCCGCCCGATCCGGGAGAGCCTCTCGGGGGACCGGATCACGCGGGTGCTGGGGATCGTGAACGGGACCACGAACTACATCCTGGACCAGATGGACACGACCGGGGCCGCGTTCGCGGACGCCCTCGCGGAGGCGCAGCGGCTCGGGTATGCGGAGGCGGACCCGACGGCGGACGTGGAGGGGCACGACGCGGCGGCGAAGGCGGCGCTGCTGGCGACGCTGGCGTTCCACACCCCGGTGGCGCTCGAGGACGTGCGCTGCCAGGGCATCGCGGGCGTGACGGCGGAGGACATCGCGGCGGCGAAGGACTCGGGCCTGGTGATCAAGCTGCTCGCGATCGCGGAGCTGGTCGAGACCCCTGATGGTGTTGAGGGGGCGAGCGTGCGGGTGCACCCGACGCTGCTGCCGCGCGAGCATCCGCTCGCGGCGGTGCGCGGTGCGTTCAACGCGGTGTTCGTCGAGGCCGAGAACGCCGGCGAGCTCATGTTCTACGGGGCCGGCGCGGGCGGGCGTCCCACGGCCTCGGCGATCATGGGCGACCTCGTCTCGACCGCCCGCCGCATCGTCGCCGGCGCGCCGGGCCGGACCGACACCGCGACGCGCAAGCTGCCCGTGCTCGGCATCGAGGCCGTCACGACGAGTTACAGCATCGGCCTCGAGGTGGCCGATCAGCTCGGCGTGCTCTCCCGCGTCGCGGCGGTCTTCGCCGAGCACGGCGTCTCGATCGAGGCCATGCGCCAGACGCTCGACGGCGGCGAGCCCGGCTCCGGCGAAGGCCGTGCGGAGCTGCGCTTCGTGACCCACCGCGCGTCGGAGAAGGCCCTCGCCGAGACCGTCGCCGACATCAAGAACCTCGACGTCGTCGAATCCGTGACGAGCGTCCTCCGAGTCGAAGGAGTCTAGTGGCCCACCAGTGGCGCGGAGTCATCCGCGAATACGCCGACCGTCTGCCCGTCACCGAGGCGACCCGCGTCATCACCCTCGGTGAGGGCGGCACGCCGCTCGTGTACGCGCAGAAGCTTTCGGCCCTCACCGGCTCCGACGTGTACCTGAAGGTCGAGGGGATGAACCCCACGGGCTCCTTCAAGGACCGCGGCATGACGATGGCCATGACGGCGGCCGTCGCGGCCGGCGCGAAGGCCGTGGTGTGCGCGTCGACCGGCAACACGTCCGCGTCTGCGGCCGCGTACGCGACGTCGGCGGGCCTCACATGCGCGGTGCTCGTGCCCGAGGGCAAGATCGCCATGGGCAAGCTGAGCCAGGCCATCGCGCACGGCGCGACGCTCCTCCAAGTCGACGGCAACTTCGACGACTGTCTCGAGATCGCCCGCAAGCTCGCCGAGGCGTACCCTGTGTTCCTCGTCAACTCGGTCAACCCCGCCCGCATCGAGGGCCAGAAGACGGCCTCGTTCGAGATCGTCGACGCGCTCGGCGATGCGCCGGACATCCACGTCCTGCCGGTGGGCAACGCCGGGAACATCTCCGCGTACTGGAAGGGCTACAAGGAGTACGCGAAGGACACCGTCTACACCTCGGGGGAGGGCGCCGGGGACGCCTCGGGCGACGAGCGCACGCTCCCTGCGGTTTCCACCAGGCTGCCCGTCATGTGGGGCTTCCAGGCCGCTGGCGCCGCGCCGTTCGTGGCTGGCCACCCCATCACGAACCCCGAGACGATCGCGACGGCGATCCGGATCGGCAACCCCGCGTCGTGGGACACCGCCATCGCGGCCCGCGACGAGTCGGGCGGCCTCATCGACGCTGTGACCGACGAGCAGATCCTCGCCGCCCACCGCTGGCTCTCCGCGAAGGAGGGCGTCTTCGTGGAGCCGGGATCGGCCGCGAGCGTCGCCGGCCTCCTCAAGCAGCACGAGGCCGGCCTGGTCCCGTCCGGGAAGACGATCGTGTGCACCGTGACGGGTCATGGCCTCAAGGATCCGCAGTGGGCGCTCCGCACCGAGGGCGGCGGGCAGGTCGAGCCGGTCAAGGTCGCGAACGACGTTGTGAGCGTCGCCTCGGCGCTCGGGCTGGAGCCGTAGGCCCCATGAGCCTTCAGACGCCGGCCGCGGCGGCCTCCCTGCGTACCGTCGCGGCCGGGCAGCGCATCACGGTGCGCGTCCCCGCGACCAGCGCGAACCTCGGGCCCGGCTACGACAGCCTTGGGCTCGCGCTGTCGCTCTACGACACCGTGAGCGTCGAAACGCTCGACGGCGACGAACTCGCCTTCGAGTTGAGCGGCGAAGGTGCGGACACTCTCCCACGGGACGCGAGCCACCTTGTGGTCCGGACGATCGATGCCGCGCTCGAGCGGCTCGGCTACCGCCGCTCGGGCCTGCGCCTCTCCGCGGTGAACGTGAGCCCGCACGGGCGCGGCCTCGGCTCGTCGGCGTCCGCGACCGTCGCGGCGGTGCTGGTTGCCGTTGAACTCGTGGACGCGGAGGTCCGCCCCGACCGGCACTGGGTGCTCCAGCTGTGCAGCGAGATCGAGGGGCATCCGGACAACGTGGCGCCCGCGATCTTCGGCTCGCTCGCGCTGTCCTGGCAGGACGGCGCGGCGTTCCGGACCGCGGTGGCGCGCGTGCACCGCGACGTGGTGCCGATCGTGGCCGTCCCTGACTACGAGCTCTCGACCGAGCTCGCGCGGTCGCTCCTTCCCTCGTCGGTTCCGCACAGTGCCGCGGCGGCGAACTCGGGCCGCGCGGCGCTGCTCGTCCACGCCCTCACGCAGGACCCGTCGCTGCTCCTCCCGGGGACCGAGGACTACCTGCACCAGGGCTACCGCGCGTCCGCGATGCGCCCGAGCGCGGCGCTCATCCGCAGGCTCCGGGGCGAGGGCCACGCGGCCGTCGTGTCCGGCGCCGGGCCTACCGTCCTGGCTCTTGCGGGCGGCGGGGCCGAGGCAGACGAGGTGGAGGCCGCCGTCGAACGCTTTGCCCGCGCGGAGGCCGGCGCGGACTCCGCGTCGCGCTACGCCCCGGAGCGCGCGACGACGTGGCGTGTCATGCGTCTAACGGTCGACGTTGAAGGTGCTAAAGTGGAAGTGCATTCGCGGTAGCTTTCGCCCACAGGGCCAACTCTCAGACGCAGCTGCTCTCCGTAGTACCCCGTGGGCCGGCCTCTCCGCTTCGAATGCCGTCCCTACCTAGCTCCGCAGCCGGTCAGTCGCTTTGCCGCCGTCGCAGAGGCGCTGCCTCCTCCGTTCGCTTGGGGCGAACCACCAGTGTGCTCCGTACGCCCGTTCTGGCGCGTCGGAGCAGCCATACTGACCGCGCTTCTGATTGCGGTCATCAACACGATGCGCCGTTTCTCTCAGCGGCGCAGTCGACGGGGAAGGATCCTTCGTGACACAGACCACTGAGCTGAACCCAGCAGTGGACACGCCCGCAGCGGGCGAATCCAAGGGCATTGCGGGCCTCAAGCTCGCGCAGCTTCAGGCACTTGCCTCCCAGCTGGGTATCACCGGCGGTTCCCGCATGCGCAAGGGCGACCTCGTGGCCGCCATCTCCGCGCACCAGAAGGGCGAGCCCGTGGTGCGCCGCAGCGCCTCCGCGGCCAAGCCCGCCGAGCAGGCCGAGGCCCAGGCCTCGGCGCTGCAGGAGGCCGTCGTCGCGGCGGCCTCCGGCGAGGAAGCTCTTGCACCCGCCCGTGGCCGCGGGCGGACCCGCCGCCGCGCGGGAAGCGACGGCGTCGTGACGCCGACCGCCGAGGCCCAGGCTCACGCCGAGTCGGCTCAGGTCGAGTCGGCTCAGGTCGAGGCCGCCTCTCGTGAGGTTGCCGCTGCCCCGACCGCGCCCGAGGCCGAAGCCGCCGAGGCGCCGCGCCAGACGCGCACCCGCAACCGCAACCGCCGCGCGTCCGGTGATGGCGTCGTGACGGAGGCCCCCGCTGCCGAGGCCACGCAGGCGACCGCCGAGTCGGCTCCGGCCGAGTCTCCGGCTGAGGCGCCTGCCCAGGCACCCACGGAGGCCGGGCCGCAGGAGGGGCAGCAGGCCGAGGGCGGCGAGGGCCGCCGTCGCGGCCGTGAGCGCGGCCAGCAGGACCGCGGCCAGCAGGAGCGCGGCCAGCAGGAGCGCGGTCAGCAGGACCAGCGCCGCGACGAGGAGGGCGAGGAGGGCGGAAGCCGCCGGAGCCGTCGCAACCGCCGCGGGCGTGACCGTGATCGCGAGGACACCGGTCGCAACGACCGCTTCCGCGACCGGAACGAGCGCCGCCGTGGGCGCAACCAGGGCCCCGAGGTCGACGACACCGAACTGACCGAGGACGACGTCCTCGTGCCCGTGGCCGGCATCCTCGACGTCCTCGAGAACTACGCGTTCATCCGCACGTCCGGCTACCTCCCGGGCCCGAACGATGTGTACGTGCCGCTCGCGCAGGTCAAGAAGTACGGCCTCCGCAAGGGCGACGCGGTCGTCGGCGCGATCCGCGCCCCGCGCGACGGCGAGGACAACCGCCAGGGCCAGGGCGGCCGCCAGAAGTTCAACGCGCTCGTCCGCGTGACGACCGTCAACGGCAAGAACCCGGAGGACACGAAGGGCCGCGTCGAGTTCACCAAGCTCGTCCCGCTCTACCCGTCCGAGCGCCTCCGCCTCGAGACCGACCCCAAGAAGATCGGCCCGCGGGTCATCGACCTCGTGGCCCCGATCGGCAAGGGCCAGCGCGGCCTCATCGTCTCCCCGCCGAAGGCCGGCAAGACGCTCATCCTGCAGTCCATCGCCAACGCGATCACCGTCAACAACCCCGAGGTCCACCTCATGATGGTCCTCGTCGACGAGCGGCCCGAAGAGGTCACGGACATGCAGCGCTCGGTCCGCGGCGAGGTCATTGCCTCGACGTTCGACCGGCCGGCCGACGACCACACGACGGTCGCCGAGCTCGCGATCGAGCGCGCCAAGCGCCTCGTCGAGATGGGCATGGACGTCGTGGTGCTCCTCGACTCGATGACCCGCCTCGGCCGCGCGTACAACCTCTCGGCCCCGGCGTCCGGCCGCATCCTCTCGGGTGGTGTCGACTCGGCCGCGCTGTACCCGCCGAAGCGCTTCTTCGGCGCGGCGCGCAACATCGAGAACGGCGGCTCGCTCACCATCATCGCGACCGCGCTCGTCGAGACGGGCTCCAAGATGGACGAGGTGATCTTCGAGGAGTTCAAGGGCACCGGCAACATGGAGCTCCGCCTGTCCCGCCAGCTCGCGGACAAGCGCATCTTCCCGGCCGTGGACGTCAACGCGTCCGGCACGCGCCGCGAGGAGAACCTCCTCTCCTCGGACGAGGTCAAGATCATGTGGCGCCTGCGCCGCGTGCTCTCGGGCCTCGACACGCAGCAGGCCCTCGAACTGCTCACGTCGAAGATTCGCGAGACGCAGTCCAACATCGAGTTCCTCCTGCAGGTGCAGAAGACGACGCTCGCCTCCAAGTCGGAGAACGACAGGCACTGACGCGCCGCACGGCGGCCGGCCCGGACACCCGGTGCCGGCCGCCGTCGTGGTTTTTAAGCCCGCCCGCAGCCGCCCCTCCCCGCCCCCACCCAACGCACCCAAGTCACCGCCCACGAAAGGCCCACACATGTTCGAGTCCGTGAAAGGACTGCTGGACGAGCACGCCGACCTGCAGAAGCAGCTGAGCGACCCCGCGGTCTACCAGGACCAGGCGCTCGCGCGAAAGCTCGGACGCCGCTCCGCCCAGCTCAACGGCATCGTGGACGCCCACACCCGCTGGAAGCAGCTCTCCGACGATCTCGAGGCCGCGCGCGAGATGGCCGCCGAGGATCCCGAGTTCGCCGCTGAGGTCCCGCAGCTTGAGGAGTCCCTCGCCGTGGCCCAGGATAAGCTGCGCCGCCTCCTGATCCCGCGCGACCCGAACGACGCGCGGAACGTGATCCTCGAGGTCAAGGGCGGCGAGGGCGGCGACGAGGCGGCGCTGTTTGCGGCCGATCTGCTCCGGATGTACACGCGCTACGCGGAGTCGAAGGGCTGGAAGACGGAGATCCTGTCCTCGACGGAATCGGACCTCGGCGGCTACAAGGACGTCCAGGTCGCGATCAAGGGCTCGTCCAACGACCCGGCGGAGGGCGTGTATGCGCACCTCAAGTACGAGGGCGGCGTGCATCGCGTCCAGCGGGTCCCGGTCACCGAGTCGCAGGGCCGTATCCACACGTCCGCCGCGGGCGTGCTCGTGTTCCCCGAGGTGGACGAGCCCGAGGAGATCGAGATCAACGCGAACGATCTCAAGATCGACGTGTACCGCTCGTCCGGACCAGGCGGCCAGTCCGTGAACACGACCGACTCGGCCGTGCGCATCACCCACCTGCCCACGGGCATCGTCGTCGCGATGCAGAACGAGAAGTCGCAGCTGCAGAACCGTGAGGCCGCGATGCGCGTGCTCCGCTCGCGGCTCCTCGCTCACCAGCAGGAGCAGATCGAGGCCGAGAACGCCGAGGTGCGCAAGTCGCAGGTCCGCACCATGGACCGCTCCGAGCGCATCCGCACGTACAACTACCCTGAGAACCGCATCGCGGACCACCGCACGGGCTACAAGGCGTACAACCTCGATGCCGTCATGAACGGCGATCTCGCGCCGGTGATCCAGTCGTGCATCGACA
Organism: Sinomonas sp. P47F7; assembly: GCF_049332655.1. Classification (GTDB taxonomy): domain Bacteria; phylum Actinomycetota; class Actinomycetes; order Actinomycetales; family Micrococcaceae; genus Sinomonas. Next base: position 2,973,969 of record NZ_CP186327.1, on the reverse strand, counting down.
TGGATGAGCAGCACCGCCTCGACGCGATCGGGGAGTGAGCGTGCGGGCCTCTTCGGGGGACCCCGCTGAGTCCGCCGCTGGGGAGCCCCCTGCTGGGGAGCCCCCCGCTGGGGAGCCCCCCGCTGGGGAGCCCCCCAAGGAGCAAAGCGAAGATCTCGGCGTGGCCTTGCGGCGGGCGACGGCGGTGCTCGCCGAGGCGGGTGTCCCGAGTCCGCGGGCGGACGCTGAGCTCCTCGCTGAGCACCTGCTCGGGTGCGGGCTCGGCCGGCTGCGTGCCCTCGCGGTCCTCGGCGCCCCCGTACCGGAGGGCTTCTGGGACCTCGTGGACGAGCGGGCCAAGCGCGTCCCGCTCCAGCACCTCACGGGGACCGCGCACTTCCGGCAGCTCGGGCTGAGCGTCGGCCCGGGAGTGTTCGTCCCGCGGCCGGAGACGGAGACGCTCGTGACGCTCGCCCTCGACTGGATCGGGGGCCAGAAGGGCCTCGCCCATCCGGTCGTCGTGGATCTCGGCACGGGTTCGGGCGCGATCGCGGCGTCGATCGCCGCGGAGTGTCCGTCGAGCCGCGTGCACGCCGTCGAGCTCTCGGAGCTCGCGCATGCCTGGGCCTCCCGCAACGTGTCCCTGCCCGAGGTCGGCGGCCGGGTCGAGCTCGTGCTCGGCGACCTGCGCACGGCTTTCCCCGAGCTCAACGGGGCCGTCGACGTCGTGGTGAGCAACCCGCCCTACATCCCGGAGGGGATGGTCCCGCGCGAGCCCGAGGCCGCCGAGCACGATCCGGACATGGCACTCTACGGCGGGGGAGAGGAGGGCCTCGACGTTCCGCGCGCCGCGATCGCGTCCGCGGCGCGCCTGCTGCGCCCCGGCGGCTTCTTCGCGATGGAACACGCCGAGGTCCAGGCCGAGTATCTCTCGGCGCGTCTCGCCGCGGATCCGGCGTGGACCGGTGTCGCCTCGCATCGCGACCTCAACGGGCGCCCCCGAGCCACGACCGCTGTCCGGAGCTCGCGCCCGCGCGTGGAAGAATTGGGGCCGTGACCTCGACCTACGACTGCACCGACCGGGAACGGCGGGCCGAAGGCCTCGCCCACGCCCAGCGCGCCATCGCTGCCAAGCAGTGCGTGGTGATGCCGACCGACACCGTGTACGGCATCGCCGCCGACGCGTTCTCGGCGCAGGCCGTCGCGACGCTCCTCGCGGCGAAGGGCCGCGGGCGTTCGATGCCGCCGCCCGTGCTCATCCCGCGGCTGCAGACTATGGACGGCCTCGCAGCGGACGTTCCCGACGCCGGCCGCCGCCTCGCCGAGCGCTTCTGGCCGGGCCCGCTCACGCTCATCTTCCACGCCCAGCCGTCCCTCACCTGGGACCTCGGCGACACGTACGGCACCGTGGCCCTGCGCATCCCGGCCGACGAGATCGCCCAGTCCCTCCTGACGATCACGGGTCCGCTCGCGGTCTCGTCGGCGAACCGCACGGGCCAGCCGGCGGCTCTCTCCGCCGGGAACGCGCTCGACCAGCTCGCGGAGTCCGTCGAGGTCTATCTCGACGACGGCGTGCGCCCCGCCGAGGGCGCCGAGGGCCTTCCCTCGACGATCGTGGACTGCACGGGCGAGCGGCTCCGCGTGGTGCGCCAGGGCGGGCTGAGCCTCGAGGCGCTGCGCGAGGTCGATCCGGAGATCCTGGGCTTCGGCGAGGTCGCCGAGGCGGTCGAGCCCGAGGCGCAGCCCGCTGAAGCCGCGGAGCCGGTCGAGCCCGAGGCAGCGCCCGCCGAGCCGGTTGAGCCCGAGGTCGTTGAGCCCGAGGCAACGCCCGCCGAGGCTCCCGAGCCCGAGGCAAAGCCCGCCGAGGCTCCCGCGGAGAAGCCGCGTGATTGAGCCGCGCGCTCCGCGGGTCGTCGCCGTCGTCGTGAGCTACAACCGCCGCGAGCTCCTCGAGCGTTCGCTCGCGGCGCTCGCGGCGGGGGATCGGCTTCCCGACGCCCTCGTCGTCGTCGACAACGCGTCGACGGACGGCTCGGGCGACTACCTCGAATCCGTCGAGCTGCCGTTCGAGTACGAACTCGTGCGGCTCGCCCAGAACACGGGGGGTGCGGGTGGCTTCGCGGTGGGCATGGCGGCCGCGCTCGCGCGCCACAGCCCCGACCTCGTGTGGATCATGGACGACGACACGGTGCCCCTCGCGGGCACGCTCTCCGAGGCTGTGCAGTTGTGGGACTCGTGCACCGAGACGGATCGCCCCGCGTTCATCGCAAGCCGGGTCGTGTGGTCTGATGGGCGCGATCACCCCATGAACACGATGCGCGATCGCTGGGATGCCTCGGCCGAGGACCGCACGTTCGCCGCGGTGCGCCGCGCGCGCGTGGTGCGTTCGGCGTCGTTCGTCTCGCTCTTCGTCGACGCGGAGGCGATCCGCGCGCTCGGCCTCCCCGTCGCCGACTTCTTCCTCTGGAACGACGACTTCGAGTTCACGGCGCGGCTCGCGCGCCGCCGCCTCGCGCTCGCGAGCCTGGATTCCGTGGTCGAGCACCACACGAAGGCCTACGACTCCCACACGGTCGACGTCGGCGAGCGGTTCCGCTTCGAGGTCCGCAACAAGGTCTGGACATTCTTCCGCTCGCCCGCGCTCGCACCCGTGGAGAAGGCCCTCTACGGCGCCGCGACGCTGCGGCGCTGGGGCGTCATGGTGCGGAACAGCTCGCGCCGTGGAGTGGTCCTGAAGGCCGGCCTCGAGGGGCTGCGCGAGGGACTGTCCGGCCCGCCCCGGCCGAACGCGGCGGTGCTCGCCCCCGTGGGCGGCCTCCCCGAGGGCACCCTCGACGTTGCGCCGTCACGTCCGCAGGGTGCGGACCCCGCGGACGTGACGGCGCAACGGGAAGCCCGGGCCCTGCCCGAGTTCGCGGTGCTCCTGCCCGTCTATGCGGGGGACACCGCCGCCCGCGTGCGCCGCGCGGTCGACTCCGTGACTGTGGACCAGACAGTGCCGCCCGCGCAGCTCGTGATCGTGCGCGACGGCCCGGTCGGCGAGGAGATCGAGCGCGTGCTCGAGGAAGCCGAGCGCTCGGAGCGCCTCCCGGTCGACGTCGTGCGGCTCGCCGAAGGCGTGGGGCTCGCCGAAGCGCTCGACGCGGGCCTCGAGCGGTGCCGCCACGACGTCGTCGCCCGCATGGACGCGGACGACGTCGCCCTGCCCGAGCGCTTCGAGCGGCAGCTCGCGCTGCTCGACGAGGGCTACGACATCGTGGGCTCGGCCATCGCGGAAATCGGCGACGACGAGGCCCATCACCTCGCGAGCCGCCCCGTGCCCGTGACTCACCGCGAGATCATGGCGCAGCTCGACTTCCGCACCCCGTTCAACCACCCGAGCGTCATGTACCGCGTCTCGGCGGTCCGCGCCGCCGGCGGGTACCAGGGGGTCCCGGGCATGGAGGACTACTGGCTGTGGGCCCGCATGCTGCACCGCGGGAGCCTCGGCGCGAACGTCCCCGACGTCCTGGTCCTCTACCGCGTGAGCGACGGCGCGTACGCGCGGCGAGGTGGTTCGCGGATGCTCACGGCCGAGCTGCGCCTTCAGCGCCGCATGCTGGGCGCGGGGTACATCGGGCCGGTTGGCTTCGCGCGCAACGTCCTGGTCCGCGGCGCATACCGGCTCGTGCCCACGCAGGTGCGGCGGCGCGGCTATCGCACGGCGTTCACCGAGCTCCCGACCCTCGCGGCGGCACCGGGGCGCGGAAAGGCCGCCGGCTGAGAAGATGTTCATCTACGTCCTCGTGGCCATGTTGGCCGGGATCGTCACGTACGCGACGACCGGCATCGTTCGATCGGCGGCCCTCAGGTTCGGCGTCGTCTCCCCGGTGCGCGAGCGCGACGTCCATACGCGCTCGGTACCCCGACTCGGCGGCATCGCGATGCTCGCGGGATTCGCGGTCGCGTTCTGGGCAGCCTCGCAGACGGTATGGATCCGCTCGATCTTCTTCGACACCCCGCAGACGTGGGCCGTTCTCGGGGGAGCGCTCTTCATCGTCGCGCTCGGCGCGGTCGACGACGTCGTAGAGCTCAACAGCTGGGTCAAGCTCGCCGGACAGATTGTGGCGGCCGGGATCGTGGCGGTGTGGGGACCGCGCGTCACGTTCGTGCCGCTCGGCTCAATCCCCGTCCCGCAGGAGTGGCTCCAGATCGGGCTCACGATGTTCCTCATCGTGCTCACCGTCAACGCGATCAACTTCGTCGACGGTCTCGACGGACTCGCGGCGGGCGTGGCCGCGATCGGCGGGCTCGCGTTCTTCCTCACGGCCTATTGGGTGCACCGCAACGCGCTCCTGCCGAACTACACGGATCTTTCGACCCTGCTCATGGCGCTGCTCGTTGGCATCTGCCTCGGGTTCCTGCCGCACAACGCGCATCCGGCCAAAATCTTCATGGGCGACTCCGGGTCGATGCTCTTGGGCCTCGTCATGGCGACGGGCGCCGTCGTCGCGACCGGGCAGGTCGCCTCGGGCCTCTACGATCGCGCGGAGGGCATCCCCACATTCGTGCCGGTCGTGCTCCCGATCGTGGTCATGATGCTCCCGTTCCTGGACCTCGTGCTCGCCGTTCTGCGGCGCACCGCCAGCGGGCGCTCGCCGTTCTCGCCCGACCGCGAGCATGTGCACCACAAGCTGCTCGATCTCGGCTACACCCACCGTCAGGCCGTCGCCGTCATGTACGTGTGGACGGCGTTCGTGGCGTTCGGCGGGGTCGCCTACGCGTTCGTGCCATGGGTCCCGCTCACGATCGTCAACATCGTGGTGCTGCCGACGGTCGGCTTCCTCACGATGCATCCGTGGGTGCGGGAGAGCGTGTCCGCAAGCCCCGTGCGGCGCGTGTGGCTCCGTTCAAGTGCCTGGGTCCAGCGGCTCACGAGGCCGTTTGCGGTGACGGTCGCCACCGCAACGGCGCTCGGTTTCACGGGGCTCGCGACCGGGGGAGTGCCCCTTCTGTACTCGACGTTCCTGGCGTTCGCGGTCGTCGCGTTGTGCGGTGGGACGTCGGTCGTGATCCTTCACCTCGCGGCCCCCGCGCTCCCGTTCCGCCGCCGTACGCTCGTGGCCGACGTGCTCATGAAGGTCGTCGCGCTCGCGATCGCCCTGCTCGTGGTGGGCTCCCCGACGTGGTCGGATCAGGGCTGGTACTGGCTCTCGCTCGGCGTGTGCGGGGCCGCGTGGGCCGTGTCCCAGACCGGGGTCGCGGCGTGGCAATGGCGCTGCTCGCGCGGCGGGGGAGCCTGGCGATCCAGCGTCGGCCACTGAGTTCTATCTCATGTAGAATCCTTACGCACCCACACCCACGCCGGCACCGCATCGAGGGAAATCCTCGACGGGGGCCGCCGACGAACGGTACTAGATGAACAGCACGCCCTCACGCCCCGGCCGGCCAGCCGGTCCCGCAGGCGTCGCCACGTTCTCCTCGATCTGGCTGCGCCTTGCGCTGGTGTGCACGGTCGCGGCAGGAGGCCTCGCCGTCGTCCTCGCCGCCGTCGCGTGGATCGCCACGGGCGCCGCGGCCGCGGGCAGCGTTCTGTTCGCCGCCGTCGTCGTCATCGCCTTCTTCGCCATCAGCCTCCTCGTGGGGCACGTCGTGGGGCGCACCAATCCCGCCGGCGCGATTGGGGTGTTCGCGGTCGTCTACCTCATCAAGATCGTCGGCTTCGCGGCCCTCCTCCTGTGGATCGGGACGCCCGCGTGGATCAACCCGCCGTGGTTCGGCGGGACGGGGATCGCGACCGTCGTCGTGTGGCAGGTCGCCGAGCTGTGGGGCTTCAGCCGAGTGCGGCTCCAGATCTTCAACGACCCCGAGGACGACGGCGCTCCAGGCGCCTCACCGTCGGGCCCCGCGGACACCCCGCCGTCGACCCCTGGAGGGTCCCGTGGCTGAGCCGAAGAAGGACCGCGAGGCGGGCCAGCCCCAGCCCGAAGGTGACGGCGGTTACAACGCCGGAATGGCCGTCTTCAGCTACATCATTGGCGGGATCATTGTCTGGAGTTTGATAGGGTGGGGGCTGGACACTCTCCTGAAAACCCGCTGGATCGTGCTCGTTGGAGCCTTGCTGGGGATTGTCGGTGGTCTGTACCTCGCCGGCAAGCACGGACTCTTCACGCAGCAACGCCGTTCAGCGAAATCCAACCCTCCCGACAACGAGGCCGAGGGGGACGGAAAGCCGTGATGGAGCGACCGACAATTTCACATGTGGGGGTTGAAGCCACTCGCCCCGGCACCTGCCCGATGAAGGACACTGCAAGAGAGGAAATGCGTTGACCCCGCTCACGCTTCCGGCCGCCGACAACGGCACATTCACCCCTCCCACGCTCGAAGAGTTGCACCTCCCCGCAATCCTGCCTTGGGGCGCGGACGAAGGCTTCAACAAGCAGATGCTTCTGGTCCTGCTCTCCGTCGCCTTCATCGCGTGGTTCTTCATCGCTGCCTCCCGCAAGCGGCAGCTCGTCCCCGGCAGGCTGCAGTTCCTCGGTGAGATCGCTTACGGCTTCGTCCGCAACGGCATCGGCAAGGACGTCATCGGCGGCAAGGACTTCATGACCTTCGTGCCGCTCCTGTTCACGCTTTTCTTCTTCATCCTCGTGAACAACATCTACGGCGCGGTCCCGTTCTTCCAGCTCCCCACGATGTCCCACGTCGGCGGCGCGTACTTCCTCGCGGGCCTCGTCTATGTCATCTGGATCGGCGTGGGCCTCAAGCGCTTCGGCCTCCGCTACCTCAAGCTCGCGGTCGTCCCGACCGGCGTCCCGTGGTACATCATGCCGATCGTCGTACCGATCGAGATCATCTCGAACTTTGTGGTCCGCCCGATGACGCACAGCCTCCGTCTCTTCGCGACCATGCTCGCCGGACACCTCGTCATAGCCCTCGCGGGTTCGGGCATCGCGTTCCTCGTGCTGCAGGAGAGCTTCCTCCTCAAGGGGATGAGCATCCTCGTGCTCGTCGGCGCGATCGCGATGTACATGCTCGAGGCGCTGATCATGGTCCTCCAGGCCTACGTCTTCACCCTCCTCACGGCCATCTACATCCAGGGCGCCGTCGCGGCGGACGCCCACTGAGAATTCCCCTCGGGGGAGCACCCAACCCCATCAACCTGCCTGCGGGCGATTGAAAGGAAAATCAATGAACGGCACGATCAACGGCAGCATCAACCTCATCGGCTACGGCCTGTCCGCCATCGGCGGTGCCATCGGTGTCGGCCTCGTGTTCGCGGCCTACATCAACGGCGTGGCTCGTCAGCCGGAGGCGCAGCGCGTTCTCCAGCCGCTCGCGTTCCTCGGCCTTGCTCTGACCGAGGCGCTCGCGATCCTCGGTCTCGTGTTCGCGTTCGTCCTGAAGTAAATCGGGGCAATCCGAGCCTGAGACCGAAGCAACCCAGTAGATAGGAGGGTGGTGCACATGCATCAGCTCATGGTGCACGCCGCTACCGAAAGCGCGCCGAGCCCGCTTGCGCCGAACTGGTGGGAGGTGCTCGTCACCGCCATCGGCTTCGCGATCCTGCTCTTCATCGTGGTGCGGTTCGTGGTGCCGGCGTTCGAAAAGACGTACGCCGCCCGCGCTGAGGCCATCGAAGGCGGCATCGCCAAGGCCGAGAAGGCGCAGGCCGAGGCCTCCGCCGCTCTCGAGGAGTACAAGCAGCAGCTTGTCGACGCCCGGACCGAGGCGAACCGCATCCGCGAGGAGGCGCGCGCCGAGGGGGCCCAGATCCTCGCCGAGCTCAAGGAGAAGGCGTCGGCGGAGGCCGCTCGCCTCACCGAGCAGGCCCACGCGCAGATCGAGGCCGAGCGCCAGCAGGCCCTCGTCTCGCTGCGCTCCGAGGTCGGCTCGATGGCGACGATCCTCGCGAGCCGCATTGTCGGCGAGTCCCTGGACGACGACGCGCGTGCGTCGCGCGTGGTTGACCGCTTCCTCGCGGACCTGGAAGCCCAGAACGCAGGTGCGGCGAAGTAATGGCAGGAGTATCGAGCGAATCGCTGGCGAGCGCGCTGGCGGACCTGGAGACCATGCTGCCCTCGGCGTCGCTGTCGCTGTCGGAGGAGCTCTTCAGCGTCCTCCGGACCGTCGACGCGTCGGCGGGTCTTCGCCGGGCGATGACGGACCCCTCTCGCGAGGGAGACGACAAGTCGGCCTTGGTCCAGCGGCTCCTCGCGGGCAAGGTTTCCGCTCAGGCGGTGGACATCGTGTCGCGTCTCGCCGCGCTGCGCTGGGCGGATTCCCGCGACGTCAGCGATGCACTCGAAACCCTGGCAGCGACTGTGGCCATTGCCGTGGCGGAGCAGGGCGCCGGACAGCCCGGACTGGGTGGACTGGAGCAGCTCGAGAACGATCTGTTCTCGTTCATCCGCGTGGTCGAGGACAGCCATGATCTCCAGGCCGCGCTCAGCGAGCCGCAGGCGGCGCCCCAGGCGAAGAGGGCCTTGGCTCTCAAGCTCGCCGGCGGGGCGTCGGCCGAGGCCCGGCTGCTCATCGGCCAAGCTGCCGCCGAGCCCAGGGGCCTCAAGTCCACCGTGCTCGTCAAGCGCTTCGCGGCCCTCGCGGCGAAGCGTCAGGAGCGCTGGATCGCCGAGGTCGCCGTCGCGCGTCCGCTGACCGACGACCAGCTCGACCGCCTTCAGGGCGGGCTCAACGGGCTCTACGGCCGCGAACTCAAGATCACGACGACGGTCGACCCCCAGCTTCTGGGCGGCGTCCGCGTGACGGTCGGCGATGAGGTGCTCGACGCCTCGACGCTCGCCCGGCTCACCGAACTGCGCCGCCAGCTCGCGGGGCAGGCCGGCTGACGGCTACAGCACACTTCGAACCAGACAAATCCGGTCATCACAGCCAGTACTGCACCGATGATGACCACGAGATCTAGAGAGCAGGGACTGCAGATGGCCGAATTGACCATCAACGCCGACGACGTCCGCGATGCACTGAACGAATTCGCGGCGTCCTACGAACCCGGCACGGCCGATCGCGTCGAGGTTGGCCGCGTCATGCAGGCCGCCGACGGCATCGCCCGCGTCGAGGGCCTTCCGTCCGTCATGGCCAACGAGCTGCTGCGCTTCGAGAACGGCGTCCTGGGCCTCGCCCAGAACCTCGACGTTCGCGAGATCGGCGTCATCATCCTCGGCGAGTTCGCCGGCATCGAGGAGGGCCAGGAGGTGCACCGCACCGGCCAGATCCTCTCCGTGCCGGTCGGTGACGCCTTCCTCGGCCGGGTCGTGGACCCGCTGGGCCAGCCCATCGACGACCTCGGCCCGATCGCGGCTGAGTCCACTCGCGCGCTCGAGCTCCAGGCTCCCGGCGTGACGCAGCGCAAGTCGGTCCACGAGCCGATGCAGACGGGCCTCAAGGCGATCGACGCCATGATCCCGATCGGCCGCGGCCAGCGCCAGCTCATCATCGGCGACCGCCAGACCGGCAAGACCGCCATCGCGGTGGACACGATCATCAACCAGAAGGCCAACTGGGCCTCGGGCGACGTCAAGAAGCAGGTCCGCTGCGTCTACGTGGCCATCGGCCAGAAGGCCTCGACGATCGCGGCCGTGCGGCAGACCCTCGAGGACAACGGCGCGCTCGAGTACACGACGATCGTCGCGTCCCCGGCCTCCGATCCCGCTGGCTTCAAGTACCTGGCTCCGTACGCCGGCTCGGCCATCGGCCAGCACTGGATGTACGGCGGCAAGCACGTCCTCATCATCTTCGATGACCTCTCGAAGCAGGCCGAGGCGTACCGTGCCGTGTCCCTCCTCCTCCGCCGCCCGCCGGGACGCGAGGCGTACCCGGGCGACGTGTTCTACTTGCACTCTCGCCTCCTCGAGCGTTGCGCGAAGCTCTCGGACGAGCTCGGCGCCGGTTCGATGACCGGCCTCCCGATCATCGAGACGAAGGCCAACGACGTCTCGGCGTACATTCCGACCAACGTCATCTCGATCACGGACGGCCAGATCTTCCTCCAGTCCGATCTGTTCAACGCCAACCAGCGTCCCGCGGTCGACGTCGGCATCTCGGTCTCGCGCGTCGGTGGCTCCGCCCAGGTCAAGGCCATGAAGAAGGTCTCCGGCACGCTCAAGCTCGACCTCGCGCAGTACCGCGACATGCAGGCCTTCGCGATGTTCGCGTCGGACCTCGACGCCGCCTCGCGCCAGCAGCTGACCCGTGGCGCCCGCCTCATGGAGCTGCTCAAGCAGGGCCAGTACTCGCCGTTCCCGGTCGAGAACCAGGTCGTGTCCATCTGGGCCGGCACGAACGGTCATCTGGATGACGTCCCCGTCGAGGATGTTCGCCGCTTCGAGGCGGACTTCCTCGAGTATCTGAGCCACCGCACCTCGATCCTCACGACGCTCGCGCAGACCAACCTCCTCGAGGACGACACGGTCGAGGCGCTCAAGTCGGCGATCAGGGACTTCAAGCAGGGCTTCTTCGGCGAGGGCGACAGCAAGCTCGTCGCGGCCGGCCACGAGGAGCATGCGGCGCTGGCCGAGGGTGACGTGAACCAGGAACGGATCGTCAAGCAGACCCACTGATTCCACTCGGTGACCCCGCCGGGGCCGCAGGAACGGAGCACCGCTCCGGGCCGCGGCCCCGCGGGGCAGCGATGGAGAGGAAAGGACAAGAATGGGTGCCCAGATCCGGGTCTACCGCCAGAAGATCGCGTCGACGTCGTCGATGCGCAAGATGTTCAAGGCGATGGAGCTGATTGCCACCTCCCGCATCGGCAAGGCGCGCGCTCGCCTAGCCGCCTCCCTGCCCTACGCGCGTGCCATCACGCGCGCGGTCTCGGCCGTCTCGTCGGCCCGCGATCTGGATCACCCGCTGACGACCGAGCGTGAGCACGTGCGTCGCGCCGCGGTGCTCGTCCTGACCGCCGACCGCGGGCAGGCCGGCGCCTACTCGGCGAGCATCCTCAAGCAGGCGGAGTCGCTCACGGAGCTCCTGCGCGGCCAGGGCAAGGACGTCGCGACGTACCTCGTGGGCCGCAAGGGCCAGGCGTACTACGACTTCCGCAACCGCGACTACGTGCGGGTCTGGACGGGCCAGACGGACAACCCCGAGTTCGCGACCGCCCAGGAGATCCGCAAGGTGCTGCTCGAGGCGTTCGAGACGCCGTTCGAGGACGGCGGCGTCGACGAGATCCACGTGGTCTACACGTCGTTCAAGTCGATGGTCGTGCAGCAGCCGACCGTGATCCGCCTCCTCCCGCTCGAGGTGGTCGAGGAGAAGGCCGCCGAGGCGCAGGAGCTCCTGCCGCTCTACGAGTTCGAGCCGGAGCCCGAGCAGGTGCTTGACGCGCTCCTGCCGCGTTACATCGAGTCGCGGATCTTCGCGGCGATGCTGCACGCGGCCGCGAGCGAGCTTGCTTCGCGCCAGCGCGCCATGAAGAACGCGGGCGACAACGCCACCGAACTGATCAAGAAGTACACGCGACTGCGCAACACCGCCCGCCAGGCGGAGATCACGCAGGAGCTCACTGAGATCATCGCCGGCGCCGACGCGCTGAACGCCTGAGGTCCCCGGAGCCTCGGCCCACTCAATAGACTGACTACACGCCATGACTGGAGAAGTGAGAGACATGACTGCCACTGCCCCCGAAGCGGTTGCCACCGCCGGCGCGACGGGCCGGATCGCCCGCGTGATCGGTCCGGTGGTCGACGTCGAGTTCCCCGCCGACTCGATCCCCGAGATGTACAACGCCCTGACCACTCAGATCACGCTGAACGGCCAGACCCGCACCATCACGTTCGAGACGGCTCAGCACCTCGGCGACAGCCTTGTCCGCGCCATCTCGCTCCAGGCCACCGACGGTCTGGTCCGCGGCACGAAGGTCCAGGATACCGGCTCCCCGATCTCCGTCCCCGTGGGCGACGGCGTCAAGGGCCACATCTTCAACGTGCTGGGCAAGCCGCTCGACGTCGACGAGTCGGAGATCCAGGCATCGGACCACTGGCCGATCCACCGCAAGGCACCGTCCTTCGCGCAGCTCGAGGGCTCGACCGAGATGCTCGAGACCGGCATCAAGGTCATCGACCTCCTGACCCCGTACATCAAGGGTGGCAAGATCGGCCTGTTCGGCGGCGCAGGCGTCGGCAAGACCGTGCTCATCCAGGAGATGATCACCCGCGTTGCCCGCAACTTCGGCGGTACCTCGGTGTTCGCCGGCGTGGGCGAGCGCACCCGTGAGGGCAACGACCTCTGGGTCGAGATGGACGAGGCCGGCGTTCTCAAGGACACCGCCCTCGTGTTCGGCCAGATGGATGAGCCGCCTGGAACTCGCCTCCGCGTGGCCCTCTCGGCGCTGACCATGGCGGAGTACTTCCGCGATGTGCAGAACCAGGACGTGCTGCTCTTCATCGACAACATCTTCCGCTTCACGCAGGCGGGTTCCGAGGTCTCCACGCTTCTGGGCCGCATGCCCTCCGCCGTGGGTTACCAGCCGAACCTCGCTGACGAGATGGGTGTGCTCCAGGAGCGCATCACCTCGACGCGTGGCCACTCGATCACGTCGATGCAGGCCATCTACGTCCCTGCCGATGACTACACCGACCCGGCCCCTGCCACGACGTTCGCGCACCTCGACGCGACGACCGAGCTCTCCCGCGAGATCGCCTCGCGTGGCCTCTACCCGGCCGTCGACCCGCTGACGTCCACGTCGCGCATCCTCGACCCGCAGTACATCGGCAAGGCCCACTACGACACGGCCGTCCGCGTCAAGCAGATCCTCCAGAAGAACAAGGAGCTGCAGGACATCATCGCGATCCTCGGCGTCGACGAGCTTTCCGAAGAGGACAAGATCGTCGTGGCCCGCGCCCGCCGCATCCAGCAGTTCCTGTCGCAGAACACCTACACCGCGAAGCAGTTCACGGGCGTCGAGGGTTCGACCGTCTCCATCAAGGACACGATCGAGGGCTTCACGGCCATCTGCGACGGCGAGCTCGACCACATCGCCGAGCAGGCGTTCTTCAACGTCGGTGGCCTCGACGACGTCGAGCGCAACTGGGCCAAGATCCAGGAATCGACGAAGTAGCATGGCTGAGCTCGAAGTCGAGATCGTCGCGGCGGACCACTTCGTGTGGTCCGGCGGGGCGAAGATGGTCAAGGCCCGCACGGCCGACGGCGAGATTGGGATCCTGCCCGGGCACACTCCGGTCCTGGCCATCCTGCACGCTGGCAACATCGAGATCGAGCCTGTTTCGGGTTCGCGGATCGTCGTCGAGGCCGACGGAGGGTTCTTCTCCGTCGACAGCAACCGCGTCGTGATCGTCGCGGACAACGCACAGATCAGCGAGTCGGTCGCGGGGACTCGTTAGCCTTACTCAATGGACGATTCCGCTCTTCCGTTCATCGTCCTGGCAGTGGTCTTTCTGCTCCTTGCAGCAATGCTCTGTGTTCTGGGGGTGCGTCGCTTCGTTCTGCGGCGCACCCTCGGCACGGTGGATGCCTCCATCAGCCTGTCCTCCGGGGCGTGGCGGATGGGGGTTTGCCGCTATCAGGACGCCGAACTCGAGTGGTTCGACCTGCTCTCCCTCAGCCCTCTCCCGAAGCGCCGCTTCACGCGGAGTGCGCTCATGCTGCGCGGCCGCCGAAAGCCCACGGAGGCCGAACGGCCCAAGGTGCAGGCCGACGTCGTGATCGTGGAGCTCACGCACCAGGGCACCGAGGTGCGGTTCGCGATGGACTTCCGCGCGTATGCGGGCCTTGCATCGTGGCTCGAGGCCGGGCCCGTGATCGGCGTTGGGACGTGGCGCTGACCCGCACATGGACGCCTTCTACGAACTGAGGATTGTCGACGGCCCTCTGGCCGTCGCCTGCTGGGTGCTCGCGATCGCGGGCGCCGTGCTCCTCGTGGCCCTCGCCGCCGCGCCGCGACTGCGCAAATGCGGTAGGGCACTCATCATCCTGGGCGGCGCGATCGTCGTGACCGTTGTCGCGACGGGCGTTGTGCACTGGCTGCTCGTCGACATCTTCAACGTCTTCCCCGAAGATCTTCCGATCGAGGTGCTCGTCGCGTCCGGTGTCGGGGTCTTCGGCGTCGTCCTCGCGGTGACCGCGGTGGTCCGGCTCGGGTTGGCCCGGCGCGCCTGGGGCCGCCGCGTCGGGGCGGTCGCGTCCGCGGCGGCGATGTCGCTGCTTGCGGCCCAACTCGTCAACGCGTACTTCGGCCTCAACCTCACGTTCGGCGATCTGGCGGGCGTCTCGCTCAGCCGGATCCACCCGCTCGAGGGCCAACTCGAGCGCTCCTCCGCCCCGTCTGTTCCGCTCGCGGACTGGTCCTCGCAGGGCGGGCTGCCGCCCAACGGTGAGCTTCGCTCGGTCCAGATCCCCACGCCGGTGTCCGGGTTCACGACGCGGCCCGCGTACGTCTACCTTCCGCCAGCCTACTTCGCCCCGACGCGACCGCAGCTTCCCGTGCTCCTCCTCATTCCCGGTCAGCCCGGGAACCCGTCCGACTGGCTCTCGGGCGGCCGGCTCCGGCTCAAATTGGATCGTTTTGCCGCGGAGCACGGGGGAGTGGCGCCCATCGCCGTCGTCGTCGATCCTAACGGCAGCCCCTCGGCGAACACGATGTGCATGGACACCAAGATCGCGCACGCCGAGACGTATCTCGTGCAGGACGTGGTGCCGTGGATCAAGTCGCACCTGAGCGCCGCGACGGATCCGCGCCTGTGGGCCGCGGGTGGCTTCTCCTTCGGCGCAACGTGCTCGGTCCAGCTCCTCGCGAAGCATCCCGAGATCGTCACGAGTGCCCTCGGCTTCGCCGCCGAGCAGGAGCCAGCGCTCGCGAAGGACCGCACCAAGACCATCGATCTTGCGTTCGACGGCGACACCGCGGCTTTCGAGGAACAGACTCCTTCGCGTCAGTTCGCAGAGCGGCGCCACGACGGGCTCATGCTCTTCCTCGCTGCGGGCTCCCGGGACCGGGACTTCCAACGGCAGGCCGACGTGGTCGCCGGCCAGGCACGCGACTCGGGCGTCGACGTCCACCGCGCCCTCGCGGACGGCGAGGGGCACTCGTGGGAGATGATCGCGAAGACGTGGCAGGCCGGAATGGCGCTCCTCGCCGTGCGCTGGGGGCTCGCATGACGCCGCGCGCGGACAGCCGCGTCGACCAGGTCCAGGCCCCGAGCGAAGCCCAGGCGAGCGAGGCAAACGCCGCACCTGCAACGGCGCGGCCGGCGGAAGCCGGCCCACGCAACGTGGCCCTGACCATCCGAGCCGCCGTCGGCGAGAGCGCGCGCAAGTGGCTTTCGGCGCTCAGGCGGTACCCGGTCACGCTGAGCATCGTGGCAGCGCTGTGGGGCGTCGGCATCGCGACGGGAAGCATTCTCTCGGGCCCGGACCCCGTGCTCTACGACATCGTCGGCGGGGACCTCGCGTCGCTGCGCGGCGGGCAGTGGTGGGCCGCGCTCACGTCCGTGTTCTTCGCGTCGAATCCCCTCGCCTACGTCGCGGGGACGGTCGTGGTCGCTGGGCTCGTACCGTTCTCCGAGCGCGCCTTCGGCGCGTGGCGTACCATCGCCCTGTTCTTCGGCGGCCAGCTCGCGAGCATCATCGCGTTCTTCGCGGTCGCCCAGATCGCCCGCTGGGCCGGAGACGACTGGCTCGGCTCGATGGTCGACGTCCCGATCCTCGGGCCCTACCCGGCGGCCCTCGTGTGCGGCCTCGCCGCGAGCGGCTCCCTCGGCGCGCTCATCCGCCGCCGGCTCAGGGCTGTGGTTCTGGCGGTCGCCGGCATGCTCGTGCTCTACGTGGGGCACTCGGAGACGGTGCTCGGTCTCATCGGGGCGCTACTGGGCCTCGCCGCGGGGTGGTGGTCGAAGGGTCCGGCCCACGAACGCATGTTCCGCCTCCCGAGCATCCGCGAGCGGCGGAATCTTCTCGCGCTCCTCGTCGCGATCGTCGCCCTCGGCCCCGTCCTCACGGCGTTCACGCGCAGCCCGAACGGGCCGCTCGCGCTCGTCCGCGGCATGGTCCTGAACCCGCTCCCGGCGCTCGCGCAGCTCCAGCAGGACTGCGGGAGCTCGCTCGACGCCCAGTGCCTCCAGGCCGGGCAGCCCACCGTGATCTCCGCGACCGGCTATCTCACGGCCCTGCTCCCGGTCCTCATCATCCTCGTGTGCGCCGAGGGCCTGCGCCGCGGCCGCTCGGTCGCGCTGCGCCTCGCCGTCGGCGTGCTGCTCGCGCTCGTCGCCCTCTCCGCGAGCTATTCCGTCCTGTTCTTCCGCATCCCGGTGCACCCGGGCCGCGGGCGGTACGGCATGCTCAGCTCGGGGGTCGTGCACCTGCTGCCGGTTGCGCTCACCGCCGCGGCTCTCATGGTCGTCCTCTGGATGCATCGAGACCTGTTTCCGGTCGAGACAGCCCGAGGCATGCGGCGGCGCCTCCAGGCCGCTGGCGGTCTCCTCACCGGCGGGCTCGTGGGCGCGTACGTGATCCTGTGGGTCAAGGATGGTGGTCTCGCACGTCCCGCGGGCGTCTGGAGCCTCGTCGAGGAGCTCGTCCGGCAGTATCTCCCCTCGCCCCTGCCCATCAGCTACCTCCCGCTGTTCCGGAACCGCGATCCCGTGGAGCTGTGGCTCTTCACGTACAGCGGCCTCATCCTCTGGCTCGCCGCGTTGATCGGGGTCGCCGTCGCCGTCCTCCGCGGCCAACAGACCCTCGGCGCGCGGGACGACAGCCTCCAGATCGCCCGCCGCCTGGTCCATCGAGGCGGCAGCAGCCTCGCATGGATGACCCTGTGGCCCCCGAACCGCTTCTGGTTCGACCAGCAGGCGACCGCGGGTGTCGCGTTCCAGCAGCACGGCAGCGTGGCACTCTCCGTCGCGGGGCCGATCGGACCGCCCGAGAAGTGGCAGTCCGCCGTCGAGGGCTTCGTAGCCTACTGTTCGCGGCACGCGCTCGTGCCGTGCTTCTACAGCGTCACGGACGAACAGTGGCCGGTACTGCGCGAGCGGGGCTTCCGCCGCGTCGAGGTCGCGCAGGAGACGAGGCTGCGGATCCGTGAACTCGAGTTCAAGGGCAAGGACTGGCAGAACGTCCGCACGGCCGTGAACCGGGCCCGCAAGACGGGCGTGCGTGCCGAGTGGGCGCGCTACGTGGCCCTGAGCCCCCACCGCCGCTCCCAGCTCCACGTCCTGTCCGAAGAGTGGTCGGCCCGCAAGACGCTCCCGGACATGGGCTTCACGCTCGGCGGGCTCGACGAGCTCGCCGACCCGGAGGTGCTCCTGTGCCTTGCAGTCGACGGCGACGGGCGGCTCCACGGGGTCACCAGCTGGCTCCCGGTGTACCACGAAGGGAACGTGGTCAGCTGGACGCTCGACTTCATGCGCCGGAGCCCTGACGGGTTCCCAGGCGTCATGGAATTCCTCGTGGCGTCGGCGGTGAGCGAGCTGCGCAAGACCGTGGACACGATTTCGCTCTCCGGCTCTCCGCTCGCCGCGGACCCCGCGGGCGAGCGGGCCGCCGTCGAGGGCCAGGACGAGCTGCTCGGCAGCATCCTCGAGGCCGCGGGGCAAGCGCTCGAGCCGATCTACGGCTTCCGCTCCTTGGCCCGATTCAAGTCCCATTTTCAGCCCGAATACCGCGCGCTCTACATGTACTACCAGGACACGCTGCAGCTGCCGGCAATCGGGCGAGCCCTTGCCGAGGCCTATCTGCCGGGCCTCACGATGCGGCATCGCATGCGGCTCCTGAGAAGCCTTGTGAGGTGACCCAGGCGCGAATGTGACTTCGCGAATGTGACTTCGGCAGTCACTAAATAATGGGAGCGCCTAAAAAAGCAGGGCCCCGGCGATGCCGGGGCCCTGCTGGGGTATGACTCAGCTCAGATGGCGGTGACGCCCATGGCCTGCGGCCCCTTGGCGCCCTGACCGATCTCGAACTCGACCCGCTGGTTCTCCTCGAGCGTGCGGAAGCCGTTCGACTTGATCTCGGAATAGTGGACGAAGACGTCGCCGTCAGCGTCGTCCGGAGTGATAAAGCCGAAGCCCTTCTCAGCGTTGAACCACTTGACGGTTCCCTGTGCCATGTTCCTGTGTTCTCCTGTGGATTGCCGATAGATGGCCCACCGCTTGTGCGGGTGACCCAGTTACTCCGCGGGAAGAACCTGACACGCACTGGATATCAGGAGCTTCGCGCTCGCAACGGTCTTGCGAGCGTGCTCTGCTGGCTGAGCTGGCTGCTAGCTCACAGATACTGCTAACTACATCAAGACTGGATATAGCCAATCATGCCCGGCAAGTACGGTCAATGGCATACAAGAAGCGCCTCCGAATTCCCGGCAAACAATTCTTGAATGCGCCGAACCCGCGCGTCAGGGGGCGGCTCAGCGGCCCTGGGGGAGCTCGAGGAGCGTGCCGGCGCGGACGACCGCCGCGAGCCCGAGACGCGCATCCGTGGCCACGAGATCTGCACGGAGCCCGCGGCGCAGGCTCCCGAATTCGTCGGAGCGGCCCAGCACCGCGGCGGGGACCGCGGTGGCCGCGCGCACGGCGGATTCGAGCGGGACGCCCGCCTCGGCGGTGCTGCGGACCACGTCGAGCAGCGTCGCCGTGCCGCCCGCGATGGAGCCCGTCGTGTCAAGCCTCGCGACGCCGTCGCGCACCGTCACCGGCGACGGCCCGAGCATGTACTGGCCGTCGCTGAGTCCCGCGGCGGCCATCGAGTCGGTGACGAGCGCGATGTTTGCGTCCCCCACGAGCGAAAACACCGTGCGCACCGTCGCCGGGTCGAGGTGCACGCCATCCGCGACGAGTTCGACGACGGCGCGCCCCGCCGCGGCGGCGCGGAGGCAGGCCGCCACGGGGCCGGGGGAGCGGTGGTGGAGCGGCGGCATCCCGTTGAACAGGTGCGTGACGGTCGGGACGGTCTCCTCGCCGTCGAAGCCCGCGGACGTGAGCTCCTCGAGCGCCTGGTCGAGCGAAGCGCTCGCGGTCGCGTCGTCGCAGTCCGTGTGTCCGAGCGAGGGCGTCACGCCGTGGGCCGTGAGCAGGTCCACGAGCTCGGCCGCGCCGGGGAGCTCGGGGGCGTACGTCATGGTCGCGAGCTTGCCCTCGGCGGCCTCGATGAGCTCCTCGGCGAGACCGAGGTCCGGGTCGAGCAGGAACGCGGGGTTCTGCGCCCCGCAGCGCGCCGCGGCGAGGAACGGTCCCTCGAGGTGGATGCCGCCCACGAGCCCCTCGGCGTCGAGGCGAGCGAACAGCCGGATGCCGCGCAGGAGGTCCTCGGGGGCCGCCGTCACGAGGCTCGCGAGCAGGGTCGTGGTACCAGATCGGTGCAGGAAGTCGATGGCCCGGCGGGCCGCCGCCTCGTCGGCCCCGGGGAAGTCCCCTCCCACGGCCCCGTGGCAGTGCAGGTCGACGAGGCCGGGGAATAGGAGCGCGTCGGCGGGGAGGGTCAGCTCCGTGCCGCCGAAGGCTTCCACATCGAAGTCCGCGGCAGGGCCCGCGTAGGCGATCCGGTCGCCCTCGAAGGCGACGACGCCGCCGTCGACCGTTTCCCCGTCGCTCACGATGCGCCCGCGCGCGATGAGGCGGTCCAGAGGCAGGTCCGGCGAGGTCATACGTCGATCATAGGGGAGCGCGTGGAGCGCGCCGTCAGAAGAGGCGCGAGGCGCTGTCGTCGACGCCGCGCAGGGCGTCGTAGTCGAGCGTGACGCAGTCGATCCCGCGGTCGGTCGCGAGGACGCGGGCCTGAGGCTTGATCTGCTGGGCCGCGAAGATCCCCCGGACGGGCGCCAGAAGCGGGTCGCGGTTGAGCAGCTCGAGGTAGCGCGTGAGCTGCTCGACACCGTCGATGTCGCCGCGCCGCTTGAGCTCGACGGCGACCGTCGCGCCGCTCGCGTCGCGGGCCAGGATGTCGACGGGACCGATCGCGGTCGCGTACTCGCGCCGGATGAGCGTGTAGCCCGTCCCCAGCGTCTCGATCTGCTCCGCGAGCAGGCGCTGGAGGTCCGCCTCGACGCCGTCCTTGATGAGCCCGGGGTCGACCCCGAGCTCGTGGCTCGAATCGTGCAGGTGTTCGTAGATGTTCACGATGAGGCGGTCGTCCGTCTTCGCGGACTGGACGGTCCACTGCTCGACGATGCCCTCGTCGAACGCCACGCCCTCCGAATCGGCCGACGTGACCCGGAGCGTGGCCGGCGGGCTCATCCAGTTCAGCGGCTTGTACGAGCCACCGTCGGAATGCACGAGCACGGAGCCGTCCGCCTTGACGAGCAGGAGGCGCGTCGCGAGCGGGAGATGGGCCTTGAGCCGGCCTTCATAGTCCACGGAGCAGCGGGCAATGACGAGTCGCACCCGAGAACTCTACAGCCCGGCGCTTGCACTGGGAGCGACGCGTCAGAATAGTCCCATGCCCCGCGCCAACCGACCCCGCCGTCCCCGACGCCCCGGGCACCCGACGTCCGGACCGCCCGGCCAGGCCCGTGACGCCCGTCCGGAGGACGGCGAGGACTTCGACCTCGAGCGCGTGCTCGCGGGCTTCGCGCGGCTCGAGTCCGCGCCCGACGGCGATTGGCGGGTTCGCCAGGTGACCACCCGCAGCGCCGCGAAGGACTACACGTGCCCGGGCTGCTCGCGCACGATCCCGCCGGGCGTGGCCCACCTCGTGGTGTGGGCCGACGATCACCTTTTCGGCGAGGAGGCGGGCATCGCCGAGCGCCGGCACTGGCACACGCACTGCTGGCGCACGCGCACGTTCAAGTACCGCTGAAGCCGCATGCAGGCCCGGGAACGCCGACTACGCTGGGGCTCATGCCTTTCGACCCCGCGTCCTACGAGTTCAGCCCGTCCGAAGGCCCGGCGGAGATCCGCGCCAACACGGTGCTCCCGGCCCTGCGGGAGAACTTCGAGCTGCGCACCGCGGATGGCCTCACCCTGGTGGGCGAGCTCGCACTCCCGCTAGACCGGGACCCCGTGGCCACGCTCGTGACGCTCCACCCGCTGCCGACCCACGGCGGCTTCATGGACTCGCACGTGTTCCGCAAGGCCTCGTTCCGCCTTCCCGCGCTCGCCGATATCGCCGTCCTGCGTTTCAACACGCGCGGCACGTCGAGCCCGCGGGGCACGAGCGAGGGCAGCTTCGAGGAAGGGGTGGGCGAGCGCGCGGACGTCGAGGCGGCGGTCCGCTTCGCCACGGAGCGCGGACTGCCCAACCGCTGGCTCGTGGGCTGGTCCTTCGGCACCGAACTCGCGCTCAAGTATGGCGCGCTCCCGCCCGTCGAGCCGGAGATCGAGGGCGGGATCCTGCTCTCGCCGCCGCTGCACCGCGCGGGCGCTGAAGACCTCGCGGCGTGGGCCGCGAGCGGCAAGCAGCTCACCGTCCTCGTTCCCGAGTTCGACGACTACCTGCGCCCGGCGGAGGCAGCCGAGCGCTTCGCGGCCGTCCCCCACGCCAAGGTCGTGCGGGTCGACGGTGCGAAGCACCTCTGGGTCGGCGAGAAGTTCGTTCAGCGCGTCCTGGGCGAGATCGTGAGCGTCGTCGCCCCGGGTGGCCATCCGGCGGTGCTTCCGACCGCGTGGGAGGGCCCGCTCGCGATCGCGGCGGGCTGATCCGGCCTTCGAGAATGCTGCCGCGGACGACGGCGGGCTGGCGCGGACGACGGCGGGTGGGCCCCGCCGTCGTCCGCGTCAGTGCTGGTCTTGGCGCGAGATGAAGACCTCGCGGATGAGCAGCATGACGGCTGCTGCCGTCGGGATCGCGATGAGCGCCCCGAGCACGCCGAGGAGTGTCCCGCCGGCGATGACCGAGATGACGGCGACCGGTCCGGGGACCGCGACGGCCTTCTGCATGATGCGTGGCGAGACGAAATAGGCCTCGAACTGGAGGTACGCGAAGTAGGCGATGGCCATGATGAGCGCCGTCTGCCAGCCCTGCGTGAGCGCGACGAGGACGATCGTCGTGCCCGCGACCACGCCGCCCACGAGCGGGATGAACGCGAGGAAGCCGACCACGAACGCGAGCAGCGCCGCGAACGGGACGTGCAGGATTGACATGACGATGAACGCAAACGTCGCGTTGAGCACCGCAACGCATACCTGGCCGATCACGTAGTTGCCCACGCCGCGCGTGATCTCCTCGGAAAGCGCCTCGACTCGCGCTCGCCGGGTCCGCGGCGCAAGCCGGTAGCCCCACGCCTTCATGGCGGGGAGCGCCGAAAGGAAGTAGAGGCTCAGCACGAGGACGACGAGCACGCCGAATGCGGTGTTGGCGATCGTCGAGCCGACTCCGAGCACGCCGCCGAAGATGTTGGTGATGGCCTGCGAGTCCTGGCCGAACTTCTGCAGCTCCTCGGTGACGCGCTGTTTGATGCCGAACTGCTCGTCGACGCTCTTGTAGAAGTCGGAATGCAGGAAGTCGGTGATCCAGCCCGGGAACGCGTTCACGAGCTGGGTGACCTGGTCGACGATCGTCGGGATGAGGGTTCCGAAGAACGCCGCGAAAACGCCCAAGAGCGCCACGAGCGTGATCGCGATCCCGAGCCCGCGGGGGAGCCTGCGGCCCTCGAGCCACCGGACCACGGGGTCAAGGCCCAGCGCGATGAAGAGTGCCGCGAGAATCCAGACGAGCAGCTGGGTCGTGTGCTGCGCGATCGAGTAGAGGCCGAGCGCGATCCCGACACCCACCGTCCCCATGAAGCCGATGTAGATGGGGTGCTTGGAGGACATGCGCGGCCCCGGCGTTCCGAGGCCCTCGTCCTCGTCCGCCTCGCCCGCTTCGTCGACGGGCGGCATGAGGAAGCGAACGCGCGGCTGGGCACCCGGAAGGGGGCGGCGCAGGCGGCTCGCGATGGAGCGCATGTGCTCCCACTGGGCACGGTTTGCGTGCGTCCCCTCGTCGCCGTGCCCGCCGGGCTGGGCGGGCGATTCCTCGGGCGTCGGGCGGATTTCGTCAGCCACAGTCCTGCCTTCCCATGAGACCTTTCGTCACCCTATCAGCCGCGCCGTTCCGGGCTTCGGCGGGGTCCGGGCAGGGCTGTGGGAGAGCGGTTCCCGAGACCCCGAATGGGGGATCAGGTCACGATTTGGTTACCATTAGTAGGTTCCGTCCCCCGATCTGAGGTGTTTTCCTGTGCGAGTCAAGACCGCAGCCGCGCTTGTGCTGCTGGGCCTGATAGCTCTCGTGGCCGGTATCGGCCAGCTGACCTTCTGGGCTCCGCCTAAGACCGTGACCGCGACCTTGCCGGCCGATACGAAGGCGGCCCCGCTGACGGTCCTCGACACCAAGCTGCGCGATCTGCGCGGCGGCGAGGCCGACGTCAGCATCAAGGGCGACGGCAATTTCGTCCTTGCCGTGGGCCGCCCCGACGACGTCTCAGCGTGGGTCGGCAAGACCGCCCACACGACGATCGACGGCGCGTCGTCCGACGGCAAGATGCTCACCGCGACGTCCACCGACGGCGACCCCACCGCGCCGTCCCCGGCCGGAGCCGATACGTTCGCGACGACCCAGAGCGCCTCCGGCTCGCTCGACTACCACTGGGATCTCCCGGGTGACGGCGACTGGCAGATCGTGCTCGCGACCGACGGCACCAAGCCGGCGCCGACCGACATCACCATCACGTGGCCGAGCAACGAGACGACCCCGTGGGCCGTTCCGCTCGTCGTGGGCGGCGCGATCCTGCTCGCGGGCGGCATCGTGCTTCTCGTGCTTCGGCGCCGCGGCCCCGGAGCGGGCCGCCCCGTCGAGGGCAACCCCGCCGAGGGGCATCCCGCTGAGGGGGCCAACGCCGCGGAGGCCCAGGCGGGCCACGCCCCCGATCAGCCGGGCGCGCCCCACACTGCCGAGCGCCGCACGGTGGGCCGAACCGCCGCGGCCGCGGCCGCCGTCGTCCTTTCGCTCATCGCGGGGGGCACCGCGGCCCACGCCACGACGCCCCCGAGCCCGTCGGCGAGTCCCTCGGACTCCGCCGCCGCGCCGGCGCCCCAGGACAAGGTGCTCATCGACGAACAGCTCCAGCGGATCCTCGACCAGGTCGGCACGGCCGTCGCGGCGGCGGATCAGGCCAAGGACCCGAAGCAGCTCGAGCCGCGCGTCGCGGAATCGGCGCTGCAGGCGCGGACGCAGAACTACAAGATTCGCGCGTCCGTCGCGACGATGGCCGCCCTCAGCCCGATCCGCGGAACGCGGCTCCTCACGAGCGTCGTGCCGACCCAGCGCACGTGGCCGCGCACCGTCATGGCCGTGACGCAGGGCGAGGGCAACTCGACGCCCCAGATCCTGACGCTCCGCCAGGACAACGCGCGCGCCAACTACCGGCTCGTCGAGGCCGCCCCGCTCCTGCCGGGCTCAACGTTCCCGAACGCCCTCAAGGCCGGCGCGCAGCAGATCCCGCTCGACTTCAAGACCGGCCTCGCGTTCTCGCCCATCGACGCGCTGCACGGCCTCAGCGACCGGCTCTCGGGCGGGGACGGGTGGAAGGACAAGATCCCCGACAACGCGTACATCAAGGACACGGTCGGCTACGAGCAGGACGTCATCAAGTCAACCCCCAACGGCGACATGAAGTTCGCCCACAACACGACCGGCAACGACGCGGCGGCCTACCGCACGGCCGACGGCGGGGCCGTCGTCGTCGCGCCGCTCGAGTTCGCGATCACCGGAACGCCGAAGGCCACGGGCGACAAGCTCACCGTGAACGACGACGCGGCGGCCCTTGCGGGCGGGAAGGAGGCCAAGACTTCGATGACGCTCAAATTCCTCGAGTCCGTGGTGCTCTACATCCCGCCGGCCGGCAGCAAGGAATCCCTGTGGCTCGTCGCGGGCACGCGCAACCTGGTCGGCGCGAGTGTGAGCTGACGCTCGGACCACAGGGGTACTCGCGCGTGGCGCGCTGAGGACTTCGCGAGGGGCGGAACCGCTGTGAGCGGTTCCGTCCCTCGCACTATGGTGGAGCCATGAGCGTTCCCGGTTCCCGCCAGCCCAGCCCTCTGCCCCCCGCGAGCCTGCGGGGCGCCGTCGACCTCTCGGCGCTCAAGGCGCGCGCCACCGCCGCCCCGCCCCAGCACGCCTCCGCCCCAGCTGGCGCCGAGGCGCCCGCGGCGGCCTCGGGCGCTGCGCCGGGCGCCGCCGGAGCCATCGAGGTGGACGAGGCGAGCTTCCCCGAGCTCGTCCAGCTCTCCGCCCAGGTTCCGGTCGTCGTCGCGCTCTGGGCGCAGTACTCGCCCGAGTCGCAGCGCGTCCGCGATGACCTCGGACCCGAGGTCGCTGCGTACGGCGGCCGCCTCGCGTACGCGACCGCGGACATCGAGGCGTTCCCGCAGCTCGCTCAAGCGCTCGCGATCCAGGCCGTGCCCACGGTCATCGCGTTCCTCAAGGGCCAGCCGATCCCGCTTTTCCAGGGCGCTGCCGCGACCGCGCAGACGCGCCAGCTCTTCGACGAGCTGCTGCGGGTCGCCGAGGCCAACGGCGTCACCGGAACGGCCGACGGCGCCCCCTCGGCCCCCGCTTCCGAGCCGCCCCTTCCGCCGCTCCACCAGGAGGCCTTCGACGCGCTCGAGCGCGGCGACCTCGGTGCCGCCGACGCGGCGCTCACGAAGGCGCTCGCCGAGAACCCGGCCGATCACGATGCCAAAGCCGCCCTCGCTCAGGTGCACCTCGTGGTTCGGACCCAGGGCCTGGATCAGGCCGAGGCGGATAACGCCCGCGAGCTGGCGGCCCAGACCCCGGACGAACTCGAGCCGCAACTCGTCGTTGCGGACCTGGACGCGGCCGGCGGCCACGTCGAGGACGCGTTCGCTCGGCTCGTGGGGTATATCAGCCGGAACTTCGGGCCCGAGCGCGAGGCAGCGCGCCTGCGCCTGCTCGAGCTCTTCGAGGTCGTGGGCCCGGCCGATCCGCGCGTGAGCGCGGCACGCCAGCAGCTCGCCCGAGCGCTGTTCTAATTCGTCCTCCGCGGCCAGCCCTAATTCTCGCCAGGCCTGGGTTGGGCCGGAGATCATCCGGGGGGCGTCGTCCGTTCGGCTGATTCGCGCGGCCCTCAGCAATTGCTAGCGTGAGGTCATGACTGTGCCCTCATTCTCGGCGCCCAGCCGCGACGTGGCCCCTCTCGGACCTGCCCTCTCGCTTCGGGGGCTCGTCAAGTCGTTCGGCGGGAAGCCAGCCGTGGCCGGCATCAGCCTTGATGTGCCAGCCGGCTCGTTCTACGGACTCGTCGGCCCGAACGGTGCGGGCAAGACGACCACACTGTCCATGGCCACGGGGCTCCTCCGTCCTGATGCGGGCACCGCGATCGTGCTGGGCGTCGACGTGTGGCGCGATCCGCTCGCGGCCAAGCGGCTCATGGGGGTCCTGCCCGATGGGGTCCGGCTCTTCGACCGGCTCAGCGGCGAGCAGCTCATCACGTACGCGGGGCTCCTGCACGGCCTCGACCGCCGCACGGTCGCCCAGCGGACCGCGGATCTGCTCCAGGCGTTCGATCTCGCGGGCGACGCGCGGACGCTCGTCGTCGACTATTCGGCCGGCATGACCAAGAAGATCGCGCTCGCGGCGTCCCTTGTCCACGCGCCGCGTCTGCTCGTCCTCGACGAGCCCTTCGAGTCGGTGGACCCCATCTCCGCGGCGAACATCCGCAACATCCTCACGGACTACGTGCGCTCGGGCGGCACCGTCATCGTCTCGAGCCACGTCATGGACCTCGTCCAGCGCATGTGCGACCACGTCGCCGTCGTCGCCCAGGGGCGCATCCTCGCGGCGGGCACGGTCGACGAGGTGCGCGCCGGCTCGACCCTCGAGGACCGCTTCGTGGAACTCGTCGGTGGTCACGGCCCCACGGAGGGACTCTCGTGGTTGCACACCTGATAACGCTCAAGCTCGTGCTCCTGCGCAACGGGCTGCGCCGGAGCGTGGGGCAGCTCGTGGGCCTCATCGTTGCGTCGCTGTATGGGCTCGGCATCCTCGTTCTCGCGGTGACTGGGCTCATCGCCCTGCGACTCGTCGGTTCGGACATCGCCGAGACGGTTGTGGTCTTGGGCGGGTCCGCCCTCATCGTCGGGTGGGCGCTCACCCCGATCCTCATCTCCGGGGTCGACCTCACGCTCGATCCGGGACGCTTTGCGCCGTTCCCCATCCCGCTGCCGCGCCTGCTCGCGGGGCAGGCCGTCGCGGGGCTCATCGGGGTTCCCGGGGTCTGCACCATGATCGCCCTGGCTGCGACGACCGTGACGTGGTCACGCGGAGTCGGGGCCTTCGCCGCCGCGGTCCTCGGCGCGCTGCTCGCCCTCGCGCTGTGCGTCGTCGCGAGCCGGCTCGTCGCGAGCGCGGTGACGGACCTCGCCTCCAACCGCCGGTTCCGCGAGGCGAGCCGCATCCTGCTCATGATCCCTCTCGTGCTGCTCGGGCCCATCATCGCCCTGACCGCGCGGGGGATCGAGATGAACGCCGCCGCGCTGCGCTCCCTCGCGAGCGTGCTTGCGTGGACGCCGCTCGGCGCGGCGTTCTCGGCCCCCGCCTCCGTCGCCGAGGGTGACGTGCTGGGCGGCCTCGCGAAGCTTGCGATCGCCGCGGCGACGCTCGCTCTCGCGGCGTGGGGCTGGTCACGAGCGCTCGCGCGGGCCCTCGTGACCCCGGCGAGCCGGTCCTCGAGCGGGGGCAAGGCTGCGGCGCGCCGCGGGATCGGCGCGTTCGGCTGGATGCCCGCCACCCCGTGGGGCGCCATTGCGGCGCGCTCGCTCACGTACTGGATCCGGGACCCGCGCTACGCCGCCGCGCTCATCATCGTGCCGCTCCTGCCCGTGATCCTCTACTTCTCCTCGGTCCAGCGCCACAACTCCGAGGTGTTCCTCCTCTCGGGGCCGCTCGCGGCGTTCCTGCTCGCGTGGTCGCTTGCGAGCGACATCTCGTACGACTCGACGGCGTTCGCGCTCCATCTCTCCGCCGGAGTCCGGGGCAGCGACGACCGGCGCGGGAGGGCGCTCGCGCTCCTGACGTTCGCCGTCCCGGTCGCGATCCTCATCACGCTCGTGCCGTTCGCGGTCTCGGGCCGCTGGCAGCTCCTTCCCGCGTATCTCGGGCTCGTGTTCGGGGTGCTCCTGAGCGGCGTTGGGCTCGCATCGGTCGTGTCGTCGCGCTTCGTCGTGGCCGTGCCGCTCCCCGGCGAGAGCCCGTTCAAGCGGCCGCCGGGCAACACGGCACAAACGATCTTCGTCCAGCTCGGCG
The DNA here is from genome assembly GCF_049332655.1 of Sinomonas sp. P47F7. Classification (GTDB taxonomy): domain Bacteria; phylum Actinomycetota; class Actinomycetes; order Actinomycetales; family Micrococcaceae; genus Sinomonas. The sequence goes on along the minus strand of NZ_CP186327.1, from coordinate 2,945,805 downwards.
GCCTCGTGGGGCTCGGCGTGCTCGTCCTGCCGGAGATCGTGCTCGTGGTGCTCGCCGCGGGAGCGGGCGGAGGCGCGTTCGGCTGGGCGGCGCTCGTGGTCGGCCTCGTCCTGGGCGGCGCCCTGGCCACGCTCGGCACGTGGCTCGGCGGGAGCTGGCTCGACCGGCGGGGCCCTGAGGTGTATGCGGCGCTGACCAAGGTGGGCTGACGCCGGGGGGTCGTGATCCTCAAGGACGCGCGCGCCGTCGGACGCCTCGCGACGGTGCCGCCCGGCCGCCACTGAAGCTCCTATGTGTGGTCAAGCGGTGTTGAGCCATTCGCGGTAGCGGGCGACGACTTCTGGGGTGACCGATATGCCTCGTTCCGTGCGGCTGATGGTCATCGGTGCGAGTCCGAGGGCGGTGGCGGCCGCTTGGAGGGTGAGGTTCTTGGCCAGCCGGGCTGGGCGGAGGTCGTGCACGCCGAGGTCGTGATGTGGTCTGGTGAGCTGTTTGAACATCTCGCGGGCGATGGCGCGCTTGAGGAGGCGCAGTACCTCGGGGGTCGAACGCCCGCGCTCGCGTTGGCGGTGAACGAAGGCCTTGGTGGGGGGATGGTTGCGCATGCGGGCCAGCGCGATCGTGTGAAGGGCGTTGTTCGCGCGCCGGTCGCCGCCGCGGGAGAGCCTATGGCGGGTGGTCTTGCCCGAGGACGCCGGGACCGGTGCGGTGCCGCACAGGGCAGCGAACGATGCCTCGCTGCGCAGCCGGTCTGGATTGCCGCCGACGGTGATGAGCAGCTGGGCTGCGGTGGTGCTCCCGACGCCGTGCAGGTGCAGCAGGTGGGGCGCGGCCTGTTCGATCATCGCGGTGAGCTCGGCGTCGAGCCTGTTGATCTCCTCGGTCAGGTTCCGGTGGCGCTGCGCGATGGACTTCAGCGCCGTGAGCACGAGCCGTTCTTCTGGATCGGCGTGGACACCGGGCCTGCACCCGGCCAGTGCCTGGATCAGACGGCCCGGGGTGAGGCTGCGGTACCTCTCCCGGACTTCCGGCGGCGAGGTGACCAGCTGTTGGCGGATCTGGACCTGGGCCGCCTGGCGGGCCTTGACCGCCGACCTGCGGGCGTTGTGCAGGGCACGCAGCGCGGTGACCTCGGCCGACTTCGCCGCCCCGCTCGCCCGTCCCGACAGGACCGCACGGGCGGCCTGATAGGCGTCGAGCGGGTCGGACTTGCCCTCGCGGCGCCGCACGGCGCGTTCGGGACGCACGACCTCGAACACCTCCAGGCCGGTCTCGACGGCGGCTCTGGCGATGCCCAGTCCGTAGGAGCTGGTGCCTTCGATCCCGATGCCGGCCACGTCGCCGTGGCCGGCGAGGAAAGCCAGCGCCTGCCGGTACCCCTTCGGGGTTGTGGGGAACTCCCTGTCGCCGAGCTCCCTGCCCCATGGGTCGATCGCCGCGACGTGGATGGTGTCGGCGTGGGTGTCGATCCCGCCGATGACTGTGCCGGGATCCAGTGCTGTCACTGTCATGATGGAAATGCCTTCCGTGTCGATCGGATGGGTCGACGCCGGTCGGGCGAGCAGACAGGACACTGATGAGGCTTCGCCAGGCTCTTATGAGGTCATGTCCGCCCGGCCGGCGAGCGGAACCCCGAGGGCCAGACGGTCCAAATGATGGTCAGACCAGCAGGCCGACAGTCGGTGCCTGAGCCATGACCCCCGGGGCAAGACCATCATCAGTGTCGGGGCCCGTTGCTAGCATGGACGCATGAGCACAGCTGACCCCTTCGATCCGTACGGGAACGATCCGCGGGACCCCTCGACCTCCGGCTCGACCACGACGATCGAGCGCGAGGAGGTCCGCGAGGAGCTCGAACCGGGCGATCGCGAACGCTTCTCGCACTACGTGCGCAAGGAGAAGATCATGGAGTCCGCCCTCACAGGCGAGCCCGTGATCGCCCTGTGCGGCAAGGTCTGGACGCCGGGTCGCGACCCCAAGAAGTTCCCGGTCTGCCCCACCTGCAAAGAGATCTACGAGGGGCTGCGCCCGGGCAACGACGCCTAAGTGGCGGTCCGCGAGGCCCAGGGGCTCATGTCCCGGGCCTACCGGGGGCTCGTCGTCGGTCTGCTCGCGATCGTCACCTGCAGCGCGTTCGAGGCGATGGCCGTCACGACAGCGATGCCGGTGGTCGCGAGCGAGCTCGGCGGAGCCCGAGCGTATGGTCTGGCGTTCTCGCTCTACCTCACGGCTTCGATGGCGGCGACCGCCGCGGCGGGCTCGTGGTGCGACGTCGCCGGGGCGCGGCCGTCGCTTCTGACGGGCCTCGGCCTCATGACTGCGGGCCTGCTCCTGTGCGGCGGGGCCTGGGACTTCGGCGCGTTCACGCTCGGCCGGATGGTCTCGGGGGCCGGAGCCGGATTCATGATTGTGCCCGTCTACGTCATCATCGGCCAGGCGCTCCCGGCCGCGCTTCAGCCCGTCCTGTTCGGCTGGTTCTCGGCGGCCTGGGTGGTGCCGTCGCTCGTCGGGCCGTACGTGTCCGGGCTGCTCGCCGAGCACGCGAGTTGGCGGTGGGCGTTCTTCGGCGTCGCGCCGATCGTCGTCGTCGCCGTGCTGCTCACATGGCCCCGCGTGCGGAGCCTCGGCGCGCCTCAGGAGCACGCCATGGGCGCCGGCGAAGGACGACGGCGCGCCCTCCTCGGACTTGCGCTTGCCGCCGGCGTCGCGGCGGCGCAGTGGGCCACGCAGTCCTTGGCCGATCCGCAGACGAGGGAGGCCGTGAACCCGTTCGCGCTGGGACTCCTCGGCCTCGCGGGTCTCGTGGCCGTGGTCGTCACGATCCCCCGGCTGCTCCCGCGCGGCGTGGTGCGTGTGGCCCGCGGCCTGCCCGCGGTCATCGTGGTGCGCGGGCTCCTCACGCTTGCCTTCTTCGGCGCCGAGGCGTTCATCCCCCTCATGCTCGTGGACCGCTACGGGCTCGAGCCCTCGATCGCGGGGCTTGCGCTGACAGGCGGGGCGATCGGGTGGACCGCGGGTTCGGTCGTGCAGACCAAGGGGTGGCTCGCGCGGCCCACGTATCTCGTGGTTGGCCCGGCCCTTCTCGCCGCGTGCATGGCAGGCGTCGCGGCCGTGGTCGCGGCGCAGGCGACTCCGTGGCTGCTCGCGGGGGCCTGGGCCGTCGCGGGGATGGGCATGGGCCTCGCGACCACGACGACGTCCGTGCTGCTCCTCGACCTGAGCGACGCGGCCGAGCGCGGGAGGAATTCGGCCTCGCTCCAGTTGGCCGATATGCTCGGTGGAGTGATTGGAACCGCCGGAGCCGGAACGCTCTACTCCCTGCTCCTCACCCCCGGCAGCGTCCCGGGGGCCGGCGTGTTCGCACTTCTCGTGGGCATGCTCGCCGTCTCCGCCCTCCTCGGTTCCGTGGCCGGCTCGAGGACGCGCGCGCCGTCGCCCGTCGTTCGCGAAGCGGGACGCGCGTGACGGAAACGCTCTTCGGCGGGCAGGAAAACAACCCTGGCCACCACGCGCAGACTTCTCCCGCCCACCCCGCAGGGCCTTCGGCCGCTCCCTCGCTTCCTCCCGCCTACCCCGAACGTGCCGCGTGGGGCACGGCTCCCAAGCTCCGAGCGTGGCAGCAGGAGGCGCTCGACAGGTACCTCGACCGCGCCCCGCGCGACTTCCTCGCCGTCGCGACGCCCGGCGCAGGCAAGACGACCTTCGCGCTCCGCATAGCGTCGAGGCTCCTCGAGCAGGGGCTCGTCAACCGCGTGACGGTCGTCGCCCCGACGGATCACCTCAAGCGGCAGTGGGCCGACGCTGCGGCGCGTGTCGGGATCGCGATCGACCCGAACTTCAAGAACTCCGACGGTCAGCACGGCCGCGACTTCCGTGGCGTCGCGGTGACCTATGCGCAGGTCGCGAGCAAGCCGCTCCTGCACCGCGCGAAGACCGAGGCAGCGCGGACGCTCGTGATCCTCGACGAGATCCACCACGGCGGCGAATCGCTTTCGTGGGGCGACGGCCTCCGCGAGGCGTTCGAGCCCGCGGTGCGCCGGCTCGCGCTCACGGGAACGCCGTTCCGCTCCGACACGTCACCCATTCCGTTCGTCGACTACGCCGAGGACCCTGACGGGATCCGCCGGTCGAAGGCCGACTACACGTACGGCTACGGGCAGGCGCTGCGCGACCACGTGGTCCGTCCCGTCATCTTCATGGCGTATTCGGGGCAGATGCGGTGGCGCACGAGCGCGGGCGAGGAGATGGCGGCGTCGCTCGGCGAGGCTGCCGTCACGAAGGACGTCACCGCGCAGGCGTGGCGCACGGCGCTCAACCCCCAGGGCGAGTGGATTCCCGCCGTCCTCGCCGCCGCCGACCGGCGGCTCACCGAGGTGCGGCGCACCGTGCCCGACGCCGGCGGCCTCGTCATCGCGACGGACCACGACGACGCGAGGGCGTACGCCGGGCAGCTCAAGAAGATCACGGGCGAATCGCCCGCGATCATCCTGTCCGACGACGCGAAGGCGTCGAACCGGATCGAGGAGTTCGCCGACGGCGACGCCCGGTGGATGGTCGCCGTGCGCATGGTGTCCGAGGGGGTCGACGTGCCACGGCTCGCCGTGGGCGTGTACGCGACGTCGACGTCGACGCCGTTGTTCTTCGCCCAGGCCGTGGGGCGCTTCGTGCGCGCCCGCAAGCGAGGAGAGACCGCGTCGGTCTTCTTGCCCTCGGTCCCGCAGCTCATGGCGCTCGCGAACTCGATGGAGGTCGAACGCGACCACGCGCTCGACCGTCCGTCCTCCGACGAGGACGGGCTCATGGACCTCGAGGAATCGCTCATCGACGAGGCCAACCGCGAGGAGAAGGCCTCCGACACGCTCGCAAAGGGCAAATACGAGGCGCTCGAGTCGCAGGCCGCGTTCGACCGCGTCCTCTTCGACGGCGGCGAGTTCGGCATGGGGGGCGAAGTCGGCTCCGAAGAGGAGCTCGACTTCCTCGGCATCCCCGGGCTGCTCGACGCGGAGCAGGTCGCGATGCTCCTGCGCCAGCGCCAGCAGGAGCACGTGTCGCGGCGCAAGGGCACGGGGCCCACGTCGTCGCCCGCCGGCGTCCCGGACCATCGCAGGCTCATGGATCTCCGGAACGAGCTCGCGAAGAATGTATCGGCCTGGAGTGCGCGCACGGGGACTCCGCACGGCGTCGTGCACACGAAGCTCCGCGAGCTGTGCGGCGGGCCCGCCGTCGCCCAGGCCAACGAGGAGCAGATCCGGGCGCGGCTGAAGAAGCTGCAGGATTGGTTCGTGGGCCGCTAACCCCGTTGCGCCGTCACGTCCGCGGGGTGCGTTCGGGTTGCGCCGTCACGTCCGCGGGGTGCGTTCGGGTTGCGCCGTCACGTCTGCGGGGTGCCTGTGGATAACTGAACTCCTCCCCAGCTGAGGTCCGCGAAACTGGGGTATGACCAAGCTCTCGCACCTTCCCGAACCGCTCGCTGTTCGCCCATTCACCCACTCGGAGGCCGCTGCCGAAGCAGTCTCGCGAGGCCGACTCCGCGCTTCGGACCTGACTCGATTGAGCCGGATGATCTACGTGCCAGCGGTCACGGAACCGGCCCTTGCCGAGCGGCTCCGGGTTCACCTTGCCGTCACACCGGGGGCGTGGGGCTCCCATCAGACAGCGGCCGCTGTCTTAGGAATGCCGGTGCCCCCGTGGCTTTCGGATCATGGGCTGCTGCATCTGAGCAAACCCCATGGCCTCCCGCGAGTAAGGCGAAGGGGAGTCGTGGGGCACGAGGTTCGGTTCCGCCCTTCGGAACTCTGCGTAGTGGACGGCATGCGAATGACGACGCCAGCGCGCACTTGGCTAGATCTGGCGATGCAATTGCCGCATGAGCAGCTCGTGGCACTCGGTGACCATCTTCTCCGGATTCCCCGCCCGAGCCTTGAGAGACGGCGGTCCGAGCCGTACGCGACGCGCGAATCACTGCTAGAAATGCTCTCGGTTCATCCCAAGATGAAAGGGGTAGCACGATGCCGACTAGCCTTGGACGACATGCGGGTGGGATCGGATTCCGTTCCCGAAACTCTCCTTCGGCTCGCCCTGGTGTACGCCGGACTCCCGGAACCGGAACTGCAGATTTCGCTGAGCCCGGGGAATCCGTATTCACCGTCAGGCGATATGGGCTATCGAGAACTCAAAATCGTCGTCCAGTACGAGGGATCCTGTCACGACACAGAAGCACAGCGGTTGGCTGATGCTCGCCGTGACCGATCGTTTCGGGAGGCAGGATGGATCGTCATCCACGTTCGGCTTGACGATCTTCGCGAAGATTTCCGAGGCGTCGTGAGGCTGATCAAGGCGGCGATCCGTGAACGCGCCGCGTGAGTGACCACCCTGCGGAGGTGACGGCGCAAGGGGTGGGGACCCTGCGGAGGTGACGGCGCAAGGGGTGGTGACCCTGCGGAGGTGACGGCGCAAGCGGTGGTGACCCTGCGGCTAGGCGAGGCGGACGCCCGCCGACTCGAGGTCGCGGAACGTCGGCTCGAGGTCGTCGGCGATGCCGGCGCAGAGGTCCTTGAGGACGGTCGTCCGGTAGCCCACGCGGGCCGAGTCGAGCGCGGTGGCCTTGACGCAGTAGTCAGTCGCGATCCCGGCCACGTCGACGTCCGTGATCCCGTGCCGAGAGAGCCATTCGTCGAGGCCGGGGGAGTCGTCCGAGGTTCCCTCAGCGTCCCCAGCTTGCGCGAGGTGCCCCTCGAAGCCTGAATAAGCAGCGGCGTACTGGCCCTTGCGGAACATCGCGTCGACCGCAGAGACGTCGAGGTCCGGATGGAACGCCGCCCCAGCGGTCCCGGCGACGCAGTGCGCGGGCCACGTGTCGACGAAGTCCGGCTGCTCCGAGAAATGCGCGCCCGGATCGATGTGCCAGTCCTGCGTCGTCACGATCGCACCGTAGTCGCCCGCGTGCTCCGCGACATAGCCAGTGAGCCGCGACGCGACGGACGCGCCGCCGTCGACCGCGAGGGAGCCGCCCTCGCAGAAGTCGTTCTGCACGTCCACGATGATGAGTGCTCGCTTCATGGCTCTATTCTCCCTCCGTGAGGCAGCGTCCCTTCGGCGCGACCCTTCTGCTCAGTCGCCTTCGTAGAGCGTCGGGATGACCGGTTCGCCGCGGTGCATGCGGCGGGCGGCGGCGGGCAGCTCGGCCATCGATGCCTCGTGGCGCGCTCGCGCCCGCTCGACCCCCTCGGGGCCCGTCCAACCGGGCTGCAGCTCGCCGCGCGAGACGAAGTGCTCGAGGAGCGGCCGGTCGTTGCTGTCGCCTTCGGGGACGTGGCCCACCCCGACCACCTCGGCGGTCGCGACGCCGTTCGCGTCGAGCCGCCGCAACGCGTACTTCCGTCCGCCCACGGTCTGCTTGTTCTTCGCCGCCTTCGCGACGGCGACGAAATCGCCGTCGTCGTCGGTGCGACTCACGAGCTTGTAGACCATCGACGCCGTCGGCGCGCCCGATCCGGTCACGAGCGAAGTGCCCACGCCGTACGAATCGACGGGGGCCGCGGCGAGGGCCGCGATTGCGTACTCGTCGAGGTCGGACGTCACGACGATGCGCGTGGTGACGTTGCCGAGCTCGTCGAGGAGGCGGCGCACCCAGTGCGCCTGGCCGATGAGGTCCCCCGAGTCGAGACGGACGGCGCCCAGGCGATCTCCCGCGATCTCGACGGCCGTGCGGACGGCGGTTTCGACGTCGTACGTGTCCACGAGCAGCGAGGTGCCCGGCCCCATTGAGGCGACCTGCGCCTCGAACGCGCCGCGCTCGGTGTCGTGGAGGAGCGTGAACGAATGCGCGGCGGTCCCGACCGTGCGGAGCCCGTAGCGGAGGCCCGCGGCGAGGTTGGACGTGCTGGCAAAGCCGGCGACGACGGCGGCGCGCGCCGCCGCGACGGCCGATTCCTCGTGCGTGCGGCGCGAGCCCATCTCGATGCACGGCCGGCCATTGGCGGCGATCGTCATACGGGATGCGGCGGAGGCGATCGCCGAATCGTGGTTGAGCACGGAGAGCAGATAGGTCTCGAGGATGCACGCCTCCGCGAATGTCGATTCGACGATGAGGATCGGCGAGTTCGGGAAGTACGCCTCGCCCTCGGCGTAGCCCCACACATCGCCCGAAAACCGGTAGTCGGCGAGGAAGTCGAGGGTCTCGCGGCTCACGACCTTGGTGCGCTCGAGGAACGCGAGCTCCTCGTCCTTGAACCGGAAGCCCGTGATGCCTTCGAGGAGCCGGCCCGTTCCGGCGACCACCCCGTAGCGCCGGCCGTCGGGCAGGCGGCGCGCGAACACCTCGAACACGGCCCGGCGATGGGCGGCGCCCGAGTGGAGCGAGGCCTGGAGCATCGTGAGCTCGTAGTGGTCGGTAAACAGTGACGTGCGGGGCGCTTCCCACGTGCTCGAAGAGGTCACGGATTCACTCTAGCGGCGCGGGCCGCAGGGGTGGGCTGCAGGGGTGGGTTGGGTGGGATGCAAGGGGGCGCGAGGCGGCCTGCCTAGAATGGAGCCCATGAGTTTGAGCGTCGCCACCGAACCGGCACCTAGCCTCAGCGAGGAGACGACGACGGCAACCGACACCGCGCGCATTGTGCCGTGGAACCTCGTCGTCTGGAACGACCCCGTCAATCTCATGAGCTACGTGAGCTACGTCTTCCAGACGTATTTCGGCTATTCGGAGGCGAAGGCGGATGCCCTCATGATGCAGGTGCACACCGAGGGGCGCTCGATCGTCTCGCACGGCTCGAAGGAGACCGTCGAACGGCAGGCCGTCGCAATGCACACCTTCGGCCTGTGGGCCACGGTCGAAAGGGCCGGCGAGGATGGCTGAGCCGTTCAGCTACGGAAGGCGCGGCATCAGCGGCCGCTTCGAGGACGCCGAGCGCGAGCTCCTGCGCGGACTGTTCCGCGACGTCGTCGCGCTCCTCGAGCCGGACGACGCACCCGAGGAAGACCCGCTCGCCGCGCTCGTGGGCATCAGCCCCGACGCGACCGAGCCCGAGGATCCAGCCCTCCTGCGGCTCCTCCCGAACGTCTCGAAGGACGACGACGAGGAGACCCGCGAGTTCCGGCGCCTCACCGAGCGCTCGCTGCGGGAGGGCAAGGCTGGCGCCCTCCGCGCGGCGTCGCTGGGCCTCGAGTCGCGCGACGTCCTGCTCGACGATGCGGGCGCGGAGCATTGGGCGACGGCGCTCACGGACGTGCGCCTCGTCCTCGCCGAGCGCCTGGGGATCCACAGCGAGCAGGACGCGGAGCGGATCCACGGGGTTACCGACTGGTCCGACGTGGGGGATGACGACGTCGACGCCTACCTCGCGCTCGTCTACAACTTCGTGACGTGGCTCCAGACGACGCTCGTCGACGCGATGCTCGCGAGCTACCGGGCCGGTGGGCGCGGGAACGGGCCCGAGGGAGCGGGGAGCGGCCGTGGCCAGGACTGAGAGCACTGACGACGACGCGACGCTCGAGCGCTCCGAGCGCCCCATCGGGGTCTTCGATTCGGGCGTCGGCGGCCTCACGGTCGCGCGCTCGATCATCGACCAGCTCCCGAACGAGTCCGTCCTCTACGTCGGCGACACGGCCCACGGCCCCTACGGACCGCTTCCCATCGCGGAGGTGCGCGCGAACGCGCTCGGCGTCATGGACGAGCTCGTCGACTCGGGCGTCAAGCTCCTCACCATCGCGTGCAACTCGGCGTCCGCAGCCGTGCTCCGCGACGCGCGCGAGCGCTACACGGCGCGCTACGGCATCCCGGTCATCGAGGTCATTCAGCCCGCGGTGCGCCGCGCCGTCGTCGCGACCCGCAACGGCAGGGTGGGCGTCATCGGCACGAGCGCGACCGTGGGATCCCGCGCCTACGAGGACACGTTCGCCGCGGCGCCGGACCTCCAGATCACCTCGGCCGCGTGCCCCGACTTCGTCCCGTACGTCGAGGCCGGCGTGACCACGGGGCCTGAGCTTCTCGAGGCCGCCGAGGGCTACCTCGCGCCGCTGCGCGAGGCCGGCGTCGACACGCTCGTGCTCGGCTGCACGCACTATCCGCTGCTCACGGGCGTCATCAGCTACGTCATGGGCGACGGCGTGACCCTCGTCTCGAGCGCGGAGGAGACCGCGAAGGACGTCTACCGCGCGCTCGTGAGCCACGGCCTTGAGCGCCGCTCGGCCGAGCCGCCCCGGCACACGTTCCTCGCGACGGGCGAGGCCGGGCAGTTCGAGGTCCTCGCGCGCCGCTTCCTCGGCCCCGAGGTCCAGCGCGTGGAGCACGCGGAGCACGTCGCCGCCCACTACCCGACGGGAAGCCTCGCGCGCATCACCCCGGAGATGCTCGAGGCCGCCCGCGCGGACCGCGGGGGCCTCGCGGGGCGCGTCTCATATTTCGTGGACCCCGCGAGGCCCGCAGCGGGCGGCGCGGATAGGATGCAGGGGTGAAACTGACGATCGTCGGCTGCAGCGGCTCTTTTCCGGGGCCGAGCTCGCCGGCGAGCTGCTACCTCCTGACGGCGCACGACGGCGAACGGGACTGGCGCATCCTCTTGGACCTCGGATCGGGAGCGCTCGGGGTCCTGCAGCGCTACATGGACCTGAGCGACATCGACGGCGTCCTGCTGAGCCACCTCCACCCCGACCACTGCATGGACCTCACAGGGCTGCAGGTCGCGATCCACTGGGACCCCAACGGCTGGCCGTCCGGACGTGTGCCCGTATGGGGGCCCGAGGCGACCGCGCGGCGCCTCTCGATCGCCCTCGACATGGGGACCGCGGCGGATCTGCACGAGGACTTCGAGTTCCACTCATGGGTGCCGGGGGAGGCCGTCGAGTTCGGCCCCTTCCGGTTTTCCGTGCACCCCGCGCGCCACCCGATCGCCGAGGCGTACGCGATGCGTATCGAGTGCGTGGAACCGCAGGCCGACGGCTCGACGGAGCGCCGCGTCCTGGCCTACTCGGGGGACACGGACTCGTGCTCCGGGCTTGTCGACGCCGCGCGCGGGGCGGACATGTTCCTGTGCGAGGCGGCGTATCACGAGGGCCGCGACGACGCGATCGACGGCGTGCACCTCACGGGACTTCGCGCGGGCCACGCCGCGACCGACGCCGGCGCCAAACGCCTGCTCCTGACCCACCTTCCCGTGTGGAACGACGCGAATCGCACCGTCGCGGAGGCCCAGCAGGCGTACGCGGGGCCGATCTCGGTCGCGGTCGCGGGCGTCCACTACCTCGTCTGACTTCCGTCCGTGAGATCCGCGTAAGCTGGGTCCCATGACCCCACGCACTCCCGCGAGTCCCTCTGCCGTGCGCGCCGATGGGCGCGCCCCCGACCAGCTGCGCCCCATCAGCATCACGCGTGGGTGGTCCAAGCAGGCGGAGGGCTCGGCTCTCATCGAGTTCGGGAACACGCGCGTGCTCTGCACGGCATCGTTCACGGAGGGCGTTCCGCGTTGGCTCAAGGGCGAGGGCCGCGGGTGGGTCACCGCCGAGTACGCGATGCTCCCGCGGGCCACGAACACGCGCTCCGACCGCGAGTCGGTCAAGGGCCGGATCGGCGGCCGCACGCACGAGATCTCGCGGCTCATCGGGCGTTCGCTGCGCTCCATCATCGACACCGAGGCGCTCGGCGAGAACACGATCGTGCTCGACTGCGACGTCCTCCAGGCCGACGGCGGCACGCGCACGGCGGCGATCACGGGCGCCTTCGTGGCGCTTGCGGAGGCCGTGCGCTGGGCGAAGGACAAGGGCCTCGTCGAGCCGGGGGCGGAGCCGCTCGTCGACACGGTCTCCGCGGTCTCGGTCGGCATCATCGACGGCGTGCCCATGCTCGATCTCCCGTACGTCGAGGACGTGCGCGCCGAGACGGACATGAACGTTGTCGTGACGGGCTCCGGCAAGTTCGTGGAGGTGCAGGGCACGGCCGAGGGTGCGCCGTTCGACCGCGACGAGCTCAACAACCTCCTCGACCTCGCGCTCATCGGCACGGCCCAGCTCGCGGACATTCAGCGCGAGACGCTCGCCGAGGCGCTTCGGACGGCCCCGTGAGCGCGGCTGCCGCGGGCGGCCCTGGGAGCAACGGCGCTGGGAATACCGGCGCTGGGAGCAACGGCGCTGGGAATAACGGCACTGGGAATAACGGCCCTGGGAACAACGGCGCTGGGAATAACGGCACTGGGAGTAACAGCGCCCGGAATCATAGCGCCGGGAACAACAGCGGTCGGCGTGGGTCGGGGCCCCGGCTCGTCCTCGCGACGCACAATCAGGGCAAGCTCCGCGAGCTGCGCGAGCTCTTGCGCGGCCAGATCCCGGGGCTCGACGTCGACACCCAGGTGGTCGACGCGGCGGCCGTGGGCGGCCCCGACGTCGTCGAGGACGGCGTGACGTTCGGCGAGAACTCGCTCCTCAAGGCCCGCGCCGTAGCGGCCGCGACGGGACTCATCGCCGTCGCCGACGATTCCGGGCTCTCCGTCGACGTCCTCGGGGGAGCGCCGGGCATCTTCTCGGCGCGCTGGGCGGGCCGGCACGGCGACGACCGCGCGAACCTCGAGCTCCTCCTGGCCCAGCTCGCCGATGTGCGCGACGAGCACCGGGGCGCCGCCTTCGTGTGCGCGGCGGCGCTCGTGATTCCCGCGGACGACGGCGATGGGCCCACCGAGCACGTCGAATACGGCGAGCTCAAGGGGATGCTGCTCCACGAGCCCCGCGGCGACGGGGGCTTCGGCTACGACCCGATCCTGCTGCCCGAGGGCCTCGACCGCAGCTGCGCCGAGCTCAGCCGCGACGAGAAGAACGCGATCAGCCACCGTGGGCAGGCCTTCCGGGCGCTGCTCCCGGAGATCGTCGCGGCGCTTTCGGACGACGCCTGACCCAGCGGCTGGGGTGCGCTCGGTGCGAGGTCGCGCCTCCGCGCCCCGCCCCTCGGCCTAGGCCCCGCCAGCCGGGCCAGACTCAGCGCTCGGGCTCGTTCTCTTCGCTGCGCTCAGCGGCGGCTGCCTCCGCCGTGGCCGCCGCACGGCCCTTCGCGAGCCGCCCCTTCACGAACTCGACGATGATCGGGATGATCGAGACGAGCACGATCACCACGAAGATGAGGTCGATGTTCTTCCCGACCCATTCGTACTGTCCGAGCCAAGCGCCGAGCAGGGTCACGCCCGCGCCCCACGGGATGGCGCCGAGCACGTTGTAGAGGAAGAACTTCCGCCGATCCATCCCCGCGACGCCCACGATCACGGGGACGAAAGTCCGGATGATCGGCACGAAGCGAGCAAGGATGAGCGACTGGCCGCCGTGCCGCTCGAAGAACGCGTGGGCCTTGCGCACGTTCTCCTGCTTGAAGAACCGTGAATCGGGCCGGCTGAACAGCGAGGGGCCGATCTTCGCACCGATGAGATAGCCCACCTGGTTGCCGAGAATGGCCGCGATGACGACGAGCAGCGCGAGCAGCCAGATGTTGAACTTGACCGCGCCGGTGGCCACGAGCAGCCCGGCCGTGAAGAGCATCGAGTCGCCCGGCAGGAAGAATCCGATCAGCAGTCCCGTCTCCGCGAAGATGATCGCGCAGATCACGAGCACAACCCACGGGCCGAGCGGCGAGTCCCGCAGGAAGACGTCGGGGTTGAGCCAATCCGGGAGGAATGAGGCAGTCCTTGGCTGGACGGCTGCGGGCAGGGTGGCGGCGAGTTCGGTCAGCGCGGCACGGATCACCCTCCAAGGGTACCGGCGCCCCGTGCGTTGCCTTGCGCGTGACGTTGTGCCGGACTTCGCCGTAGCGCGTGGCGGTCCCGGGCCGCGCAGCCAAGCGCGACTAAGCTCGCCGCGTGGCCCTGGACTTCACCGCAATCGACTTCGAGACAGCCAACGGGTTCCGCGGGTCGCCGTGCGCGGTGGGGCTCGTCAAGGTCCGATCGGGGAAGGCCGTGGAGACCGCCACGTGGCTCATGCAGCCGCCGGCAGGTCACGACGAATTCGACCCCCGCAACGTCGCGATCCACGGGATCCGGCCCGACGACGTCGCGGGCCGCCCGCGCTTCGGTGAGCTGTTCGCCGAGATCGGCGGCTTCGTCGGGGACGACGTTCTCGCGGCCCACAACGCCGCTTTCGACCTGGGCGTCATCCGCTCGGCGCTCGAGGTCTCTGACATGGCCGCCCCGGCCTACGACTACGCGTGCACCGTGGTGCTCTCGCGCCGCACGTACGATCTGCCCTCGCACTCGCTCCCCTTCGTCGCGGAGGCAGCGGGCGTCCCGCTCGTGAACCACCACGACGCTACCGAGGACGCCGCCGCGTGCGCGGGCATCCTCGTGGACATTGCGCAGCGCCACGGCGCGACGAGCGTCGAAGGGCTCTACGAGTCCCTCCACCTCGCGCTCCCGCGTCACTCCGAGTTCATCCCGGGACGGGACGAGTTCTCAGCGCCCACCGCGAAGGCTCTCCGCGCCGTCGTCCGCCCCGCACCGAGCGCGGCGGCGCCCGTTCCCGCGGGCCGGCGCACGTGGGCGCCGTGGCCCGAGGAGGGCGGCAACCCGGCCGCGAACCCCGCCGCCGACCCCGCCCACCCGCTGTTCGGGCACCGGATCGTCTTCACGGGAAGCCTGGGTATGACGCGGGCCGAGGCGAAGAGCCGAGCCGCGGCGCTCGGTGCCCAGCCCGCGAGTTCCGTCACGCGGGCCACGACGCTTCTCGTGGTCGGCGACGGCTTCGTCGCCGCGGACCTCGCGAGGGGCACCGCGGCGGGCGGCTCGGGGCCCAAGACTTCCAAGGCCCGGCGGGCGCTGGAGCTGCGCTCCGCCGGGTACCGCGTCGAGGTGCTCTCGGAGGGCGAGTTCCTCCAGATGCTCGGCGGGGCGTGGCCAGCCCGGAGCGCGTGACGCGGGGACGCCGCGGAAAGTAGCCCGAGGTAACAAGTAGTACAGCGCAACATTCCTTCCTCGCGGCGTGCCGGCGTTCCTAGGCTGGGACGGTGACTACCACCGGATCAGCTACCGCGACCACCCGCACCAGCGCCCTGCGCCGCGCGTTCGAGTTCCCGAATCCCGTGAACGAGTACGCCGCCCGCTCGACCGCTGGCGTCGTCGTGGTGCTGAGCCTCGTGACGCTCGCGCTCGGACTGACGCTGGGGTGGGGCTGGCCGCTGTGGATCATCGCCCTCGGGTTCTGGCTCCGCGTCGCGGGCGGCCCACGCTACTCGCCGGTCGGGCGGCTCGCCGTGCACGTGATCGCGCCGCGCTTCGGCCGCGCTCGCCTCGTCGCCGGACCGCCGAAGCGCTTCGCCCAGACCATCGGCGCCGTGCTCTCGACGGCCGCCGCGATCCTGTGGGCCGTGGGGCTCGCCCCGATCGCGTGGGTGCTCCTGGGGCTGCTCATCGTCGCGGCCTCGCTCGAGGCGTTCGCGGGGTTCTGCCTCGGTTGCTGGATCTTCGGCAAGCTCCAGGCCGCGGGCGTCATCCCCGAGAGCGTGTGCGAGGCGTGCAACAACATCTCGCTGCGCAGATCCTGAACGACACGCGCAGATCCTGAACTAGGCGGCCGCGCCTCGGGCGCGCTACTCCTCCGCGCCCGATGCCCTCGCGAGCGTCGCGGCGAGTTCGGCGGCGATGTCCGAGCCCTCGAGGCGGCGCGCCCATTCCTCGGGAACGGCGTCGGCGCCCCACAGCGCGCCGAGCAGGGCGCCGGTCATCGCGGCGGCGTCCGGCCCCACCGCGCCCGCGCGGTCGACGGCGGCCTGGAACCTGCCGTCCTCAGCCTCGGACTCGGCGTCAAGCGCCGCCTCGAGCGCGGCGCCGAGCGCTCGCGCCGCAGGGGACCGGGGTTCGCCACCATGACGGCCCGTGAGCGCGCCTTCGAGGGCGTTCGCGACGTCGGCCGCCGGATTCCGCGAGGCGGCCTGGACCGATGACGACGTCTCGATCGCGCTCCGCAGGGACCCGCCCGCGGCGAGCTCCCGGACGACGAGCGCGAGTGCCGCGGCGGCCTGGACCGCGCTCGGATGCCCGTGGGTGAGGTGGGCGCCGTCGAGCGCCATCGCGGCGACCGCGTCCGCCGGGGTTCCCACGACGAGCCCGAACGCGGCCGAGCGCGCGGCGGCCGCGCCGTCGTCGTACGCGGCGCCGAGCGGGCGCGCCTGGGTGCCCATCTCGCCGCCCGCGAGCGAGGCGACCCACGAGGGCCGGACCGGGAGCTGGTGATTCGTGGCGGGCTGGGTGTCGATCCAGCGCGGCGGGGCCGACGGCGCGGAGGCCGGGAGGGCGACCCCCTGGGCTTCGGCCCAGCGCAGGTAAGCGAGCCACACGCACGCGGTCTGGTCCGCGTAGACCCCGGCGTTGGCCCACTCGAGGACTTCGACGAGCGCGTCGGCCGTATAGAACGAAAGCTGGCCGGCCGCACCGAGGTGCAGCGCCCCATTGCCGGGCCCGGTGCCGGCGGCGCCGCCCGCGAGGACCGCGGCCTCGGAGGCGGCCGCGCCCAGGAGGCAGCCGTGGATTCTCGAAGTGGGGCTCGGCGTGCTCGTCACTCCAGCAATGTACCGCTACTGCGCGGGTATTCTGCGAGGAGAACCCGTACTCCTTTAATGGAAGGCAGCCGCGTGCGCGAACCCGAATGGCGCCAGCAGGGCACGACCCCTGACTACCGTTTCTCGCTGGCCAACGAGCGGACGTTCCTCGCCTGGCTGCGCACCTCGCTCGCCCTCCTCGCTGGGGCGGTCGGCCTCGACCAGCTCACGCCCAACATTGCGCCGGCGCCGCTGCGGATCGGCCTGTGCGTGGTGCTCGCGGTGGTCGGGGGCATGCTCACGATCCTCGCGTACCGCCGCTGGTCGCGTTCGGAGCAGGCGATGCGCCACGGCCGTGAGTTGCCGTACTCGCGCGTGCTGCTCGGCATGACTGCCGTCGTGGCGGTGGCGGGGCTGACCGTCGCGATCCTCGTGGTGCTCCACCCGTGACCGACGACCCCCGCGCGACCCCGAGCCGGGATCCCGGCCTGCAGCCGGAGCGGACCTCGCTCGCGTGGCGGCGCACGCTCCTGGCGCTCGCCGTGCTCGATGTCCTCGTCTGGCGCGTGTGGCTGCTCGCGCTCGGGGGCGCTGGCCAGCGGACGCCGGCCGTCGTCGCCGCGCTCGGGGTCTGCGCGATGGTCTCGACGGCGGCGACGCTCGTCCTCATCGGCTGCGGATGGGTGCGGGCCCACGAACTCGTCCACGGCACGGCGGCGCCGCCAGCGCTCGTCATGCGGATGGCCGCGGTGGCGCTCATGGCGCTCGCCGCGAGCGCCATCTTGGCACTCATTCTGGGAGGGTAGGATGTGGGCGGGCACCGGCCCGGCCACCCTAGGGCCGGCGCTGGTGCGCAGCCCTAAGGGCTTGGCGGCACGCGGCCGCCCCCACCGACGACTCGAAAGAGGAATCCCCATGACCAGCCCCGCGGTGACCACCACCGAGGCCGCCCCCGCGGCCGCCCAGGAGTTCGGCATCGTCGCGAAGCTCGCGGCCGAAGCCTTCGGCACGTTCCTGCTCGTCTTCGGCGGCCTCGGCGTCGCTCTCTTCAGCAACCCGCAGACCGCGCCCCTCCCGGCTCCGCTCGCGATCGGTCTGAGCATCGGCGTCGGCATCGCGGCCGTCGGCCACATCTCGGGGGGCCACTTCAACCCGGCCGTGACGCTCGGCACGGCCGTGGCCGGCCGCACACCGTGGAAGCGGGTTCCTCTCTATGTCCTGGCGCAGCTCGTGGGCGGCGCGATCGGCGCGCTCATCCTGTGGGTGACGGTGCGCACGCTCCCGAACCTCTCGAACGTCCAGACGATCTTCACGCAGCTCTCGAACGGCGTCGACGACCTGTCGCCGAACAAGTTCCCGCTGGCCGCCGGCCTCCTCGTCGAGGTCGTCGCGACCGCCGCGTTCCTCGCGATCATCCTCGCCGCGACGTCCAAGCGCGCCGCGAAGGGCGTGGCCCCGTGGGCCATTGGTGTTGGCCTCGCGATCCTCGTCCAGGCGATCGCGCCGATCACGAACGCGTCGCTCAACCCTGCGCGTTCGACGGCTACGGCGATCTTCGCCGAGCCGAGCGCGCTGGGCCAGCTGTGGGTCTTCTGGGTCGCGCCGCTGCTCGGTGCCGCCATCACCGGCCTCCTCTTCCGCGGCTTCGGCTCGCAGGAGGACGTCCTCGTCACCGGTGCGCCCGGCGCGCCGTCCTTCACGACCGTCGAGGGCGAGCCGACCACCGGCCTTTCCGTTGCGGAAGGGGAGGCTGAGCTCCGGGCCGGCGAGCGGAAGGCCGACGCCGCTGCGGAGGAGCCCGGCGAGGCCCCGGCCGGCGAGGCGACGCCTGCACCTGCCGCCGAGACCCGCCGCACCGACGAGGACGAGGCGAAGAACTTCTTCGACCAGTCCAAGTAGGCAGAACCAAGCGATCGGGCCCGGATGTGAGGCTCGCGGCGGGTGGCACCGAAGAATGTCGGTGCCACCCGCTAGCTTTTTTCCATGAAGATCCTGCACACCTCGGACTGGCACCTCGGGCGGTCGTTCCACGGTCTCGGGCTGCTCGCTGCCCAGAGCGAGTGGCTTGACGGCCTCGTGGAGTTCGTCGCCGCCGAGGAAGTCGAGGCGGTGCTCGTCTCGGGGGACGTCTACGATCGGGCCCTCCCGGGCGTGGACGTCGTCGCGCTCCTCGACCGGACGCTCGTGCGCCTCACGGAGGCGGGCGCGCGCGTCATCCTCACGAGCGGGAACCACGATTCGGCGGTCCGGCTCGGCTTTGGGGCCCGCCTGCTCGAGCGCGCCGGGGTCCACGTTCGGACGCGCGTCGAGGAGCTCGCCGATCCCGTGATCCTCGACGGCTCCGGCGAGTTCGCGGTCGCCGTCTACGGCGTCCCGTACCTTGAGCCTCGCCTCGTCGCGGACGCACTCGGCGTGGAGGGTGCGGGACATTCCGCCGTGACGCGCGCCGCCGTCGGGCGGATCCGTGCCGACCTCGGCCGCCGGCGCGGCGAGCGTTCGGCCGCGGGTGTGGGGGCCCTGCACTCCGTGGTCATGGCCCACACCTTCGCGTCCGGCGGCGTCCCCGCCGAGAGCGAGCGGGCGCTTGCCGTCGGCGGGCTCGACGTCGTCCCTGTCGAGGCGTTTGAGGGCGTCGACTACACGGCGCTCGGCCATCTGCACGGACGCCAGCGGCTCACCGACGGAGTGCGCTACTCGGGCTCGCCGCTCGCGTATTCCTTCGGTGAGGCGCGCCAGCCGAAGGGCGTGTGGCTTCTCGAGTTCGAGGCCGGGGGCCTCGAGTCCGTGAGCGAGGTCGGCTGGTCCACGAGCCACCGCCTCGCGGTGCTTCGCGGAACCCTTGACGAGCTGCTGGCCGACCCCGCTCTCGCGGAGGCCGAGGGCGCGTGCTGCCAGGTCACGCTCACGGACGCCGAGCGCCCGCAGCGCGCCATGGAGCGGCTCCGCTCGCGCTTCCCGCTCACGCTCTCACTGCAGTTCGACCCGGAAGGCGGGCCCGAGCGGGCGAGCACGAGCTACAGCGGGCGCCTCGCCGCGGCCCGCGACGACCTCGACGTCTGCTGCGGCTTCTTCGACCACGTGCGCGGTCGCGGCCCCAGCGAGGACGAGCGCGCCGCGCTCGAGGGCGCGCTCGACGCCGTGCGGCTGTCCGAGGCGGCGCGATGAGGCTCCACCGTCTCGAGATTGAGGCCTTCGGCCCGTTTGCCTCCCGTCAGTCCGTCGATTTCGACGCACTCGCCGAGCACGGGCTGTTCCTGCTCAACGGCGCCACGGGCGCGGGCAAGACGAGCGTGCTCGACGCCGTGTGCTTCGCGCTCTACGGCGGGCTGCCCGGCGCCCGCCAGGGAAGCAAGTCGCTCAAGAGCCATCACGCGGACGCGGGCGCGCAGCCCGAGGCCGTCCTCGAATTCAGCGCTCAGGGGCGGCGCTTCGAAGTGCGCCGGACGCCGGCATGGGAGCGCCCGAGCGCCCGGGCCAAGAACGGCTTCACGACGCAGCAGGCCAGCACGCACCTCCGCGAACTCGTCGGTGGTGAGTGGCAGGCGCTGTCTTCGCGCAACGACGAGGCATCGGACGTCCTGCGGGGTGTGCTCGGCATGGACCGCGAGCAGTTCACGCGCGTTGCGATGCTCCCGCAGGGGGAGTTCGCGGCGTTCCTCCGGGCCGATCCGAAGGAGCGGGAGAAGCTCCTCGAGAGCCTGTTCTCGACGGGGCGCTTCGGCGAGATCGAGGCGCAGCTCGCGGCCATGGCGCAGGACGCCGAGGCCCGCGCCGCGAAGTCGGAGCTCACGGCGAGGCTGCTCGTACGGCAGCTCGAGGCCGAACTGGCCGCGCCCGAGCCGAACGGCTTCTTCGCAGGCAGCATCCCGGACGTAGCGGCCGAGCCCGAGCCTTGTGGTGCAGGGCCGGTCCCCGGCGCGTCCCCGGTCGACGACGCTGGCCCGCTTGATGGCGGCGCCGTCGAGGTGCGCTTCGCGTGGGCGATTGACCGCCTCGCCGGGCTTGCGGAGCGCGCGGGTGCCGAGATCGCCGCGGCGCGGGATGGCGTGAGTCTGGCCCGCTCCGCCGAGGAGGCGTGCCGACGCGCCGTTGACGACGCCGCGGAGCTCGCCTCAGCCCGCGAGCGGCGCGCGCGGTGGGAGGCGGACGCTCCGCTCCACGCGGAGCGGGTCGAGCGGCTCGACCGAGCGGCCGCCGCCGGTGCTCTGCGGCCCGAGCTCGACGGCGAACGCCGTGCCGCAGCAGCCACCTTGGAGGCGGAGGAGGAGTTCGGGGACGCGTTCGGCGTCGCGGTGGCCGCGGGTTGGGAGGGCCCGACATCGCGGGAACCGTCCCCGGGCGAGCTGCGCTCGGAGGCCGGCGACGCCCGCTCGCAGGCTGCCGTGCTCGAGGAGCAGACCCCGCTCGAGGAGGCCTTCGAGCAGCTCAAGGCCGAGCACACCGAGTCCGTGTCCGAGGCCGGCCGGCAGCGCGGGGCGGTGGCTCGGCTTGACCTCGAGCTCGCGGAGCTCGCTCGAAGCGCCGACCACCTGACGGCCGAGCGCGCCCGGCTCGAGTCCATCGCCGCGTTGGGGCCGGGGGCGGAGCGGGACTTCGACGCGGCGACGGGGGTCTTGGATGCCGTGAAGGACTTCGTGGAGGCTGCGGCCCGCCGCGCCGCGGCCCATGAACGCCATGGCGAGCTGCGAGAGGCGGCCGTCTCGTTGAGGAGCGAGTGGCTCGACCTCCGGGAGGAGCGGCTCGCCCACACCGCGTACGAGCTGGCAGCGGGTCTCGAGTCTGGGGCGCCGTGCCCCGTGTGCGGATCCGCGGACCATCCCCATCCGGCCGTTGGTGACGAGGATCCGCTTCGCCTCGTGGACCGTGAGCGGGGCGCGGCGGACGCTGCCGAGCGTGCCGCCGAGCGAGAGCAGGCCGCGGCGTCGGCCCTCGCCGAGGCCCAGTCCGCGGTCGCGGCCGCCACCGCGCGAGGCGGCGACGCCGATCCCGAGAAAGCCGCGCGAGGGGCCGACGAGGCCGGGGCCGCGCTGCGGCTCGCCCGCGAGGCTCAGACCCAGCTCGTGGCCGCGGCACGGCGGCTCGAGACGCTCGACGTCCGACGGCGGGCGGCAGCAGCCGAGCGGGAGGCGGCCTCGACGTCGCTGGCCCTGGCCGAGAGCACGTCCGCGCGCCTCGAGCGCGAGGTCGAGCGCCGCCGCGTTGATCTTGAACGGTGGCGCGAGGGCTGGGGCAGCCTCCGCGCCCGGCACGCCGCGCTCACGGCGATCGTCCGGGCACTTGAGCCGCTCGCCGACGCGGCGGCGCGCGCCGTGGGAGAGCGGGCTCGGCTCACCGAGGCGGAGGGCGAGCTCTCGCGCGCGCTTTCCGGGAGCCCGTTCGCGGACGCCTCCGCGGCGCGCGCCGCGTTGCTCGACGAAGCCGAGGCCGCAATGCTGCGCCGCGCCGTGGATGGTCATCGCGCGGAGGAGCGGACCATCGAGGGACTGCTCTCGTCCGCGGCCTCGGTCCGCGCGCTCGAAGCCGAGAAGGCTGTTGCCGAGCACGCTGTTGCCGAGCAGGCTGTTCCTGTGCAGGCCGTTACCGAGCTGGCCATTACCGAGCTGGCCGCCGGCACGGCGGGGCCGCCGAGCGCCGGACACCTCGCGGCGCGGCTCGCAGCGTGCCGGGACGATCTGCGCCGCGCCGAGGCGCGGCTCGCGGCCGCCCAGACGGCGGAGCACTCGGCCCGGGCGTCGCAGGCCAGATGCGAGCGGCTGCGGGGCGACTTCAGCGCGGCGCTCCCGGCGCTCACGAGCGACCGCGCCGAGCGTGAGCTGCTCGACGAGCTCCAGCGAACTGCTCGCGGAAGTGGCGAGAACCGCCTCCGCATGTCCCTGCACCGCTACGTCCTCGCGGCGCGGCTCGAGCAGGTCGCCGTCGCGGCGAGCGAGCGGCTCGACGTCATGAGCGACGGGCGGTTCAGCCTCGAGCACACCGACGCGCTTGCGGCCCGCGGCGCGGCGTCGGGGCTCGGACTCGAGATCATGGACGCGTGGACCGGCCAGCGGCGCGACCCTGCGACGCTCTCGGGAGGGGAGTCCTTCATGGCCTCGCTCGCACTCGCGCTCGGCCTCGCGGACGTCGTCCAGCACGAGTCCGGGGGAGTGGACATCGAGACGCTCTTCGTCGACGAGGGCTTCGGATCACTCGACGAGCAGACCCTCGAGCAAGTCATGGAGGCCATCGAGGGGCTCCGCGACGGCGGCCGGACCGTGGGGCTCGTCAGCCACGTGCCCGAGCTCAAGCAGAGGATCCCGGCGCAGATCCGGGTCACGAAGGGCCGCTCGGGCTCGAGCCTCGAGGTCGTGGCCGGCGGGGACGCGGTCTGACCCCACCACCCACAGCGCCCGGTACTATGGAAGAGTTGCCGGGTTCGGCGCGACGGGAGGCAGGGACGTCGCGCAGTTGAAGAGGCGTACCCACGTTGTCGATCCGCGTTTCCGTCCTGGCCCGCTACAAGATCCTGCCTGATCTGGCCGGCCCCTCGTTCCTCCCGTTGGGACTCTTCGCGCGCCTCCCGCTCGCGATGCTCACGCTCGGCACGCTCACCCTCGTCTCGGTCGTCTCAGGCTCGTATGCCCTCGGCGGGTTCGCCGCGGGCGCCGTCGGCATCGGCTCCGCCATGGGTGCGCCGGTTCTTGGCGCGCTCGCCGACCGCGTGGGCCAGCCGCGGGTGCTCCTCGCGGCCGCCGCGCTCAACACGGCGGCGATTCTCGCCGTCGTCCTCACGTCCTTCCCCTCTGGAGGCCTCGCCGCCGCAAGCTCCGTCCCGGTCGTCGCGGCCGCTCTCGCCTCGGGCCTCACGACGCCCCAGGTCGGCCCGTTCGCGCGGGCGCACTGGATGGGACTCACTGAGGGCCGCACGCTCCGCGCCCTCGAGCTCGACGCCGCCCTGTCCTATGAGGGCACGGCGGACGAGGTCACGTTCGTCCTCGGGCCCGCGCTCGTGGGCGTGCTCGGCGCCGCCCTCGCGCCATGGGTCCCGCTCGCCGTCGCGGCGGCCCTGACGCTGACGCTCGTGACGGCCTTCGCGCTCCATCCCACCGCGGCTGCGGTCCGCCCTGTGGCGCGGCGCGACCTCGCCCCCGTGCGTCCACGCGAGTGGGCGGTGGTGCTCGTGCCGGTTGCCGGAATGCTCGCCATGGGCACGTTCTTCGGCGGAACGCAGGCTGCACTCACCGCGTTCTCGGGCGAGCACGGGGTGCCGGAGCTCGGAGGGCTCCTGTACGCGGCGATGGGGCTCACCTCGGCGGTGGCGGCGCTGAGTGTTGCCGCGTGGCCGCAGCGGTTCCGCCTCCCCGCGCGGTGGCTCGCGTGCGCGCTGACGATGCTCGCGTTCAGCCTCACGCTGTTCGCGCCGGACGGCGTCGCGCCCATGGCCGCGGCGCTGCTCCTGACGGGCATCCCCGTGGGGCCCATCATGGTGACCGTCTTCGGGATCGGCGGGCGGCTTGCGCCCGCGGGCCGCACGAGCACGGTCATGACGGCCCTCGCGAGCGGGATCGTCGCAGGGACGGCCCTCGGCTCGGCGATCGGCGGGCACCTCGCCCAGTCCGGTGGCTCGGTGGCCGCGTTCGCGACGCCGGTCGGCGCGGCTGCCGTGCTGGCGGCGCTCGGTGGGGCCGTCGCCGTCATGCGCCGCCGCTAAGGTTGCGCCGTCACGTCCGCAGGGTGCGCACCCTGCGGACGTGACGGCGCAACGAGGGTCAGCTGATCGCGTCCGCGATCCGCCGGGCCGCGGCCTGGAGCGTCCCGCCGATCGCTTCCGCGTCGACGTTCGGCCCCAGATGGACGACGGCGAGCGCGGCCGGCCGCTGCCGGGCCGGCTGAATGGGGACGGCCACCGCGAATACGCCGGGGATGACCTCGTCGTGGCTCACGGCATAACCGCGCGATCGCGCCTCGTCTGCCTCAGGCCGATAAGGGATCTCGGGCATGCGCTGCTCCCACTCCGCACGCCCGACCGCGGACTGGATGGCGATGCTGGGCGCGCCCGAGCCGATGCTGTGGCGCGAGCCGGGACGCTGGGCGATCGCCGTGCCGTTGTGGCGTGGCTCGGCGGTGGCGAGGGTCACGCCCTCGGCGTGGTCCCACACCACCACGAACGCCGTCATGCCGAGCTCGTCGGCGATCCGCCCGAGCTCGGGCGCCGCGGCGGACTGGAGGTCTCGCGCGACGCCGCGCGCCAGCACGGCGAGCCCAGCCCCCGGCTGGAGCCGGCCCGAATCGTCCCGCTCGACGAGCGAGTGGTCTTCGAGGGTGCGGATGATTCGGTACGCGATCGAACGGTGGAGCCCGAGCGACTCGGCGACCTCGGCGATCGTGAGCGGCGTGCGTGAGTCGGCCAAGACCTCGAGGGCCCGGAGGCCGCGGGAGAGCGTCTGGGAATGGGCCGCCGTCTCCGGTGTCCGCGGCATGCGCTGCTCCTTCCATCGCCGGGTGGCGGCGATCGTCATAGGCTCTTGTGGGGGAGGGGAACGGTCCTCTACAGTGAGAATGTTCGATATTGGGACATTGTGTTCTATTATAGAATGCACTGTTGGAATTGGACAATATCGTCTGGATCGGAGAACACCCTTCCGGCCGGACAGAGTGCCCCAAGGAGGTAGCGGCCATGATCGCGCAGCCCGCAGTCCCTGGACGGCACGGCAACACAAGCCGCCCCCGCGCGCTCCATTTCCGCGGCAGCCTGGGGCGTTTCGCGACGGGCGTGGCGATCGTGACGTTCGACGGCGTCAGCAAGCGGCACGGCATCACGGTCAACTCCTTCACGTCGGTCTCGCTCGAGCCGCCGCTCGTCCTCGTGAGCATTGCGCGCAACACGAGAGCACACGACGAGCTCGCCGGCCGCCCGTTCACCGTCAACATCCTCGGTGCCGAGCAGCAGGCCCTGGCCCTGCACTTCGCGGGCAGGCCGGGCGTCGAACCCGAGTGGGTCGAGGGGCCTGTGGCCCCTCGGCTGAGCCGCGTCCTCGCCTATTTCGAGTGCACGCCGTGGGCAGCGTACGACGGCGGGGACCACACCTTGTACCTGGGCGAGGTCGTCGACTTCAATTACCGCTCCGGGGACGCCCTCGCGTTCGCGAGCGGCCGCTTCACGACGATCCCCGAGAGCCAGCTCGGCGTCGAAGACCTGCTCTGACGGGCCGGCGCCCAGGAACCCCGAACCCGCCCAAGACCCGAACCCACCCACCCATCACCGTCACCCACCCACCCATCACCGTCACCCACCCACCACCCACACCCGCCCACCACCCCACCCACCCTCACTGGAGAGACATCATGGGTATCCGGACCGGTCAGCAGTTCCTCGACAAGCTCAACGCGATGCGCCCCCACCTCGTGATCGACGGGGAGATCGTCTCGGAGAACCTCACCGAGCACCCGTCCTTCCGGGGCCTCGCGCTCACGTACGCGAAGCTCTTCGACCTCCAGCACGACCCCGAGTTCCGGGACAGGCTCACGTATCCGTCGCCGACCACGGGGGACCCCGTCAACGCCGCGTTCCTCGTGCCGCGCACCAAGGAGGACCTCGTCAGGCGCCGCGGGGCCATGTCGGTGTGGGCCACGTACTCGAACGGCTTCCTGGGCCGCACGGGCGATTACCTCAACTCGGCGCTCACGGCCCTCGGCGCGGCCAAGAAGTTCTTCGCCCAGACCGATCCGGTCTACGGCGAGCGCATCGAGGCGTACTACGAGTTCGCGCGGGAGAACGATCTCCTCGCGACCCACACGCTCATCCCGCCGCAGGCCAACCGCTCCGTCTCGGGCTCCGAGCAGCTCGGCGGCCAGCTCGCGGCGCGCGTCGTCGAAGAGCGGCCCGACGGCGTCGTGATCCACGGCGCGCGCATGCTCGCGACCATCGCGCCGATCGCGGACGAGCTCCTCGTGTTCCCGTCGACGCTCCTGCGGGCCACGCCGGAGGACGCGCCGTATTCGTTCGCGGTCGCCATCCCCAACGACGCCCCGGGCCTGCACTACCTGTGCCGCACCGGGCTCTACCACGGCGGGAGTCATCACGACGAGCCGCTCGCGAGCCGCTTCGAGGAGCTCGACGCGGTCGTCGTCTTCGACAACGTCTTCGTCCCGAACGAGCGCGTCTTCATGCTCGGCCACCCTGAGCTCTGCAACCAGTGGTACTCCGAGACGGGCGCCGCGGCGCTCATGACGCACCAGGTCGTGACCCGCACGCTCGCGAAGAGCGAGTTCTTCCTGGGCCTCGCGTCGGAGATCGCGGCGATGATCGGCATCGACGGCTTCCAGCACATCCAGGAGGACCTCGCGGAGCTCATCCGCAACGTCGAGATTGGCAAGGCGTTCATCGTCGCCGCCGAGGCGCAGGCCGAGCTCAACGACGACGGCGTCATGCTCCCGCACTGGCCCACCCTCAACGCGGCGCGCAACTGGTACCCGAAGGTCTCCCAGCGCTACCCCGAGATCATCCGCAAGTTCTGCGCGTCGGGCCTCATGGGGCTTCCGGGCGAGGCCGATCTCGACGTGGCCCGCGACGACATCGAGATGTACCTCCAGGGCAAGTCGCTCACGGGCCGGGAGCGGATCCGGCTCTTCAAGCTCGCCTATGACGCCTCGGTCACGGGCTTCGCGGGCCGGCAGGCGCTCTACGAGTACTTCTTCTTCGGCGATCCGGTCCGCATGGCCGGCGCCCTTGTGAACAGCTACGACCGCGACCCGCTCCGGGCCCGCGTGCGCGAATTCCTGCACCGCGAGGACTGAGCCAGCCCAACAGACGACGGCGACCCTCCCCGCGCGGGAAGGGTCGCCGTCGTCTGTTGTTGCTCAGGCGCGCGTCGGCTTAGGCCTGCTGCAGGGGACTTTTGGGGGCCGAGCTCGCGTCCTTGAGCGCGCGGCCGCGCACGTTCGAGATGTGCTCGAGCATGGCCTCGCGGGCGCGCAGGGGGCTGCCCGCCTCGAACGCCTCGAGGATCCGGGTGTGCTCGGCGATCGCGTGCTCGGCATCGGTCACGCCGAGGTCGCCGAAGAACCGGAAGCGCTGCACCTGCCCGCCGAGCGCGTTGTATGCGTTGAGCAGGAAGCGGTTGTGGGCGTGCTCGGCGATGAGGCGGTGGAAGCGTTCGTCGGCCTCCCAGTACGCGCCGTACTCCGCGAACGTGGGGCCGGTCGGGGCGCCGCGGAGATCGTCGACGGCCCGCTGGAGCTCGGCGCGCAGTTCCGGGGTGACGTGCGCGCACGCGCTCTCGGTCATCGGCGGCTCGATCACGGCGCGCGCCTCCATGAGCTCGCCGAGCTCCTCGGCCGTGAAGAGCGGCGCGACGCGATACCCCTTGAGGGCCTCGCGGCGCACGAGGCCGGTCGCCTCGAGCCGAGCGAGCGCCTCGCGGATGGGGGTCTGCGAGACCTCGAGTTCAGCCGCCATGCGGTCGATTCCGATGCCCGAGCCCGGCTCGAGCCGCCCGTCCATGAGCGACGCGAGGAGCTCCTGGTAGACGTAGTCGGCCAAGAGCTGACGATTGGCTGGCCGGCGGCCACCGGAGAGGGCTGGCATGCGGAAAATCCTATCGGATGGGGCAGGGCCGCCAGCCTAGGCTGGCGGCCCGCGTCGGGTGGTGGGTCGGCCAATTAGTACCGGGCTGATCAGTGGTGCGGAGTCGCGGCCTCCTCGAGGAAGTCGTCCGACTTGGCGGCACGGAAGTGCTTGGTCAGGTACATCATGAGCGCCGCGAGGAAGGCGAAGACGCCGAGGGAGACAACGCCCCACACGCCACTGCTCGTCTTGAACGCTTCGTTGATGCTCGTGCGCATGAGCGGCGCGACGAAGCCACCGAGGTTGCCCAGCGAGTTGATGAGGCCGATGCCCGCAGCGGCGGCAGCCCCGGTGAGGAACGAGGTCGGGTAGGCCCACGTGATCGGGCCGACCGTGAGGAAGCTCGCGACGGCCAGGGTGATGAAAAGGATGCCGAGGAGCGGCTGGTTGTTCGCTCCCGCCCAGCCCGAGGCGAGGATGAACACGCCCGTGCCGATGTAGAGCAGGGAGCCCCAGTTCCGGCGTCGCGCGATGGTGTGCGCGGCCTTGCCCAGGAAGTAGCACGCGAAGAGGCCGACGAACCACGGGATCGCCGAGATCAGGCCAACCTCCCAGCCCACCTTCTTGCCGAGGAGCCCCGCGACCTGCTGCGGCAGGTAGAACGTGGTGCCATAGACGGCGATCTGCAGAGCGAAGTAGATGACCGTGAAGTACCAGACCTTCCAGTTCGCCATCGCACGCCAGATGCCGTTCGGGCCGTCCTCGGTGCGCACGCGGTCCTCGATGGCCATGGCACCCGAGAGCGCCGCCTTCTCATCGTCGTCGAGGAATTTCGCCTTGGCCGGGCTGTTCGTGAGGAAGAACAGTGACGCGATGCCCGCCACGACGGCGAGGAGGCCCTCGACGAAGAACATGACCTGCCAGCCCCGGGCGAAGCCGAGCGCGTCGCCGAAGCTGATGAGCCCGCCGCTCAGCGGCGCGCCGATCATCTGCGAGAACGGCTGGGCCAAGTAGAAGATCGCGAACATCTGCACGCGGACCTTGTTGGGGAACCACTCCGCGAGGAACATGATGACGCCCGGGAAGAGTCCGGCCTCGGTCACACCGAGCAGGAAGCGCAGCGTCGTGAACATCGTGTCGTTGGTCGTGAACGCGAAGGCGGCCGCGACGATGCCCCACGTGATCGCGATCCGGGCGAGCCAGAACCGCGCGCCGAAGCGCTTGAGGAGGAGGTTGCTCGGCACTTCGAACAGCGCGTAGCCGATGAAGAAGATGCCGGCTCCGAGCGCGAACGCGCCATCGCTGACGCCGCGGTCCATGCGGAGGGCGGCCTCGGCGAAGCCGACGTTCGTCCTATCGAGGAACGCGACGAAATAGAGGATGACGAGCATCGGCATGAGATGCCGCGCTGCCTTCGAGATGGCGGACTTGAGCGCGCCGTCCTGCAGGGATGGTGCAAGAGTCCGCTCGGCGGATGGGGACACGTCAGCTCTCCTTTGAGATGAACCTTTGGGGGTTGACCCTTGTGGGTTGAACGTTGCTTGAGTGATGGTGCGGGTGCGTTGCTGGCGGTGCAAGGGTGGTGCTGTGGTGCTGTGCGGCGCTCGGGGTACGAGGCCGCGGGCGCAAGGCCTAGCGGCCCTGCACGATCGTGACGACACCGAAGACGACGAACACGATCCCGATCGCGAGGAACGCGAACCGTGACTTCGACCACGTGCCGAAGAGGGATTTCACAACGGGTTCTCCTTTCGGGCTGCCCGAACCGGCCTAGCGGCCCGACCCGGCTTTCCTGCCGGCCCGGGCCGCCTGCCCGGCTCAGTGCATGTAGAGCCCGCCGTCGACGTTCAGGGTCTGGCCCGTCACGAAGCCGGCGTCCTCGCTGATGAGGTAGGCGATGGCCGCGGCGATGTCGCGCGGGGTCCCGATGCGCGGCAGCACGCCGTCGGCCGCCATCTTCTCCTTGCGCTCCTCGGTGAGGGTGCCGCCCATGATGTCCGTGTCGATGGGCCCCGGGGAGATGACGTTGACCGTGACGCCCTCGTGGCCGAGCTCGCGCGCGACGCTGCGGGAGAAGCCGATCACGCCCGCCTTCGCGGCGGAGTAGACCGTCTTGCTGTACGTTCCGCCGCCGCGCTGCGCGGACACCGAGGAGAGGCTCACCACGCGGCCCACGCCGTTCCTGACCATCGACTCGGCGGCCCGGCGCGTCGCGTAGTGGACGCCGTTCATGTTGATGCCCATGACCCGGTTCCATTCGTCGGCGGTGACCTCGAGGTACGGGACCGGGGAGGAGACGCCCGCGAGGTTCACGAGCGCGACGATCTGGGGGAGGGCGCCCTCGAGCTCGTCGAACGCCGCGCGGACCTGGGCCTCGTTCGAGACGTCCGCACCAGCGCCGGCTGCGGCGACGCCGTGCTCGAGCGCGATCTCCTCGGCGACGCGCTTCGCGGCCTCAGCCTCGAGGTCGACGATGCCGATGTTCCAGCCGCGTTCGGCGAGGTAGTGCGCGGTCGCGCGGCCGATGCCCCGCGGGGACGCGGCGCCAGTCAGGACAACGGTGCGGGATTCGGGAAAGGCAGTCATGTGCGTGGTTCTCCTGGTTGATCGGCTAGTTGATGGGCGCGGGGCCGAGCTCGTCCATGAGCTTCTTGATGGCCACGTAGGCCTTGTTCCGGTAGGCGACGAGCTCGGGGATCCGCTCGGCGGGCACGTCGAGGTAGCCCGCGCCGGACTTGGTGCCGAACTTCCCGGCGTCGACGAGCTCGCGGAGGGACTCCGGGGTCGCAAATCGTTCGGGCCAGCGGGTCTGGAGCGACGCGTAGCAGAACGAGTAGACGTCCAGCCCGGCCATGTCCGCGATCGCGAACGGGCCGAACGCCGGGAGGCGGAAGCCGAACGTCGTGCGGACGATCGTGTCGATGTCGTCCGGGGTCGCGATGCCCTCCTCGACGATCTGGGTTGCCTCGTGGAAGAGCGCGTACTGGAGCCGGTTGAGCACGAAGCCGGTCGCGTCCTTGACCCGCGCCGTCTCCTTGCCGGTCGTCGCGACGAGTTCCTCGACGAAAGGCAGGATCGCACCGTCCGTCCCGGCGTGCGGGATGAGCTCGACGCCGGGGATGAACGGCGCGGGGTTCGAGAAGTGCACGCCGAGGAACCGCTCGGGCCGCTCGACCGCCTCGGCGAGGGCGCCGATGAGAATCGTCGACGTGTTCGAGCCGATGATCGCGTCGGGGCGCGCGGCGGCGCTGATCCGGCGGAGCGTCTCGTGCTTGATCTCGATCTTCTCCGGGACGGCCTCCTCGATGAAGTCGGCGTCCGCGACGGCTTCCTCGATCGAAGCAGCAGCCGTCAGGTTCGCCTCGATGCGCTCGACGGCGTCGGCCGGGAAGAGGCCCTGCTCGGCGAAGTCGGCAGCCTCGGCGAGGAGCCGGTCATAGTTCTTCTTGGCGATTTCCTCGCTGATGTCGGCGATCTTGACGGTGGCGCCGGCAAGGGCGAGCGACTGTGCGATGCCGCCTCCCATATAGCCGGAGCCGACGACGGCGATTCTGCGGAGAGTCATTGGAGTCCTCCTTTGGACCGGGCTGCTTGGGGGCCGTCAGGCCTTGGGCAGCAGGGTGCGGATGTACTTCTGGTTGGCCGCGCACACGCCGAGGCTGTCGCCTCCGTAGTGCTCGGCGAGGATGATGCCGCTGAAGCCGAGCTTGACGGCGTCGCGGAACACCTGGCGGTAGTTGATGAGGCCGGCTTCCATGGTCGACGGCGTCGACGTCGCCCAGGTGCCGTCCGCGGACTCGTCGCGCGAGTAGTTCTTGACGTGCCAGTAGTTCGCGTACGGGAGCGTCTTGGCGAAGAGCTCGCGCCAGTCCTCGACGGGCCGGTGCAGGCGGATGAGGTTCGCGACATCCGGGTTGAGCCCCACGTTGTCGAGGCCCACCTCCTCGACGAAGCGCACGGCGCTGTCTGCCGTGCCGAGGTACGTGTCCTCGTACAGCTCGAGCGCGACGGGCAGCCCGAGTTCCGCGGCGTGCTTGCCGAGCTCGCGGATGCGACGGACGGCGAGGTCCCACATCTCGGGATCGTCCGGATCCTTCGGCCCCTCGGCGGTCCAGAACCAGAGCGCCCTGCGCTGCGCGTCGCTGAACGGCTGGTGCAGTCCGGTCGAGAACACCTGCATGCCCCATTCGGCGGCGGCGTCGATGGTGCGGTGCGCGTAGGCGAGGTTCCGCTCGTCGTGACCGGGCATGATGACGCTCTGCCGCTGGAGGTGCACGGACGGGATGCCCACGCCGTGGGACGCGGCGATTGCGAGGAACTCGTCACGGCGCGAGGGCTCCAGGTCTGCGGGCCGCACGTGGCTGTCAGCGAGCTCGGCGAGCGTGAAGCCCACGTCCTCGATCTGGGCGAACATGTCGTCCCAGACCTCGGGGGAGGCGTCGTGCAGGCTCACGCCGTTGGCGTCGCGCGCCGCGAAGCCGTGGAGGCATGTCGCGATCGGCCAGGTTTCGGCGGTGTAGGGAGGGCGGTTCTCCGGCATGGTGCTCCGTTGCATCGGTGGACTGTTTGCATCGGCAGATCGGGAATGATCGTAGATCCTATAGGATATATAGTGCTCGGAATCACTCGCTGGGTCAAGGGCCGCGCCGGGCCCGAGAGTGCTGCTGGCGGCCGGCTAGCTTGCCCCGCGCCGTTCGGGGGCCACGACCCTGATGACCGCGGAGTCGTCCGCCGCCTCGAGCCCAGCCGCCTGGCCGAGGAGGAAGAGCTGCTCGGCCGCCGCCGCGACGGGCGTCGCGAGCGCCGCCTCTCGGGCCGCGCGCCCCACGATGCCCAAGTCCTTGACGAAGATGTCGAGCCTGCTCAGCACGGGCGAGCCGCCGTCGTCGTACGCCTCGAGCATGCGGGGACCGCGGTCGCCCAGCATGAACGAGCCGGCCGCGCCGGCGGTGAGGGCCGCGAGCGTCTTCTCCCGGTCGAGGCCCAGCGCATCGGCGAGGGCAAGTGCCTCCGCCGCGGCGGCGATGTGGACGCCGCACAGGAGCTGGTTGACAGTCTTGAGGGCCTGGCCGTCGCCTGCGCGGTCGCCCACGACTGTGAGGGTCGAGGCGAGGAGATCGAGAACCGGCCGGGCGCGGTCCCGGGCGGCGGGGGAGGCGCCGACGACGACGAGCAGGTCGCCCTTGCCGGCCCGGGCCGGGCCGCCAGAGAGGGGCGCGTCCACGAGTTCGACGCCGAGCTCCGCGAGGCGCTCGGCGGTCGCCGGGACGGCGCCCGTGCCGACGGTGCTCGTGAGGATCACGACGGCGCCGGGCGTGAGGCTGCCGGCCACTCCGGCCTCGCCGAACAGCACGTCCTCGAGCTGGGCGCCGTTGCGCACCGCGAGAAGGACGGCGTCGGCCCCGGCCACGGCCTCGCGGGCGGAGGCGAACGTCAAGACACCCGCGGCGCGCGCGAGCTCGAGGCGCTCGGGAGCGATGTCGAAGCCGTTGACGGTGAGGCCCGTGGCGAGCCGGGAGGCCATCGGCAGCCCCATGGCACCCAGGCCGAGGATCGCAACGGTGTAGCTGGCGTCAGGGGCGGTCTCGCGGGCCGTGGGCGCTGACATGCTCGCGCTGAGCTTCTCGACGACGTCCGCGAGCGACTCGTCGTCGCCCACGTTCCCGGCGAAGACGACATACGGGATGCCTTGGGCCGGGCCCTCCATGGGCTCCCACAGGGAGACGATGCCGGGCAGCATGGGGCCGCGCACGATCGCGCGCCTGATCTGCAGGCCATGGGCCGCTATGTCGGAGGACGTGATGCCGCCCTTCGCGACGACGAAGCGCGGGCGGGAGGCGGCGAGGGTGCGCCGCACGACGTCGACAAGCGCGCCTGAGACCTTCCGGGCGATGGCGAGGCTTCCGGCCGGGTCGCTGGCGGTCACGAGCGAACGGCTCGTGTGGACGACGACGTCGCCCACCGCGAGTGCCGCCGTGACCCTTTCGGCCGTCGCGGCGACGTGGGCATCGTCCCCCGCGAGGAGGCGTTCGACGTCGAGCTCGACCACCTTGAGCGCGCGGTGCCGGCGCAGGAGCGCCTCGAGCTGACGCGTCGTGAGCCCGACATGGGAGCCGACCACGACCAGTCCGCCGTGTCGCGGCGCGTCGGCGCCGACCGCTTGGTCGGGACCCAGCGGCTCGCGCACCTCCTGGCCGATCCGGCCACGCACGAACGGCGGCCCGACACGGTACACGAGCTTCTTGCCGCGACGCTCCGCCTCGTCGAGGCCGAGAGCCAGACGGCGGAGGTCGTTCTCCGTGACCGCGTCGGCCACGATGGGGGTGCGCTGGGTGGCGCCCTCGAGGGCATCCGCGATCGCCGTGGCGCTTTCCGGGGGCGTGCCGGTGCGGAGCAGTCCGAGGTCGAGGACTATGGCGTCGGCGGCTTGGTAGCGGCCTCCCGACTTCTCCTCCACGTAGTCAGCGAGCACCGAATGCGCGTAGCCGAACGTCGCATCGCGAGCGAACTCGGTCTCGGCGACGGGGGTGAGCGCGCCGTCGGCGGTCCGGGCGTAGTGGGTGCCGCCGATCGTCACGCGGCCGGCATCCGGGAAGGCCGGGACGATGACGACGCCGTCCGTGGGGCGGCGGTCGAGCTCGCGCGCCGTGTCCGCGATCGTGTCCGGCTCGAGCGGGAAGTGTCCGCGCAGCGTCGAGTCGCTCCGGCTCGTGAAGGCCAGCTCGACACCGGCCTCTCGGGCGGCGGCGAGCGAATTCTCGACGACGTGGCGATTCCGCTCGGCGGCTTCGCTCGGATCGAGGCTGCGCGTGTTGGTGAGGACGTAGACGGCAGCTGCACGCTTCCCGTCGATGCGGTTCTCGAACGCCCAGCGGAAGTCGTCGAGCTCCCAGCTGGTGAGAACGGGAAGGTCCGCGACGGACTGCGTTCCCGTCGGGTCGTCATCGAGGACCACGAGCACGCGGCCGGACGAGGCGACGGCGTCGGCCACGAGTCGGGCCGGGACGGGGGTGTCGGCAGGGAAGGTCGAGAGCAGTTCGTGCTCCAGGATCACGGGCACCTCATCGTGTCGCTTGGGAGGGTTTTGGTAAGATGTCTGACATATCGTGGCATGGGTCACGGCGTTGGCGCAACACTCCGTGGGGCTCGAAATCCGGGACCATAGACTCACGGTGGGAACGACGGACGGAGAACGATGGCTCGCAAGTCGCTCGTCGGCGAGGTGGCCGACGACCTGCTGGATCGGATTGTGGCGGGGGAGTTTCCCCCGGGAACGCTCGTGCCTGGCGAGCTCGAGCTGTCCGCGCAGCACGAGGTCAGCCGCATGACCGTCCGCGAGGCGATGAAGACGCTCGAGGCGCAGCGGATCCTCAGCGTTCAGCGCGGGCGCGGCACGTTCGTCAACGCCGTCGACCAGTGGAATTCGCTCGAGGCCCTGCTGCGAGCTGCGCAGGAACAGGTGGGCAACGATGCGGCCGCGATCCAGCTCATTGAGCTGCGGCGCATGCTCGAGACGGGCGCCTCCGCCCTCGCTGCGCCGCGCATGACCGAGGCCTACGTGGCCCGAATGCGCGGGCATGTTGCGGCCATGCGATCGGCTCGTGCGGAGGGGGACCTCGAGGAGTTCGTCGCGGCGGACCTCGCGTTCCACGACGTGATTCTCGAGGCGTCGGGCAACGTCTTCCTGACCGCCGTCTTCCAGCCCCTCCACCGTGTCCTCGAGGCCCGCCGCACCGAGACGTCGAAGGTTCCGGAGATCCAGGAACACGCCATCACGATGCACGAGGCCGTCCTGGAGGCCCTCGAGACCCGGGATTCGCGTGCCGCTCGAGACGCGATGGACGCGCACATGACGCAGACTCTCGACGACCTCACGACCTACGTCCAGGACCACCCCGCGAGCCCAGCTCCAGTGGCAGTTAGGCCAGTGGCGGGTACGCCAGTGGCGGTTACGCCAGGCGCCTAGGCCGGCCGGGCCGCCGTCGTGAGGGCGCTGGTCTAATTGAAGCTACTGACCTCGTCGAGGATCGCCGCGAGCGCCGACGGATCGTGGGCGAAGCGCCCTAGGAAAAGCCCGTCGACGTCGTCGCCCACGGCCGGTAGGAGCCCCGGCCGGGCGCTCCCGCCGTAGATGACCGCAGATCCGGGGAAGTCTGTCAGGCCCAGGACGTGCTCGCGGAGCGCCGCGCACACGGCCCGGACGTGCTCGGGGTCCGCGGGTTCGGCGGCGCCGATGGCCCAGCGCGGCTCGTACGCGACGATGAGGCGCGGGTAGGCAGCGGCTTGCCCAGCGTCGCGAGCCGAGACGAGCGAGTCGTCGAGCTGGCGGATGCACTCCCGCGCCGCCGCCGCGGGGTCGCCGGCGACTTCCTCGCCGACGCACAGCACGGGGGTCAGCCCGTTGCGCAGCGCGGCCGCGGTCTTGGCGCGCACCACGCGGTCCGTCTCGCCGAATACGCTCCGGCGCTCGGCGTGCCCCACCTCGACGACGCGGCAGCCGAGCTCGGCGATCTCGGCCCCGCTGACCTCGCCCGTGAAGGCGCCCGCGTCCTCGGTCGCAAGGTCCTGGGCGCCCACGAGCACGGCGTCGCCGAGGAGTTCGAGCGCCGCGGGCACCGAGAGGTACGTCGGGATGACGAACAGCTCGGCGGCGCCGGACTGCACGGCGGGGTGATGCCGCGCGATGGAGGCCACCGCCCGGCACCACTCGACCGTCCGGGCGTGGCTGAAGTACATCTTCAGGCTCACGCCGATGAGGTATCGCGCCACTACACGCCCTCGTACGCGCAGATCTCCTGGACCTTCTCATTCGATCGGCTCGTCTCGTCGAACTCGTACGTGAGCCACTCGCGGACGTTGCGCCGCGCGAGTTCGAGCCCGATCACACGCTGACCCATGCACAGCACCTGCGCGTTGTTCGAGAGGACCGCGCGCTCGACCGAGAACGCGTCGTGCGCCGTGACGGCCCGGATGCCCGGCACCTTGTTGGCCGCGATGGCCACGCCGAGGCCGGTCCCGCAGATGAGCAGGGCCCGGTCGGCGTCGCCGCGGGCCACGATCTCGGCGGCCGTCGTCGCGATCGTCGGGTAGTTCGTGTGCCCGTCCGCCGCGACGCCGACGTCCGTGACGGATGCGACGAGTCCGCTCGCCTCGAGGTCTTTCTTGAGGGCTTCCTTGTACTCGAAGCCTGCGTCATCGGAGCCGACGACGATTCTCCACTGTGGCATTGCTGTCTCCTCCTGGGTATGTCTCATGGGTAGTGCGGTTCAGCCGCGAGCGAGGCGCTCGCCGACGGTGGTCGCGATGAGGGCGAGCGAGACGGCGCCGGGATCCGCCACGCCGAGGGCCTTTTCGCCGTGGGAGCGCGCGCGCCCCTTGCCGGGTAGGAGGCCGGCGGTGTCCTCGGCGGCCTTCGTCGCTGCCTTCGCGGCGGCCTCCCACGCCGCGGGGAGCTCGGATCCGGCCGCGAGGCCCTCGGCGAGCGTGTTCGCGAACGGCACGAGTGCGTCTACGAGGGTCTTGTCTCCGACTTGCGCCTTCCCGTACGCCATGACGGCGTCGGAGGCCGCGCTCAGGCCGGCGCCGAGCTGCCCGGGTGAGACCCGCGCGTCGTCCGCGACGTGCGAGGCGAGCGTGCGCAGGATGACGCCCCAGCGCGCCCGAGGTGCCGCCCGCGCGGTCGGCCCACGCGTCGCCGGCGCTCGTCAGGAGGGTCCGCGCGCCCGCGCCGAGGGCCGCGACGTCGCTGGCCTCGGTCGCGGCGGCGCGCGCCCCGCGCTGCATGCCGATGCCGTGGTCGCCGTCGCCCGCGATCGCGTCGAGCCGGCCCAACTCGTCCGCGTGTTCGTCGACGACATCCCTGACTGCGCCCAGCATGGCCGCGATCCGCAGGGCCGCGTCGCGCGACTCCTCGCTCGCGGCGGGGACGGTCCGCTCGGCGGCCTGGTCGCCGTCGTCCGCGACCGCCTCGAGCGCGGCGCCGTCGAACGTCCCGGTGCGGAAGGCGGGCGTGTCCGCGGGGGCGAGCCAGAGCCGCTCGAGCTCGTCGTCGAGCCAGAAGAAGGTGAGCGAGACGCCCGCCATGTCGAAGCTCGTGCAGAATTCCCGACCTGCGGGTCCACGAGGGTCAGGCCGCGCGCCTCCGCGAGCTCGGCCACGCGGGCGTAGACGACGAAGAGCTCCTCGGACTTGACCGAGCCGAGCCCATTGAGGATCGGCACGACGCCGCCGCCCGCCGTCGTGGCGCCCTCGGGCACCTCGGCGTCATCGAGGAGCCGCTCGACGAAGAGCTCGGCGAGGCCGTTCGCCGTCGGAATCGCGGTCTCCGCGAGCCCAGGCTCCCCATGGATGCCGAGGCCCACGGCCATGCGCCCCTCGGGCACGGAGAACAGTGGCTCGTCCGCTCCCGGCATCGTGCAGCCGGTGAACGCGACGCCCATGGAACGCGTGCGGAGGTTCGCGTGGCGCGCCGCCCGCTCGACGCCGTCGAGGTCGTAGCCGAGTGAGGCGGCCGCGCCCGCGATCTTGAACACGGTGAGGTCGCCCGCGATGCCCCGCCGCTTCTCGAGCTCATTTGGGCCGGCGGAGAAGATGTCGTCGATGACCGCCACGCTGCGGCAGTCGATCCCGTCCGCGCGGAGCGCCTCTTGCGCCTCGGTGAAATGCAGGACGTCGCCCGCGTAATTGCCGTAGCTCAGCAGGACCCCGCGGCCACGGTTGCTCGCACGCGCGACGGATTCGACCTGGTGGGCCGACGGGGACGCGAACAGGTTGCCCATGGCCGCTCCGTGGGCGAGCCCCGGCCCCACGAGTCCCGCGAAGGCTGGGTAGTGGCCGCTCCCGCCGCCGATCACGAGTGCGACTTCGGCGTCCGCCGACGCCGTGGCGCGCGAGACGCCGCCGTAGACCTTGCGGACCCACCGGCCGTTTGCGCGGACGAAGCCGTTTACCATCTCGTCGGCGAAGTCCGCCGGTTCGTTCCAGAGTCGCGTCATCGGGGACTCCCTCTCGGATCGGTGCACTGAATATCCTATAGGATATATGTCTGCCTTGGGGGTGGGAAGAGGCGTTCACTCTGAGACAAGCGCCCTGCGCCCGCGTCGGGGCACGGCCGGTTCCCCTTCCGGCACGATGGGGCCATGACACTGACGGCATCCGCGCTTGGCGAGGCTGGCGCCGGGGCCGCCCGGCGCCCGCGGCGCATTCCGATGGCGCAAGGCGCGGACGACGGCGCGCGGCGGGCACGCGCCGTCGTCCGTCACGCGCGCTGGGCCGCCGCGGCGACGGCCGCCGGGATGGCCGCCCACCTCGCGATGGCGGCCGATGGCGGGTGGATGGCCGCGTTGGCCGTTGCCATGGCCGCGGGGTGCGGGCCGTGCGCATGGGGTCTGTGGCGCCGGCCGACGGTGCGTGGCGCCAGGATGCTCGTGGGGATGTCGCTCGCGATGGCGCTCGTCCACGCGGCGCTCGTTCTCGGGGCGGCGCCCGCCGGGCCGTCCGGCACTGGGCACGTGCACGCCCGAACCGTTTCGGCCGCCGGGGCCGACCATACGGGCCATCTCGGCCCCGCGCTCGGGGCTGTCGCGGCGGACTTCGCGGCCGCGCTCCTTGCCGCCAGCTGGCTGCGACGGGTGGCGCGCAGGGGTGAGTCGTGGAGCAACTAAGGTGGCTGGGTGAGCACGACCATCAACCCCACCGACGGGACCTCTCTCGCGTTTGACGTCTCGGGCGAGGGCCCCGCCGTCGTCCTTCTTCACGGCTCTGCCCTGTCGCGCGCGATCTGGCGTGGGCTCGGCTACGTCCGCGCCTTGGAGGGGTTCACGGTGGTGCGTCTGGATCTGCGCGGGCATGGGCGGAGCGGGAAGCCGCACGATTCTGGCGCGTACGCGATGCCGCTCGTCGTGGAGGACGTGCTGACGGTGCTCGACGCCGCGGGGGTCGGCGCGGCGCATGTCGTGGGGTATTCGTTCGGCTCGCGCGTGGGGTTCGCGCTTGCCGCGGGCGCGCCCGATCGGGTGGTGAGCCTTGCGACGCTCGGCGGGACGTACCGGTCGCAGCGCGGCGAGGTGGAGAAGGTCTTCTTCCCCGGTTACCTCGACGCGATCCGTTCAGGCGGGATGGCCGCGTTCGCCGAGGGGTTCGAGGCTGCGGGGAATGTGCTGGATCCGTCGACGCGAGCGGCCTTCCTCGCGAACGACGCCGAGGCCCTCGCCGCGTATTTCGGGGCCACCGAGGCGGGGGAGGGGCTGCCCGAGTCCGCCCTGGCGGAGCTCACGCTGCCGGCACTCCTCTTCGCCGGGACGCTCGACGTGCCGCGGCTCGAGCAGTCCCGGCGTGCGGCGGAACTCATGCCGAACGCACGGTTTGTCGAGCTGCCCGGGCGTACGCACGCTTCCACGCTTGCGCCGTCAGGTCCCGTGCTGGACGAGCTCGTGCCGTTCCTGCGCGCGAGCGCGGAGGTGGGCGGGGTGCGCTAGCCCGCTGGTGCCAGGTGGCGCCGGCTTGCCGGTCCTCTGGGGATTGAGCTGTTCTGCATTGCGTGTGCCATCTTTCGTGGCTTGCTGTCTCTCCCAGCTTGGTGGTGGAAAATGTCTTCGATCTATTCTCTGGTGTGTGATAGGATTAGTCGAAACGTTCGATGAGGGGGCGTCGATGGGTGAATCCATGGCACAACAGGACGGTGCGTCAGGTTCTGGGGACGCGTGTGGAGCAGGGTCTGGCGGGGTCTCGCCGCGTGAGGTGCCTTCTGGCGAGGCGTCTGTTGGCGGGGCGAGCGATGCTCAGCTCCAGATGTCCGGCGCCGTCGCGCTCATTCCCCGCCCAGGTTCCCGGCTCCGCGGCCGCCTGTGGCACCCCGATCCGTCGCTCCTGTCCGGAGAAGACGCGCGGCGCGTGCTCGTTGACATCGGGAGGGCCAGGTCCTTTCTTGCCGCGCTCGAGGCCCTCGCGGTGGAGCGCATCCGGATTGCGTGCGAGGACGAGGCCCGTCGCGTGGCCGCGACGGCCGAAAGGGAGAGGTTCGACGGCGACGTCGCCCACGCGCTGGTCGTTTCCGAAGTTGCGGTGACCGAAGGGATCAGCGAGTTCGCTGCGGCGCGCCTCG
Source organism: Sinomonas sp. P47F7 (assembly GCF_049332655.1). Classification (GTDB taxonomy): domain Bacteria; phylum Actinomycetota; class Actinomycetes; order Actinomycetales; family Micrococcaceae; genus Sinomonas. The sequence goes on along the minus strand of NZ_CP186327.1, from coordinate 2,904,663 downwards.
TGAAGTCGTCGGAGGCTCTGTGTGGGGCGCAATTGGCGGTGCTCGACGGTCTTGAGGGAGGGGAGCTGACCGAGGCTCACGCGCGTGTCATCACGGATGAGACATCAACCCTCCCCGATGAGCTCGCGGAGGAGTTCGGCATCAAGGCTCTGGGCAGGCTCGAGACCCGTAGTGGTCGGCGGCGGACGGTCCCCGAGTTCCGTCGTGCCGTCCGGTCGCTTCGCGAGCGGCAGCACCCCGAATCGATCCGGGAGCGTAAAGTGCGCGCCGTGCGGGATCGGAGCGTCTACGTCAGGCCAGAGCCCGATGGGATGTGCACCCTGAGCGCCTTCGTGCCAGCAGAGGTCGGTCTGGCCGCGTTGAGTCGACTCGACGGGCTTGCGCGCGCCCAACGCGCAGCGGACCCCGAGGACGGCCGTACCCTTCCACAGCTGCGGGCGGACGCTCTCGCCGAACTCGTGCTCGCAGGCGAAGTGGCCGCGCGAGGGATGGGCCCGGGCATTCCAGCGGGCACAGCGGGGGAGCCTGGACCGGCGCTGGTCGTCGGGCACGCCGTCCCTTCGGCGGAGATTGTGGTGCTCGTATCGGCGGAGACGCTCCTCGGCGCCAACGACGAGCCGGCGACGCTCGAAGGCTACGGACCGATCGACGCCGAGACGGCCCGAGATCTGGCTGTGGCGGCGCCGACTTGGCAGCGGCTCGTCACGGACATCAACGGGGTGCCGCTTGCCCTGGGGCGGTTGGCCTACAGGCCGCCCAAGGGTCTGCGCCGATTCATCGAGTATCGCGACGGGACGTGTCAGTTCCCGGGGTGTTCGCGGCCGGCCCGACGCGCCGAGATCGACCACATGGTCGAGTGGCAGGACGGCGGGACGACCGATGCTCCCAATCTCCAAGCGCTCTGCCGAAAGCATCATGCGCTCAAGAGCCTCCGGCTATGGGACGCGAAGCGAATCGATCCGGATAGGCAGGGCGCGGCAGGAGACATCGTGTGGGTTTCACCCCTCGGGGGTCGCGCCGTCTCTGGGCCAGAAGAACGGGACGTCGGTCCCCAGGGCCCGGCGAGTGGTGGTACACAACCGGCTGACGGCGCGCCGGTCGACGGCGATGGATCGCTCGCAAGCGACGGACCAGCAAGCTCGAAGGCATCGGCCCCGGATGGCGATCCGCCGCCGTTCTAACAGCATGGCGTTCCAGCGGACGGCCCTTGGAGCAGGCTGGCGTTCTGCCGGACAGCCGCTAGCAGCCCGCGCGATATCCCGTGGGCGATTCGCCGTACGCGGCGCGGAAGATGCGGCTGAAATGCGCCGAGTCGAGGAGGCCCCATCGAGCGGCGATCGCAGTGACGGGTCGATCGGCGAGCACGGGATCACGGAGGTCGCGTCGGCAGCGTTCGAGCCGCCGCTCGCGAATTGAAGCCGCGACGGTTGTCCCCAGCTCGCGGAACAGGTCGTGGAGATGGCGCGTAGAGATGTAATGCGCTGCCGCGATGGAGCCCGGCGAGAGCTCTGGGTCCCCCAGCTGTGCCTCGATGAAGTCGTGGATCCGCGTGAGCAGCAGCTGGTGCGGATCGCGCGAGGACGTGGCGCGCAAGTCCAGCTCGCCGTTGAAGAGCGTCGTCACAAGGTCGAGCGCGTTGTGCGCGAGGCGCGTTCCGTTCGGCCCGTCGATAGAGTCGAGGCTTTCCGCGAGGCGAATCAGGAACGGACTCACGAGCTGGCCGAGCCCAGTCGTCCCACTGATCGCTGTCGCCGTGATCTGGGACATAGCCTCGGTCGGGAGCTCGATCGCGGAGTGAGGGAACATGAGCACGAGCGTGCGGAAGTCGCCGTCGAACGCGAGCGTATAGGGGCGGTCCGTCGAATAGATGGCCAGGTCTCCTGGCGTCAGGACCGCCTCGCGGCCGTCCTGCAGGAGCAAGCCCGTGCCCTGGAGCTGGATTCCGAGCTTGAAATACTTCCGCTCAGATGCGGCGATGAGTTCGTCCGTGCGATGGACCGCATGTCCGGTCGCGGCAACCTCGATCATCGTCAGATCCTCGCGTGCGAGCCGCCTTCCGCGCATGGATCCGCGGAACCTGGCAGCGCGATCCCCGGTCACCTTGAGGGGGACGAAGGATTGGGAGGTCGCCCGGCGCCACGTGTCGAGATCGCGGGCGACGGCGATGTCCAGGCCCGCCCCGCCCCTCACCGCGGCGTTGGCGCCCGTGTCAGTCCCCGCGGTGCTCGTCCTCAGGTCGATGGTCACGCTGAGGCCCCTTCCACGAGCGCGCTGACGAGGCAGTCGAGCTGGGCCACGAGCTGCCGCGGCGCGTGATGCGTGGGGGAGAGCGTCGCCGTGATCTGCGCTCCGAGGACGAGGTCCATGATCGCTCCGACGGCGTCGTCAAGCCGGACTCCCCGCCTGAGCCCCGTCTCCTCCAAGAGTTCGGCCAGAGCGACGCGCCACTGCTCCATCGAACGCTCGTGCACCGCGGCCTTGGCCGGGTCGCGGAGGGCCTTCTGCCAGAACGCGATCGCGACGCGGGCCTCGCTGACCTTCTCCTCGTCGAGGGGGAGGATCTCGTGGCAGTACGCGCGCAGCGCGGCGAGGCCCGAAAGCCCCTCAGTGGAGGCCCTCATCCGCCGGTTCGTCTGGTCGAAGATGTGCTCGAACGCGAAGTCGAGCAGCCTGTCCTTCGTGGGGAAGTAGGGCTTGAGTGCGCCGTTCGCGAAGCCGGCCTCAGCCGCGATGTCGCGCATCGTCGCGCCGTCGAGGCCGCGCTCGGCGATGATCCGCCATGTTGCGTCGACGAGTTCCACGCGGCGCTGGTCGTGGTCCACGATCTTCGGCATAGTCCTCGCGCACCCTTCGTCCAGATCTTTTTTCTACAACCGTTGTGATTCAGATTACATCCGGTTATTCTCTACGTCTATAGAAAAAAATTTGTCGACCGGACTCGCGGAGGGACCATGAGCACAGACACGACCATGCATGCCGAGCACTGCCACGCGGCGGCAGAGCCCGCGACCGGCGCCTACGCTCTCGCCACAGAGGAGGAGATCGCCGCCGTCCGCGGCATCCTCGACGCCGCAGGGCTCTGGCGCGATTCGACGCGCATCGCGTACCTCGGCCTCGTGGATCCGCCGCGCGGGCGAAGGGGGGAAGCGGGCGACCACACGGCGGTGGATCGGCGCTTCCGCGTCTTCCTGCACGACACGTCCGGGGCCCGCCCCCACGACGTCACGGTCTCTGTGACCAGCCGCGAAGTGCTGCGCGACGTCGAACTCGACACCGCCGCCACTGGCGAGTTGCCCGTCCTCGAAGAGGAGTTCGAGGTGGTTGAGCAGATCCTCAACGCGGACGAACGGTGGCTCAAGGCGCTCGCCGACCGCGACCTCGACGTCGCGAAGGTCCGCGTCGCACCCCTCTCGGCTGGCGTGTTCGAGTACCCGGAAGAAAAGGGCCGCCGGATCCTGCGCGGGCTCGCGTTCGTCCAGGAGTTCCCCGAGGACGTCCCGTGGGCGCACCCGGTCGACGGCCTCGTCGCGTACATCGACGTCGTCAACCGGACGGTCGACCAGGTCATCGACTACGGCCCCGTCCCCGTACCCGCCGAGCACGGCAACTTCACCGATCCCGAGCTGACCGGGCCCGTCCGCACGTCCCAGAAGCCCATCGAGATCACGCAGCCCGAGGGCCCGAGCTTCACGGTCGCGAACGGCAATCACGTGGAGTGGGAGAAGTGGAGCCTCGACGTCGGCTTTGACGTCCGCGAGGGCCTCGTGCTCCACAACATCTCGTTCGACGACGACGCGTCCGACCTCGCGCGCACGGCCGGCGCGCGCCGCCGTCGCCGCATCCTGGACCGCGCGTCGATCGCGGAGATGGTGGTCCCGTACGGCGACCCTTCGCCCGTGCGATCGTGGCAGAACTACTTCGACACGGGCGAATATCTCGTGGGCCAGTACGCGAACTCGCTCGAGCTCGGCTGCGACTGCCTCGGGGAGATCACCTACCTGAGTCCCGTGATCAGCGACGCGTTCGGCAACCCCAAGACGATCCGCAACGCCATCTGCCTGCACGAGGAGGACTGGTCCATCCTCGCGAAGCACTCCGACCTCTGGGCCGGCGTCAACTACGTGCGCCGGAACCGCCGGCTCGTGATCAGCTTCTTCACCACGATCGGCAACTACGACTACGGCTTCTACTGGTACCTCTACCTCGACGGCACGATCGAGTTCGAGGCGAAGGCCACGGGCGTCGTCTTCACGAGCGCCCACCCGGGCGGGGACTACCCGTACGCGTCCGAGCTCGCCCCCGGACTGGGCGCGCCCTTCCACCAGCACCTCTTCAGCGCGCGCCTCGATTTCGCGCTCGACGGCGGCCCCAACCGCGTCGAGGAAGAGGACGCCGTGCGCGTCCTTCCAGGCCCCGGCAACGAGCGCGGCAACGCCTTCACGCGCCTTCGTACGGTGATCCGCAGCGAATCCGAGGCGGCCCGCACGGCGGACATGGCCGCGGGGCGCACGTGGATCGTGTCCAATCCGGACTCGCGCAACCGCCTCGGCGAACCCGTGGGCTACAAGCTCCATCCGCAGGGCCAGCCGACGCTCCTGGCCGACCCGTCGTCGTCGGTCGCGGCCCGCGCCGCGTTCGCGACCAAGGACCTCTGGGTGACCCGCTACGACGAGGCCGAGCGCTACCCGACCGGGGACTTCGTCAATCAGCACCCCGGCGGCGCCGGCCTGCCCGCGTACCAGGCGCAGGACCGGGACCTGAACGGAACCGATCTCGTGGTGTGGCACACGTTCGGGCTCACCCACTTTCCGCGCCCCGAGGACTGGCCCATCATGCCCGTGGACCATGTGGGCTTCCGCCTGCGGCCCGAGGGCTTCTTCGACCGGAGCCCCGTGCTGGACGTCCCCGCGTCCACCGGCCATGCATCAACGGCGGGCGACGGCGGTCACTGCCACTGCTAGCGCCGCTCCAGGCGACAAGAAGCATTCGCTGTGAGACAAGTCACGGACAGGGCGGTCGCAGCACGATAGTGCTGCGGCCGCCGCGTCGCATCGGTTTTCCGCCGCAACCCCTGACGACTTTTCGCACATCACGAGACACTGGAGGAGCCATGAGCACCAAGACGAGCTCACAGGTCACACCCAGGGCAACGCCGAGCGTGCCCCCTTCGCCCCACCGGAGGCTCGGCGTCGCGTCGGTGACCATGATGATCATCGCGGCGTCGGCGCCGCTCACCGTCCTGGCTGGCGGCGTGACGACGACGTTCGCCGTGACCGGCCTCTTGGGCGTGCCCCTGTCTTACCTGATCCTCGGCGCCGTGCTCGCGGTCTTCGCGGTCGGCTACGCGGCCATGAGCCGCCACGTCACGAACGCGGGTGCGTTCTACGCGTACGTCGCCCAGGGCATCTCCCGCCCCGCGGGCGTCGGAGTCTCGCTCGTGGCGCTCATGTCCTACAACCTCATGCAGGTGGGCATCTACGGCTTGTTCGGCTTCACGGTCTCCTCGCTCCTCTCCGAGCGCTTCGGCATCGACGTCCCGTGGTGGATCCCGGTCGTCGCGTGCATCGCGGTCGTCGCCGTCCTCGGCGTCAACCGGGTGGACCTCTCGGCGAAGGTTCTGGGCGCACTCGTGGCGCTCGAGTTCCTCGTGGTGATCGTGTACGACGTCGTCTCCTTCGCGGTCGCTCCCGAGGGCGTCACCGCCGCGCCGCTCTCGCCCGAGAGCCTCTTCGTCCCGGGCGTCGGCGCGGTGCTGTCCTTCGGCATCGCGGCGTTCATGGGCTTCGAGTCCGCGGCAATCTACGGTGAGGAGGCCAAAGACCCGAAGCGGACCATCCCGCGCGCCACGTACACGGCCGTGGGCGTCATCGCCGTGTTCTATGCCGTCTCCTCGTGGGCCATGGCCGTGGGCACGGGCCCGTCGCAGCTCTTCGACGTCGCTGGCAAGCAGGGGCCCGACCTCGTGTTCACCTTCCTCGGCTCCCACGTCGGCACGATCGTCGCGGACGTCGCCCAGCTTCTGTTCTGCACGAGCCTCTTCGCGGCGCTCGTGAGCTTCCACAACGCCGTAGCGCGGTACTTCTTCTCGCTCGGCCGCGAGCGAGTGGTGCCCGCGTGGCTCGAGCGCACGAGCCGCCACGGTGCCCCGAAGGCCGGCTCCCTCGTGCAGACCGGCATCGCGCTCGTCGTCGTGGTCGCGTTCGCGATCGTGGGCAACGGCCCGGACCCCCTCTACCCGGTCCTGACGCTCTTCACGTGGCTCACGAACGCCGGCGCGATGGGTCTCGTGCTCCTCATGGCGATCGTCTCGGTCGCCGTCGTCGGCTTCTTCCGGCGCCGCCGCGGCCTGGCGGCGGGCGTGTGGTCCGCCGTCGTCGCCCCGTCGATCGGCGCCGTCGCGCTCGCCGTGATCTTCGGACTCATCGTCGCGAACTTCGACGTCCTGCTCGGCCAGACCGAGGCGAGCCCAGTGAGCTTCGTCCTGCCGGCCCTCATCATCGTGCCGGGGCTGGCCGGCGTCGTCTGGGCGCTCCGGCTCCGGAGCGCGAGCCCCGACGTGTACCGCCGGATCGGCCACGGCGAGGAGGGCCGCGCCCACCACCTCGGCGAGGAGTAGCGCTCCAGAAGGTGTCAGCCCCGCGCGGCGAGGAGGTCCAGGACCTCCTCGTCGCTGCATTGCGGGAACGTCAGATACGCGCCGCCCACCGACCGGAACGCCATCGGCTGGCGCGGGCACACCACGCGGTCCGCGAGCTTCGCGAGGTCGCGGACGACGGCGGGCGGCGCCACCGGGAGCGCGAGGACGATCGCGCGTGCCCGGGCCGCGCGGACGGCAGCGATCGCGGCGCGGGCGGTGTCTCCCGTCGCGGCGCCGTCGTCGCACACGATGACCGTTCGGCCCCCGGCGCCCTGGCTGCGCCCCCCGAGGTACAGGGTCTCCTGGCGCTCGAGCTCGGCAGATTCCCGCTCCCGGATGCGGTCGAGCGATTCCTCCGTGAAGCCCGAGGCGAGGAGCCGGCGGACCAGGAGCGCGTCGACGTCGGAGCGGCGCTCGCCGTCGCACGATGCGATCGCACCGAATGCGACCTCCTCGTGGCCGGGGATGCCGAGCTTTCGCGCCGGGACGACGTCGAACGGGAGGCCGAGGGCTCGCGCGACCTCGGCCGCGACGGCGACGCCGCCCCGGCTCAGCCCGAGGACGAGCGGGCGCGGGGTGGCGGGGATGGAGGGGGTGGAAGGGGCAGCGGGGGTGGCGGGGATGGAGGGGGTGGAGGTGGTGGAGGGGCCGGCGGGTCCTGAGGGGACGTCGGCGAGGCTCGTGAGGATCCCCGAGAGGGCCGCCGCGAGGGTTCGCCCGGCTTCGCCGCGGCTCGTGTACCGGCCGGGGCTCTCCTCGCCGTAGTTGTCCGGAAGCTTGTCCCGCTGGGGCCATGCCATGCGATCCAGTATGCGCGTGCGTCGGATACTGGAAGAGATGAACGCACGGGGAGCGGACGATCGCCAGCAACGGCTCGAGCGGGCCGCGGAGCTGCGCGCTGCGGGCCACAGCCAGAGTCACGACAGCCAGAGTCACGACAGCCAGGGTGGTCCCGGGCAGCGCGACGAGGAGCGGCGTGAGGAGGAACTGCGCGAGGAGGAGCGGCGTGAGGAGGAACTGCGCCAGAAGCGCCTGAAGTTCGACTCCGCCCGCCGCGCCGACTATCTGATCGGCGACGCGATGGCGCGCGGCGAGTTCGATCACCTCAAGTACGCGGGCAAGCCGATCCCGGGCCTCGGCGGCACCTACGATCCCGACTGGTGGATCAAGGGCCTCATCCAGCGCGAGCACCTGACCGGCCTCGGCCCGAAGGCGCTCCTGCTGCGCGTCGAGGATGCCGAACTCGACGCTCGGCTCGACGCGCTCCCCTCCGAGCGGCAGGTGCGTGACGCCGTCGAGGACTTCAACGCGCGCGTCATCGACGCCCGGCGCCAGCTCGAGGGCGGCCCGCCTGTCGTGACGAAGACGCGCGACGTCGACGGCGAGGTACAGCGATGGCACGAGCGGCGCGACGCCGCCGCCGCGCGCCGGGCGCTCGAGCCGGTCGAGGAGAGGCCGCGCTCGATCTGGCGGCGCCTCTGGCGGGGGCACGCCTGAGCCGGGACGGGACCCCGCAACGGGCGGGACGGGACCCCGCAACGGGCGGGACGGGACCCCGCAACGGGCGGGACGGGACCCCGCAACGGGCGGGACGGGACCCCGCAACGGCTGTCAGGTTGTGGGGTCGCGTCCCCAAGGTTGCGGGGTCTCTGGCGCCGCTAGTAGCTCGCCGGCCGCTCGCCGTCGTCCGTGGTGGCCCGCCCGGCCGCGTCGTGCTCAGTGGTATGCCCGAAGCGCGCGGCGAGCTCCTCGCTCGAGCGCGCGAGGATCGAGACGTCCGCGCCCACGAGGACGAAGCTCGCGCCCGCGTCGAGGTAGCGCCGCGCCGTCGCCTCGACGAACGCGTTGACGCCCGCGGGCTTGCCGGCCGCGTGGGCTGCCGCGAGGCAGCGTTCGACGGCGGAGATCACCTCGGGATGCTCCTGCTGACCGAGATGGCCCATGGACGCGGCCAGATCGGACGGGCCGATGAAGATCGCGTCGACGCCGCCGACGGCGAGGATCTCCTCGACGTTGGCCACGGCCTCGGCCGTCTCGATCTGCACGGTGAGCGAGATGGTCTCGTCCGCCCTCGCGAGGTAGTCCGGGATCCGGTTCCACCGCGCCGCGCGGGCGAGCGCCGAGCCGACCCCCCGCACGCCCTGCGGCGGGTACCGCACGGCCGCGACGGCCGCGCGGGCCTGCTCGGCGTCGTTGACCATCGGAATGAGCAGGTTCTGCGCGCCGAGGTCGAGGTACTGCTTGATGAGCACCGCGTCGTTCCAGGGGAGGCGCACCATGGGCAGCACAGCGTAGCCGTGGACCGCCTGGAGCTGGGCGAGCACGGACTCGAGCGTGTTCGGGCTGTGCTCGGCGTCGATGAGCAGCCAGTCCGCGCCGGAGCCGGCCATGATCTCCGCGACGAGCGGGCTGCCCGAGGAGACCCACAGGCCGATCAGCGGGCGCCCGGCGTTGCCCGCGCCGTCGCCGGTCCCGGCCCGCGCCTCCTCGAGCGCGTCGCGGAATGTGCGTTCGGGTTCTAGACGAAACGACATGTCACCGTCCCCAAGGGTCCGTAGTCGGCGAACACGGTATCGCCCGCGTAGACCCACAGGGGCCGCGTGAACGAGCCAGCGAGCACGAGGTCGCCCGCGCGGAGCGACTGGCCGTGCTGGGCGAGCTTGTCCGCGAGCCACGCGACGCCCTTCGCCGGGTGGTTGAGCACGCCGGCCGCGACGCCCGTCTCGACGATCTCCTGATTCTGGTACAGGAGCGCGGAGACCCAGCGGAGGTCGACGTCGTGCGGCCGGACGGGCCGCCCGCCCACGACCATCGCGCCCATCGCCGCGTTGTCCGAGATCGTGTCCACGATCGTGCGGCCCTGCATCTCGATCCGCGAGTCGAGGATCTCGAGCGCGGGAACCACGTAGTCCGTCGCGTCGAGCACGTCGAAGAGCGTGATCCCGGGGCCCTTGAGGTCCTGGTTGAGCTTGAACGCGAGCTCGACCTCGATGCGCGGGTGCGTGTACCGGTTCCAGTCGACCACCGAACCGTTCTCGAGGACCATGTCGTCGAAGATGACGCCGTAGTCCGGCTCGGTGATCCCGGTCGCGGCCTGCATGGCCTTGGACGTGAGCCCGATCTTGCGGCCCACCACGCGCTTGCCCTGGGCCTCGAGCCGCGAGGCCCAGAGCTTCTGCACGGCGTATGAATCCTCGATGTCCATGCCCTCGTAGCGCGTGTGCAGGAGGGGGACGGGCGTGCGCGTCCGCCCCGCCTCCACGAGCTCGTCCGCGATCTGCTGGATCGCCTGCGCGTCGAGCACGCTCAGACCTGGCTTCCGAGCTTGAAGCCCTTCGACGCCTCGCCGTGGTACGAGCCGGTCTCGTCGCCCGAGCGCGTGTAGGAGAAGCCGTCCGCGCCGATCGTCACGGCCATCTCGGACTTGTCCTCGCGCTTGACGACCTCCTTCGGGTTCCCGTCGAGGTCGAGCACGAGCGAGGCCTCGGTGTACCAGGACGGGACCACAGGGTTGCCCCACCAGTCGCGGCGCTGGTTGTCGTGGACGTCCCACGTGATCGTGGGGTTGTCGGGATCGCCCGTGTAGTAGTCCTGCGTGTAGATCTCCACGCGGTGGCCGTCCGGGTCGAGGATGTAGAGGTAGAACGCATTCGAGACGCCGTGGCGGCCCGGACCGCGCTCGATCCGGTCTGACATGCGCAGGGCGCCCATCTTGTCGCAGATCTGGATGATGTTGTGCTTCTCGTGCGTCGAGAACGCGATGTGGTGCAGTCGCGGGCCGTCGCCGCCGGTGAGCGCCGTGTCGTGGACGGTCTGCTTCCGGTGCAGCCACGCCGCGTACGTGGTGCCCTCGGAGTCCTTGATGTCCTCCGAGACGCGGAAGCCGAGGCCCTCGAGGTACGCGCGGCCGCGCGGGACGTCTGGGGTGACCTGGTTGAAGTGGTCGAGGCGCACGAGCTCGCCGGCCGAGTACAGGTCGTAGCGCATGTGCAGGCGCTCCACGTGCTCCACGTCGTAGAAGAACTCGTACGGGAAGCCCAGCGGGTCCTCGACTCGGACGGCGTCGCCGATCCCGCGCACGAAGCCGTCGCGGCGGCGTTCCGTGCGGCAGCCGAGCGCCTGGAAGTAGGCCTCGGCCTTGTCCACATCCTCGGGCGTGCGGACGCGGAACGCGAACGCGGCCGCGGCCGGGATGGGGCCCTTGCGCAGCACGAGGTTGTGGTGGATGAACTCCTCGAGGGAGCGCAGGTAGATGGCCTCGTCGTCCTCGTACGTGACGTGCAGGCCCAGGAGGTCCACGTAGAACGCGCGCGACTTCGCCAGGTCGGTGACCACGAGGTCGAGGTAGGCGCAGCGGACGATGTCGGGCGCGGGGACTGCTGGGGTAGGGGTGGCCGGGGTAGGGGTGGCTGGGTGCGTGTGCGCGGTCATGATGGGTTCTCCTCTTCGAGATACGGGCGGACGACGGCGGCGGGCTGGCTCAGGCGGGCCGGCTCAGGTGGGCTGGGCTTCAGGCGCCGAACTTGGGCGTGTGGACGTCGCCGAGCGTGATGTGCACGGCCTGCTGGTCCGTGTAGAAGTCGATCGAGCGGTAGCCGCCCTCGTGGCCGAGGCCGGAGGCCTTGACGCCGCCGAACGGCGTGCGGAGGTCGCGCACGTTGTGCGAGTTGAGCCAGACCATGCCGGCCTGGACGGACTGCGCGAACGTGTGCGCGCGCTTGAGGTCGTTCGTCCAGATGTACGCGGCGAGGCCGTACTTCGTATTGTTGGCAAGGGAGAGCGCCTCGGCGTCGTCGTCGAACGGGGTGATCGCCACGACCGGGCCGAAGATCTCCTCCTGGAAGATCCGCGCGTCCGGCTTGACGTCGGCGAACACGGTCGGCGCGACGTAGGAGCCGTTCTCCTGACCCTCGGGAAGGTTCGTGGGGCGCCCGCCGCCCGCGAGAAGCCGGCCCTCGGACTTCCCAATCTCGACGTAGCTCATGACCTTCTCGTAGTGCTCGGGGTGCACGAGCGCGCCGACCTGAGTCTTGGGATCGTGCGGGTCGCCGACCACGATGTTCTTGGCGCGCTCGGCGTAGCGCTCGGTGAACTCGTCGTAGATGCTGCGCTCCACGAGGATGCGCGAGCCGGCGGTGCAACGCTCGCCGTTGAGCGAGAAGACGCCGAAGAGCGTCGAGTCGATCGCGGCGTCGAGGTCGGCGTCGGCGAAGACGACGGCGGGGGACTTGCCGCCGAGCTCCATCGACATGCCCTTGAGGTTCTCGGCGCAGTTCCGGAAGATGAGCTGGCCGGTCGAGGATTCGCCTGTGAACGAGATGAGCGGGACCCCGGGGTGCTTGACGAGCGAATCGCCCGCAGTCTCGCCGAAGCCGTTGACGAGGTTGAAGACGCCCGCGGGCAGGCCGGCCTCCTCGAAGATCCCCGCCCAGAGGGACGCGGAGAGCGGCGTGAACTCGGCCGGCTTGAGCACCACGGTGCAGCCCGAGGCGAGCGCGGGGGCGAGCTTCCACGATTCGAGCATGAACGGCGTGTTCCACGGCGTGATGAGCCCCGCGACGCCGATCGGCTTCCGGTTGACGTAGTTGAGCTGGGTGCCGGGGACCTTGAGCGCGGTGTCCTGCTGCGCGACGATGAGGTCCGCGAAGAAGCGGAAGTTCTCTGCCGCGCGCTGAGCCTGGCCGCGGGCCTGCGTGATGGGCAGACCGGTGTCGAACGTCTCCATTTCGGCGAGCCGGTCCTCCTGACGCTCGACGGCGTCGGCGATCGCGTTGAGGATTCGGGCCCGGGCGCGCGGCTTCATGCGCGGCCACGGGCCGTGCTCGAACGCCTCGGTCGCGGCGGCCACGGCGGCATCGATGTCCGCCTTCTGGCCGGACGCCGCCGTCGCGTACGTCGTGTTCGTGACGGGGTCGAGGACCTCGAACGTCTCGCCGCCGATCGAGTTGACACGCTCGCCTCCGATGTAGTGCTGGAGGTGCGTCGGGAGGTTCTCGGGCACGAAGTGCTTGCTCATGCTGGGCTCCTGAGGATGGCTGGGTGGTCGAGGGTGGCCGGGTGGGGTGAGGGTGGCTGGGTGGGTGAGGGTGGAGGGAGCGGAGGGGGTCACAGAGAAGGGAAGCTGGGGTGGACGTGGCTGCTCGCGAGGTAGGCGTCGAGCGTCGCCGAGCGGTGCCGCCGCGCCGCGAGCTCGATCTCGGCCGTCGGCGCCCCGCGCTCGATGAGCAGCAGGAGCTCCTCGTGCTCGGCGACCGACTCGCCGGCCCGCTCCGGCACGAAGCTGAACGTCGAGCCGCGGAGCGCCGTGAGCCGGTTCCAGCCGCGGTGCACGAGGTCGAGGATGTGCGGGTTCGGGCAGTGCTCGAAGAGGACGCTGTGGAACTCGTGGTTCAGCTGCGTGAACCGGACGGGGTCGAAGTGCTGCTCGTCGTCGACCATCGACCTCATCCGCGCGTTCACTTCGCGCGCGGCGGCAAGGTCCGAACGGCCGACGGCGGGCGCGGACAGCGCGGTTGCCGCGCCTTCGACGAGGCTCAGGGTCTGCATCGTGTAGAGGTACTCGATCGGGTCGATGCCGGCCACGGTCGCGCCGACATTCTTCTCGAACGTCACAAGCCCCTCGGCCTCGAGCCGGCGGACGGCCTCGCGCACGGGCACCACGGAGATGTCGAGTTCGCTCGCGACCTGGGCGAGCACGAGCCGCGCGCCCGGGGTGAGCGAGCCGGAGACGATCTGCTCGTGCAGCCACTCGTAGGCGAGCTGCGACTTGCTTGCGGCTGGCACGGTCGGCGCCGCCGCGCGGGTCGGAGCGGTCATGGCTTCGGGCTCACTTCGCTCACCACTTGCGCCGCTCGGTCCTGGGCGGCCTCATACTTCGCACGCCAGGCCGCGTTCATCGGGAACAGCCCGTCGACCGGATGGCCCTCGGCGACCCGCTCCGCGACCCACGCCTCTTCGCGTTCCTGGGCGGCGGCGTCGTTCGCGACCTCCTCCGCGAGGTGGGGAGGGATGACGACGATGCCGTCCTCGTCCGCGACGATCACGTCGCCAGGCTGGACGGCCGCGCCGCCGCACGCGATGGTCTCGTCGACGGCCCACGGGACGTGCCGGCGCCCGAGGACCGCGGGGTGGGGGTTCGCGCCCCACGCGGGGATGTCCATGCCGGAGACGGGGCCGAAGTCGCGGATGCCGCCGTCGGTGATGACCGCCGCGGCGCCGAGGACTTGGGCGCGGAGCGCGAGGACGTCGCCGAGCGTTCCGGCGCTCTTGTCGCCGCGCGCGTCCATGACGAGGATGTCGCCCTCGCGGAGCGAATCGACGGCGCGCTTCTGCGCGTTGTAGCCGCCGCCGTGGGCCTTGAAGAGGTCCTCACGGGCCGGGACGTAGCGGAGCGTGCGGGCCGTCCCGACCGCCTTCGCGCCCGGCTTCGTCGGCACGAGGCCCTCGATGTGGCAGTTCTGCATGCCGCGCCTGCGGAGCTGGACGCTGAGCGTGGCAGTGCCGACCGAGCGGAGCGTGGCGGTGAGCTCGGGGGTCAGCGCGCTCGCGGGGCGCTTGTCGGCGGGGGTGGTCGGGGCGGGGGTGGTCGCGACGGGTGCCGGCACGGCGGCGATCCCCGCGGCCTCGGCCGAGCCCCACGCGTCGATCCGGTCCGCGTCCGTGAGCTGGGGCATGGCCCCGTACGGCTCGAGGCCCGCGGGCGAGTCCACCACGCGGTTGCCGAGCCGCCCGGTGGTGAGGGTTCCGCCGTCGGACGCTGCGCCGTCGACCTCGACCTCGATGAGGTCGCCCGGCTGGGCGACCGTCGCGCCCGCCGGGGTGCCGGTAAGGATCACGTCTCCCGGCTCGAGCGTCATGAGGCGCGAGAGGTCCGCGACGAGCTGCGCGAACGGGAAGAGGAGGGTCGCGGTCGAGTCCTCCTGGATGAGCTCGCCGTTGATCCACGTCCGGACACGCAGGTTCGCGGGGTCGAGCTCCTGTGCGGGGAGGAGCGCCGGGCCGATCGGCGCGATCTCGTCCACCCCCTTCGAGCGGAGGTTGGAGCCCTTGTCCGGCCAGCGGAGGTCGGCGAGGCCCGCGTCGTTCGCGGCGGTGACGGCGCCGACGTGCTGCCACGCGTCCTCGGGGGAGACCCGGCGCGCGCGGCCGCCGATCACGAGCGCGACCTCGCCCTCGACCGTGAGGAGTTCGACTCCGCGCGGGCGCCGAAGCGGCGCGCCGTGGAGCGCGAGCGACGTCGCGGGCTTGAGGAAGTACGACGGGACCGACGGCGTCCGGCCGCGCTGCGCCGCGCGGCTCGGGTAGTTGAGGTGGACGGCGATGACCTTGCCGGCGCCGTCGATCGTCTCCTGGCCAAGCTGCTCCGGTCGTTCCACGGATCCCTCTCCCTCGAGTCGTCAGCCTGCTCAGGGGCCCTTGCAGGAGCCCTTAAGCGGAACTGGATCGTATACGATCATCGTATACGATCCAGTGTGCCCCCGAAGAGAGGTGGCGTCAACCCCCGGATCAGCCTTCGGCGAGGAACTCGATCGCCGCCTGCTTGAAGGCCCTCGCCGTCACGGCGTTGACGTGATTCCGCCCCGGAATCACCACGATCTTGGCCGACGGGACGAGCCCGTGCAGCGCCTCGAGCCCCTCGACCCGCTCGTCCTTCTCCCCGGCCACGATGAGCATGGGCTGCTTCGGCACGGCCTCGGCCGCGTCGAACGGCTCCTCCTTGATGGCCTCGACGAGCGAGAGCAGCGCGTACATGTCGGAGCCTGGCGAGGCCTGCGCCATGGTCACGAGCGCGGCGGTCGAGGCGTCCTCGATCGGCGTGCCGTCGGCGAGAAACCGCTGGGCGCCCACGAGGTCGAACTCCGCGAGCGGATCGCGCCCGCTCGGCCCGCCGAGCACGAGCCGCCGCACGAGCGCCGGCTGCGTGGCCCCGAACTCCCACGCGAGGCGCGAGCCGAGCGAATAGCCGATGACGTCGAGCCCGCTGTCCGGGTGGCCAGCATCGAGGGGCCGCGCGCCGGCGTCCACCGCGATCTGCAGGAGGTCCGCCCGGATGCGGCTCGGCGAGTAGGAATCGACATCCTCGGGCGCGGTGCTGAGCCCGTGGCCCGGGAGGTCGACGGCGATGACGTGCCGGCCCGCATCCCGCAGCGCCGAGATCCACCCGCTCTGCTCCCAGTTGAGCGCGATCGACGACGCGAAGCCGTGGATGAGCAGCACCGGCGGGAGCGCCGCCGGCTTCTCCGGCTCGAACGTCTGCACGTTGAGCCCGGGGTCCGTGCCCTCAACGGTGTGGTGCACGACCGCACCGGCGTGCCGGCCCGTCATCATCTCCATGAGCTCTCGCCCTCCCAGTTCTGTCGAGCCGTCGTCGGGCCGTCAGTCTTCGTCAAGATTGGCGCTCAGGCGGACGCGCCGCTTCGGCGCCTCCTCCGAGGGCACGGTGCCGACGATCCCGGCCGTATCGTCCGGGACCTCGAACACGATGAGCGGCTCGCCGACCTTGATGACGTCTCCGGGCTCGCCGTAGAGCTTGAGCACCTTGCCGGACTGCGGCGACGGCAGCTCGAGCGCGGACTTCGTGGTCTCGACCTCGACGAGCGGCTGGTTCCGCTCGACCTGGTCGCCCTCGGCGACGAGCCAGTCAAGGACGGTCGCCTCGATGAGGCCTTCGCCGAGGTCGGGGAGGGGGAAGGGAAGCTCAGCCACGCCTGTACTCCAATACTCGTTGGATGCCGAACAGGATCCGATCGATGTTCGGGATGTACTCGTCCTCAAGGTCGCCTGATGGATACGGTACGTCGAAGCCCGTGACGCGCTCAACCGGTGCCTTGAGGGTTCCGAAGCAGCGCTCCGTGATGAGCTGGGCCACCTCGGCGCCGAGGCCCGACGTGCGCGGGGCCTCATGGACGACGACGGCGCGCCGCGTCTTCCCGACCGACGTCGCCAGGGCATCGGCGTCGATGGGCTTGAGCCAGCGGAGATCGAGGACCTCGACGTCGATGCCGTCCTCCGCCGCGAGCTCCGCGACCTGGAGGCAGCGGGCCACCATCGCGCCCCACGCGACGAGCGTAAGGTGACGGCCCGGGCGCGCGATCCGGGCGCCGGTGAGGCTGCCGGCGGTGAGGCCAGCGCGGGTGATTTCGGCGGACGACGGCGCGTCCCCGCCGTCGTCCGTTGTGCTCAGGTTCGCAGCCGCCTCGGTGACGACCTGGCCCTTCTGCCAGTAGCGGGACTTGGGCTCCATGAAGATGACCGGGTCCGGCATGCGCACGGCGGCCTTGAGGAGCGAGTAGCCCTGCTGCGGGTCGGCGGGGGAGACGACCTTGAGGCCGGGGACGTGCGCGAAGAGCGCCTCGAGGCTCTCGCCGTGGTGTTCGGGGGCGCGGATGCCGCCGAAGCTCGGAACGCGCAGCGTCACCGGCATTGGGACGGCGCCGCGGCTGCGGTAGTTCATGCGGGCGAGCTGGCACACGATCTGGTTGACGGCCGGATACGCGAAGCCGTCGAACTGGACCTCGGGGACGGGGTGGAAGCCCGCCATCGCGAGGCCGATCGACATGCCGAGGATCCCCGACTCGGCGAGGGGCGTGTCGAAGACCCTCTCCGCGCCGTGCTTCGCGGCGAGGCCCGACGTCACGCGGAACACGCCGCCGAGCGTGCCGACGTCCTCGCCGAGCACGAGCGCCTTCGGGTCCTCGGCGAGGAGCTCGTCGAGGGCGAGGTTGAGGGCACCCTGGAGGGAGAGCTCGAGGGTTGCGGGGGTCCCGGGGGCCGGGCCGTTGTCGGACACCGTCAGCGTCTCACTCATGATCGGACTCCTCGCGCCAGGCGGCTTCTTCCAGCCAGTTGGCCTTCTGGCGTAACAACTCGTCGGTGGGCTCCTGGAAGACCAGGTCGAACATCTCGGCGCCGGGTCGCGGGCCGAGCGCGATGACGCCGAGGCGGACGGCCTCGGCCTCCGCCGCGCCCGCGGCCTCCGCCTCGGCGAGCGTCTCCTCGGTCGCGGCGCCCTCAGCGAGGATCCGCTCGCGCAGGCGTGCGATCGGATCCGCGCCGGCGTCCTCGCGCTCCTCGTCGAGCGAGCGGTAGCGGCCCGGATCGTCGGAGGTCGCGTGCGGGCCGCGGCGGTACGTCATCGCCTCGACGATCGCGGGTCCCTGGCCCCCGCGCGCATGGGCGACGGCGCGCCGGGTCGCCTCGAGGACCGCGGCGGCGTCGTTGCCGTCCACCTGGATCGCGGGGATGCCGTAGCCAGCGCCCCGCGCCGCGACGCTCCCGCCCGCGACCTGCCTCTCGGTCGGGACCGAGATCGCCCAGCCGTTGTTCTGCACGAAGAACACCACAGGGGCCTTGAACACGGCGGCGAAGTTCATGGCCTCGTGGACGTCGCCCTGGCTCGAGGCGCCGTCGCCGAGGTAGGTGATGGCGACGTTGAGACCGGCCGCCGGGACGCTGCCCCCTGCGCCAAGAGTCTGACCGTGCGCCCAGCCGACGGCGTGCAGCACCGAGCCCGCGACGACGGCCTGGATCGGGGCGACGTGCGTCTGGGCCGCGTCCCACAGGCCGCCGTGCCACGTGGCCTTGTGCGTGGACATGTACTCGACCATGTCGACGCCGAGCGCGCGGGCCACGCCGAGCTCGCGGTACGTCGGGAAGGCGAAGTCGCGGGCGGGGTCGAGTGCGAGGGCCGAGCCAACCTGCGCGGCCTCCTGCCCGAGCTCGGGGGCATAGGCCGGGAGGATGCCCTGCCGCTGCCACGAGATCGCCGCGACGTCGAGCTGCCGGACGGCGGTCATGAGCCGGTAGAGCTCCACGAGCTCGCCCGGCGCGGTGGGCTCGACCGCTGGGAGCTCGGCGAGCGGCTCCCGCGGTGCGCCGGCGAGCCCGGCCCGGCCCGCCGCCGTCGTGCGTGTTCCTAAAGTCTGCATAGCAAGACCGTAGGTTGGCCTCGCAGTGTGTGCAATCAGAGGTGATCTTCCTAGGCAAACTGCAAACTCGTCGCGGGCTGTGGCCCGCATCACGGGGCAGTGTGTCTAGTCCCACGAAAATGCCCCGGGTTCGCACTCGAACCCGGGGCATCTCGCGTGCCGGCCGCGCCGTGCGGGGGGTCCGCGCGGCGGCGAGCGTCAGGCCTTCGCGGCCACCGCACGCCGGCGCAGGCCGCTGCCCGCGGCGAGCACCGCGACGAGCGCGAACGTGCTGAGGAGCTGGGGGCGGGAGTCGTCGCCCACGAGGCCCACCGCGAAGATCGCCGCGAGGATCGTCAGCCCCACGACCGTGAGCCACGGGAAGCCCGCCATCCGCAGCGGAAGTTCCACGCCGTCGCGGTCGGCGCGGTGCCGCAGCACGAGCTGGGAGATGAGCGCCGAGCCCCACACCATGAGGCACGTCGAGCCCACGATGTTGAGCAGGACGGGCAGCACCTTGTCCGGGAACGCGATCTCGAGCACGGTCGCGACCACGCCGAACGTCACGCTCGCGAGCACCGCGACGACCGGCACCTGCGACGTCGTGAGCGACGCAAGGGCCCGGGGCGCCTCGCCGCGCACGGCGAGCGAGTAGGCCATGCGCGACGCGCCGTACAGGTTCGCGTTGAGCGCCGAGAGGAGCGCCACGACGGCCACGAGCGTGATCGCGGTCGCGGCGCCGGGCATCCCGGCCGCATCGAGGACGCCCGCGAACGGGCTCTTGAGACCGGCCGAGCCCACCGGGATGACCGCGGCGATGATGAAGATCGAGCCGATGTAGAAGACGATGATGCGCCACACGACCGTGCGGACGGCCTTGCCGACGCTGCGCGCGGGGTCACGCGTCTCCGCCGCGGCGACGGACACGATCTCGGTGCCCCCGAACGCGAACGCGACCACGAACAGCGCCTTCGCGATGCCCGCGAAACCGTGCGGGGCGAAGCCCGCGCCGCCGAAGTTCGCGAGGCCGGGGGAGGGGACCCCCGGGATCCAGCCGAACAGGAGCGCGGCGCCCACGAGGAGGAACGCGACGATCGCCGCGACCTTGAGCAGGGCGAACCAGAACTCGAATTCGCCGAAGTTCTTGACGCGCGTGAGGTTGACGGCCGTGAGCGCCGCGATGAACACGAGCGCCATGAGCCACACGGGGAGGGCGGGGAAAACGGTCGCGAGGAGGCCCGCTGCGCCGAGGGCCTCCGCCGCGATGACGACGACGAGCTGGACCCACCAGAGCCAGCCGACCGTCGAGCCGGCCACCGGCCCGAGGGCGCGCGCCGTGTAGACGGAGAACGCGCCGCTCGTGGGGTTCGCCGCGGCCATCTCGCCGAGCGCCCACATCACGAGGATGATGAGCGTTCCGGCCACGAGGTAGGAGAGCAGGACGGCGGGGCCGGCGGCCTGGATTCCGGCTCCCGAGCCGATGAACAGGCCGGCGCCGATCGCGCTTCCGAGGCCCATCATGGTGAGCTGCCGGGGCTTGAGCGCTGCGCCGAGCGTCGACGTCGTTGTCGTGGTCGCTTCTGCAGTCTGCATAGGTGTCATTGACCCTCTTCGGTTCTTCGATGGCCCGCGCTGGGGTGTGTCGGGCCAGGGACGATGACGAGAATAGCGGGAATTTCCGCGCTTGTGTGGTGCGTATCACGGGGGTGAGCACTCTGTTCGCGAGTCGCATCGGAGCCGACACGATCCTGAGCAGAATGCGCAGTCTATGTGTGAGGGTGCATCAATCTGTAGCATCGGGGCGGAGGTCGGCATTTGCGTCGGCTCAGGGAGGAACTATGCGGATCGACGAACTCGACGCGAAGATCGTTCGGCTCTTCTCCGAGGAGCAGCGCATGTCCGTGCTCGAGGCGTCGCGGATCTTGAGGGTCGCGCGGGCCACCGTGCAGGCCCGGCTCGACCGCATGACCTCGAACGGCGTGATCGGCAGCTGGGTTCCGCAGCCGGAGCCGCGCGCGTTCGGCTTCCCCGTCGTCGCCTTTTGTTTTCTCACCATCAACCAGGACCTCGGCCACGACGCCGTCTCGAAGGCCCTCGGCGACATCCCCGAGGTGATCGAGGTCCACACCGTCTCCGGCGACAGCGACCTGCTGGCCCGTGTCGCGGCGCGGTCCAACTCGGACCTCCAGCGCGTGCTCGACATCATGATGGCCACGCGGGCCGTGGTGCGGTCCTCGACGGTGATCGTGCTCAACACGCACTTCGAGGGGCGGACGCTCCCGCTGCTCGAGGCGGCGGCGCGCGGCTGACGCGCTGGGCGGTTCGGCCGATCTGCCCAACTCCTGCGCCGGTTTCCCCAGCTTTAGGCTTCAATCCGCGGCGAGGCGCGCGAAAACGTCGGCGAGTCGCGCCGCCGTCGTCCGTGAAGTTGGGGACTTCGGCGCGGAATCCGGGGAACGCGGCGGAGAACTTGGGCAGGGGCGGCGCTTCACGGACGACGGCGCGCGTCACCTTTTGCTCCGAACCCCCACCGAGGCGTATCATCACTTAGGGTCACGGTGACTTTAACTAGTGATGAACGCAGCGGTCTCAAGCGCGACCGCTTGGAACGTCACTTGGAACACCAAGGGATCACCACGGGAGGAGGGCGCCATGAGCACGGTCTACGCAGGTCCCCTCGGGGCGAACGTCTCCGAGCGCGCCCAGCTCCCGCCGTCGTTGGCCATCTCCACAGTGATCTTTGGGCTCAAGCCGAGCCGTGCCGAGGGAAAGCCCACGCTGTGGCTTCCGCTCGTGCGCCGCGTCAAGGAGCCGTTCAAGGGCCAGTGGGCGCTGCCCGGGGGCCCACTCACGGCCCTGGAGTCCCTTGAGGACGCGGCCCGCCGCAATCTCCGCGAGACCACGGGGCTCGCGCCCGAATACCTCGAGCAGCTCTACGCGTTCGGCGGCCTCGACCGCGCGAGCCGCCCGGGCCGGTCCGCGCAGCGCGTCGTCTCGATCGTGTACTGGGCGCTCGTGCGGCCCACGGAGGCCGAGCTCCTCGCCGAGGGGGAGGAAACCGAGAACGTCGCGTGGCACCGCGCCGACACCGCCGGCCAGGGCGAGGGCGGCCTCGCGTTCGACCATCGCGAGATCATCGACTACGCCCTGTGGCGCCTCCGCAACAAGATCGAGTACGCCCAGATTGCCTACCACTTCCTCGGCGAGACGTTCACGCTCGCGGAGCTCCGCGAGGTGTACGAGGCCGTTCTGGGCCGCCAGCTCGACCCAGCCAACTTCCGTCGCCAGCTCAAGTCGGTCCCGCAGATCGAGGCGACGGACCAGTTCCTCGAGGGCGGCCGCCACCGCCCTCCGCGCCTTTATCGGTATACCGGACCGCCGCTGTCGGTTCCGACCCTCGGCCACCCCTTCCCGCCCACCCAGCCTTCGACCAGGAGCACGCCATGACCTCTGTCGCCACAGCCATCAACCTCATCACGCGTGACGAGGCGGAGCGACGGTCCACCGAGGGCCTCGACGGCGCGAGCACGTGCAGCTCGGATCTCGCGAAGGGCCCGTGGGAGTTCGATGCGGCCGAGGCCATGCGCGGGCTGCCCGAGTACGGGCCGGGAGCGTCGAGCGCCGATGTCGCCCCAGCCTCGACCCCGCGCCAGGGCCAGCTCCCGCGGGAGTACAAGGACGCGAGCGAGGACGAGCTCAACGCCCGCATCCGCGCCGCGAAGGAGGCGCTCGGCGACCGGGTTGTGGTGCTCGGCCACTTCTACCAGCGCGACGAGGTCGTGGAGCACGCCGACTTCGTGGGCGACTCCTTCCAGCTCGCGAACGCGGCCCTCACGCGCCCGGACGCCGAGGCGATCGTGTTCTGCGGCGTGCACTTCATGGCGGAGACCGCGGACATCCTCTCCCGCGATGACCAGGCCGTGATCCTGCCGAACCTCGCCGCGGGCTGCTCGATGGCGGACATGGCGGACATCGACTCGGTCCAGCAGTGCTGGGACCAGCTCGAGGAGCTCTTCGGCACCGAGCCGGACGCCGAGGGCCGCGTCCCGGTCATCCCCGTCACGTACATGAACTCGTCCGCGGCCCTCAAGGGCTTCTGCGGCGAGCACGGCGGGATCGTGTGCACGTCCTCGAACGCGGCGACCGTGCTCGAGTGGGCGTTCGAGCGTGGCCAGCGCGTCCTGTTCTTCCCGGACCAGCACCTGGGCCGCAACACGGCCAAGGCCATGGGCGTCCCGCTCGAGCAGATGCCGATGTGGAGCCCGCGCAAGCCGTGGGGCGGCACGGACGCCGGGACCCTCCGTGACTCCCGTGTGATCCTGTGGCACGGCTTCTGCTCGGTGCACCGCCGCTTCAACGTCGCGCAGATCGAGAAGGCCCGCGCCGAATACCCGGGCGTCCGCGTGATCGTGCACCCCGAGTGCCCCATGGAGGTCGTTGACGCCGCGGACGAGTACGGCTCGACCGACTACATCCGCAAGGCCATCGCCGCCGCGACGGAGCCGACCGTCTTCGCGATCGGCACCGAGGTCAACCTTGTGAACCGCCTCGCGGCCGAGTACCCGCAGCACACGATCTTCTGCCTCGACCCCGTGATCTGCCCGTGCTCGACGATGTACCGCATCCACCCCGGCTACCTCGCGTGGGTCCTCGAGGGGCTCGTCGGGGGCGAGGTCCGGAACCGCATCGAGGTTTCCGCCGACGTCGCGGACACCGCGCGCGTAGCGCTCGAGCGCATGCTGGCGGCGCGCCCGTGAGCCGGCCCCGGCGAACCTTAGTGGTCGTCGGCAGCGGCGCGGCGGGGCTCTTCGGTGCGGTCCACGCCGCGCAGGCGGGGGCCGGCGTCGTCCTTCTCACGAAGGCGCGCCTCGACGACAGCAACAGCATGCTCGCCCAGGGCGGTTTCGCGGCCGTGCTGCCCGAGGGGCAGCGCACGCCGGGGGACAGCGTCGACAGTCACGTCGCGGACACGATCGCGGCCGGGGCCGGTCTCGGTTCGCGCGAGGCGGTGAGCGTCATGTGCGCCCGAGCGACCAGCGCCGTCGAAGCGCTCCTCGCGCACGGCGTCGCGTTCGATCGCGACGCGGACGGCCGCCTCGCGCTCGGGCTCGAGGCCGCCCACGCCTTCCCGCGCATCCTGCACGCGGGCGGCGACGCGAGCGGCGCCGGCATCACGCGCGCGCTCATCGCGCGGCTCCGCGAGCTCGAGGCCGAGGGGCGTGTCGAGGTCATGGAGGGCGCCCTGGCCACGGAGCTCGTGCTCGACTGCGGCGCGGTCGCCGGCGTCGAGTACGTCGCGGCCCGCGACGGGCTGGGCGACGGCGGACGACGGCGCGTGGCCGCCGACGCCGTGCTCCTCGCCACCGGGGGAGCCGGCCAGCTGTTCGCCCAGACCACGAATCCCACGGTCGCGACGGGCGACGGCGTAGCCCTCGCCTTCCGTGCGGGAGCGGTCCTGCGGGACCTCGAGTTCTACCAGTTCCACCCGACGGCGCTCCAGGTGGCCGGCCCGGACGGGACGCTCCGCTCGTCGCTCATTTCCGAGGCCGTTCGCGGCGAGGGCGCCGTGATTCGCGACGCGTCCGGCCGGCGCTTCGTGGCCGACTACCACCCGCTCGGCGAGCTCGCCCCACGCGACGCCGTCTCCCGGGCCCTCGCCCTGCAACGGCGGGCGGGAGGCGGCCAGGCGTACCTCGACGCGACCGAACTCGAGGCCGTCCGCGGCCGCGGCTTCCTGGCCCGTCGGTTCCCCGGCCTCGACGCCATGACCCGTGCGGCGGGCTTCGACTGGCGGCGCGAGCCGCTCCCCATCGGCCCCGCGGCCCACTACTGGATGGGTGGCGTCGCGACCGATCTCGACGGCGCGACGAGCGTCCCGGGCCTCTACGCGGCGGGGGAGGTCGCGTGCGCGGGCGTGCACGGCGCGAACCGCCTCGCGTCGAACTCGCTCCTCGAGGGCGTCGTGTTTGCGGCCCGCGCGGTCGAGCACCTCGTGCCGGGTCGGACCGGTTGGGCCGGGCCGGCGCCGCGGACTGGGGTGCTGGGGCTTGCTGCAGAGCCGGAGGAGCCCGCCAGGCCCGTGGGCCGAACCGAGCTCGCCGCCTGCATGGAGGCCGACGCGGGCGTGCTCCGCGACGCCGCCGGGCTCGCCCGCGCCGCTCGCGCGCTCGCGGGCTGGCGCCCTGGGCCCGGGACCGCCGACCTCGGGACCGCCGACCTCGGAACCGCCAATCTTCTCCTCGCCGGAAGGCTCCTCGTCGCGGCGGCCGCCGCCCGGGAGGAGTCCGTCGGCGCCCACTACCGCCTCGACTTCCCGGATCGCCGCCTCGAGCAAAGCCGTGGCGCCGTGTCCGCGGAAGCCGGATTCGACGTCGTCCGCGAGCCCGCGCTCGCAGGAAGGACCGTGTGACCCTTGCTGCACCCTGAGCTGACCGTGAACACCCGCTCCGAGATCATGCCGCTCCCTGCCCCGGCGCTGCGCAAGGTCCTCGACGCCGCCTACGCCGAGGACGCGCCGCAGGGCGACCTCACGTCGCTCGTGCTCATCCCCGAGTCCGCCCACGCCACGGCGGAGCTCCGGGCCCGCGTGCCCGGGGTCTTTTCGGGCGGGCCCGTGGTCGAGGCGGGCTTCCGCCTCCACGATCCCGGCGCGCAGGTCGAGCTGCTCGTGGGCGAGGGCGAGCCGTTCGAGGCCGGGACGGCCCTCGCACGCGTCGCCGGCAAGGCCCGCGAGATCCTCACGGCCGAGCGCGTGGTGCTCAACCTCGTGCAGCGCATGAGCGCGATTGCGGCGCTCACAGCCCGCTACGTCGCGCTCACCGCGGGCACGAAGGCGCAGATCGTGGACACTCGCAAGACGACGCCCGGGCTGCGCGAGCTCGAGCGCTACGCCGTGCGCTGCGGCGGCGGCCGGAACCACCGCTTCAGCCTCTCCGACGCCGTCCTCGCGAAGGACAACCACCTCGCAGTCCTCACGGGCGGCGACCCCGCAAAGCTCACGGGCGTCTTGCGGGCCGCGCGCGAGCGGCTCGGGCACACGACGCACTTCGAGGTCGAGGTCGATTCGATCGAGCAGATCGGGCCCGTCCTCGCGGCCGGCGTCGACACGATCATGCTCGACAACTTCACTCCCGCGATGCTCCGCGAGGGCGTCGCGATCGTGGCCGGCCGCGCGATCGTCGAGGCGAGCGGGGGCGTCAATCTGGGCACGGTTGCAGCCATCGCGGCGACCGGCGTCGACGTCATCTCCGTGGGGGCGCTCACGCACTCGGTGGTCAACCTCGATCTGGGGCTCGACGTCGTGATCGAGGCCCGAGCCGTCGAGGTCCCTGGTGCTCACGCGGAGGCGAAACAGCCGTGATCTACCTCGACGCCGCCGGCACCACGCCCGTGCGTCGCGAGGTCCTCGAGGCCATGTGGCCGTACCTCACGGGCGATTTCGGCAATCCGTCGAGCCATCACGAGCTCGGGGAGCGCGCCCACACCGCGCTCGAGGCGGCCCGCGCCGACGTCGCGCGCGTCCTGGGCTGCCGCCCGGGCGAGGTGACGTTCACGTCCGGCGGGACCGAGGCGGACAACCTCGCCGTCAAGGGCATCGCGTTCGCGCGGCGCGCGGCCGATCCGCACCGCACCCGGGTCGTGGTGAGCGCGGTCGAGCACCCGGCGGTGCTCGAGTCCGCGCGGAGTCTCGCGCGCTTGCACGGCTTCGCGGTCGACGTCGTGCCCGTGGATCGCGAGGGGCGCGTCTCGCCTGAGGCGTTCGCCGCCGTCGTCGGCCCGGAGACCGCCGTCGCCTCGGTGATGTACGCCAACAACGAGGTCGGCACGGTCCAGCCGATTGCCGAGCTCGCCGCGATCGCGCGCGCCGCCAAAGTGCCGTTCCACACGGACGCCGTCCAGGCCGCCGGTGTCCTGCCGCTCGGCGTGCGCGAGCTCGGCGTCGACGCGCTCAGCATCTCGGGCCACAAGCTTGGCGCCCCCAAGGGCGTCGGTGCGCTTTACGTCGCGGGGCGCGTGAGCGTCGAGCCGCTCGTGGACGGCGGCGGGCAGGAGCGCGGGCTGCGCTCTGGCACGGAGAACGTCGCGGGCGCGGTCGCGCTCGCCACCGCGCTGCGCCTCGCCGAGGCAGAGCGGACGACGGCGGCGCCTCGCCTCGCCGCGCTCCGGCGCGACTTCGTGGCGCGCGTCCTCGAGCTCGTTCCCGACGCGCTCTTCACGGGACACCCCGAGGGGCGACTGCCGGGGAGTGCGTCCTTCTGCTTCCCTCGCGTGAGCGGAGAATCGGTGCTGCTCGAGCTCGAGCGGCGCGGCGTGGTGTGCTCCTCGGGATCGGCGTGCGCCGCGGGCTCGAGCGACCCCTCGCACGTGCTGCTCGCGCTCGGCCTCGATCCCGAGACGGCGCTCACGGCCGTGCGCTTCACGCTGCCCACGACGATCGCCGCCGAGGAGCTTGAGGAAGCCGCGCTGGCCCTCGCAGACGCGTACGCCGCGGTCGTCGGCATTGCCCGCACGTAGAGCTGGTCCGGCGTCGGGCCGCGTCGGGCCGGTTGTGTTGGGCCGGCTGTGTTGGACCAGTCGGCGCTAGAACGGCGGCGCCGGATCTCCTTCCGGGTACGTGAGGTATCTGCGACCTGAAGGTGCTTTCCATTCGAGGGTCCCGGGCGGCACCGGCCTCCCAGGCGGCATCGGGCTCCCAGGCGGCGCACTCGAGCGGACATGCCGCACGTCCCAGTGCCCCACGGTTTTGAGCCGGTGGTGCTGAGGGCACAGGAGCGCTAGATTGTCCGCTTCAGTAGTGCCGCCCTCAGCCCACTCGCGCGTGTGATCGGCCTCGGCTGCCGCCGCCGGCTTGTCGCAGCCGGGGAACCGGCACGTCCTGTCCCGAGCCCCGAGGAAACGCCGCATCGCGAGCGTCGGTGTGTACCGGCGCCGCCCGAGAGCAAGCGGGGCGCCGTCTTCGGGATCGACGAAGAGCCGCGTCCACGTTGCCGCCTCGGAGGCGAGAATCCTCGCGGCGCTCGCATCAATGGCCCCATAGCCCACGATCTCGCCGGGCGAGTCAGAGTCACCGGAGAGCGTGCGCGCAGGAACGGTCACGATGAGCTCGGTGCGCACTCCGCCGGTCGGTCCGGGCGACGGAGGAGCATCTCCCGTCGCGACAGCCTCGATGGACCCGATTCCGGCGGTGGCAGACGCGTCGCTGCCGAGGAGGTCTGCGAGGACGTCAGCGCGCAGCTGGTTGATCGTGCGGTGTTCTTCGGGGCTTTGGAGCGAGCGGGCGATGGCCTCAAGTCGGGTATCGATTGCTGCCCCCACCTCGAGGGGCAGATAGGCCGAGAGCCAGCACATGCCATCCTGCGCTGGTTCGAGATCGACGCGGCGATGGGCGGATACTCGCTCCTTCCGTACCGATAGCGGCTCGCGCGCGTACTTCTCCCCCAGGCGACGCAGGTGACGCTTCAGCGCGCCCTGACTCAGGGTCTGATCCGGATCGGGAGGGTTCGCGATACCGATTGCTTCCGCAGCGAATGCTTCGAGGCGCTCGGGAGGAACGGGCGCAGCGGCATCGAGGATCACGTTGGCCCGGCGGCGTGGGAGATCACCGGCCGCCATGGCTTCCAGGACGGGCTTCCATGCCTTGTCAGTGACGATGAGGGCTTCGGCGACTGCGGCGGAGGCTGTTCTCTGGGAGATCCGGAGCGCTGCGGCGAGCTCGGACGCGGCGACGTTGGGCGCATCGAGGCGATGTGCTGGGTTCTCCGACGAACCGCCCACTGCCGCCGTGAGGGCGGCGAGAACCATTGCCTTCCGAGCTTCAAGCCTCGCTTGGAGGGCATCGATCGTCGTCAGCTCCGCGACGAGCTCGTCGGCTCGCTGTGCATGCGCTCGGGCCACGATGCCCGACGGCGCAAGGGCGGCCTCCCAGAGATCGTCGGCCTCGTCGTCGTCCGCCTCACGCGACTCGAAGAGCGCAGGATCCACCGCGGGTTGTTCGACGAGCGTGGCACAAGGGTCCGCGTGGAAGTCCCAGCGGTCCGCCCCCAGCGGGTCGGCCGGCGAGACCGTCTGCAGAAGATGTCCCCCGAGATCCATGACGTGAGTCTCCACGAGGGGTCCGACATTTTTGAGTTCGCCACCCGATGTGGGGCGAGGGGGTCCAGAGAAGCCTGAGGTGCGCGGCGTCCCGGCAGGACGGTACCCCGCCGGATCCTCGGGTCGGCGAGGCCGTCGAGCTCGTCCGCTCCGCAAGGCAGGACGGCGGAACGTGGATCCAAGAGCAGCGCTTCCCCGGGTGCGCGTGGTTCGAGGCCGACGTTCCGCCCGGGCAGCCTTCGCCGTGGCTCACGGTCTACGTGACGCGAGCGCCCGCGTGATGGGACGGCGCGCATGAGGACGTCGCGCACTGAACGACGTGTCAGGCGTTCCGCGCGCGGCGGAAGATCCAGTGCCGAAGGAGCGAGAAGCGGACTGCGGTCGCGACCCATCCCGCGATCGTCGTGGTCCAGAGCTCGACGGCGACGCCCGCGAGTGGATTCACCCACAGGAGCACCAAGAGGCTCCCGCTCGTAAGCAGGAGCGCGACGCCCATCGCGACGAGCCCGTTGAAGTGGTCCTGCGCGAGGCCGCGCCGCTCCCTGATGCGGAACGTGAAGCGACGGTTGAGCGACGTGTTCATGACCGACGTCGCGATGAGCGCGATCGCATTGGCGAGCTGCGGGCCGAGCCACGGCCGGCACAGCGCGTACAGGGCGAGAGACGTGAGCGTGCACACGATCCCGACGCCCGTGAACCTCGTGAGCTGCCGAACGATCGGCCTGCTCCACGCGGTGCGGAGCAGACCGTTCCCGCGGTGCAGGAGCCCCCGCTGGGCGTCAGCGCCCGGCTTGCGCACGAGGCCCCGAGCGGGCGGCGCAGGGAGCGCCGCCCCCGTCGGGGCCTCGGGCGGGGTCCACTGCTGATCCATGTACCTAGGCTCTCACGGACTTGCTGTGGCTGTGCTGTGTCGTTCGGATGACTAGCTGCGCGGCAGGGTCACCGCCGGCCCGAGGGCCGGTTCGCCACGACGGGCGCGGTGCCGGTGAAGCCCTCGCGGGCTGCGGCGATCTCGCGGATCCGGTCGCGGCACGCGTACCAGCCGACGACCATGAGTACGATCGCGACGCCGGTCGCGAGGAGCGTCCATGGCGAGTCGGCGAGCACGAGCACGAGGACCACGGCCAAGAACACGAGCGTGATGTACCCCGTGTAGGGGGCGCCGGGCATCCGGAACGAGGGGCGCTGGGTCCACCCCTTCTTGGCCCAGCGCTGGAGCTGGATCTGGCACAGCACGATCGCGGCCCACGTGGTGATGATCCCGACGGAGGCGACGTTGAGCACGATCTCGAACGCGTCGCTCGGGACGAGGTAGTTCAGCGGCACCCCGAGGAGGGAGACGACGGCGGTGATCGCGATCCCGCCGTAGGGCACCCCGGCCTTGTTCATGCGGAGGGCGAACTTCGGTGCCGAGCCCGCGGCCGCCATCGAGCGCAGGATTCGTCCCGTGGAGTAGAGGCCCGCGTTGAGCGACGAGAGCGATGCGGTGAGCACCACGAGGTTCATGATGACGTCGACCCCGTTGACGCCGATGTGCCCGAAGAACGTCACGAACGGGCTCACGCCCTTCTGGTAGTCCGTGTAGGGCAACAGGAGGGACAGGAGGATCACGGAGCCCACGTAGAAGACGGCGATGCGGAGCACTACCGAGTTGATGGCCTTGGGCATGATCTTGGCCGGGTTCTCAGTCTCGCCCGCCGCGGTGCCCACGAGCTCCACGGAGGCGTACGCGAACACGACGCCCTGCATGAGCAGGATCATCGGGGCGATCCCGAGCGGGAAGATGCCGCCGTGATCGGTGATGAGGGAGAAGCCGGTGGGTGAGCCCGTGGGCGTGCCGAAGATGACGAAGTAGATGCCGATGACGAGGAAGGCGAGGAGCGCTGCGACCTTGATGAGGGCGAACCAGAACTCCATCTCGCCGAAGACCTTGACGGAGACGAGGTTGAGGGTGAGCACCAGCACGAGGGCGATGAGGGCCCAGGCCCACTGCGGGACGGCGGCGATCCACGGGACGTACTTGCCGAAGAAGTTCATGTAGAGGGCCGCGGCCGTCGTGTCCACGATCGTGGTCATGGCCCAGTTGATCCAGTAGAACCAGCCAGAGACGAACGCGGCCTTCTCGCCGAAGAACTCGCGGGCGTAGGAGACGAACGAGCCCGAGGACGGCCGGTGGAGCACGAGCTCCCCGAGCGCGCGCAGGATGAGGAAGACGAACGCGCCACAGATCGCGTACGCGAGCACGAGGGACGGCCCCGCGGCGGCGAGGCGGCCGCCAGCGCCGAGGAACAGGCCCGTGCCGATCGCGCCGCCGATCGCGATCATCTGGATCTGCCGCGCCTTGAGGCCCTTGTGGTACCCGGCGTCTTCGGCGTGCAGCACATGGTCGGTCGAATGGGCGTGGCCGTGGTCTTCGAGGTGGTCCGGAATCTGGGTCTCGCCCGCTGTTCGGGCAGGGTCAAGCGAGGACATTCGAGTCCTTTCGGTGGGGGAATCTGTCAGAGGGTGAGAAGGAGAACGGCGGCTAGCCCGTGAGGTTCGCGAGCCGCTCCGGGCGGAGCAACTCCTCGAGCCGCTCGGCGGTGAGCAGCCCGCGCTCGAGCACGAGCTCGGCCACGCCGCGCCCGCTCGCGAGCGCCTCTTGGGCGATCGACGTCGCGGCCGCGTACCCGAGGTACGGGTTGAGGGCCGTGACGAGTCCGATCGAGTGCTCGACGCTCGCGCGCAGACGCCCTGTGTTGGCGGTAATGCCGCGCACGCAGCGCTCGGTGAGCGTGCGGCACGCCGCCTCGAGGTGCGTGATGCTCTTGTGGAGGCTGTGCACGATGATCGGTTCGAACGCGTTGAGCTGGAGCTGACCGGCCTCGGCGGCCATGGTGATGGTCACGTCGTTGCCGATCACCTCGTACGCGACCTGGCTGACCACTTCCGGGATCACCGGGTTGATCTTGCCGGGCATGATGGAGGAGCCCGACTGGACAGCGGGCAGGTTGATCTCTCCGAGGCCCGCGCGGGGACCCGAGGAGAGCAGTCGGAGATCGTTGCAGATCTTGGACAGCTTGACTGCGACGCGCTTGAGCACGCCGGAGAGGTGCACGAAGGCGCCCATGTCCTGGGTCGCCTCGATGAGATCGGGCGCGGTCACGAGCGGGAGGCCCGTGGCCTGGCCGAGGTGGCGGCACGCCGCCTCCGCGTAGCCCGCGGGCGCGTTGAGGCCCGTGCCGATCGCGGTCGCGCCGAGGTTGATCTCGTGCACGAGGCGGGAGGCCTCGCGGAGCCGCTCGCGGTCCTCGCCGATGGTCACGGCGTACGTCCCGAACTCCTGGCCGAGCGTCATGGGCACGGCGTCCTGCAGCTGCGTACGCCCCATCTTGACGACCGTCCGGAACTCCGTGGCCTTCTCCGCGAACGCGTTCTCGAGCACCGTGAGCGCGTCGAGCAGGCCGTCGATCCCGAACACGGTCGCGACGCGCACCGCGGTCGGGTAGACGTCGTTCGTCGACTGACTCAGGTTGACGTGGTCGTTCGGGTGGAGCGCCGCGTACTCGCCCTTCTCGTGCCCGAGGAGCTCGAGGGCACGGTTCGCGATGACCTCGTTCGCGTTCATGTTCGAGGACGTTCCGGCCCCGCCCTGGATGACGTCGACCACGAACTCCTCCGCGAGCCTCCCCTCGAGGATCTCGAGGCACGCTCCCTCGATCGCGGCTCCGCGCTCGCCGTCGAGCAGTCCGAGCTCCTGGTTCGCGCGGGCGGCCGCGAGCTTGACCGCGGCGAGGCCCCGCACCAGGTGCGGGTTCGTGGAGAGCGGCCGGCCCGTGATGGGGAAGTTCTCCACGGCCCGGAGCGTGTGCACGCCCCAATATGCCTCCGCGGGGATTTCGCGGTCGCCGAGGAGGTCGTGGTCGAGGCGGAACGCGCCTGCGGGCGCGAGTGTCCCGGCGGGAACGGTCATGGTGAGGGCCTTTCGTGCGGTTCGGGCAGCGTGACGAGCGGTGGTTCGGGCCAGGCTCAGGATTCGGGGAATGCGGCGTCGAGGGCCGTGAACGTGCCGACGGGACGCCCGCCGCCGAGCACGGGGGTCGCCGAGAGCTCCGCGAGGGCACCCCCGGGCGCGGCCTCGGGCAGGCCGAGCGCCGCGAGCGCGCGCACGGCGACGGGCATGCGTGCGCGGTCGCCGCCGTCGGAAATCTTGACGGCGATCGCGCGGCCGTCGGAGAGGCCCACGAGCTGGACGCCCTCGAAGCCGTCCTTCGCGACGGCGCCGGGCACGAGCCGCATGAGGCGGGCGACGTCGCGCCCTTCGCCCGCGACCATCTCCGTGTGGGCGCTCATCGCGCGGGCGACGGCGGCCTCCGCACCTGGGGTGCCGTTCGCGCCGTCGTTCGCTGCGGCGCGCGCGAGCCGCCCATAGGCGCGCGCCATCCCCGCGAGGCTCACCGCGGGCAGCGGCGTGCCGCAGCCGTCGGTGGTCCACGCCGCGGGGGCCTCGCCCGTGAGCTCGGCCACGGTCTCGGCGACGAGCCGCTGGAGGGGATGCTCGGGGTCCAGATACCCCTCGACACTCCACCCGTTGAGCGTGCACACGCCGGCCATCGCGGCGTGCTTGCCCGAGCAGTTCTGACACAGCTGATCGGCGGTCCCGCCCGACCGGAGCCAGGCCTCCCGCTCGGCGACGCCGTAGGGGAGATCGGTCGTGTTGGCGAGCGCGGCGACATCGAGGCCGTGCAGGGCGAGGATGCGGCGCGCGCCGTCCCGGTGCTCCGGCCCGCCGCTGTGGCTCGCCGCGGCCAGCGCAAGGAGCTCGGACGGAACGTCGAGGCCGGCCCGCACGAGTGCGACCGCCTGGAGCGGCTTCAGCGCGGAGCGCGGGTAGAACGGTCGCGAGGCGTCACCGGCCTCCCACGCGAGTGAGCCGTCCGCACTCGTCGCC
Source organism: Sinomonas sp. P47F7 (assembly GCF_049332655.1). GTDB lineage: Bacteria > Actinomycetota > Actinomycetes > Actinomycetales > Micrococcaceae > Sinomonas. The sequence goes on along the minus strand of NZ_CP186327.1, from coordinate 2,871,098 downwards.
GCGACGCTCCCGTAGTGGACGCCCTCGACCACGTCGCCACGCGTCTGGACCGCGAGCGGGACGTGGACGGGCAGGCCCGAGGCCGCGCTGGTGAGGCCGGGCGAGGAGGTGTCTGGTGAAGCGGGCATGGCTCTCTTGGGGTAGCTGGTGGGGTGGGCGGGTGCTGGTTGGGTGGGGTGGGCGGGTGCTGGTTGGGTGGGGTGGGCGGGTGCTGGTTGGGTGGGCCGGTTCGGGCGGGCGGGCTGGATCGGGTAGGAGGGGGTCAGCGTTTCCTGAGCGAGCCGAGCGCCGCGTTGACCGCGTCGAGGTGCTCGGCCATGGCGGCGCTCGCGAGCTCGGCGGAGCCCGTCTCGATCGCGGCGAGGATGCGGCGGTGCTCCACATCGGAGGCGCCCTGGCGATCGGCCACGAGGTTGAGCGTCTCGGACTGGTTCGCGAGGGCGTCGCGGAGGTCTGCGACGACGGTCTCGAAGACCTTGTTGCCGCTCGCGCGGGCGATCAGGCCGTGGAACGTCGCGTCGAGGGCCACCCACGCGGCGGGATCGTCCTCGTGGGCCATGTCCGCGACGATGCCCTTGAGCGTCGCGAGGTCCTCGTCGCTGCGTCGGGTCGCCGCGAGGCCCGCGGCCGGAATCTCGATGTGGGGGCGCGCCTCCGTGAGGTCGCGCGCGGAGTAGCGGCCCAGGACGAGGTCGGCGGACGCGCGGCCCGAGACCACGAACGTCCCCTTGCCCGTGTGCGTTTCCGTGAGCCCGAGGGCCGCGCACGAACGAAGCGCCTCGCGGACCACCGAGCGGCTCACGCCGTAGCGGGCCGCGAGGGCAGCCTCGGCGGCGAGCTTCGCGCCGACAGGAACCCGCCCCGACTCGATGTCCGAGCGGAGCTCGGCGAGGACCGCCTCGGCCGCGCTGAGCCGCGCGAGCGGGCGTCGTCCGGCACCGGCGAACAGCTCATCCGGCTGTCGAGGTGTCGGGCTGTCAGACAGGTTCACCCCCCGACTATGGCACCGGTCACACGGAGGTGTCAACCGGGGGAGACACGGGTGGCTACGGGTGCTCGCGCCGCTCGGGCGAATGGATGCGCACCAGGAACCGGTCCGTCGCGGTGGGTACCGGCCGCCGGGCCGCGAGCGAGACACCGATCATGACCGCGAACGCGAGGGGGACCGACCACGCGGCCGGCTGTCCGAGCAGCGCGGCCGCGACGGGATCGCGGACCGACCCGGCCGCGAGCACCGCGCCGCCGCAGCCGAGGGCACCCGCCGCGAGGCCCGCGACCGCCCCGGCGGCGGTGAGCCGGCGCCACCAGATCCCGAGGACGAGCAGCGGGCAGATGGTCGAGGCGGTGAACGCGAACACGAGCCCGACGCTCCCCGCAAGCGCCTGCGGGCCCGCGACGAGTGCGGCCCCGAGGGGCACGACGGCGGCGACGGCTGCCGCGATGCGGAAGCCCAGCACGCCGCCGCCGAAGAGCTCCTGGCTCACGACGCCGGCCACGGACACGAGCAGGCCCGAGGTCGTCGAGAGGAACGCGGCCATGGCGCCCGCGAGCACGAGGGCGGAGAGGACGGTCCCGAGCGGGCCCTCGACGAGGCGCGCCGGCAGGAGCACGACCGTCGCGTCCGCGTGGCCCGCGAGGTCCGGGGCGGCGATTCTGCCGAGGACGCCGAGGGTCGTCGGGAACAGGTAGAAGACCGAGAGGAGGCCGAGCACGATCACCGTGGTGCGGCGGGCCGAGGCTCCGTCGGGGTTGGTGTAGAAGCGCACGAGCACGTGCGGGAGGCCGAGCGTGCCGAAGAGCAAGGCGACCATCAACGACGCAGTGCGGTAGACGCCGTCGGGCGCCGCGAGCGAGACCGCGCCGCTCGGCAGGGCCGCGGTGAGTTCGCCCGCGGACCCGACAGCCGGCGCCCCGCGGCCCGCGAGCCACAGCACGAGGATCAGCGCGGGGACCGCGAGCGCCGCGAGCTTGAGCCAGAACTGGAACGCCTGCGCGAACGTGATCGAGCGCATCCCGCCGAAGATGACGGAGGCGACGACGACCGCGACCACGGCCGTCGAGCCCACCCACCCGGGCAGGCCGGTCGTGATGCCCACAGCGAGCGCCGCGCCCTGGAGCTGCGGGACGATGTACAGCCACGCGATGAGGACCACGAGGACACTCGTGGCCCGGCGCGCCCACCCGGAGCCGAGGCGCGCGGCGGCGAAGTCCGGCACGGTGTACGCGCCCGAGCGCCGTAGCGGCGCCGCGACGAACAGCAAGAGCATGAGGAAGCCCGCCGTGTAGCCGATCGGGTACCACAGCGCGTTGACGCCGTTGACGAGGATGAGCCCGGCAACGCCGAGGAAGCTCGCCGCCGAGAGGTACTCGCCGCCGATCGCGGACGCGTTCCACCACGGCCGGACGGTCCGCGAGGCGACGTAGAAATCGCTCGTCGTGCGCGAGATCCGCAAGCCCAGGACGCCCACGAGGACGGTCGCGAGGGCGACGGCGACTACGGCCCCGACCGCGAGCACGGGCGGGAGCGCGGGCGCCGCCGGGGTCATTGCTCGTCCCGGAGGAGCTCGGCGAAGTGCTCCTCGTTGCGCGCCGAGGCGCGCGCGTAGAGCGCGGCGCAGACGACAGCGGCCGGGTACGGCAGGATTGCGAGGAGGAGCCACGGGAGCGGCAGCCCGGGCAACCACGGGAGGTCGGCGCCCAGCGCGGCGAGGGCCCCGAGGCCGCCGAGGCACGTGAGGAACGCGCCCGCGACGATGATCCCGAGCCGCAGCTGCGAGCGCACGAGGGAGCCCAGGAGAACGCTGCCCACCTCCGACTGCTCGGCGAGCTCGCGCGAGAGCGACGGGGCGCTGGGCGCCGGAGCGGCGCTCGAGCGGGGCGCCGTGACGCGGACCCGCGCGGCGCGCTGGTCCGGCGCGCTCGGATTCGGATCGCCTGAATCCGACCGGTCTGAATCCCACCAGCCCGAATCCCACCAGCCCGAATCCGACCGGCGCGGATCCGGGCCATCGCCTCCCGTCACGGGAGCGGCCTGAGCCGCGTGGCGGCGAGCCGCTCGCGGAGCGCGGGCAGGAGGCGCCGGCTCACGGGCAGCTCGGTGCCCGCGACGCCGACGGTCGGCTGCGCCCCGCCGAACCGCACGTGGTCAACGTAGTCCATGGACACGAGGAACGAGCGGTGGATCCGCACGAACCCCGCGCGGGCCCAGTGCCGCTCGAGGTCGCTCAGCGGAACCCGGACCAGATAGCTCCCCTCGGCCGTGTGGAGCCGCGCGTAGTCGCCCTGGGCCTGGACGAAGCGGACGTCGTCGCGGCGGATCCGGCGAGTGACCCCTGCCTGCTCGACCGTGATGATCTCGTGCGCCGCTTCGGCCCCGGGCCCGCTCGATTCCTCGCGGAGCGTGGTGATCCGAGCGAGGCAACGCCCGAGCCGCTCGGCGCGCACGGGCTTGAGGAGGTAGTCCACGGCCGCAAGGTCGAAGGCCTCGAGGGCATGCTCCTCGTCCGCGGTGACGAAGACGATTGCGGGCGGCCGCGCGAAGCGTGCGATGACGCGGGCGAGGTCGAGGCCGGACAGTCCGGGCATATGGATGTCGAGGAAGAGCGCGTCGACCTCCTCGCGCTCGAGGGCGAGGAGCGCCTCCGCGCCCGAGTTCGCGGTGCGGACCGCCGAGACTCGCTCGTCCCTGCCCAGGAGGTACGCGAGCTCGCGGACCGCCGGCAGTTCGTCGTCGACGACGAGCACGGTCAGCATGGCGGTCAGTCTACTGGGGGCAGCACGTCGTGCTCGGGCTGGGACTTCGGGACGCGGAGCGTGATGAGGGTACCGGCGCCAGGGGCCGTCTCGACGACGAGGCCGTGGTCGTCCCCGTAGACCTGACGGAGCCGCGCGTCGACGTTGCGGAGCCCCACGTGCTCGCCGCGCGCGTGGCCAGCGAGGACGGAGCGCAGCCGCTCGGGATCGATGCCTACGCCGTCGTCCTCGATGCGGACCACGGCGTCGGCGCCCTCCTCGACGGCGGTGATCGAGATGTGCCCGACGCCCGCGCGCGCCTCGATGCCGTGCTTGACGGCGTTCTCGACGAGCGGCTGGAGGCTCAGGAACGGGACGACTGTCCCGAGCACCTCGGGCGCGATCCGGAGGCTCAGCTGGAGCCGGTCACCGAAGCGCGCTCGCTCGAGGAGCAGGTACCGGTCGATGCTTCGCAGCTCCTCGGCGAGCGTCGTGAAGTCGCCGTGGCGGCGGAACGAGTAGCGCGTGAAGTCCGCGAACTCGACCACGAGCTCACGGGCCCGCTCGGGGTCGGTCAGGATATAGGACGCGATCGCGTTGAGCGCGTTGTAGATGAAGTGGGGGCTGATCTGGGCCCTCAGCGCCCGCACCTCGGCCTCCATGAGGAGCGTCCGGGAGCGGTCGAGCTCGGCGAGCTCGGCCTGCGCCGCGACCCACGCGGCGACCTCGTTGGTCGCGCTCACGAGGCCGGCCCGTGCGTCCGGCGCGAACGCGACGACGGTCCCGATGATCCTCGACCCAGCTCTCACGGGGGCGACGACGGCGCTGCGCAGCCGACAGTCGGTCGCGGCACACCCCGCGGCGGCGCACGAGACCTCGGGGGCGGTCGAGATCCGGCTCCGGCCGCTCGCGAGCGTCCTGGCGGCGAGCCCCATGACGGTCGCCGCATGGGCGGGGCTCGCGCCGTCCCACGCGAGGAGGCGCGCCTCGTCGGTCAGCGCGAGCGCGGGGGAGCCGAGCATGGCGCGCAGATGCCGTGCGGCCTTCGCGGAGCCCTCGGGCTCGAGCCCGCCCCGGAGATACCGCCCCGCCTGAGTTGCCGCGTGGAGCGTCGTGTACGTGGCACGCTCGGCGTCGCTGCCGAAGTCCCGCCGCGCGCGCCACAGCCGAAGGGCGACGGCGCCCACGGCGAGTCCCAGCGCGACGATGAGGAGGACGACGGCGGCCGCGAGCCACTCGGGTGACATAGGCACAGGGTACGCAAGGCTTGGCTCTGCTCGCCGCCTCGGGGGCGCCGTTCAGCGCAGGGGAGCGGCCGTCCGGCGATCAGGGCGCGGGGCGCATGGTGTTGGGGAACGCGGCCCTAGAAAGTGATGCACATCACTCAACGCCCGCGCGGGCCGGCCGTCCGCCGGCTTGCCGGGCACCACGAGGAGGATCCCTTGAGCAAAGAAGCTCGTCCCGACTTCCGGCTGGTCCAGTCCAGCCCCGAATTCTCGGAGCTGCGGCGCAGGCACCGCAGCTTCGTCTTCCCGCTCGCCGCCGCCTTCCTGGTCTGGTACTTCGCGTACGTCCTGCTCGCCGACTACGCGCACGAGTTCATGTCGATCAAGCTGGCCGGCAACATCACGGTGGGGCTCGTGCTCGGGCTGCTCCAGTTTGTGAGCACGTTCGCGATCACGGCTTGGTACGTGAGCTACTCGAACCGGCACCTCGATCCGGCGGCGGAGGCGATCCGCGCCGAGATCGAGGACCACGACTTCGACGGCGCCCGCGCTTCCGGCGTCGCGCCGGCAACCGACGGAGGCGCCCAGTGAAGGGACTCCAGGATTCCTCGTGGCTCAACATCACGATCTTCGCCGCCTTCGTCGCGGTGACGCTCGTGATCGTGCTGCGCGCGAGCAAGAACAACAAGACCGCCGCCGACTACTACGCGGGCGGGCGCTCCTTCAAGGGCTGGCAGAACGGCACCGCGATCGCGGGCGACTATCTCTCCGCGGCCTCGTTCCTCGGCATCACGGGCGCGATCGCGCTCAATGGCTACGACGGGTTCCTGTACTCGATCGGCTTCCTCGTCGCGTGGCTCGTCGCGCTCCTGCTCGTCGCCGAGCTCCTCCGCAACACGGGCAAGTTCACCATGGCGGACGTCCTCGCGTTCCGCCTCCGCGAGCGCCCGGTGCGGATCGCGGCCGCGACGTCGACGCTCGCCGTGTGCTTCTTCTACCTCCTCGCGCAGATGTCCGGGGCAGGCGGCCTCGTGGCGCTCCTCCTCGGCATCTCGACCTGGGGAGGCCAGGCCGTCGTGATCGCGGTCGTGGGCGTGCTCATGATCATGTATGTGCTCATCGGCGGCATGAAGGGCACCACGTGGGTGCAGATCGTCAAGGCGTTCCTCCTCGTGATCGGCGCCGCCGCGATGACCGTCATGGTCCTCGCGATGAACGGCTTCGACCTTTCTCGCCTGCTCGGGAGCGCCGTCGAGGCCGGCGGCAAGACAGGCGGGGCGCTGCTCAACCCGGGCCTGCAGTACGGCGTGAGCGACACGACGAAGCTCGATTTCGTCTCGCTCGGCCTCGCGCTCGTCCTCGGCACGGCGGCCCTCCCGCACGTGCTCATGCGCTTCTACACGGTCCCGACCGCGAAGGAGGCCCGCAAGTCGGTCGTGTGGGCCATCTGGCTCATCGGCGCGTTCTACCTGTTCACGCTCGTGCTCGGCTACGGCGCCGCCGCCCTCGTCGGCGCGTCGACCATCAAGGCCGCGCCCGGCGGCGTCAACTCGGCGGCCCCGCTCCTCGCGTTCCAGCTCGGCGGCCCGATCCTGCTCGGCTTCATCGCCGCCGTCGCGTTCGCGACCATCCTGGCCGTCGTGGCCGGGCTGACCATCACCGCCGCCGCCTCGTTCGCCCACGACATCTACGCGAACGTGCTCGCGAAGGGCAAGACAACCCCCGGTGCTGAGGTCAAGGTAGCCCGGCGCACCGTCGTCGTCATCGGCATCCTCGCGATCATCGGCGGCGTCTTCGCGAACGGCCAGAACGTCGCGTTCCTCGTCGCCCTCGCGTTCGCCGTCGCGGCGTCCGCGAACCTGCCGACCATCCTCTACTCGCTCTTCTGGAAGCGCTTCACCACCCAGGGCGCGCTCTGGAGCATCTACGGCGGGCTCGGGTCCGCGATCATCCTCATCGCGCTCTCGCCGGTGGTCTCCGGCGCCAAGACGTCGATGATTCCCGGCGCGAACTTCGCGATCTTCCCGCTCAGCAACCCCGGCACCGTGTCCATCCCGCTCGCGTTCGCGCTCGGCTGGCTCGGAAGCGTCCTGGACCGACGCGTCGAGGACCCCGCGAAGCGGGCCGAGATGGAGGTCCGCTCGCTCACGGGCGTCGGCGCGGAGAAGGCGGTCCAGCACTAGCCGGGCCAGGAGGTTCGGGTCGGCGAGCCAGCTACAGAATCGGGTAGAGCTCGCCGACCGGAATCTCCGCTGCGACGCGGTTCTCCGGCCCGGGGAGCGGGCACGCCCACGCCTCGTTGTAGGCGCACGAGGGGTTGTACGCGAAGTTGAAGTCGAGTGTGTAGACGGGCACCCCGTCGTCGCCCGTGCGCGCCCCGAGGTAGGCGCCCTTGATCGTGTCGAGGAGGTACCGCCCCGCGCCATACGAGCCGCCCGGGCGGCCCGCGGTCGCGTCGCGGAACGGGACGAACACCCCGCCGCCGTAGCCCGCGTGCTTCCATGCTGCGAGCTTTCCGATGCCGGGGACGTCGAACGTGCCGAGCCGCACGAACGGGACGATGCCGTCCGTGCCCGTCCGCACGGGACGCTCCTGCCCTGCGCCCTCGGGGAGGAGCGGGAGCTCGAACCGGAACCTGGGATCGTACGGCGCAACCCGCAGGCCCGCGAAGCGCGCGCGGTCGGCGGGAAGGAGCGCGGAGGCCGGGTGGCCCACGAACAGGGCATCGCGCTCGCGGCACCACAGTGCGTGGGCCTCAGCGGGCGACGGCGCATCCCTCACCGAGGCGTATACGGCGAACATGCCGAGTCGCCATTCGGCGATCTCGTGTGCCGGGATGGCGAGGGCGGCCTCGTCGTCGGCATCGAAGCCGTACGCGTCGGCTCCTTCCGCGTCGACATCGGGCGACTCGGACGCCTCCGGCAGACCGTTCGGGGAAACACTGGCTCGCTGCTCGTGCATGGCGCCAGACTACCTCGGCGGTGGTTCGCTAGGGTTGCCTGTATGGACGCCGTTCGTCTCCGCAGCCGCCCAGAATCCGCCCGTCGAGCCGCGCGCAGCCCGCGGATCACGGGGGCGGGCATCGCCGCGGTGAGCCTCGCCGTCGTCGTCGGCTCGCTGCTCACGGCGTGCGGCTCGGGGCAGAGCACGCCGACGTGGACCGCCGTCGGCCCCAGCGGGGCCAGCGCGAGCGCCTCGGCCGGGGCGTCCGGGGGAACGAGCGCCTCGGCGAGCGGGACGCCGTCGCCCGGCGCCACTGCCGCGAAGTGGAAGACGTTCAGCGATCCCGGGAAGACGGTGAGCTTCGAGCTCCCGGACGAATGGATCGTCCAGTCGGGCGCCGCCGCTGCGGGATCCTCGGCAGGCGCCCTGCACTTCGACGTCAAGAAGGCGGACGGAACGTTCGTCGCGGCGCTCCAGACCGGCCTCCCGCAGCCGACGCAGCAGGCGTGCGACCCCGCCCAGGCCAAGGCCTATTCCGTGCTCAACAGCCTCCCCGTGACGCTTCCGTTCACGGACAGCGTCACCGCGATCTCGCCCCGCTTCGTCTTCCGGGTCATCCAGGGGTACAAGTACTTCGGCTCGTTTGGTCTCGTGGGCGTTGCGACGGTGTCCCAAGACGGAAAGGCGTGCAAGCTCGCCAACGTCGTCCCGGGGCCGGCGAGCATCGGGGGCTACGCGTTCTCCGACGTTCTGGAGCTCGCGCCGCTCTCACCCCAGGCCCAGGTTGCGCCTCTGCAGGCATTCGATAACCTTGCTCAAGCGTCGGCCTACGTCCAGAACTCCGGTGACTTCGCCAACGCCCAGCGCATGATCATGTCGCTGAAATTCCTGAAGACCTCCTAGAACGTCCCGGCGAACCCTAGCCTGTCTGGAGCATTATGCTGCGCACTGTCGGCGCCCGTCTGTCCTTCACCACCGTGGCGCGGACCAAGGTCGCGATGGCCGTCGCGGCCGCTCGGAATCCCGGCTACAGCTCGTTCGACGAGCGGCTGACCGTCACGGCGGGAGGGGAGCCCGTGCCGTGGCGCGAACTCACGGACGGGCACGGCGGCAGGTTCCACGTGCTCGAGTTCGCGGAGCCCTCCGACGTCGAAGTCGAGTACTCCGCGACGGTGGACGGCCGCGCCGTTCCCGACACCGTGGATGAGATGGAGCTCATCCGCTACGTCCGGCCCAGCCGCTATGCCGAGAGCGACAGGCTCCTGCCAACTTCGTACGGGCAGTTCGGGCGCCTGGGCGGTTCCGAGCTCGTCCTCGCGGTGCGGAAGTGGGTGCACGAGCAGCTTTCCTACGTGGGCGGCTCGTCGCGCGGCACGGACGGCGCGGTCGAGACCCTCCTGCATCGCCGCGGAGTGTGCCGCGACTATGCGCACCTGGCCATCGCTCTCCTGCGTGCCAAGGACGTGCCCGCGCGCCTCACTGCGGTGTACGCGCCCGGGCTGCGGCCCATGGACTTCCACGCCGTGGCCGAGGCATTCGTCGATGGCGCGTGGCACGTGATCGACCCCACGGGCCTCGCGTCGCGGGCCGGGATGCTGCGCATCACGGCTGGCCGCGACTCCTCGGACACGGCGTTCCTCTCCACCGTTGGCGGGAGCCTCGTGCTGCGCAGGCTCTCGGTCTCGGCGGAGTCCGACGAGGTACTGCCCGACGACGAGCCCGGGAAGCTCTCGATCATCGGCTAGGCCGCGCCCGTCGGCGCGAGGCCTCCGCGCTCAGAGCGGGCGGCTCTCCTCGACGTGCTGCCGAAGCTTCGCGGTGAGCCGCGTGAGCTCGGCGAGCTCGCCGCCGTCGAGCGCGGTGCCGAAGAGCCGCGCGATCTCGCGGACGTGCCCCCGCCCGATCCGCCGCTGCGTCTCGAGCCCGGCCTCGGTGAGCGCGATGAGCGTCCCGCGCCCGTCCTCGGGGGCCGCGCGCCGCGTTACGAGGCCCTTGCGTTCGAGCCGGTCCACGAGCCGGCTCAGGCTCGACTGGGCCAACAGCACGTGGTTGTTGAGCTCGTTGAGCCGCAGGCCGCCCTCGGGGCAGCCGCTCAGCGTGAAGAGCACGTCGTATTCCTTGATGCCGAGCTCGCGGAACGCCGGATCGGTCTGGAGCCGGCGCATGACCGAGACCTGGGTGCGGAAGAGCGACTCCCAGGCCTCGGCCGTCTCCCGCACGGACGGCGCGGCCGGCCTGGCCGGGACCGACGGCCTGGACGGCCCGGACGGCGAGTGGCTCACCGGCCGGTCCGCCGTGGGCGCGCTCATCGCGACGTCTCGGCGGGTTCGGCTGGCTCCTCGCTCCGCGCCGACTCTTCGTCGCCCGCCGCGGCCTCGAGCTGCTGCGCGACCCGGGCGGCGTGCGTGGGGCCCTCGGGGACGTCCGCGGGCCGGCGCTCGGCGAAGCCGGCCTTGAGCTCGGGGAGCACCTCGCCGAGGAGATCGAGCTGCTCGAGGACGGTCTTGATCGGGAGCCCCGCGTGGTCCACGAGGAACAGCTGGCGCTGGTAGTCGCCGAAGTAGTCGCGGAACGCGAGCGTCTTCTCGACGAACTCGGCCGGGCTGCCTACCGTGAGCGGGGTCTGGGCGGTGAAGTCCTCGAGCGATGGGCCGTGCCCGTAGACGGGCGCGTTGTCGAAGTACGGGCGGAACTCGTTCACGGCGTCCTGCGAGTTCTTCCGGAGGAAGAACTGGCCGCCGAGCCCCACGATCGCCTGGTGCGCCTTCCCGTGCCCGTAGTGCTCGAAGCGCTCGCGGTACAGGTTGATGAGGCGGATGTAGTGCTCCTTGGGCCAGAAGATGTTGTTCGCGAAGAAGCCGTCGCCGTAGTACGCCGCGAGTTCCGCGATCTGCGGGGTCCGGATCGAGCCGTGCCACACGAACGGGGCCACGCCGTCGAGCGGCCTCGGGGTCGCCGTGAAGTTGTGCAGTGGGGTGCGGAACTTCCCGCTCCAGTCCACTACGTCTTCGTCCCAGAGGCGGCGCAGGAGCGAGTAGTTCTCGATCGTGAGCTCGAGCGCGTCCTGCGGGTTCTTGCCGAACCAGGGGTACACCGGGGCGGTGTTGCCGCGGCCCAGGACCAGGTCCGCGCGGCCGTCCACGAGATGCTGGAGCATCGCGAAGTCCTCGGCGATCTTCACCGGATCGTTCGTGGTGATGAGCGTCGTGGTCGTGGAGAGGATGAGGCGCTCGGTCTGCGCGCCGATGTAGCCGAGCATCGTGGTCGGCGAGCTCGGGTAGAACGGCGGGTTGTGGTGCTCCCCGGTCGCGAAGACGTCGAGGCCAACCTCTTCGGCGTGCTTGGCGATCTGCACGATGGCCTTGATTCGCTCGGCCTCGGTGGGCATCCGGCCCGTCGTGGGGTCAAGGGTGACGTCGCCGACGCTGAAGATTCCGAACTGCATGATGACCTCTTTCCTCGGTTCATTCAGGATACATGCATTTGCATCTATCCCGAACCCCGGAGGGTCAGAGATTGTTCCCGGGGTGCTTTAGGCCTTCGCCGCCCGGCGGCCGGTGACCTTCGGCACGACGCCCGTGGTCCAGTCGCCGCCGAAGTCGTTGACGTCGCCGTCTGGGTCCGCCTCGAGCTCCACCGGCTCGGGCCGGCGGGCGAGGTCGCGCAGGAGCCGGCGCCGCTCGAGCCGCCCCTCGACGAGGCGGTAGAGCACCGGGACGAGGACGAGTGTGAGCGCGGTCGAGGAGACGAGGCCACCGATGACAACGACGGCGAGCGGCTGGGAGATGAACCCGCCGCCGCCCGTGAGGCCCAGGGCCATGGGCGTGAGGGCGCAGATCGTCGCGAGCGCCGTCATGAGGATGGGGCGCAGGCGCTGGCGCGCCCCCTGCTCGATCGCGTCCTCGAGGGCCAGCGCCGGGCGCCGCCCGCTCGGCCGTCGGTACTGGTTCATGAGGTCGATGAGGACGATCGCGTTCGTCACCACGATGCCCACAAGCATGAGCAGCCCGATGAGCGCCGGGAGGCCCAGCGGGATCCCGGACGCGAGCAGGAGCAGGATCGCGCCGGTCCCGGCGAACGGGATCGAGACGAGCAGCACGAGCGGCTGCAGAAGGCTCTTGAATGCCGCGACCATGACCACGTACACGATCGCGATCGCCGCGAGCAGCGCGAGGCCGAGCTGCTTGAACGAGTCCGCCTGCTGGGTCGCGGCGCCGCCCACGGACGCCGTCGCGCCGCCGCCGAGCGTCAGTGCATCGACGCGCTTCTGCACCTCGGTGCTCACCGAGCCGAGGTTCGAGTCTCCGGGGGAGACCGAGACCGTGGCCGTGCGCTGGCCGGACGTGCTCGTGACCGTCACGGGCACGTCCACCGACGCGACGCTCGCGATCGAGCCGAGCGTCAGGCCCGAGGCGCCGGGGAGCGGGAGCGCGCGCACGGCGTCGATGCTCGAGAACTGCGTGCCCTTGCCGATCAGCACGGGGAAGTCGCTCGTGTCGATCCGCACGGTCCCGGCCGGGATCGGACTCACGGTCGCGGCGAGGAGCGTCCCCACCTGCTGCTCGGAGAGGCCCGCGGCAACCGCCTTCGCGCGGTCCACCTTGACCTGGACCACCGGCTGGCCCGCCGCGAGGTTGCTCGTGACACCCGTCGAGCCGGGCACGTCCTTGAGCGCTGCCATGACCGCATCGTTCGCCGCGGAGAGGAACGCCGAATCCGGCGCCTTGACCGTGACATCCACGGTCGACGCCGTGCCGAAGCCGCCCTGCTGCTGGCGCACGCTCACCGTGCCCACGCCGCTGAGACGGCCGACGGCGCCGCGCACGTCCTGCTGGACGTTCGCCTGATTCGCCGAATCGTCCGTGATAACGGTGAACGTCGCGTTCGAGGCGCCCGAGGAGAGGAACGCGCTGAAGCCCGTGGTCGAGTTGCCGATCGTCACCTGAACGGTCTTGACTCCCGCGGTTCCGCGCAGGGCGCCCTCGACCTTCGCGGCCGCGGAGCTCGTCGCGTCGAGGCTTGTCCCCGGGGGCATCTGCTGCGACACCGTGAAGCTGTTCTCGCCGGAGCTGCCCAGCAGGTTGGTCTGGAGGAGCGGGGTCATGCCGAACGTCGCGACGAGCACCACGGCGCCGGCGACGAGCGTCCACACGGGGTGGCGCTGCGTTCCACGGAGGATCGGCAGGTACCCGCGCTGGAGCCAGCCGCGCCGCTCCTTCTCGTGGGCCTCGGCCTCGACCTCGTCGGCTTTGACCGCGCCCGGCGACTTCTGGCCCAAGAACCAGTACGCGAGCACGGGCACGATCGTGAGCGCGACCGCGAGCGAGGCGAGGAGCGCGATCGTGACAGTGAGCGCGAACGGTCGGAAGAGCTCGCCCGCGAGGTTCCCCACGAACGCGATCGGGAGGAATACCGCGACGGTCGTCAGCGTCGACGCGGTGACGGCCCCGGCGACCTCGCGCACGGCCCCCAGGATCGCCGTCGTCTTTTCTTCGCCGTAGCTCAGGTGACGCTTGATGTTCTCGATCACCACGATCGAATCGTCCACGACGCGGCCGATCGCGATAGTGAGCGCTCCGAGCGTGAGGATGTTGAGCGAGTAGTGCGCCGCGAAGAGGCCGATGAACGTGATGAGGAGCGAAAGCGGGATCGAGACGGCCGTGACGAGCGTCGAGCGGACCGAGAGCAGAAACACGAGGATCACGAGGACGGCGAAGCCGAGGCCCAGGAGGCCCTCGGTCGTGAGGTCCTTGATCGACTTCTCGATGAACGGCGCCTGGTCGAACACGGTGGTGAGCTTCGCGTTGGAGCCAAGACTCGACTGGATCCCGGGCAGGGCGTCGCGGACCGCGTGGGAGATCGCGACCGTGTCGCCCTCGGGCTTCTTCGTGACCGAGAGCGCGAGGGTCGGCTTGCCGTCGGTGCGCGTGATCGACGTCGCCGCGTCGTCCTGAAGGTCGACGGCGGCCACGTCGCCGATCTTGGTGGGCTGCTTCGCGCCCGCAAGCGGAAGGCTCTTGATGGCGTCCGTCGAATCGACCGGGCTTCCGGCCTGGAGCGAGAGCGTGCGGCCCTGATCCGTCACCGCGCCGATCGGCACGAGTGAGCCGTTGTTCTGGAGCGCGGTCCGGATGGCGTTGACGTCCACGCCGCGGGCCGCCATCGTGGCCGGATCCGGTTGGATCTGCACGTGGCGCGTCGCGCCGCCGGTCACGTCGACGCTCCGCACGCCGTCGATCTTCGAGAGCGCGGGGACCGCCTGCTGGGCGAGCTGGCCCTCGAGCTCGCTCAGGCCCTTGTCCGAGGACGCGGCGATGAACACGATCGGGAAGTCGCTCACGCTCCCCGCGAGCGTGTTCGGCGTGACGTTCGAGGGGAGCTGCTGCTTCGCGGTGGAGATCGCGCGGTCGATCTGGTTGCGGGCGCGGTCGAGGTTCGTCCCGTACGTGAAGGAGAGGCGGATCGTCGAAACGCCGGTTCGGGACGTCGACGCGCTGCTCTCGAGGCCCTCGACCGCCTGGAGCGCCTTCTCGAGCGGCTGCCCCACCTGCTTGTCGACGACGTCGGGCGAGGCACCGGGCATCGACGAGACGACCGTGAGCTGCGGGAACTCGATGGACGGGATGAGCTCCTGCTTGAGGGTCCCGACGGTGATGACGCCGAAGACCGCCGCGAAGAGCGTGATGAGCGCGATGAGCGCCTTGTTGGACATCGAGAGGCTCGCGAGCCGGAACATGGTGGTGGGTTCTCCCGTTGGACGGCGACGGGCCGCACCGTCCTCGAACGGTGCGGGCCGCCAGGGCCTGTGCGCTACTGTGCTGTCGCCGCGAGCTGAAGCGCCTCGGCCGTGCTGGCCGCGAGCTCCGCCGCGAGGTCCGGATTGTCGTTGAGCTTGACTCCGTAGCCGGGCATCATCTCGCGGAGCTTGTCCTCCCAGCCGCGGTACTTCTTGGGGAAGCAGCGGTGCATGAGCTCAAGCATGATGGGTACAGCCGTCGAGGCGCCGGGCGACGCGCCGAGGAGGGCGCCGACCGAGCCGTCGCGGGCCGTGATGACCTCGGTGCCGAACTGCAGCACGCCGCCCTTGGCCGGATCCTTCTTGATGATCTGAACGCGCTGGCCGGCTGTGATGAGCTCCCACTTCTCGCCGTCCGCGAGCGGGAAGTATTCGCGGAGCGCCTCGACCTTCGCGGCGTGGCTTTTCGCGACCTCCTTCACGAGGTAGGCCGTGAGGTCCATGTTGTCCTTCGCGACCGCGAGCATCGGGACGATGTTGCCCGCCCGGATGGACAGCGGGAGGTCCAGGAGCGAGCCGCTCTTGAGGAAGTTCGTCGAGAAGCCCGCGTAGGGCCCGAACAGGAGCGAGCGCTTGCCATCCACGTAGCGGGTGTCGAGGTGCGGGACTGACATGGGCGGCGCGCCGACCGACGCCTGGCCATAGACCTTGGCGTTGTGCTGCGCCGCGACGCCCTCGTCCGTGCAGCGGAAGAACTTGCCCGAGACGGGGAAGCCGCCGTAGCCCTTGCTCTCCGGAATGCCGGATTTCTGCAGGAGGTGCAGCGCCCCGCCGCCCGCTCCGATGAAGATGAACTTCGCGTGGATGGCACCGCGCTCGCCCGACGCGGTGTGCTTGGTCGAGACGTCCCAGCCGCCGCGCGAGCGCTTGACGTCGGTCACGTCGGTTCCGTAGTTGACCTCGACCCCGTTTGCGTCGAGGAACGCGACGAGCTCGCGGCTCAGCGTGCCGAAGTCGACGTCGGTGCCGGAGGCCACCCGGTTGGCGGCGACGCGGCCCGGGCCGCGGCCGTCCATCACGAGGGGGGCCCACTCGGCGATCTGCGCGGGGTCCTCGGAGAACTCCATCTCGGCGAAGAGCGGGTTCGGCTTGAGGGCCTCGAAGCGCCGCTTGAGGTAGTCGGAGTGGTCCTCGCCGAGCACGAAGCTCATGTGCGGGACGGTGTGGATGAACCGCGTGGGGTCGCCGATGTCCCCTTCACGGACCAGGTGGGACCAGAACTGGCGCGAAAGCTGGAAGCCCTCGTTGATGCCCAGCGCCTTCGCCGGACTGACCGAGCCGTCCTTGGCCTGGGGCGTGTAGTTGAGCTCGCAGTAGGCCGCGTGGCCGGTTCCCGCGTTGTTCCAAGGGCCTGAGCTTTCGAGCCCCACCGCCGGGAGGCGCTCGAAGAGCACCACGTTCCAGGCGGGTTCAAGTTTCTTGATGAACGCTCCGAGGGTGGCGCTCATGATGCCACCGCCGATCAAGACGACATCGGCGGACCGAGTGGTGGATATGAAGGTCACTGACTCTCCCTGCGCAAATGGACCACAGGCAGAATATCCCTCGCGGGCGCGGTTCTCTAAATCCTCGCGGGCCGCCGAGTCAAGGGGTCTGCGCCCATTTTTTTGGGGCGGAGACGCGGGCGGCCCGAGGCTACGAGGTCTTGAGCGTCACGCGGTTGAACGTCTCGTTGAGCACGGGCGAGGTCGGATAGTTGACCACGCGGTTTGAGACGGCGACGGCTGAGATGGGGAACGCGATGGGCACGGCCGGGGCGGTGCTGCCCAGCTGCGCGTTGATGCTCTGGTAGGCCTGCGTGCGGTCCGTTCCGTCGGGGAGGGACCGGGCCCTGTCGATCTTGCTGAAGAGCTGGGCGTCGAAGAAGCCGAACTCTCCCGTCTTGGCGCCGAACAGCGGCGCAAGGAAGTCGTCGGGGTCGGCGAACGTGCCGTAGCGCCCGAGGAGGTGGAACGCGTGGTCGCCCGCGCTCGTGACCTTTTCGAGGTAGCCGTCGGACCACGCAATCGGCACGGGCTTGAGGTTGAGCCCCAGACGCGTGAGCTGGGCGCTGAGCTCGCTGTAGACCTTCTCCGGCGAGGGGAGGTAGAGGCGCGTGGTGTTGAGCGGGTAGTAGAACTTGAGTTCCTCGCCCTTGTACCCGGCCTCGGAGAGGAGCCGCTTGGCCTTTTCGGGGTCGTACGGGGGGAAGCCGCCGGCCTGGTTGAAGCCGCTCAGTTTGGGGGCGATGAACTGTGAGGCCGGCTTCGTGTCCTCGAGGAAGAACGGGCGGATCACGGCGTCCTTGTTGATGCTCATCGCGATCGCGAGGCGCACCTTCTCGTTCTGCAGGATCGGGACGGCCTGGTTCATGCCGAGGTACATGACGGAGAACGGGTCGCGCCGAACCACTTGCAGGCCCTTGCGGACGAGCGTCTCGATGTTGTCGAGCGTCACGGCGTCGTAGCCGTCGATCCGGCCGTCCACGAGCGCCTGGAGCCGCGCCTGCGGCTGGTCGAACGCGACAAACGTGAGGGCGGAGATCTGGCCCCGGGGGCCCCAGTAGTTCGGCGACGCCTCGAGCGCCACGCGGTCGGTGGCCCATTCCTTGAAGCGGAACGGACCGGTTCCGACGGGGTGCAGGGCGTAGCGCGAGATCTTGGTTCCAGCCGACGTCTGGTCCGCCACATCTGCCGTGCCGGCCGCGAGGGCCGTGGGGGAGGAGATCGCGAAGCCCGGCGTCGTGAGGGCCTGGAGGAACCCGGTCAGCGGCTGGGTGAGCGTGATCTTGATCTGGCGATCGCTGATCGCGTCGCAGCTCTTGAAGAGAGAGAGCGTCGGGGCGTCCGCATGGGCCTTGAACACGCCCGTGAACGGAAGGGGCCCGCTCGCGGCCCGGAATGCGGGGCTGAAGTTGAACCAGCGGTCGAAGTTCGCCTTGACCGCGGCCGCATTGAACGGCGTGCCGTCGTGGAACGTGACGTTCTGGCGCAGGGTGAACGTGTAGCTCAGCAGGTCGCTGCTCTGGGTCCACGAGGTCGCGAGTGCTGGGGCGGGCGCGCCGGTCTCGGGGTCAGTCGTCACGAGGCACTCGAGGATCTGGCGGGTGATGCGCCACGACTCGAGCTCGGCAATGACGGCCGGGTCGAGGCCGATCGGCGGGGCCGGCGTCGCGAACGTGAAGGGCTCGCTCGGCGCGTCCGTTCCGCTCGCGCTCGGGGAGGGCGTGGGGCCGGGCGACGCCGTGCAGCCTGTCAGAAGGGCCGCCACCGCGGCCGCCTGAAGCAGTTCCCTGCGTCCGATGCTCCGCGCCACTCTACGCCCTTCCCCGCCGCATGCCCGGCGCCCTTGATGACTGGGTGTCGACCTGCACGGTCGGCTGATGCACGGACCGGAGGTGGTGCGCGAGGAGGGACTTGAACCCTCACGTCCGAAGACACAGGAACCTAAATCCTGCGTGTCTGCCAATTTCACCACTCGCGCGCGGCCCGCCCGCGCGAGCAGGAGGGCCGTCTGCCAGTCTAACCGGCGCGAGCGCCCCCGAGTCTCAGTCGATCTTCAGGTCTCGGCGAAGTTTCGCGACGTGGCCCTTGGCGCGCACGTTGTATTGCGCGAGCACAATCCGGCCATCTTCGTCGAGGACGAACGTGCTGCGGATGAGCCCCTGATACACCCGCCCGTAGTTCTTCTTCTCTCCCCACGTGCCGTAGAGGTCGGCGACGCCGTGGTCCGCATCTGCGAGGAGCGGGAAGCCGAGATGCTGCTCCGAGGCGAACTTCACGACCGCCTTGGCCGGGTCGGGAGACACACCGACGATCGCGTAGCCCGCACCTCCGAGCGATTCGAGGGAGTCGCGGAAGTCGCACGCCTGCTGCGTGCACGCGGGGGTATCCGCCTCGGGGTAGAAATAGAGCACCGCCCTGCGTCCGCGGAGGTCCGCGAGACTCGTGGTGCCGCCGTTCGAATCGGGCAGCGAGAAATCCGGCGCGAACTCTCCCGGGGCGAGCCTCCGGGGCTCTGGCGAAGTGGTCATTCTGCCAGCGTAGCTGCGCCCCGCGAGGCCGTGCAGTCATGCGGATCCGAGCCCGATTGAGCCGTGACAGACAACACGCCGAACGGGGGCTCTGCCGATTTCGTTCTGGGGCTCAGTCCGTGTAGAGTTACATGTCGTTGCGGGGGACGCCGCGAGGTCCGGAGATCGCTCCGAAGGCCAGCGAGAGTCCCGCACGGAATGCGCCTCTAGCTCAATTGGCAGAGCAATTGACTCTTAATCAATGGGTTCCGGGTTCGAGTCCCGGGGGGCGCACAGCAACCCCTCCCTGATCTGCGGAAACGCGGATCGGGGAGGGGTTTTTGTGTTGTCCGGGCGCCTCAGGCCGGCTTTGGGGCGCCTTCCCCGCATTGGGGTGGCGGGCCCGCCACCCCGGTGCGGGGAAGGGCGGCCGGTGCGGGGAAGGGCGGCCGGTGCGGGGAAGGGCGGCCAATGCGGGGAAGGGCGGCCGGTGCGGGGAAGGGCGGCCAGTGCAAGCCCAGCGCCCCGTGAATGCCAGTCGGCGCCGGGCAGTCGACGCCATCTTCGACCGGGCCTAGAAGGCGGTCGCAGGGCGCCGCGCCGCCGGCTGTCACCCCAAGAGTGCCTGATCCAACAAGCTAGGGCACGTTCCAGTGGTAGTGGCCGTTGGCGTCCGGGCCCTTGCCGCCGCAGATATAGGTTTTGCCGCTGGCTGCTGTTCCTGCCTGGCCGACCATCGAGTTCGGGCAGAAGGCTCCGGGGATGATGTAGGCCGGTGCGGGCGCAGGTGCCGGTGCAGGTGCCGGTGCGACGGGAGCGGGTGCGGGCGCAGCCGGAGCCTGCTGCTGGGCCGGAGCGGGTGCCGGGGCTGCGGGCGCAGCCGGGGCAGGGACGACGGCGGCGGGCGGGGCGGCGTCGGAGGTTGCCGGCGCGGCGACCGGGCTCGCGCTCGTTATAGTCGGAGTCGGAGTGGGTGCGAGGCTCGTCTGGGTCGCCGTCCGGGTGGGGCTTGCCGCGACAGGTGGCGCCGTTGACGGTGCGGGGCTGGCTGTCGAGACGTGGCTGACCGCGCCCCCGCATCCCGCGAGCGAAAGTGCCAGGGCGGCGCCTGCGAGCGCGCGGAAAAGTGGCCGAGTTGTCATGGAGTACCCCCAACTATCCAAGAGAAATGGTGGCGAGAGGCTACTCCGATTTACATGTCTAATCAAGCGCGCACGATGCGACATTTCGCCCGCGCGAATCGGTCCAGGTCAGGACGCTCCGCTCTGGCGGGAGCGATGCCTTCCGTTGCCGGTCATGGACCGGTCCTCGTGCAGGACAGTCCAGGCCGCCGCGCCGGCAAGCACGATGGCGGAGATGGTCATGGGCAGCCAATCCACGAACGGCCTCCCTTCGTCGGTGGCGTCGCGGGCCGAGTGCCCGCGGCGCGTTGCGACCATTCAACGGTCCGACACGGGAGGCGACCAGAGAACTAGGTCCTAGGTGTACCCGGCCATCAGGATGGTTGCAGTCGGCTGATCGGGGGTTTGCCTCCGAGTGCGCTGTGGCTTCTGACAGTGTTGTAGTGCTCGATCCATGGTGCAAGTGCTGATTGGCGTTCGGTGTTGCTGGTGAAGGGGCGCCGGTAGGCCCATTCGGTGGCCAGGGTGCGGTTGAGGCGCTCGACTTTGCCGTTCTGCCAGGGGCAGTGGGGCTTGATGAACTTCTGCCTGGCTCCCAGTGCGGCGCAGACGGCCTTGAGGTCGTTGGAGTGGCGGTAGGCGAAGGCGTTGTCTGTCATGAGGCGTTCGATCCGGGTGATGCCCCTGGCCGCGAAATAGGCTGCGGCGCGCTCGAGGAACCCGGCGCAGGTGGTGCCCTTCTCGTCGGGGAGGATCTCGGAGTAGGCCAGCCTGGAGTGGTCATCGACCAGCGAGTGCACGTAGTCATAGCCGGTCCCTGCCCCGCGGCTGCGGTTTCCCTCGGCACGCCCCAGAGCCCTCCACCCGCCGCCGTCGGGAATCCGGCCCAGCTTCTTGACGTCCATGTGGACCAGCTCGCCGGGCCTCTGGCGCTCATAGCGGACGGCGGTGGACTTCGAGGAGCGGAGGGGATCGCCGGTCATCGGGTCGCACTCGCGCAGGTAGGGCACCCCGTGCCGGCGCAGGATCCGGGACACGGTCCGAGCAGGGACACCGACCTTCGGGCCGAGGACGTCGGGGCCCTCGCGGCGCTCGGCGCGTGCCGCGAGCACCCGCTGCTCGACCTCTGGCGCGGTCCGCGTGGGCATCGAGCGGGGCCGCGATGACCGGGTCTCCAGCCCGGCCTCGCCCTCGGCCTCGTACCGCAGGATCCAGGTCCTGACGCATTTGCGGGAGATCCCCATCGCCGCGGCGATATGGGCCTGCTTCCAGCCGGAGCGGTGGCGCTCGATGATCAGCATGCGGCCATGGACAGTCAGACGGGCGTTACGGTGGAACACGAGAACCTCCGAGTTGGAGTGGGCCTTAGACAAGCCACATCCCACTCGGAGGTTCTCCCACGTTCAACCAGACTCGCCGCTACCAACGTCCTGGCCGGGTACACCTAGAGGGCCGCGAGCGTCCGCATGAAGTCCGCGAAGTCCTCGGCGTCGTCGACCTGCTCGATGACCCGCGGGTGGGGTGAGCTCGGCGCGTCGATCACGCAGCGTCCACGCACGGTGAAGGAGTAGACCCTCCCGGTGCTCGTGCCGATGTCGAACGCGCCGGGGACCGCTTCCTCGGCGTAGGCGAGGTTCGTGAGGTCGATCGTCCAGGGTCGGCCGGAAGGCTCGAGGGTGCGCCGGTCGAACGGGGTAATGACAAGCTCTGCCGGCCGCCTCCGGTAGCCCAGGACCAGGCCATGCGGCACGGGCGCGCCCGGCAGGACGCCGTCGAACGTTCCGCCGGTCTCGGCCGCGCACACAAGGTTGTAGGAGGCGTAGTTCGGGATCTGTCCGTCGAAGAGCCGGTGCAAGGCCGTCTTGAGTGCTGCGTCTGTTGTGGCACGGGCCCAGCCTTCGGGGTGGGGCGGGTGCTGGCTGCTCACGCTTGCTCCTTTCGCCGCGTCCCCAGTCTACGTGTCCATAATGCGGACCGAGGTCCGTGATTTGGACGAAACAATCCCGGAATTTGGCGCTTGGTGCCGGATAGCCGGTCGGACCACGAGAACCGCGGTCATAGACTCTCCCCATGACCGAGCAGAGCCAGACATCTTCCGCGCCCCGCGAGGGCGTCGACATCAAGCCGCGCAGCCGCGTCGTGACCGACGGCATCCACGCCGCGCCCGCCCGCGGCATGCTTCGCGCCGTCGGCTTCGGCGACGAGGATTTCGCCAAACCTCAGGTCGGCATTGCGAGCTCCTGGAACGAGATCACGCCGTGCAACCTCTCGCTCGACCGCCTCGCGAAGGCCGCCAAGGAGGGCGTCCACGCCGCCGGTGGCTTCCCCATGCAGTTCGGCACGATCTCGGTTTCCGACGGCATCTCGATGGGGCACCAGGGCATGCACTTCTCCCTCGTTTCGCGTGAGATCATCGCGGACTCGGTCGAGACCGTCATGCAGGCCGAGCGCATCGACGGCCAGGTTCTGCTCGCCGGCTGCGACAAGTCGCTCCCGGGCATGCTCATGGCCGCCGCGCGCCTCGACGTCTCGAGCGTCTTCCTCTACGCGGGCTCGATCATGCCGGGCTGGGTCAAGCTCGAGGACGGAACCGAGAAGGACGTCACGCTCATCGACGCGTTCGAGGCCGTGGGCGCATGCGCTGCAGGCAAGATGTCGAAGGGCGATCTGGACCGCATCGAGCGCGCGATCTGCCCCGGCGAGGGCGCGTGCGGTGGCATGTACACCGCTAATACGATGGCGAGCGCCGCCGAGGCCCTCGGTATGTCCCTCCCCGGCTCCGCCGCACCGCCCTCGGCCGACCGCCGCCGCGACATGTTCGCGCACCGCTCTGGCGAGGCCGTGGTCAACCTCCTCCGTCAGGGCATCACCGCCCGCGACATCATGACGCGCGAGGCGTTCGAGAACGCGATCGCCGTGGTCATGGCGTTTGGCGGCTCGACGAACGCCGTGCTTCACCTGCTCGCGATCGCCCGCGAGGCCGAGGTCGAGCTCGAGCTCGAGGACTTCAACCGGATCGGCGACAAGGTCCCGCACCTCGGCGACCTCAAGCCGTTCGGCCGCTACGTCATGTACGACCTCGACCGCGTGGGCGGCGTGCCCGTGGTCATGCGCGCGCTCCTCGACGCCGGCCTCCTGCACGGCGACGCGCTCACGGTGACCGGCAAGACGGTCGCCGAGAACCTCGCCGAGATCGCGCCGCCGGATCTCGACGGCAAGATCGTTCGCGCGATGGACAACCCCATCCACAAGACGGGCGGTCTCTCGGTGCTCCACGGCTCGCTCGCCCCGGAGGGCGCGGTCGTCAAGACGGCGGGATTCGACGCGGAGATCTTCGAGGGCAACGCCCGCGTGTTCGAGCGCGAGCAGGGCGCGCTCGACGCGCTCGACAACGGAGAGATCACGGCGGGGGACGTCGTCGTCATTCGCTATGAAGGCCCCAAGGGCGGCCCTGGCATGCGTGAGATGCTCGCCATCACCGGCGCGATCAAGGGCGCCGGCCTCGGCAAGGACGTCCTGCTCCTCACGGACGGCCGCTTCTCGGGCGGGACTACTGGCCTGTGCATCGGGCACGTCGCCCCCGAAGCGGTCGACGGCGGTCCCATCGCCTTTGTTCGCAACGGCGACCGGATCCGCGTGGACATTCCGAACCGCACGCTCGAGCTCCTCGTTGACGACGCCGAGCTCGAGGCGCGCCGCGAAGGCTGGCAGCCGCTCCCGGCCAAGTTCACGAAGGGCGTCCTGGCGAAGTACGCCAAGCTCGTGCACTCGGCGAGCGAGGGCGCGGTCCTCAACTAAGAGTCCCTCCCGTCCGACGGTGGGGTCCGAGGGGCCCCGCCGTCGGAGTCTCACGTGGTGGGCCGCTGTCCGCATCCTGAGACAGCGGCTTCGTGGATTGACACTCTCATGAGCCATTGTGAAGACTGTGGGCATGCAGACCGTTTCGACCGACATGGTGCTCAATGTCGTCGTCCTTGCCAAGCGCGTGGCTCACTAAAAGCCCGACTGGCAACGTTCTGTCACGCGCAACCCCTCGGAGAGCCGAAAGGCTGAGGGGTTGTTTTTATTTGAGCTGAGCACAGCTCCTTCGCCACGAAGATCCTAAGGAAGAGACTGATGAGCAAAGGAACGCCGATCAGCCCATCGCTGATGGCTTCGAAGCCGTCTGCGGCCAAGGCCGCGGATTCCGTCGACTCTGTCGACTCTGCCTCTGCCGTCCTGGGGCCCAACCGCGTAGTTGAGCCCACAGAGATGACTGGATCTGAAGCAATCGTCCGCTCGCTCGAGGAACTTGGCGTGGACGATGTCTTTGGTCTTCCGGGCGGCGCGATCCTGCCGACCTACGACCCTCTGATGGCTTCGAAGATCAACCACATCCTTGTGCGCCACGAGCAGGGCGCCGGCCACGCTGCCCAAGGGTACGCGATGGTCACGGGACGTGTTGGAGTCTGCATTGCAACGTCCGGTCCGGGCGCCACCAACCTGGTGACCGCGATCGCCGACGCGCACATGGACTCCGTTCCCCTCGTCGCAATCACCGGGCAGGTCGCGAGCAGCGTTATCGGCTCCGACGCCTTCCAGGAAGCGGACATCGTCGGCATCACGATGCCGGTCACCAAGCACTCGTTCCTCGTCACGCGCGCCGAAGACATCCCGCAGACCCTCGCGGAAGCCTTCCACCTCGCCTCGACGGGCCGACCCGGCCCCGTCCTCGTGGACGTGACGAAGGACGCCCAGCAGTCCAAGATGACGTTCAGCTGGCCGCCCAAGATCGACCTCCCCGGCTACCGGCCCGTGACGCGCGGCCACAGCAAGCAGGTCCGCGAGGCCGCCAAGCTCATTGCGGCATCGACCAAGCCCGTGCTCTACGTGGGCGGCGGCGTGATCAAGGCGGCGGCGTCCGAGGAGCTCCTCCGGCTCGCCGAGACCACGGGCGCGCCCGTGGTCACGACGCTCACGGCTCGGGGCGCATTCCCCGACTCGCACCCGCAGCACGTGGGCATGCCCGGCATGCATGGCTCGGTCTCGGCCGTGACGGCGCTCCAGCAGGCGGACCTGCTCGTGACGCTCGGCGCGCGCTTCGACGACCGCGTCACGGGCGTGCTGAACACGTTCGCGCCGAACGCGAAGGTGATCCACGCGGACATCGATCCCGCCGAGATCTCCAAGAACCGCACGGCCGACGTGCCGATCGTGGGCTCCGTCAAGGAGATCATCCCCGAGCTGGCTGACGCCGTGCGAGCGCTCCAGGAGAAGGACGGGCCAGCGGACCTGAGTGCCTGGTGGACGTTCCTGCGCAGGCTCAAGGAGGACTATCCGCTCGGCTGGACCGAGCCGGAGGACGGCCTCCTCGCCCCCCAGAAGATCATCAAGCGCATCGGCGAGCTCACGGGCCCCGAGGGCGTGTACGTGGCGGGCGTCGGCCAGCACCAGATGTGGGCCGCGCAGTTCATCGACTACGAGCGGCCGCGCGCGTGGCTCAACTCGGCGGGCCTCGGCACCATGGGCTACTCCGTGCCGGCGGCCATGGGCGCGAAGGTCGGCAACCCCGACCGGGTCGTGTGGGCGATCGACGGCGACGGCTGCTTCCAGATGACCAATCAGGAGCTGGCCACGTGCACGCTCAACAAGATCCCGATCAAGGTCGCGGTCATCAACAACTCCTCGCTCGGCATGGTCCGGCAGTGGCAGACGCTCTTCTACGACGGCCGCTACTCCAACACGGACCTGCACACGGGAGCCGAGACCGTCCGCATTCCCGACTTCGTCAAGCTCGGCGAGGCGTACGGCTGCGCGTCGTTCCGCGTCGAGCGCGAGGAGGAGATCGACGAGGTCATCCAGAAGGCCCTCGAGATCAACGACCGCCCGGTCGTGATCGACTTTGTTGTGAGCCCCAACGCAATGGTCTGGCCCATGGTGCCGTCCGGCGTGAGCAACGACTTGATTCAGGTGGCACGTAATTCCACGCCCGTGTGGGAAGAGGAGGACTGAGGCATGGCCCGCCACACCCTGTCCGTGCTGGTCGAGGACAAGCCCGGCGTGCTCACGCGCGTCGCGGGCCTCTTCGCCCGCCGCGCGTTCAACATCCACTCGCTCGCCGTCGGGCCGACGGAGGTCGAGGGCATCTCCCGCATCACGGTCGTGGTCGACGCTGAGGGCGATCTGCTGGAGCAGGTCACGAAGCAGCTCAACAAGCTCATCAACGTCATCAAGATCGTGGAGCTGCTGCCCGAGAACTCGGTCCGCCGCGACCACCTCCTCATCAAGGTGCGCGCCGACGCGGCCACCCGCATCCAGGTGACCCAGGCCGTGGAGCTGTTCCGCGCGTCGATCGTCGATGTCTCGACCGACGCGCTCGTCGTCGAGGCGACCGGTAACACCGAGAAGCTCGAGGCCCTCCTCACGGTGCTCGAGCCGTTCGGCGTCCGGGAGATCGTCCAGTCCGGAACCCTCGCGATCGGCCGCGGCTCGCGGTCGATGAGCGATCGCGCCCTGCGCGCGAGCTAGTTTCGCGGCGCCCGCGAGAGCGGGCCTCGCCCCCACACCTTCGAAAGCAAGTCAAGGAGAAGAAATGACTGAGCTCTACTACGACGACGACGCCGACCTTTCGGTCATCCAGAGCCGCAAGGTCGCCGTGATCGGCTACGGCAGCCAGGGCCACGCCCACGCGCTGAACCTGCGCGACTCGGGCGTCGACGTCCGCGTCGGCCTGCTCGAGGGCTCGAAGAGCCGCCCGAAGGCCGAGGAGGAGGGCCTTCGCGTCCTGACCCCGCGCGAGGCCGCGGAGGAGGCCGACGTCGTCGTCATCCTCGCGCCCGACCAGACGCAGCGCCACCTCTACGCGCAGGACATCGCCCCGGCCCTCAAGGACGGCGACGCGCTCGTCTTCGGCCACGGCTTCAACATCCGCTTCGGCTACATCCAGCCGCCGGCGGGCGTCGACGTCATCCTCGTCGCGCCGAAGGCCCCGGGCCACACGGTGCGCCGCGAGTACGTCGCGGGCCGCGGCATCCCGGACATCATCGCCGTCGAGCAGGACGCGACCGGCAAGGCCTGGGACCTCGCCAAGGCCTATGCGAAGGGCATCGGCGGCACGCGCGCCGGCGTCATCAAGACCACGTTCACCGAGGAGACGGAAACCGACCTCTTCGGCGAGCAGGCCGTGCTCTGCGGCGGCGTGTCGCACCTCGTCCAGGCGGGCTTCGAGACCCTCACCGAGGCCGGCTACCAGCCGGAGATCGCCTACTTCGAGGTCCTCCACGAGCTCAAGCTCATCGTGGACCTCATGTGGGAGGGCGGCATCGCGAAGCAGCGTTGGAGCATCTCCGACACCGCCGAGTACGGCGACTACGTCTCGGGCCCGCGCGTCATCTCGCCGGAGGTCAAGGAGTCGATGAAGGGGATCCTCGCCGACATCCAGTCCGGGGCCTTCGCGAAGCGCTTCATCGACGACCAGGACAACGGCGCCGTCGATTTCCTCCAGCTCCGTGAGAAGGAGGCCGGCCACCCGATCGAGGCGACCGGCAAGGCGCTCCGCTCGCACTTCTCGTGGAGCCAGCAGGACAGCGACTACATCGAGGGCAGCGCAGCTCGCTAGTCGTGCACCGAAACGGCGGGTGCCCAGCACCCGCCGTTTCGGCTGTCACGTCAACCAGCGTGACGGCCGCCACACCGCTGCACCTGCACTTCCCTTACCCGCCCAGCCACCCTTACCCGCCCAGCCACCGTTACCCGCCCAGCCACCCATCGCCGTCCACACCCGGAGAGGCCCGCCTCGTGTCTACCGACAAGCCCGTCGTCCTCCTCGCCGAGGAGCTTTCCCCCGCCACCATTGAGGCCCTCGGCCCCGACTTCGAGATCCGTCACACCGACGGCGCCGACCGCTCCCAGCTCCTGCCTGCCATCGCCGACGTCGACGCCATCCTTGTGCGTTCCGCGACGAAGGTCGACGCCGAGGCCATTGCGGCCGCGAAGAAGCTCAAGGTCATCGCCCGCGCCGGCGTGGGCCTCGACAACGTCGACATCAAGGCCGCGACCCAGGCAGGGGTCATGGTCGTCAACGCGCCGACCTCCAACATCGTCTCCGCCGCCGAGCTCACGTGCGGCCACATCCTGAGCCTCGCGCGCAACATCCCGGCCGCGAACGCGTCCCTCAAGGGCGGCGAGTGGAAGCGCTCCAAGTACGCCGGAACCGAGCTGCTCGACAAGACGCTCGGCGTCATCGGCATGGGTCGCATCGGCGCGCTCGTCGCCGCCCGCATGCAGGCGTTCGAAATGAACATCGTCGCGTTCGACCCGTACGTCACGTCCGCGCGCGCCGCCCAGCTCGGCGTCAAGCTCGTGACCCTCGACGAGCTGCTCGCGGTGAGCGACTTCATCACGATCCACATGCCGAAGACCCCGGAGACGGTCGGCATGCTCGGCGCCGAGGCCTTCAAGAAGATGAAGAGCACGGCGTACGTGGTCAACGTGGCCCGCGGTGGCCTCGTCGACGAGGAAGCGCTCACGGAGGCGCTCGAGAACGGCGAGATCGCGGGCGCGGGCATCGACGTCTTCGTGAAGGAGCCGAGCACCGACCTCCCGTTCTTCGGCAGCCCCAACGTCGTCGTGACCCCGCACCTCGGCGCGTCCACGGACGAGGCCCAGGAGAAGGCCGGCATCTCGGTCGCCAAGTCCGTGCGGCTGGCCCTCGCGGGCGAGCTCGTTCCGGACGCCGTGAACGTGGCCGGCGGCGTGATCGCCCCGGACGTCCGCCCCGGCATCCCGCTCATCGAGAAGCTGGGCCGCATCTTCACGGCGCTCAGCCACGAGCCCGTCACGCAGATCGACGTCGAGGTCGCGGGCGAGATCGCGGCGCTCGACGTCAAGTCCCTCGAGCTCGCCGCCCTCAAGGGCGTCTTCACGGACATCGTGTCGGAGAAGGTCTCCTATGTGAACGCCCCGGTTCTCGCCGAGCAGCGCGGCGTCACCGTGCGCCTCCTCACCACGAGCGAGGCGGAGGACTACCGCAACGTCCTCACGATCCGCGGCCTCCTCTCGGACGGCTCGCAGGTTTCGGTGGCGGGCACGCTCACGGGCCCGAAGCAGGTCCAGAAGCTCGTGGGGGTCAACGGCTACGACGTCGAGATCCCGATCTCCGACCACCTCGTGGTCATGGCGTACACGGACCGCCCAGGCGTGATCGGCACGATCGGCCACATCCTCGGCATGAACAGCGTCAACATCGCGGGCATGCAGGTGGCCCGCGCCGAGCAGGCCGGCGAGGCCATGGCGCTCCTCACGGTCGACTCCAAGATCCCGGCGACCGTGCTCGAGACCGTCAAGAGCGAGATCGGCGCGACCGCGGTCCGCGAGATCGACCTCGAGGACTGACCCGAGGCGGCTCGTCCGGGCACCTCACCTGCGCTTCGGCGCAGGCAACGGACGACGGCGGGGCCTCACCGCACGCGGTGGGGCCCCGCCGTCGTCCGTCTTTTCCCCCGCCGAAGGAGGCGCGTGTTCGCCGCTCGCCCGGCGATCCGGTAATTTCTTAGGGTGACGTCCGCAGCCGAGAAGGCCCCCTTCTACATCACCACCGCCATCACGTACCCGAACGGCGAGCCGCACATCGGGCACGCCTACGAGTACATCGCGACTGATGCGATGGCGCGCTTCAAGCGCCTCGACGGGCACGAGGTCTTCTTCATGACCGGCACGGACGAGCACGGCCTCAAGATCGCGCAGTCCGCGCAGAAGGCCGGCATCTCGCCGAAGGAGTTCGTGGACCGCAACGCGGAGCTCTACAAGCAGACGCACGCCGAGCTCGGCATCACGTACGACCGCTTCATCCGCACGACCGACGCCGACCACTACGCCGCCGCGCAGGCGATCTGGAAGCGCATGGAGGCGAACGGGGACATCTACCTCGACAAGTACGAGGGCTGGTACTCGGTGCGCGACGAGGCGTACTACACCGAGGACGAGACCCTGGTGCGCGACGGCGTGCGGTACACGAAGGAGACCGACACCGAGGTCACGTGGACCGCGGAGGAGAGCTACTTCTTCCGGCTCTCGGCGTACCAAGACCGGCTCATCTCCCTCTATGCGGCGCAGCCCGAGTTCGGCGCGCCGCAGTACCGGTTCAACGAGGTCATCTCGTTCGTCAAGCGCGGCCTCGAGGACCTCTCGATCTCGCGCACGACGTTCGATTGGGGCATCCCCGTCCCCGACGCTCCGGGCCACGTCATGTACGTGTGGGTCGACGCGCTCACGAACTACCTCACGGGCGTCGGCTTCCCGGACGTCGACTCGGCGGAGTTCCGCAAGTACTGGCCCGCGGACGTGCACGTGATCGGCAAGGACATCTCGCGCTTCCACGCCGTCTACTGGCCGGCGTTCCTCATGAGCGCGGGACTCGCCGTGCCCAGGCGCGTCATGATCCACGGCTTCCTGCAGAACAACGGCGTCAAGATGTCCAAGTCGCTCGGCAACGTCGTGGCGCCGCGGGACTTCATCGCGCAGTACGGGCTCGACCAGGTGCGCTACTTCCTCCTGCGCGAGGTGCCGTTCGGCGCCGACGGGAGCTACAACCACGACGCGATCGTGGGCCGCATGAACGCCGACCTGGCCAACAACCTCGGCAACCTCGCACAGCGCTCGCTCTCGATGGTCGCGAAGAACCTCGACGGGGTGGTCCCCGAGCCTGGGGAGCTCGCGCCGGCGGACCTCGCGCTGCTCGACGCGGCCGGCGGCCTCCTCGAGGCTGCGCGGGCCGCGTTCGAGAAGCAGGAGTTCAGCCGCGCGCTCGAATCGATCTGGGGCGTGCTCGGCGACACGAACGCGTACTTCGCCGAGCAGGCGCCGTGGGTTCTGCGCAAGACGGACCCCGCGCGCATGGCGACCGTCCTGTACGTGACGCTCGAGGTCCTGCGGATCGTGTCCGTTCTCGTCCAGCCGGTCATGCCTGACTCGGCAGGGAAGCTGCTCGACGCGCTCGGCCAGGCCGATGGGGAGGCCCGCCAGTTCGCGGCGATCGGCACCCGGATCGTGCCAGGCACTCAGCTCCCGGCGCCCACGCCCGTCTTCCCGAAGTACGAGGAGCCGGCCGCCGCCATCTGACGTCCGCGAGCGCGCCGCGAGCGGCGGGACCCCAAGGTCCCGCCGCTTTGCTGTGTGCCCGGCTACTCGATCGCGAGCCCGACGACGGGGGAGAGCCGCGCTGCGCGGCGCGCCGGGATGACCGATGCCGCGAGCCCGGCGACGGCCGCGACCGCCACGACGCCCGCA
Organism: Sinomonas sp. P47F7; assembly: GCF_049332655.1. Taxonomy (GTDB): domain Bacteria; phylum Actinomycetota; class Actinomycetes; order Actinomycetales; family Micrococcaceae; genus Sinomonas. The sequence continues at coordinate 2,840,024 of NZ_CP186327.1, read as the reverse complement.
ATCTGGAGCCACGGAATCACTGCGGTCACGCTCGCGAACGAGCCGATCCCCGCGAGGGCGCCGAGCCATCCGTAGACGACCCCGAGGGCCGTTCCGATGATCGCGGCGACCACCGCGACGAGCACGGCCTCGAGCGCGAGCATGCCGCGCAGCTGCCCGCGCGTGAGGCCAAGTGCCCGCAGGAGCGAGTTCTCGCGCGTGCGCTCGAGGACCGAGAGCGAGAGCGTGTTCGCGACGCCGATGAGCGCGATGAGCACCGCGACGGCGAGGAGCCCCACCACGACCGCCAGGAGCGTCGAGATGATCTGCGTGAACGTCGCCTTCTCGATGACCGCTCCCGCGACCTGCGACTCGGGGACGCCGAGGGCATGCGCGACGTCGGTCTGCAGCGACGCGAGCGCTGCAGCGTCGAGCTTCGGGTCCGCGGAGATCCACACCTGCTCGGGCGCCTGGCCGCGCTGGGCCGTGACGGTGCCGGGCAGCACGAGCGCGGGGATGTCGCTCGCCGTGCCGAGGCGCACCGGGAGCGGCTGGGAGGCGGTGCCTGCCGCGGCGGCGCCCGAAGCCGCTGCGCTCGCCGAAGTGGCCGCGACCGGCCCCGGCTGCACCGCCGCCGTCGTCCCCTGCGAGCCGCGGGGCAGCACGATCGACCCCGCGGTGGGCCAATTATCGGAGTTGTGCACGACCGCCCGCGCGTCGCCCGCGCTGATCTCGTACACGAGCGCGTGGATGGTCTTGGGGTCCGTCCGCGTGACCACGCTCCCCACGGGCCTGAGCACCGCGGACGCCTCGACCCCGCGGGTGGCAGCGACGGCCGCGAGCTACTCGGAGGTGAAGGCCTGCCCGGGCGCGCCCTGCACCGAGACGTCCACCGGGAAGTGCCGGTCGAGGGACGTCGCGAACGCGTTCTGCGCCGTCGCCGCGCCCGTCATCATCATGCTCACGAGCGTGACGCCGATGATGAGCGCCGAGGCGGTCGCCGCGGTGCGGCGGGGATTGCGCACCGCGTTGACCGCGGCCATCCTGCCGGGAACCCCGGCGCGGTCGGCCAGGAGGCCTACGGCCGCGACGAGCCGCGGGACGAAGAACGTCGCGGCGAGCACGACGCCCACGAACGAGACCGCCCCTGACGGCACGGCGAGCAGGAGGTTGTTCGACGACGCACCGACGCCGAGCCCCGCGCCGCCGGACACCACGAGCGCCGCGCCGAGCGCGAGGCGGACCCGGCCGGCCGAACCCCGCAGGGACGGCTCGTCGGCGGGCCGCAGGGCGGCGAGCGGCGACACGCGCGTGGCCGCGCGGGCAGGGAGGAGGGCCGCGAGGACCGCGAGCACAGTCCCCGTCACGAGCCCCACCATGACGGACGACGGCGGAACGGCCAGCGTCGCGTACCGGTAGTCCGGATTCTGGGCCAGGACCGCGACGATCGCCGCGACCACAGCGATCGCGAGCCCGACCCCGAGGACCGACGCAACGAAACCCGTCACGAGCGCCTCGAGGACCACGGAGGCTCGGATCTGATTGCGGCCTGCGCCCACGCAGCGCAGGAGCGCGAGCTCTCGCGTGCGCTGGGCGATGAGCACTGAGAACGTGTTGGCGACCACAAGCCCCGCGACGAGCAGCGCGACTGCCGCGAACGCGAGCAGGATGATGGTCAGCCGGTCCGAGCCGCCGGTGAACTGCTTGACCGTGTCCACGGTCTTCGCCTCGGGCGTCATGACGCTCCCCGCCGACTCATGCACCGCGGCGTCGAGCGCGCTCGCGACGGCGGCGCGGTCGGCACCGGGGGCGAGCGCCACCGTGATCGCCTCGTACGCGGGCTCCGTGCCCGCGATGGCCGCGACGGCGGCGTCGGTCGCGGCGAACTGGGCCGCCGAGGACTGCTGCGGGTCCGAGGAGGGCGCCATGATGCCGGTCACCGTGAGCGGGACGACCGCCTTGCGGGCGGGCGCGCCGCCGCCCGCGAGCATGATCGAGCTGCCCACGCTCAGGTTGCGGGCGCTCGCGGTCTTCGCATCGACGGCGACCTGCCCCGCCGTCGTCGGCCATGCGCCCGAGGTGAGGCCCACGGGCTCGAGCTGGGCGCTCCGTGGGAGGTTCCGCAGGAGCCCGCTGAGCGTCGCGGTGCCGGCGGTGGCCTGCACGCCGAGCTGCTGCTCGGCGTAGCTCGCGGCGACGCCCGGCGTCCCCGCCACGGCCGCGGTGTCGGCGGCCGTGAGCGACCCGCCTCGGTGGGCGGGGGAGACGACGAGGTCCGCCTTCGCGAAGTCCTGCCCGACGCTCGCGACGAGGGACGCCGTGGTGGACGCGTTGACCATGAGCGTGGCGGTGAGGAAGCCGACGGCGAGGAGGACGGCGAGCACGATCGCGACGAATCTCCGGGCGTGCGTCGTGAGCTGGCTGAGGGCGACGCCGAGCATGCTCAGGCCTCGACCTTCGCCAGGGCGGCGAGAACCGTCTCGACCGTGGGGTCGTCGAGCGTTCCCACGAGGGCGCCGTCCGCGAGGAGCACGACCCGGTCGGCGTAGCTCGCTGCGACGGGGTCGTGCGTGACCATGATGATGCTCTGCCCCATCTCGCGGCTGCTGCGGCGCAGCATGCCGAGGACCTCCGCGCCCGAGCGCGAGTCGAGGTTGCCGGTCGGCTCGTCGGCGAAGACCACCGCGGGGCGCGTCAGGAGGGCGCGGGCCACCGCGACGCGCTGCTGCTGCCCGCCCGAGAGCTCGTGGGGCTTGTGCTCGAGCCGGTCGGTGAGCCCGAGCGTCGCGACGAGGCCGTCGAACCATGCGGCGTCCACCGTGCCGCCGGCGAGCGCGACGGGGAGCGTGATGTTGGCGCGCGCCGTGAGCGTCGGCACGAGGTTGAATGCCTGGAACACGAAACCCACGCGGTCGCGGCGCAGCCGCGTGAGGGCCTTGTCGCTGAGCCCTGTGAGCTCGGTCCCGCCGAGCTCGATCGTGCCCGCGTCGACCGTGTCGAGGCCCGCGAGGCAGTGCATGAGTGTCGACTTGCCTGAGCCGGACGGCCCCATGATCGCCGTGAACCGGCCCGCGGGGAAGTCGAGGTCGATGCCTCTCAGGGCCTCGACGGCGGCCTCGCCCCTGCCGTAGGTCTTGCGGAGACCTTGGGCGCGGACGGCCGCGCGTGCCGTCGCGGGCAAGTCTGGCGAGGAACTGGATTCCGAGGTGATCGTCATGCTCCCAAAGCTAGGAGCGCGGGGCCGGCGGCGGATCGGGCTGCGGTCGGATCTTCGCGGGCGTACGACGGCGCCGCCTCCTCCCGCGGGATGAGCCGGCCTACGCCGCGGGGCGGCAATGCCTGCGCCGCTCGCCGAGAGCGCGGCCTGGGTGGGGCGTGCCCGGCGGGGCCGTGGGCTGGGCGCCGAGCCTACGGCGCGACGATGCCCGTCTCGTATGCGATGAGAACGATGTGCACGCGATCGCGCGCCCCGAGCTTCGAGAGGATGTGACCCACGTGGGTCTTCACGGTCGCCTCGGAGACGACGAGCGCCTCCGCGATCTCCGGGTTGGAGAGGCCCTGGGCGATGAGCGCGAAGACGTCGCGCTCGCGGGCCGTGAGCGTGGCGACGTCCGCCGCGTGAGCGCTGACCTCGGGGCTGGGCGCGCGGAGGGCGGAGGCCATGTGGCCCAGGAGCCGCCGCGTAGTGGACGGCGCGATGACCGCGTCTCCTCGGTACACCGTGCGCACGGCGCCGAGGAGTTCCTCGGGCGGTGCGTCCTTGAGCAGGAACCCGCTCGCGCCCGCCTGGATCGCGGAGAGCGCGTACTCGTCGAGATCGAACGTCGTCAGGACCACGATCTTGGGCCCGCGGCGGTGGGCCTCGCCCGGCTCGGGCACGGCACCGTCCAGCAGTCGTCGGGTTGCTTCGATCCCGTCCATGCGCGGCATGCGCACGTCCATGAGGACGACGTCGGCCGGGACGCGGGCGAGGAGGCGGACGGCTTCGAGGCCGTCTCCGGCTTCGGCGACGACCGCGAGGTCCGGTTGCGAGTCGATGAGCATCCTGAAGCCGCCGCGGACCAGCTGCTGGTCGTCGACGAGGGCCACGCGGATCGGGGCGGGCGAGGAAGACGCGGGCGAGCCGCTGTGAGCCATGTCAGGCCTCCGTGTACGGGATGAACGCGCGGACGCTGAACCCGCCGCCGGGCAGGGGAGACGCGTTGACGGCACCATCGTAGAGCGCCACGCGCTCGGCCATGCCGCGCAGGCCCTGCCCGTTTCCGGAGGGTGGATCGGACGCCGCGCCCCGGCCGTCGTCGGCAATCTCGAGCTGCAGCCCGCGCGTCGTCCATTCTTGGGTGACGCGCGCGGACGCCCGCGGGCCCGCGTGCTTGAGCACGTTCGTGAGGGATTCCTGGACCACGCGGTAGGCGGTGAGCTCGGCGCCCGCGGGGAGCTGCCGGCGCGGCGCGCCCTCGCTCGCGAACGTCACCGCGACGCCCGAGCGGCGCACGGCGTCGAGCAGCCCCTCGACATCGTGCAGCGAGGGGAGCGGGCGCATTGACGAGGCCTCGTCGCCGCGCAGCACCCCGAGGAGGCGGCGCATCTCGCCGAGCGACGCCCGGCCCGTCTCCGCGATCGTGCCGAGTGTCGCGACGGCGAGGCCCGGTTCCTTCGCCGCCGCGTAGCGCGCGCCGTCGGCCTGCGTGATGATGACCGAGAGCGAGTGGGCCACGATGTCATGCATCTCGCGCGCGATCCGGGTCCGCTCGTCAGCCGCGGCGAGATCGCGCTCCTGCTGCCGCTCCACTTCGAGGCGCCGGGCGCGGTCCTCGAGGGCCTGAAGCGCGAGGCGCCGGGCGCGCGCGAGGTCGCCGAGCGTCCAGGCGGCGAGGACCGCGGCGTCGATCGCGATCGCCCCGATGAGCTGGATGGGGATGCGGAGGCCGCCGTTTGCCGTGAGATACGCGCCCGCCATGGTGGGCAGGACGAAGAAGCGCAGCACGAAGAGGAACCCGCCGAGGGCGGCGAGGCCGAGCCCGCCGAGGCTCGCCCATCGCGGACCGTAGGCCGCAAGCGAGTACACCGTGACGAGCGCGAGGGGCTGGGCAGCGACGGGCTGGTTGCTCACGATGACCTGGATCAGGGACACCGCCGCGACGATCGCGCCCGAGGCCGCGGGGTGGGTCCGGCGCCACGCGAGCGGGATCACCAGCAGCGACGCGAACACGAACTCGCGGAGGCGGAGGCCCATGACGACGTACGGGCCGGCGAGCACCACGAACAGTGTCGCCGCGGCGAGCGCGTCAACGCGGGCGGGGTGCGACTGGGCCCAGCGGTAGAGGCGATGGTGGGCGGAGCGCATGATGTCAGAGCCTAGGCCGCGCGCGGGCGAATGGCATCATGCCAGGGTCTGACTGCGCGTCCGCGATGAGCCGAGGCTCTGGGTGCCTCGCCGGCCCTAGCACTCACCGTCCGTATGGCGAGACTGGGTGACCAGCATATGGATGGCGCGGCTAGGGTTGGTTCATGACCCAGACTCTCGACCTTGCAGTGATCCCCGGCGACGGAATCGGCCCCGAGGTGACCGCAGAGGCCCTCAAGGTGCTCCACCAGGCGCTCGGCGGCACGGGCGTCGAGGTCAAGGAAACACACTATGCGCTCGGCGCGCAGCACTGGCTCGCGACGGGGGAGACGCTGCCCGACGAGGTGCTCGAGGACCTCCGCGGCCGCGACGCGATCCTGTTCGGCGCGGTCGGCGCGGCCCCTGGCGACACGCGCATCCCGTCAGGGCTCATCGAGCGCGAACTGCTCCTCAAGCTGCGCTTCAGCCTTGACCACTGCGTCAACCTGCGCCCCTCGCGCCTGTACTCCGGCGTCGGCAGCCCGCTCGCGGCTCCGGGCGAGATCGACTTCGTGGTGGTCCGCGAGGGAACCGAGGGCCCCTACGTCGGCAACGGCGGGGCGCTGCGCGTCGGCACCCCACATGAGATCGCCACCGAGGTCTCCGTCAACACGGCCTACGGCGTGGAGCGCGTGGTCCGCGACGCGTTCCGGCGCGCGTCCCAGCGCCCGCGCAAGAAGGTCACCCTCGTGCACAAGCACAACGTCCTCGTCTACGCGGGGCACCTCTGGAAGCGCACGGTCGAGGCCGTCGCCGCCGAATTCCCCGAGGTCCAGCACGACTACCTGCACGTCGACGCAGCGACCATCTTCCTCGTGACCGATCCCGCGCGCTTCGACGTGATCGTCACGGACAACCTCTTCGGTGACATCCTCACCGACCTCGCCGGCGCCGTCACGGGCGGCATCGGCCTCGCCGCCTCGGGGAACATCAACCTCGACCGCACGGCACCGTCGATGTTCGAGCCCGTCCACGGCTCGGCGCCGGACATCGCGGGCCAGCAGAAGGCCGACCCGACGGCGGCCATTCTCTCCGCTGCGCTCCTCCTCGACCACGTAGGCCAGGGCGATCCCGTTCTCGCCGCGGCGGCGGCGAGCATCGAGGCCGCGGTCAAGGCCGAGGTCGAGTCCCGCACGGCGGGGGAGCAGCGCACCACGACGCAGATCGGCGATGCGATCGCCGCGCTCGTCTGACGGAGGGCCCCGCAACCCCGGGGCTGGCCCAGCTTTAATGCTCAAATCAACGCCCGGCCCGCCTGAGCGACAGGCGTAAGCTGAGGGCACTGACAGCCCGAGGTGCCGGCGGCGCAGCCGCGCGCCTCGGAACGATGTGGAGGAACCATGACTCAGAACGCCCTGGGCGTTGAATTCTCGCAGCGGCTCACGGACAACCCGAAGAGTGCTGAGGAGCGTGCGGCCATCCTGGCGAACCCGGGATTCGGCGACTACTTCACCGATCACACCGCGGTGGTCGACTGGACCGTTGACACGGAGGGCAAGGGCGGCTGGCACGATGCCCGCATCGAGCCGTATGGCCCCATCGCCATGGACCCGGCCGCGGCGGTCCTGCACTACGGCCAGGAGATCTTCGAGGGCCTCAAGGCGTACCGGCACGCCGATGGTTCGGTGTGGACTTTCCGTGCCGAGGCCAACGCGCACCGGTTCAACCGGTCGGCGCAGCGCCTCGCGCTCCCCGAGCTCCCGCCGGAGGTCTTCATCGAGTCGCTGCGGCGACTCGTCTCGGTGGACAAGGACTGGGTCCCGGGTGGCAACGGCGAGGCGCTGTACCTGCGCCCGTTCATGATCGCCACAGAGGCGTTCCTCGGTGTCCGCCCGTCGCGCGAGGTCTCGTACCGCGTCATCGCCTCGCCGGCCGGGAACTACTTCGGCGGCGAGCTCAAGCCCGTCTCCATCTGGCTCTCCGAGCACTACGCCCGCGCGGGCCACGGCGGCACGGGCGAGGCGAAGTGCGGCGGCAACTACGCGGCGTCGCTCGCGGCCCAGCTCGAGGCCGAGGCCCACGGCTGCAAGCAGGTCCTGTTCCTCGACCCGACCAACGACAACGCGGTCGAAGAGCTCGGCGGCATGAACGTCTTCTTCGTCTTCACCGACGGACGCGTGGTCACGCCCGCCCTCAACGGCAACATCCTCCACGGCGTGACGCGTGATTCCGTCCTGCAGCTCGCGGCCGACCGCGGGCACAAGGTCGAGGAGCGGAAGATCACGATCGACGAGTGGCGCGAATCGCTCGAGGACGGCTCGCTCGCCGAGGTGTTCGCGTGCGGCACCGCCGCCGTCATCACGCCCATCGGCGAGCTCAAGACCGCGTCCGGCTCGCTCGTGTCCCCGCCGCTCGGCGCCGACTCCGTGGCCATGGCCATCCGCGAGCAACTCCTCGGGATCCAGACGGGAACCGTCGAGGATCTCCACGGCTGGCTCACCCAGCTCGCGTAGCGGCTGGCTCCATTCGCGCGGCCTAGACGCGTCTTGCGCAACCGCGAACGACGGCGCGTTCCCCACTCAGGGGACGCGCCGTCGTCGTTCGCGCCCGAGCCGGCGCGCCTCGCTCAGGCGAGCGGCTCGCCCGTGTCGACAGTCGTGATGAACTCCGCGAAGAGCCCCGGCCACGCCATGATCCCGTAGGGCGTGCGAGCCACCACGATGCGGCTCCGGGGCATCCTGGCGTGCAACTGATGCGCCGTCGTCAGCGGGTGCGAGCGGTCGCCGCTCCAGGCAAGGACCAGCGTCGGCACCTCGACGGCCGCGATGGTCTTCTTCTTCGGCAGGTCAGTGGTCGCCGCGCCACGCATCACGGTCGGCACGAGGCTTTGCCGCACGGCGATCCTCGTCTCGGGCGCGTCGGCGAGCGCGGGCGGGGACGGGGCCGTGGATCCTTGCTCGACGAACGCGGCGACACCTTCCCGCTCGACCAGGGCGGCATTGGCGAGGTAGGTCTGGCGCTGCTCGGCTCGGCTCTTCCATGCCGTCGGTGGCGTGACAAGGGTCAGGGACCCGAATCGGTCGGGATCCTTCACCGCAGCATGGAGAAGCGTCCCGGTCCCCATGGACGGCCCCACTCCGTGGGCGCGCTCGCCCGGAGCGACATGGTCAAGCAGGGCCAGGAGGTCGTCGGCGAGGCGGGGCCAGGTGTAGTCGGCTTCATCCAACGTGCCGGTGGACCGGCCATGGCCGCGAGCGTCATAGCGAAGGATCCGGTGGCCCCGGAGCGCCCGAGCAAGGTTGAGGCCGAGCTGTCCGTCGCGCTCGCGGCTTGATGTCAGGCCGTGCAGTTGCACGACTAGGGGACCGGTGGTTCCGGCGACATCGTAGTCAAGAGTCGCGCCGCGCGTCTGAAATGAGGTCACGAGCCCTCCGCGTACTTTCGCGAAACATCTGGGCCCTAGACTACGGCACCATGCGCCTTACTACGGTCGCCCAGATGGCCCTGCCTGAGGGCTCCCTCCACAGCTTCGCTGTGCGCGCCACGCCCGATCCGACGCGCGAGCTGCCCGTATCGTTCGACCAGGGCCGTCACGTGGGCCGGGGTGATCGTGCGGGGTCATGGATGGCGGTGTCATTCCGGTTCGACCAGTCTCCCAGCCTCGCTGCGCTCGCCGGTGCCTGGCGTGCGGCGATCGCACGCCACGGGACCCTGCGCACCGTCTTCTCATCTGATGGCCCGCGGGTTCGGCTTCACGAGGCCGCGGTCGACGGCGGGGTGTGGCGAGAGCATGAGGTGAGCCCCGGCGAAACCACGCGCAACGCGCTGCGAGCGCTCGTGGACGCAGAGTGCCGCCCGTTTGCGGCGCCGTCGTACCTTCTCGCCTTGGTGGTGCCCGCCGCGTCCGAACCCGACCCGCGGCCGGTCGTCGTCCTTGCAAGCGACCACGCGCATGTCGACATGTGGTCGCTGCTCATCCTTGCGCACGAGGTGCGGGCACGGATCGATGGCGAGACGACGGACGACGACGCCGAGGCCGCTGCCGTGGACCCGTTCCCGGCCGCTCCGTTCGTCGAGCACACGCGCACTCTCGCCGCGATGCCGGAGGCGCCGGCCGAGGTGATCGCGCACTGGGAGGCGATCCTGCGCGCGGGCGGCGGGGCCATGCCCGTGTTCCCTCTGCCGCTGGGGGACGTGTCGCAATCGTCCCCGGCCGTCGTGGACGTGCGCGACGTGATTGACAGAGACCAGCTCGCTCGTCTCGAAGAGCACGCCCGCGCCCGCGGCGTGCGAATTCTCCCTCTCGTGTTGTCCGAACTCGCCAAGCTCTTCCGCGACGTCGCGGACGTGCCGCTGCGTGCCGTCTTCCCCGTGCACTCGCGCAACGAGCCGCGGTGGCGCGACTCCGTCGGCTGGTACATCACCAACGCCGTGCTCGACATCGTGGATCCAACCCCGGCGTCCTGCGCCGCGGCCGTCGAGGAGGCCGTACGGCTCGGCGCCTATCCCTTGGCGCCGATCTTCGACCGCATCGGCAGCGCGAAAGAACCCCCGGGGATGTTCGCGCTCTCGTGGCTCGATATGCGCCGCCTCCCCTTGGGCATCGACCCCTCGCTCGAACCGCAGTTCGTCTCGGCTGTGCTGCCCACGGACAACATCATGATCTGGTTCATCGTCAACGACGACGGGCTGCACCTCCGCTGCCGTTATCCAGACAACGCCGTCGCGCGGGCAACTGTGGGCGCATGGCTCGACGAGCTCACCGCCCGGATTGCCGCGGCCGCCCACGCAGGCCCGGAAGTGCCGCCCCGAGTTCCGGCTCGTGATCCGTCTCGACGTGGCTGATCGGAGGTCAGGCGGAGCCTGCGGCGGCGAGGATGTCTGGTCTCGTGGCTTTGAGGTAGTCGATGTCGTTCCGGTAGATCGTGACGTGCCCGGCGAGGTCGGCCCGGTTTTGGCGCTCTGTTTCTGAGGCGGTGAATTGGGCCAGTTCGTCCAGTCGCACCTCGGCGACCGTGAGGGTGTCGGCAGCCGTGAACTGAGCGCCGTAGGCGCGGAGAAGCAGCCCGAGTCGCCGCCCTTGCTCCGCGGCGCTGTCTCTCGGCCTGCGGTCAGGGTTCTTGTGTCCGGTGAGAGGGCACAGCCGGTAGGCAAGATAGGCCACGTCCCACACCCGGGGGCCGGGAGACATGAAGTCCCAGTCGATCACTCCCGAAATCCGACCGTCTCGGCAGACGAAGTTGTAGGGGGCGAAGTCGTTGTGGCAGATCACCTCGGCGGGTTCGTGGGCCTGTCCCCGCCAAACGGTGTCGGCCACGGTCAGGCCGACTGTCGCGTCATGGAACTTGCGGAGGCGAGATGCGGCGTCAACCAGAAACGAGTCCTCCCAGACCCATTCTGGAAGCGGGTATGACGGCACGAAGCCCGGCAGCAATCCCAGAGTCTCGCGTCCGGCCTCGTCGATGCCATGAACCGTTGGCACCCAGTCGACCCCGTGACTGCGCAAGGCCCGGAGTACCTGGTGGACCGTTGGGGTCCAAGGGCCGCCGCTTCGCCGCACTGTCTCGTCGATACGGACGACCTCGTTCATGTTCCCGCCTGAAAGCGCTTCCTCCATGGGACCAAGCTACTTGCGGGCACCTCCCGGACCCAGCCGCAATCGCCCCTAGGTCTTGGCAAAGAGCGTCCGATGCCGGATCCCTCTGCTTAACGGTCCTAGCATCCATCCGCTGTCATCCGGCGCGGAGTCCGAGTTGGTCGAAGGTCGCCTTCGCGGTTGTCGGCCCGCCACAGGATGGGCCATCGGGATAGGTGGTGACCGGGGTGAGCCTGACGTGGCCCGTGTCGAGCGGCAAGCCTGAAGCGTCAGTACCAGATGTCGTGAGGTCGATCAGATCACTATTAATGGCGGCCTCGATGCGGATGTCGATGCTTCCGTCAGCTGCGCGCAGGGGGACTGCGCGGGGCGCCCCGGACGGAGTCGGCAATGGAATTGGGCCGGGCGTCAGCGGGGCCGCGGCGTCGATCGAGAAGCTGTGGCATGCCCCGTCTTGGCAGAACTCGATTCCGAGTTTGGCCAAAGTCGCGGCTCGTTCCGTAGTGACGTGCAGGGCCACCTCGGAGATATAGCCCACTGCCGGGCATCCGCTTGGGCCACCGCACGATGGGAACAGCTGCGCCCCGGCCGCGAGCACGGCAATAATTGAACACACGCGACCCACAGAATTGATACGACGCACCGCCGACCCCTTCGCCAGGCTGATCGTAGATCGCGACCGCCTCCCGCGGAAGCTGAACATCAGCGTTGCTCTGAGCGATCGGTCAGCGGGTCCCGATGAAGCCGATCAGCGCGCGGGTCCATTGGTGGAAGGCATCGAGGTGTGCGTCGTGCGTAGCTCCTCGAAGGTCCATGCGCGTGGCGTTCCTGCCGCGGCTGACGAAGCGGGTCTTCTGCTCCTCCGTGAACATGCCGCCGTGGGCGTAGATGACGAGAGTCGGGGCAGTGACGCTCTCCCACTCCTGCCAGCGGGGAACTGCGACGGCGGTGATCGTCGCGATCATTACCTCAGGCTCGAACCTCGGGTGCAGACCGTCCTCGCGTTCCTCCATGTCGGCGACCCACGCCTGCGCCAGCGGCCCGTTCCCGAGAGATGCAAGCGCGTCCTCGCGGCTCACGAACGGGATCTTCCACGACCGGAAGTACTCGCCTAACGCTACGAGGTCATCCTGAGATCCGCTGCCTTCGTCGCTCTCGAGGAGCACGAGCCTGCGTACAAGGTCGGGGCGCGAGGCCGCGGCGAGCATGGCCGTGTGGGCGCCCATAGAGTGGCCGACAAGATCGACCGGAACGTTTGACTCCGCCTCGATCACCCGGACCGCGTCACCAACGAAGGAAGAGCGAGATGTGTCCACCGGGACCCGTGTGCTGAGGCCATGGCCGCGCTGGTCAACCAGGACGACCTTCCGACCCGGCAAAGCGCGCGCGGTAGGGACAAACTCGCGGCTGCTGCCAGCTAGGGCATGCAGGATCACGATGGCCGGGTCTTCCCCGTCAAAGACGGAATAAGAGATGGCGGTACTGTCTCCGACGACGACCTCGTGCCTTGCCTGGTCCACGTCGCAACCCTACCTAGCGAAATCGAAGACGTGAGCAATCGGATTGCGACCCATTTCTAGAGAGCGATCCCGTAGCGTTCGATGTCCCCGTCGTCCGTCACGACGGTTCGGTCCAGACTTCCTCCACATTTTTCGATGGTCCTGACGGAGGGAATGTTGTTCGCAAAGCAGGCAAGCAGCACTCGCTTCATGCCACGCTCCCTAGCTAGGGAGAGCATGCCCGTGAGCGCCGCCTCGGCGAGACCGCGGCCTCGGGCCGAGGGGCGGATCCCGTACCCAACGTGGCCCAGCACGTCGACGTTCCGTGCGTTCTCGTGGCGCAGTGCGATTCCACCAAGGACTTCGGCGTCCTCTGCTATCCACCGATAGGCGCAGCCGTCGTTTCCGGGCGATGATTCCTCTGTAATCAGGCGGTCTACAAACGCTCGGAATCCGTGGGGCGACCGGACGTCGTCAGTCCCGAGCAGACCGAAACCATCCTCGTGTTGGCCGGAGCCCCACTCAAAGTGTGCCTCCAGCCATGCCGCATGCAGATCAGCGGAGGGACGAACGAGGACTACCACAACGCAACGCTACGCCGGTGAGCGCCGCGACGACCATCAAGGTCCCTCCGGTGCGGCGCTAGAGTGTTGTCGTCATCGAGGTGCCGACCTAAGCCTCGGGTGGGGTTTCGGCGGACCTGACCCATCGTGAGCCCGGGCCCTCGGTAGCGGCTGTGTCATTTGGGTTGAACAGCGTGCAGCGCCCCAAGGAAAGGCAGCCACAGCCGATGCACCCGTCAAGATCGTTCTGGAGGGCTTGGAGCTCGGCAACTCGTGCTGCGACGAGCTGTGCCCACTGGGCGCTGATCCGTGTCCATTCGCGCTGGCTCAGTGCGCGATCTGCTGGGATGCCTAGGAGCGTCTGGGCGATTTGCTCGAGCGAGAGCCCGACCCGCTGTCCTGCCGCGATCACGGCCAGGCGGCGCAGCGTGTGCTGGCAAGTTGACCTCAAGTTGGCTTGAGCATGTTGGGTGGTGCCCATGCATATCAGCTCGGTTGCCTTCGACACTGGAGACCTCGCCCGAGCGGAGTCGTTCTACGGCTCCGTCCTCGGGCTCCACACGATCCGCGACGACGGCGCGCTGACCATTTGGGCCGGCTCGTCGCTTCTGACGCTCCGCGAGGGCCCCATCGGGCCCGGCAGGCAGCATCTTGCCTTCACGATCCCGCGCCTGCTGTTCGACAGCGCCAAGCGATGGGCAACCGACCGGGTGGAGTTGCTATGCGATAACGAGGGGAAAGACGAATTCGAAGCATCATCGCACTGGAACGCCCACTCCCTCTATTTCCAGGACCCGGACAGGAACATCCTCGAGTTCATCATCCGCCGCGACGTCGTGGACGACCGTGACGGCCAGTTCCGGCCGGAGCACATCGAATGCATCAGCGAAATCGGCGTCGCAACCGAGGATGTTCCCGGAACTGCTTCTCAGGTCGAATCCGTACTCGGCATCACAAGGTATGGCGGTGGCGTCCCGACGTTCCAGCCCGTCGGGGACTCGGATGGCCTCCTCATCCTCGTGGCGCCGGGCCGATACTGGTTCCCCACTAGGACACCGAGCGCGGCAGGGCGCCTCACGGTCCACATCGCTGGCAGAAGCGCCGGCACGATCACGCCCAGTCCAGGCACGGCGATCCATTCGTCGATTCAGGCCTCGGCGTCCCCTACGCTTTTGCCACACGTGCGGTCGCTATGTTCCTTACCGGGCTCGCCGTCGTCGTCCGCAGGAAAACCCTGCTGGCTCGGGCAACCTGAACCTGGCCGCTAGCGATCTGTCGAGCTCTTGGCCACCATCAGGTCGGCGACAATGGGGTTATTGCGGAGGCAAGAGTAGGCTCCTATTCCGCATCCCGAGCCACAGCGTCCAACGGTCGACGCGCTGGGTGACCAGCACCGAGTCGTGCCACGGATCGTCGGCGAGGGCCTCCGCTGCGGCTGCGGCGTCGGGCGCGGAGACGACGACGAGCGCGGGGCCGGCGTCGACGTCGTCTCCCAACGGACCCCCGAGGAGCACGACGCCGCGGCGGACGAGCTCATCCATGAAGGCCGCATGCTCGTCCCAGCCGTCTTGGGAACGGCGCCCGCGTTGTGCGTCCCACTCAGGGCCGCGGCCGAGAGTTATCAGGAAATGCGCCATGTCCTGACGCTACGGCGGGGCCCCACCGATGCCAACCTCCCAATCGCTTCCTCGGTCCAGCGATCGTCGGCGCCGTTCTCGCCGGCAGTGCTCCCTTGGGATAGTGCGGGTCATGACGCGATGTCGAAGATCGGCGTGGATACCGGAATATGGTCGCCTTCGTCCGAGGTCAAGCTATCGAGGGCCCATCCGCGATCGGTCCGCGTGAACGTTGCCTTCTCCTTCACTTTGTACTTCGTCGGCACGTCGCTTGGGCCGCTCGCCGCGGAGGCCAGGTACATCGTTCCCGTCTCCGTGAAATGAGCCTGCGCCGTATCCCCGGAGGTCGCCCAAGACTTCAACTCGACCTCTGATGACGCCTTGATATAGCTAAATCCGAAGCCTTTGAAGCCCTTCTTGGACTCCTGAATGTGTGCGACTACCCGCGCCCAGTTGGCCTTGAACCGATCGGTCGTACTGTCCGGGCTCAGCGTCGGCGGCGCCGTCGGAGTCTCGAGGCAGGCTTGGCTGCGGTCATTGACCGCGTGCCCGAGGATCGCCTCAATCCCCGCTGGTGTCGCCTCGGGTGCGCCGAGGAACATGCCGCCGCACGCCGTCGTCGTCAATGCCGCGCCAAGCGTCGCCGCGATGGCAAGCGTGCGCCGTCGAAGAGCCATGATCCCCCTGCCCAGACCCGTGCGCAGCCGAAAAGGGGAGCGCCACCGGTTCTGAAAGTGTTGCGGCACTTCGGGGCCCGGTCAAGGACCGCCGAGGTGGGGCGCAGGTGGTCCGCGATAGGGTGGGAGCCATGCGCATCGCCCGTTTTGTTGTTGAGTCCGAGCCCCTCTACGGCGTGGTCCAGGGTGATCCCGGCGAGGAGCAAGTGGCCGTCATCAAGGGCGACCCGTTCTTCCAGGGCATCACGCCAACCGGACAGGTCCATCGGCTCGAGGACGTGCGGCTCGTCGCGCCGATCATCCCGCGCAGCAAGATCGTGGGCATCGGGCGCAACTATGCCGACCACGCGAAGGAGATGGGCAACGATCTCCCGACCGAGCCAGCCATGTTCCTCGTCGCGAACACCGCCGTCGTGGGCCCCGGCGACCCCGTGGTGCTCCCGGAGTGGACCGACGAGGTCTCCTACGAGGGCGAGCTGTGCGTGGTCATCGGCCGGATCTGCAAGGACGTCCCGGCCGAGAAGGCGGACGACGTCATCTTCGGCTACACCGTGGGCAACGACCTCACGGCGCGCGACAAGCAGCGCGCGGACGTCCAGTGGGCGCGGGCGAAGTCTTTCGACACGTCGTCGCCGCTCGGTCCGTGGATCGAGACCGAGCTCGACCCAGAGGACCTCTCGCTCGTGACGCGCCTCAACGGTGCCGTGGTCCAGGACGGCACGACGGCGGACATGGTCTTCGGCGTGCGCGAGCTCGTCGCGGCCGTCTCGCGGGCGTTCACGCTGCTCCCCGGGGACGTCATCATGACGGGTACGCCCGCCGGCGTCGGGCTCGTGCAGGAGGGCGACCGCGTCGAGGTCGAGATCGAGGGGATCGGCACGCTGTCCAACCCCATCGTGCGCCGGTAGCGGGCCGCCCGCCCGTGGGCGGCCCGGCGCGGAGGGGGCTGCGCCTGCGCTTTAGAATGAGGTCACTATGACTTCCTCCGCCGCGCCCTCTGCTGCCATCCCCACGGTCACCCCGGACACGCCCGTGCGCGTGCGCTTCTGCCCGTCCCCGACGGGCACGCCGCACGTCGGCCTCATCCGCACGGCCCTGTTCAACTGGGCCTACGCGCGCCACATGGGCGGGACGTTCGTGTTCCGCATCGAGGACACGGATGCGCAGCGTGATACGGAGGAGAGCTACCAGCAGATCGTCGAGGCCCTCACGTGGCTCGGTCTCACGTGGGACGAGGGCATCAACGTGGGCGGCCCGCACGAGCCGTACCGTCAGTCTCAGCGCCTCGACATCTTCAAGGACGTCGCCGCGAAGCTCAAGGACGCGCGATTCCTCTACGAGTCGTACTCGACGCCCGCCGAGATCGAGGCGAGGCACCGCGCCGCGGGCCGCGACCCGAAGCTCGGCTATGACAACTCGGACCGCGACCTCACGGCCGAGCAGGTCGCGGCGTTCCGGGCCGAGGGCCGCGAGCCCGTGCTCCGCTTCCGCATGCCGGAGGAGGACGTCGTGTTCAACGACCTCATCCGCGGCGAGATCCGCTTCAAGGCTGGGAGCGTTCCGGACTTCGTCGTCGTGCGCGCTGACGGCTCCCCGTTGTACACGCTCGTCAACCCCGTAGACGATGCCCTCATGGGCATCACGCACGTGCTTCGGGGCGAGGACCTCCTCTCCTCGACGCCGCGCCAGGTCGCGCTGTACCACGCGCTCCACGCCGTGGGGGTCGCCTCCTACATGCCGCTCTTCGGCCACCTCCCGTACGTCCTCGGCGAGGGCAACAAGAAGCTCTCGAAGCGCGACCCGCAGTCGAACCTCTTCCACCACCGCGACCGCGGCTTCATCCCGGAGGGCCTGCTCAACTACCTCGCGCTCCTCGGCTGGTCGCTCTCGGCGGACGAGGACATTTTCACGGTCCAGCAGCTCGTCGAGAACTTCGACATCTCCTCGGTCCTGCCCAACCCCGCGCGGTTCGACCAGAAGAAGGCCGAGGCGATCAACGGCACCCACGTGCGCCTCCTCGAGGCCGGGGACTTCCGCGATCGTCTCGTTCCGTACCTGCGCGCCGCAGGCGTGGTGGGGGAGGCCCTCTCCGCGCGCGACGAGGAGATCCTCACCGAGGCAGCCCCGCTCATCCAGGAGCGCATCACGCTGCTCGGCGAGGCGCCCGGGATGATCGCCTTCCTGTTCGCCGCGGACTCCGCGATCGAGGTAGAGGACGACGCGCGGAAGGGCCTCCCGGAGAACGTCGCCGACGTCGTGGGCGCGGCTATTGCGGCGCTCGAGCCACTCGAGTCCTGGACGGCGGAGGCGATCCAGGACGCGCTCCGCGTCGCACTCGTCGAGGGCTTGGGCATCAAGCCGCGCCTCGCGTTCGGTCCTGTGCGCACCGCGGTGTCCGGCAGGCGTGTCTCTCCGCCCCTGTTCGAATCCATGGTCATCCTGGGCAAGGACTCGTCGCTCGCGCGGCTCAAGGCGTTCCGTGGCTGATCCGAGGCTGGCCCCGGTGGGAGCGACCGCTACGAGGCTCCCCGTCGCCGGGGTGCTGCTCGACATCGACGAGACGCTCGTGGACCTTGAGGGCGCCATGCACCAGGCCCTCCGCGAGGTGACCGCGCCCTACGCTGCTCTCACGGAGGCGGGCTGGGTGACGTTGTGCGACACTTTCGGGCGGCAGTCCGAGGACATCTACGACCGCTACGTCGCGGGCGAGATCACGTTCGCCGAGCAGCGCGTGCTTCGGGCGGAGCGTTCCCTCGCGGCAGTCGGTGCGGCATTCCCGGACGGCGCAGCCGCGGCCGCTTGGCTCGCCACTTACGAGACCGTGCAGCCTGGTTACGTCCGCGCGTTCGACGACGTCGTGCCGCTTCTCGATGCGCTCGATGCCGCCGGGATCGCGTACGGGGCGGTGAGCAACAATGTGCACGACTTCCAACGCGCGAAGCTGGACCAGGCTGGCTTGGCCCGGATCGGCGTCCTCGTGGGCATCGACGCGGTCGGCGCTGCCAAGCCCGATCCGGCGATCTTCCGGGAGGGCCTGCGCCTGCTCGGAACGTCCGCGGAATCCACGGTCTACATCGGCGACAACCCGGGGCACGACGTCGTCGGCGCCGCCGGGGCGGGCCTCCGCGGGATCTGGCTCAACCGCACGGGGCGCGAGCTCCCCGAGGACGTGGCCAACACGGTTACCGAGCAGATCGCGAGCCTCGGGGAGGTTCCGGCGCTCATCGGCCTTGCCTAGCAAGGGGTTTCTCGAAATGCGGCCCGCGAGGCCCGGCGTACCGCCTCTGCGATTTGGCAGCTCGGCTGGCGATCCAGTAGAGTAATTACTCGTGCTGAGGGGCACGGAGCGAATCGGACGGGCAGTTCGAGAGCCCCGGTCCGGATGACACCTTGGGATATGGTGTAATTGGCAACACTACGGTTTCTGGTACCGTCATTCTAGGTTCGAGTCCTGGTATCCCAGCTCCTGATGTCCGCGAGCGAGTGGCGGCTGACGGTCAGTAAAGTACGCGGCCCCATCGTATAGCGGCCTAGTACGCCGCCCTCTCACGGCGGTAACGCGGGTTCGAATCCCGCTGGGGTCACGAAGTTCGGCGGAATCTTCCGTCGGACTCGTTTATGCCTTCTTCGGAAGGCGCAGTGTGAGGCCCCATCGTATAGCGGCCTAGTACGCCGCCCTCTCACGGCGGTAACGCGGGTTCGAATCCCGCTGGGGTCACTGCAGAGAACACCCCCGGTCTTCGGACCGGGGGTGTTCCTCGTTTCGGGTACAGATAATCCGCCCCAACTTCGTCTCGGGGACGGCTGATCTGCCCCAGCCTCGTTTTGGGTACACATCATCTGGCGTACCCGAGACGGTCAGGGGAGTTTGGCGAGGGCGGCCTGGACCTTGAGCAGGGTGCGGAGATTCCGCGTCGTGGTCGTCGCCTTGAACTTCGCCTTGCCGGTGGCCTTGCCCATGGGGCTGTCGAGCGTTCCGCCGACGGGCGCGAGCCAGGCCGTCGCGACAGGGGAGAGGCGGGTGTGTTCGGTGCCGGATGCCGCCGCGAGATCCAACAGTTCGTCGAGCGCCGAGGGCTCCGTAGAGAGCGTCACGTACGTATGGGTACTGTCGTCGTCGGGAGGATACGGGCACGCGCCAACTGTTGCGTCGACGTCGTCCGCCGTCATGACGATGACCCACGCGTCGTAGCCGAACGATTCCCGCAGTGCGGTCTGGACGGCCTCCTTGAGATCGGCCGGGCCGAGCTCCGAGCTGAGTACGGCATTCCCGCTCGCGAGAAGCGTCGAGACGTCCTCGACGGGCAGTCGCGAGAGCGCGGCCTTGACTTCCGCCATCTTGAGGTTGATCCCGCCCACGTTGACCCCTCGGAGGAACACGGCGTAGGCAGTCACGGGATCTCCTGAGGTGGTGAGTGGGCGACGGCGGTTGGCGGGTGAGAAAAAAAGAGGTCAGTCGTTCGCTTTGCGGAGCGCCTCGGTGAGGAGCCGCGCCGCGCTGCAGACCACCTCAGCATGCTGACGGCCTGGCTGGCGGGTCAAGCGCTCGATGGGGCCGGAGATCGAGACCGCGGCGATGACGCGACCGGACGGACCGCGGACCGGCGCCGAGACCGAGGCGACCCCCGGCTCGCGTTCGCCGAGCGACTGAGCCCAGCCCCGCCGTCGTACGCCGGCCAAGACGGTCGGCGTGAAGCGCGCGTTGTTGAGCCCCTCGAGGAGCCGGTCGTGGTCCTCCCACGCCACGAGGACCTGCGCCGCCGAGCCGGCCTTCATGGTGAGCTGCGTCCCCACGGGGATCGTGTCGCGCAGGCCCACGGGGCGCTCGGCAGAGGCCACGCACACGCGCCAATCCCCCTGGCGGCGGAAGATCTGGGCGCTTTCACCCGTCGCGTCGCGCAACTGGACGAGAATGGGACCGGCGGCGGCGATGAGCCGGTCCTCGCCCGCGGCCGAGGCGAGCTCGACGAGCCGCGAGCCGAGCACGAACCGCCCCTGGATGTCGCGGGCCACGAGCCGGTGGTGGACGAGGGCGAGCGCTAGCCGGTGCACGGTGGGCCTGGCCAGGCCCGTGGCCGCGACGAGCTGCGCGAGCGTGGTCGGGCCAGCCTCGAGCGCATCGAGCACCATCGCGGCCTTGTCGATCACGCCGACGCCACTAGAATTGTCCATAGGTTGATATTGCCGTCTCAATATCTGAGATGCAAGTCGGCAGAGTGGCCACAGTTCGGGCGGCCTGCTGGACTGGTGGAGAGGCGCCGACGGCGCGCACAGAATCGAAGGGAGCTGGCCATGGGACGCACTCTGGCCGAGAAGGTCTGGGACGCGCACGTGGTGCGCAAGGGCGAAGACGGCCAGCCCGACCTCCTCTACATCGACCTTCACCTCGTGCACGAGGTGACGTCCCCGCAGGCCTTCGAGGGGCTCCGCCTCGCGGGCCGCCCGCTGCGGCGCCCCGACCTCACGATCGCGACCGAGGACCACAACACCCCGACGTTGGACATCGACAAGCCGATCGCCGATCCGACGAGCCGCACCCAGATCGACACGCTGCGGGCGAACTGCAAGGAGTTCGGCGTCCGGCTCCACTCGCTCGGCGACAAGGAGCAGGGGATCGTGCACGTCGTCGGGCCGCAGCTTGGCCTGACCCAGCCGGGACTCACGATCGTGTGCGGCGATTCGCACACGTCCACGCACGGCGCGTTCGGCGCGCTCGCCATGGGCATCGGCACGTCCGAGGTCGAGCACGTCATGGCCACCCAGACTCTGCCGCTCAAGCCGTTCAAGACCATGGCGATCACGGTTGAGGGCACGCTCAAGCCGGGCGTGAGCTCGAAGGACATCATCCTTGCGGTCATCGCCAAGATCGGCACGGGCGGCGGTCAGGGCTACGTGCTCGAGTACCGCGGCTCGGCGATCCGCGCGCTCTCGATGGAGGCGCGCATGACCATCTGCAATATGTCGATCGAGGCCGGCGCCCGCGCGGGCATGGTGGCCCCGGATGAGACCACGTACGCGTTCATGCAGGGCCGCCCGCACGCTCCCGAGGGCGCCGAATGGGACGCCGCCGTCGAGTACTGGAACACGCTGCACACCGACGAGGACGCCGTGTTCGACGCCGAGGTCTTCCTCGACGCGGACGAGCTCGAGCCGTTCGTCACGTGGGGCACCAACCCCGGCCAGGGCGTCTCGCTCTCCGAGGCCGTCCCGGACCCCGATTCGTTCGCGGACGAGAACTCGAAGGCCGCGGCCCGCCGCGCCCTCCAGTACATGGACCTGGCCCCGGGCACAGCGATGAAGGACATCCGAGTGGACACCGTGTTCCTGGGCTCGTGCACGAACTCGCGCCTCGAGGACCTGCGCGTGGCGGCGGACATCATCCGCGGGCGGCAGAAGGACCCGAATGTGCGCATGCTCGTGGTGCCCGGCTCGGCCCGTGTGCGGCTCGAGGCCGAGGCGGAGGGCCTCGACCGCGTGTTCAAGGAGTTTGGCGCCGAGTGGCGGTTCGCCGGGTGCTCGATGTGCCTCGGCATGAACCCGGACCAGCTCGCCCCCGGCGAGCGCTGCGCGTCCACCTCGAACCGCAACTTCGAGGGCCGCCAGGGCAAGGGCGGCCGCACCCACCTCGTCTCTCCCATCGTCGCCGCGGCGACGGCCATCCGCGGCACGCTCTCGTCGCCGTCGGACCTCGATCCCGTCCCTGCTGCGACGACCGCCGCCTGAGCCGCCGGCTCTCGGCCACCAAGAATACGGAGAAAGCCATGGAGAAGTTCACCTCCCACACCGGCATCGGCGTCCCGCTGCGTCAGAGCAACGTCGACACCGACCAGATCATCCCGGCCGTGTTCCTCAAGCGCATCACGCGCACGGGCTTCGAGGACGCGCTCTTCGCGAGCTGGCGCAAGGACGAGCAGTTCATCCTCAACCAGGAGCCGTTCAGCCACGGGTCGGTGCTCGTGGCAGGCCCGGACTTCGGCACGGGTTCGTCGCGCGAGCACGCCGTGTGGGCGCTCAAGGACTACGGCTTCAGGGCCGTGCTCTCGTCGCGCTTCGCGGACATCTTCCGGGGCAACTCGGGGAAGCAGGGCCTGGTCGCCGCGGTCGTGGCCCAGGACGACATCGAGCTCATCTGGAAGGAGCTCGAGAACCACCCCGGCACGCAGATCACGGTGGACCTCGAGTCCAAGACCGTCACGTGCGGGAACCTTGTGGCCCCGTTCGAGATCGATGACTACACGCGCTGGCGCCTCCTCGAGGGTCTCGACGACATCGGGCTCACGCTCCAGCACGAACCCGAGATCGCCGCCTTCGAGGCCGCACGGCCCTCCTTCAAGCCCACCACCCTCCCGGCTCGCGGCTGATACAGCCCGTGGCCCGGGGATTCGCCGGGCCACGGAGGAGCTTCTATGCTTAGCAGGGTCCGTGCCCGGGCCGGTGGGGGCAGGCGAGCAGTGAGGAACCAACGCATATGAGCAGTGTCCTGACCATCCGCGGCGGCGTGCCGCTCTCGGGGCGGGTGACCGTCCGGGGAGCCAAGAACCTCGTACCGAAGGCCATGGTCGCGGCCCTGCTGGG
Source organism: Sinomonas sp. P47F7 (assembly GCF_049332655.1). GTDB lineage: Bacteria > Actinomycetota > Actinomycetes > Actinomycetales > Micrococcaceae > Sinomonas. The sequence continues at coordinate 2,817,193 of NZ_CP186327.1, read as the reverse complement.
CGACGAACCCTCCGTCCTCCGGAACGTCCCCGACATCAAGGACGTCGAGGTCGTGACGAGCCTCCTGCGGCTGCACGGCGTCGAGGTCGTGCGGGACACGGCAGGCGGCGACCTCACGCTGGACCCCGCGAACGCGCGCACCGCGCACGTCGCGGACATCGACGCGCACGCGGGCGATTCTCGCATCCCGATCCTGCTGTGCGGGCCCCTCATCCACGCGATCGGGGAGGCGTTCATCCCCGACCTCGGCGGCTGCCGGATCGGCGACCGCCCGATCGACTATCACCTGGGAGTCCTGCGCCAGTTCGGCGCCGTCGTCGACAAGCGCCCCGGCGGCATCAGCATCTCCGCGCCCAAGGGGCTCAAGGGCGCGAAGATCTCCCTCCCGTACCCGAGCGTCGGCGCCACCGAGCAGGTCCTGCTCAGCGCGACCAAGGCGGACGGGATCACCGAACTCACGGGAGCGGCGATCGAGCCGGAGATCGTGGACCTCATCGCGGTCCTGCAGAAGATGGGCGCGCTCATCTCGGTCCAGTCGGACCGCACCATCCGGATCGAGGGCGTCCCCTCGCTCGGCGGCTACACGCACACTGCCCTCCCGGACCGCAACGAGGCGGCGTCGTGGGGCTGCGCGGCTCTCGTGACGAAGGGGGACATCTTCGTCGAGGGCGCACTCCAGCGGGACATGATGACGTTCGTCAACACGTTCCGGAAGCTCGGCGGCGGCCTCGAGATCCGCGACGACGGCATTCGCTTCTTCCACAGGGGCGGCAAGCTCGAGCCCCTCGTCGTCGAGACCAACGTGCACCCGGGCTTCATGACCGACTGGCAGCAGCCGCTCGTCGTCGCGCTGACCCAAGCCGAGGGTGTCTCGATCGTCCACGAGACCGTCTACGAGAACCGCTTCGGCTTCACGGAGGCGCTGCGGCGCATGGGCGCGACGATCCAGGTCCACCGCGAGTGCCTCGGGAGCGTCCCGTGCCGTTTCGGGCAGCGCAACTTCCTCCACTCGGCCGTCATCTCGGGCCCAGCGGAGCTCAAGGGGGCCGAGTTCGACGTGCCGGACCTCCGGGGCGGGTTCAGCCACATCATCGCGGCGCTCGCGGCGGAGGGCACGTCCCGGGCGACGGGCGTGGACGTCATCAAGCGCGGCTACGAGCATTTCACCGCCAAGCTCGAGGGTCTCGGCGCCCAGTTCGATCTCGAGGAGGATGCCGCGTGAGCCGACCGGCCAAGGCGGAGTCCCTCGGGGAACGCGTCGCGTTCGCGATTGCCGGGGGCGTGGTGCGGCCCACCATGAACGCGCTCCTCGGAAAGAAGTGGCTCGGTGCGGAGCGGCTGCCGGAGGGCGGGTTCATCGCGTGCCCCAATCACTGCACGGAGATCGATCCGCTCGTAGTGGGCCACATGCTCTACAACCTCGGCCGGCCCCCACACTTCCTCGCGAAGGCGGGCCTCTTCAAGCCGCCCGTCCTGGGCCAGATCATGCGCGGCACGAAGCAGATCCCTGTGGACCGCAGCGGTGCGGGCGCCGGACAATCGCTCGAGATCGCGCGCGAGGTCCTCGACGAGGGCGGCGCGATCCTCATCTACCCCGAGGGCACGCTCACACGCGACCCGGGCCTGTGGCCCATGAGGGGGCACACGGGCGCGGCCCGGCTCGCGCTCAAGACGGGCGCGCCCGTGGTCCCGATCGCCCATTGGGGCGCGCAGGAGCTGTTCCCGCGGTACGCGAAGCGCCTCCACCTATGGCCGCGCAAGCGCGTCCGCGTGCTGATCGGCGAGCCCGTGGATCTGAGCGAGTTCGCGGACCGGCCGCTCGACAAGACGACGCTCGTGGCGGCGACGGAGAAGATCATGTCCGCGATCACGGAGCTCCTCGCAGAGCTGCGAGGCGAGGAGGCGCCGGCCGAGCGCTGGGACCCCTCGGCGCACCAGCAGACCACGCACGGCCGCGACGTCGAGCGCGGCTCGAAGGGCACGACGCACGACGGCGGGATCCCGGCGTGAGCGCTGACGTCGCCGCCGTCGGGCGCGTCCCGGCGACCAACCCGGGCACTGTGCCAGCCAGCGAGACGCAGCCCGAGCTCACGAGCATCGCCGTCTTCGGCGCCGGAAGCTGGGGCACGACGTTCGCGAAGGTTCTCGCGGACGCGGCGGCCGCCCGCGGCGTCGAGCGCAGCATCCGGGTGTGGGGACGCAACCCCGAGACGATCGCGGACATCAACCGGCACCGGAACCAGCGGTACCTCGGCGACATCGAGCTCCCGGAGACCGTCACGGCCACGACCGATCCGTCGGAGGCCCTCGCGGGCGCGCAGCTCGTGGTGTTCGCGGTGCCCGCGCAGTCCCTGCGCGGCCAGCTCGAGACGTGGCGCGCGCTGATCCCCTCCGACGCCGTGGTGATGTCCCTCATGAAGGGCCTCGAAGTCGGGACGGACCTGCGCATGAGCGAGGTCATCGCGGAGGTGGCCGGGATCCTCCCGGAGCGCATCGCCGTGCTCTCGGGGCCCAATCTCGCGATGGAGATCGCCCGCCGCGAGCCGACCGCGTCCGTCGTCGCGTGCGCGGACCAGGCGCTCGCGCTGCGGATCGCGCGCGCGTGCACGGCGCCGTACTTCCGGCCGTACACGTCCACGGACATCGTGGGCGCCGAGATCGGCGGAGTGGTCAAGAACGTCATCGCGCTGTGCGTCGGCATCTGCGAGGGCAAGGGCATGGGGGACAACACGAAGGCCTCGGTCATTACGCGTGGCCTCGCCGAAACGACCCGCCTCGCGGTGGCCCTCGGCGGCGACGCCCAGACCCTGTCCGGCCTCGCGGGGCTCGGCGATCTCGTCGCGACGTGCGCGTCCAAGCTCTCCCGCAACCACACCGCCGGGACGCTCCTCGGCCAGGGCTACAGCGTCGACGAGCTCGGCCAGCACATGACCCAGATCGCCGAGGGCATCAAGTCGGCCCCCGCGGTGCGCGAGCTCGCGCGGCGGGTCGGCGTCGAGATGCCGATCACGGAGGCCGTGGTCGGCGTGCTCGCCGGGAAGGTCGGGGTCGACCAGCTTGAAACCCTCCTGCTCGCGCGGGAGCTCAAATCGGAAGGCGAATAGCGTGACCAACCCTGCAAGCCCTGAGCGCACGGGATCTGAGCGCAGCGGCCCCGGGCGCAAGGTCCGCGTCGCGCTCCTCTTCGGCGGGCGCTCGAGCGAGCACGCCGTGAGCTGCGTGACGGCCGCGGGCGTCATGAACGCAATCGATCTGGACAAGTACGAGGTGCTTCCCATTGGTATATCCAAGGACGGCCAGTGGGTCCTCTCGAACGGCGACTGGCAGCAGTGGGCGCTCAACTCTGGCGAGATGCCCGAGGTCCAGGCCGGCAGCGAGACCGTGAGCCTCGCGGGCGGTCCCGGCCGGCCCGGCCTCGTGGTCACCCGGCCCAACGAGGTGCCGCGCGAGCTTGGCGATGTCGACGTCGTGTTCCCACTCCTGCACGGGGCGTTCGGGGAGGACGGAACGGTCCAGGGGCTCCTCGAGCTCGCCGACGTCCGCTACGTGGGCGCGGGAGTTCTCGCCTCCGCCGTCGGGATGGACAAGCACTTCATGAAGGTCGCGTTCGCGGCCGCAGGGCTCACGGTCGGTCCGTACGTCGCGGTGTCCGACAAGGAGTGGCGCCGAGACCCCGAGGGGGTGCGCGCCGCCGTCGAACGCCTGGGGTACCCGGTCTTCGTCAAGCCGTGCCGCGCGGGTTCCTCGGTGGGGATCACGCGCGTGGAGGGTCCCGAGGGCCTCGATGCGGCGCTCGCGGAGGCGCGCCGGCACGATCTGCGCATCGTGATCGAGGCGTCGATCGTGGGCCGCGAGATCGAGTGCGGCGTGCTCGAGGGGCACGGCGCGCAGCCCCCACGGACCTCGCTCCCGGGCGAGATCGTGGTGCAGGGCGATTCCCACACTTTCTATGACTTCGAGGCGAAGTACGTCGAGGACAACGCCGCCGCGCTCAGCTGCCCCGCCGATCTGCCCGACGAGGCGATCGCGCGCGTGCGGGAGCAGGCCGCGCGGGCGTTCGACGCCGTCTCCGCCGAGGGCCTGAGCCGCGTGGACTTCTTCTACACGCCGGAGGGCGAGCTCGTGATCAACGAGATCAATACAATGCCCGGGTTCACGCCGATCAGCATGTATCCGCAGATGTGGGCCGCGACCGGCCTCTCGTACCACGATCTCATCGACGAGCTCATCCAACTCGCGCTCGAGCGGCCCACGGGTCTGCGCTGAGCCGCCGAGCCGTCTAGCCGCCTAGCCTGAGGGCCCTGCCGGCCGCCGCCGGGGCGAGGCTGCGGCGGGGGCGCCCTGCGCGCTCGCGCGGCCGTCCAGTGTGCCGCGCGGCCGTCTGTTGTGCGGCTTGGCCGTCCCTTGACGGCTCAACCGTCGGTCATGCCGGACGGTTGTGCCTCTCCGCGACGGTCATGAGGCAAACAAGACGGTCATTGGGTATCTGCTTGGCTGAAGTTCGTCAATGTGGAACCGGTCTGGTGGGGGTGCCGTTCGTGCGGGTCGGCTAGGATGTGCCCGTTTGGAGACCATTCGTCACAGGGGTACCGCAGTGAGCTTTCCGCAGCATCCGCAGGACCAGGCCTACGCGGCGCCGACCCAAGGCGAGCCGCCGCTGTGGGCGCCGTTCTATGGGGCGAGCCCGGTGCAGGCGATCGGGCGGTTCTTCGCCAAGTACGCGGTGTTCCACGGCCGGGCGAGCCGGGCCGAGTACTGGTGGATGACGCTGGCCTACGCCATCGTCTGGATCATCGTCGAAGTGCTCGCATTCGCCCTCGACGGCGCGTCACGCAATTCCACGGGCCCGGGCTTCGCGATCCTGAGCTATGTCTTCCTGGCCCTGTTCCTCGGCACGATCGTGCCGAACCTCGCGGTCACGGTTCGTCGTCTTCACGACGCGAACCTCAGCGGATGGCTCATGCTCCTCCTCCTGATCCCGTTCGTTGGGGGCACCGCCGTGCTCGTCCTCACGCTCCTGTCCCCGAACCCTGCCGGGCAGCGCTTCGACCGCCCGACCGCTCTCCGTCAGGGCGAACCGGGCGCGTAGCGGAGGGCGCCACGTCAGGCTGGGGCTTCGCGCCTTCGGGTGCTCGCACTGTGATACCTGTTGGATGCCGTCGGACCACGGCGACGAAGACCACTGTCACCTGGCTCAATAGACGGTTTCTTCTGCGGCCCGGCGAGGGGCGTCAGCCCTTCGGCAGCTGGGCCACCTCGGCCTGACCCACGCACTTCGCGGTCTGCGGGACCTTCGCGACCGCCGACGCTAGCGTCGCGAGAACTGTGGCGGAGCTGATCTTCGAGCTGTCCAAGAGCAGCTCCGTCGCGGGCGAGCGGCCGAACGTCGTGAGGATGAAGGTCCCGTTCTCCCCGTCCGCGCCCTGGGCGGACGCCGAGGGTGACCCGGACACCGAGGGCGATCCGGACGCCGAGGGTGAAGGGAGCGGGCCGGCGCCCGAGGTCGCGCCGCCGCTCGGGCGGGTGGACGCGGAGGCCGACGACGACGGGCTCGCCTGCCGGATGACCCAGTCGACGCCGTTCACGGTCACGCAGCGGTCCGTCGTGGGTCCCGGCGACGAGACGCCGCACCGAAGCACGACGGCGGAGGGGTCGCCCCACGCTGCGGTCGCCTGGCTCGTCGTCTTCCGCAGGGCCGCGTCCCCGATTGAGTCGGGGAGCGCGATCATCTCTGGCGCGCACGCGGGATTCGCGGCGTCCGACGCGGCCTCGACGGATACGGGGGCGCTGCACGCGCTGAGCGCAGCGGCGAGGGCGAGGGCCGGCGCAAGCGCTGAGGCGCGCGCGAGGGCTGCGGCGCGCGGACGGCTGCGGGGCATGGTCCTCCTCGGGACGGATTCGGGGGTGCCGGGGGAGAGCCCACGGCCGATTCAAGCCTACTAGGCTGGGACCGTGCCCACGTTGTCCCCGCCACCGACGGTCGGCGAGCTGAGCGAGGGGGAACTCCTCGCACGGATCCTTCCCCGCCTCGCTGGCGGCCCGCCCGCCCTGCTCGGTCCGGGCGACGATGCCGCCGTCGTCGCCGCGCCCGACGGGCGCGTTGTCATCACGACCGACACCCAGACCCAGGACGCCGACTTCCGGCTCGAGTGGCCCAACGGCTACCGGCATACGGGACGCGACGTGGGCTGGAAGGCCGCCGCGCAGAATCTGAGCGACGTCAATGCGATGGGTGCCGTTGCGACCGCGATCGTCGTGAGCCTCACGCTCCCGCCATCCACGCCCGTCGCCTGGGTCGAAGGGCTCGCCGAAGGGCTTGCGGAGGCCGTGAGCGCGCTCGGCGCGACCCGCTGCGCCTTGGCCGGCGGGGATCTGGGCCGCGGGCGCGAACTCTCGATCACCGCGACGGTCCTCGGGAGCCTCGACGGCCGTGAGCCGGTGCTGAGAAGCGGCGCCCGCCCGGGGGACACGCTTGCGGTCGCGGGTGCGCTCGGCCCCGCCGCCGCGGGTCTCGCCCTCCTCGAGCACGGACCTGCCTACGGTTCGCTCGAACCCACCCTCCGGGAGCTTGTGGGGCGGCAGTGCCGCCCGGTCCCTCCGCTCGAGGCCGGACCCGCAGCCGCGCGAGGCGGCGCGAGCGCGCTCATGGACCTCTCCGACGGGCTCCTCCGCGATGCGGACCGCCTCGCGGCCGCGAGCGGCGTGCTGCTCGACCTCGATCCAGCGGCCCTCGCGGCGCATGCCGAGCCGCTCCGATTCGCTGCGGAACTCCTCGCCGTGGACCCTCTCGAATGGGTCGTGAGCGGCGGCGAGGACCACGGACTTCTCGCGGCGTTCCCCACCGCAGCACAGCTTCCGCACGGGTTCGCTGCGATAGGCTCGGTCTTGCCCGCCGTCGGCGGGAAGCCCGGGGTATCCCTGGGTGGGCGCCCGGCGGCGACGAGGGGATGGGACCACTTTGCCAGCTAACAACGCTGCGAAGCCCGCGTCCAACGCGGCGGCCATGCGCCGCTGGCTGGGCCTGGCGGAGACCGTGCTCGCCAATCACAGCGACCGGCTCAACGCGATCAACATCTTCCCCGTGCCCGACGGCGACACCGGCACGAACCTGTACCTCACCGCGCGGGCCGCGGCCGAGGCTGCCGCCGAATGCGACAGCTCCGATCTGGGCACCGTCATCGGCGCCGCGGGCCACGCCGCCATGGAGGAGGCCCGCGGCAACTCTGGGACGCTCTTCGCCGTCTTCCTCGACGCGTTCGCAGTGCCGCTCGCGGGACAGTCGCGGCTGAGCGGCCCGCTCCTCGCCGAGGCCCTGCACCGCAGCAGGATCCGCGCCTGGTCGGCTCTGAGCGAGCCCGTCGAGGGCACCATGCTGTCCGTCCTCGCCGCTGCGGCTGACGCGGCGGCCGGCGCGAGCTCGGGACCGGACGCGGCCGCGGACAAGCCCCACAGCAACGCGACGCTCGCACGGACCCTCGACGCGGTCGTCGACACCGCGATCGCCGCCGTCGTCGACACCGAAGGCCAGCTCCCGACCCTTCACGACGCGAACGTCGTCGACGCCGGCGCCGTCGGCCTCCTCCTGGTCCTCGGCGCGCTGCGCTCAGCCGTGCTCGGTGTCGGGCTCGCCGAGCCGATCCTCGACGCGCTGCACGGCTTCGATGTCCAGGATCCCCACATCCACGCGACGCAGCCGCCCGCCCAAGGGGTCGAGCTCATGTGCACCATCACGCTGAGCCCCCTGGACGCAGCCGGTCTGCGCCACCGGCTCGATGAGCTCGGCGAATCCGTCATCATGAGCCCGCTCGGGCCGCTCGACGAGGACTCGGGCTGCGTTCGCTGGCGGGTCCACGTGCATGTTCTCGATCCGGAGGGCGCGCTCGCGGAGATCCGGCGCCTCGGCGAACCCGAGCGCATCTCGCTCACCGAGCTGCACTCCGACCATGCGGGCTGAGCGGAGCACAGGGCTCGACCGGGTCATCGGCGCGCGCAGCGGCAAGAAGTTCGCCGAGCAGCTCGGCATCGCCACGGCCGGCGAGCTCCTAGGACATTTTCCGCGCCGCTACCTCGCGCGCGGCGAGCTCACCCCGATCCGCGAGCTTCCGTTCGACGAGGATGTGACGCTCATGGCGCAGGTGGTCTCGTCCTCGACGCGCCGTATGAACACGCGCAAGGGCAGCATCACCGAGGTGCTCGTGAGCGACCGGCCCGGACAGACCAACGGGCCGAGCACGCTCTCGCTCACGTTCTTCAACGGCGTCAAGGCGTCACGGCAGCTCACGCGCGGCGTGGTCGCGATGTTCTCGGGCCGCGTGGGGATGTACCGCGGGCGCCTCCAGCTCACCAACCCGATCTATGAACTGCTCGACCCAGAGGAGCTCGACGCCGAGGCCGCTGCGAAGCTCGCGGGCCGGCCGATCCCGGTCTACCCGGCTACGGCCGCGATCCCGAGCTGGACGATCGCGAAGGCCATGGGGACTGTGCTCGGCGCCCTCGATCTCAGTTCGGTTCCCGAGTCGCTCCCCGAGCGGCTGCGCCGCAAGTACCGCCTCCCGTCAGCGGCCGAGGCCTACCGCATGATTCATGTGCCCGAGAACGACGCGGAGTGGCGCATCGCGCAGGAGCGCTTCCGCTTCGAGGAGGCCCTCGTGCTGCAGACCGCGCTCGCGCGACGGCGGGCCCAGCACGCGGCCCTTCCGTCCCGCCCGAGCCCGGCCCGGCGGGGTGGCCTGCTCGACGCCTTCGACCGCGGTCTCCCGTTCGAGCTCACGGCGGGCCAGCGAGACGTCGGCGAGGTCTTGGCCCGCGAGCTCTCCCAGCCCCACCCCATGAACCGGCTGCTGCAGGGCGAGGTCGGCTCGGGCAAGACCGTCGTGGCCCTCCGCGCGATGCTCCAGGTCGTGGACGACGGCGGGCAGGCCGCGCTTCTCGCGCCCACCGAGGTCCTCGCCTCCCAGCACTACGCGTCGATCCGCGCGACGCTCGGACCGCTCGTGCGCGAGGGTCTCCTCGGCGGGGCCGGGGACGACGGCGTCGAGGTCGCCCTGCTGACAGGCTCGCAGTCGGCGGGGGAGAAGAAGCGCAACCTCCTCGCTGCCGCGAGCGGGCAGGCCGGGATCGTGGTCGGGACCCACGCGCTCCTGTCCGAGCACGTCCAGTTCGCGGATCTGGGCCTCGTGGTGGTCGACGAGCAGCACCGCTTCGGCGTCGAGCAGCGCGACGCCCTCCGAGCCAAGAGCCTCGCGACCCCGCATCTGCTCGTCATGACGGCCACGCCGATTCCCCGCACGGTCGCCATGACCGTCTTCGGCGACCTCGAGACCTCGGTCCTCCGCGAGCTCCCTGCGGGCCGCTCGCCGATCGCGACGCACACGGTCGGCCTCGTCGAGAACCCCTCGTGGGAGCGCCGGATCTGGCAGCGTGCGCGCGAGGAGGTCGACGCCGGGCGGCAGGTCTACGTCGTGTGCCCCACGATCGGAGCGGGGGCCGGGGACGAGGGCGACCTCGATGAGCTCGACGCCGCAACGTGGGGAGGGAGTGCCCTTGCGGCTCCCGAGCAGCTCCAGGCCACGTCCGTCTCGGAGACGGCCGAGCAGCTCGCGACCGAGCCGGCGCTCGCCGGTGTCGAGGTGGGGGTCCTCCACGGGCGGCTCGACACCGAGGCCAAGGCGGCCGCGATGAGGCGGTTCGCCGCGGGGGAGACAGGCGTCCTCGTGGCGACGACGGTCGTCGAGGTTGGCGTCGATGTCCCCAACGCGACGCTCATGGTGATTCTCGACGCGGACCGCTTCGGGATCGCCCAGCTCCATCAGCTCCGGGGGCGCGTGGGGCGCGGCGGGCACGCCGGCACGTGCCTCCTCGTCACCCGGCTCGAGCCCGGCCACCCGAGCCGGGAGCGGCTCGAAGCGGTCGCGGCGAGCACAGACGGCTTCGAGCTCGCCCAGCACGATCTCGAGTTCCGCCGCGAGGGGGACATCCTCGGCGCGAGCCAATCGGGCCGTCGCTCGACGCTGCGGCTCCTGCGTGTGCTCCGCGACGGGGACGTCATTGCGCGCGCCCGCGAGGACGCCCTCGAACTCGTCGCGGATGATCCCGAGCTCGAGCGGCACCCCGAGCTCGCGGCTGCGATCGCGGACTACCTGGACCCCGAGCGAGAGGTGTTCCTCGAGCGTGGCTGAGCCCCGGGAGTCCGGACGGACTGAGACAGCGTGGAAGGCCTGGAGGACGTGGAAGGCCTGGAGAGCGCGAAAGCCCGAGGGAGAGCGGAAAGGGAGCGTGGCATGACCCGGATCATCGCCGGAATCGCGGGAGGCGTCCCACTCGCTGCGGTGCCGGGCTCGGCGACAAGGCCCACGACGGACCGAGTCAAGGAAGCCCTGTTCTCGCGCCTCGACGCGCTTGGCATGCTGTCCCGCGCGCGCGTGCTCGACCTCTACGCGGGCTCGGGCGCGCTCGGCGTCGAGGCGGCGAGCCGCGGCGCATCGACGGTCGAGCTCGTCGAGTCGGACGCCAAGGCAGCCCAGGTGTGCGAGCGCAACGCCCGGACCGTCAACGAGGCCGTGAGTCGCCGCGCGGTCACGGTGCGGCGGTCGAAGGTGTCAGCTTTTCTCGAGAAGGTTCCACCAGGTGCCCACTGGGACCTCGTGCTCATGGACCCGCCATACCCGCTCGGCGAGACCCAGCTCGCCGAGGTGCTCGACGCCGTCGCCTCGCGCCTCGCCCCGGACGCGCTCGTCGTCGTCGAGCGCTCGGCCCGCTCGCCTGAGCCGGCGTGGCCCGCCGGGCTCGCCCACTACGCGGACCGCAAGTATGGCGAGACGCACCTCTGGTTCGCCGAGCCGGCCATGCCGGTAGGCCCCGACGGCACAGAAATGTCAGGCCCAGCCCCTAGCGTGGAGGCATGAGGATCCTCGAACAGGTCGCCGCCGCGAGCGCCCAAGACGTTCCGCAGTGGTGGCAGATCGTGTCCTCGTTCGCCCCCGTGGGGACGTTCGCCACGGCGGTCGTCGCGGCGATCGTGGGTCTGTGGACGCTTCGGCAGCGCGCGCAGGCCGACAGGCGTGCCGAGTTCTGGCGGCGCACGGAATGGGCGCTCGAGGCCACCGTGAGCCCGGATCCGCAGATGCAGGCCATCGGGACCGAGCTCCTCGCGACGCTCGCGCGGAGCGAACTCGTGGCGAGCGACGAAGAACTCATGTTCCTCGACGCCGTCTGGCTCGAACCCATTGCCGAGGCCGCGGAGGCCTATCTCGACAATGAGCTGGGCCTCGAAGAGGATCCGGACCATACTGGAGGGGACGGTCCGGCGGTCGGGCCCGAGGAAGCGGAGGAGCGATGAGCCACGAGGGGGCCCCACTGACACCGAAGCACGCGGGCGTGTCCCGCTTGCCCGTGCGGCGCCCGGGCGCCGCCGACCGTCGCGTCCAGATCGCCGCCGCGAAGCTCCGCGTGGCCCTCGACGAGCGCCTCAACCGCGAGACGCCCGAGTGGGTCAAGCGGCTCGCCGAACAGCGCCTCGCGAGCTAGTCGGGCCGGTTGCCGGGCACGGGTCCGGCGAGCGAATCCAAGTCGACGCCACGGCGCAGCGCCGTGGGATGCGGCCCGGCCGCGACGAGCGCGCCGGACCATTCGGCGGGCCACGGGGCCAGGAGGCCGACCGCCACCAAATTGCCGGGGAACCTCGCCTCGAACATGTCAGGCTCGCTGAGCGCCGCGACCTCGGAGAAGACCGTGCGCATGGCCGCGAGCTGGGACCGCACGAGGGTCAGCGGCGGGTCGTCGCCGATGTTCACGAGCATCGCCCCGCCCGGGGTCAGAAGCGCAGCGGCCTCCGCATAGAAGTCCCGATGTGCGAGATGGCTCGGCGCCCCGGGCCCTGAGAAGACGTCGAGGACGATCGCGTCGAACGGCGCCCGGTCCGCGAGGCTCGCGAGCTCCCAGCGCGCGTCGCCGATGCGGGTCTCAAGGACGGTCCCTGTGGCGAGGGGCAGCTGGTCGAGCACGAAGCCGAGCAGCTCCCGCTCGAGCTCGACGGCGACTTGCGGCGAACCCGGTCGGGTCGCCTGGACGTAGCGCGCGAGCGTGAGCGCCCCCGCGCCGAGATGCAGGACGCGGAGCGGCTCGCCCGGGGGCTTGAGCAGATCGAGCACGTTCGCGATGCGCGCGAGGTACGCGTAGAAGACGTGCCCCGGCGCGGCGAGGTCCACGTGGGACTGCTCGGCACCGCCGATCGCGAGCACGTACGCCCCGGGCACGAGGCCATCCGGGACGATCGTCGCGTGGGTGCCCACACCCGCGAGGTACCGGCTCGCGCCGGGGCGAGTCCCGCCGTCGTCCGCGCGGCCGCTGCTCACACGAGCCCGCCGAGGCCCGCGAGCCGAACCGCCGCCTCGTGGAGCACGTCCTCGCGCTTGCACAACGCGAAGCGCAGGAGCGAGCGCGTGCGCTTGGCGCCCTCGTCGTGGCAGAACACCGAGACCGGGATCGCCGCGACGCCCACGAGCTCGGGGAGGCGCCGCGCGAGGTCAAGTGCGTCGTCGAAGCCGATCGACGCCGTGTCGGCGGTGATGAAGTAGGTGCCGTCCGGGAGGTACACCGTGAGCCCCGCTCGGCGGAGGCCGTCGGCGAGGATGTCGCGCTTTCGCCGCAGCGCCGCCGCCGCGCCCGTGAAGAACTCGTCGGGGAGCCCGAGGCCGAGCGCGACGGCCTCTTGGAACGGCGTGCCCGAGCTGTACGTCGTGAACTGCTTGACGGTGCGGACGCGCGCGACGAGCTCCTCGGGGCCCGTGACCCAGCCGATCTTCCAGCCCGTGAAGGAGAACGTCTTGCCGGCGGAGGAGATCGTGAGCGTGCGCCCGGCCGCGCCGGGGATCGTCGCGACCGGAACGTGGGGTGGGCCGAAGACGAGGTGTTCGTAGACCTCGTCCGTGACGATCACGGCGTTGTGGCGCTCCGCGAGCTCGACCACGCGCTCGAGCACGTCGCGGCCGAACACGGCGCCGGTGGGATTGTGCGGGTTGTTCAGGATCACGAGCCGCGTCCGCGGGCCGAACGCGGCCTCGAGTTCGTCCGGATCGGGCTGGAAACGCGGTGCGTGCAGGGGAACGGTCACGTGGTTGGCACCCGCGAGCGCGATCATCGCGCCATACGAATCGTAGAACGGCTCGAACGTGATGACGTCGTCGCCCGGCTCGGCGAGCGCGAGGACGGCCGCGGCGATGCCCTCGGTCGCGCCGGTCGTGATGAGGACCTCGGCCTCGGCGTCCGGCTCGAGCCCGTAGAACCGCGACTGATGCGCCGCGACCGCGCGCCGGAGTACGGGGAGGCCCTTGCCCGGCGCGTACTGGTTGGAGCCGGTCGCGATCGCGTGGCGCGCGCCGTCCTTCATCTCCTCGGGGCCGTCTTCGTCCGGGAAGCCCTGCCCGAGGTTGATAGCCCCGGTCCGGACGGCGAGCCCCGTCATCTCCTCGAAGATCGTCACGCCGAGGCGCCCGTCGGAGCCGAGCAGGTTCGCGCCGGCCGCTGTTCGCTGCCAAGGGGAAGTCACTCGCCCATGCTAACCAGCGGGCACGGGGGCGAACGGGTATGTTGACAGCATGAGACGCGCCGTCTGCCCCGGTTCCTTCGACCCGATCCACAACGGCCACCTCGAAGTCATCGCGCGCGCCGCGAACCTGTTCGACGAGGTGGTCGTTGCCGTGTCGACCAACTACGCCAAGAAGTACCGCTTCTCCGTCGAGGAGCGGATCGAGATGGCCCGAAGGACGCTCGGGGCGATCAGCGGGATCCTCGTCGAGCCCATGGGGGAGGGGTTGCTCGCCGAATACTGCCGTCAGCGCGGCGCGTCGGCGATCGTCAAGGGCCTGCGCTCGTCCTCCGACTTCGACTACGAGCTGCCCATGGCGATCATGAACCGGCAGCTTTCGGGTGTTGAGACCGTGTTCCTCCCGGCCGAGGCGCACTACGTGCACCTGTCCTCGACGCTCGTCAAGGAGGTGCACGACCTCGGCGGGGACGTGTCGGAGTTCGTGCCGCGCTCGGTTCTCGCTAGGCTTGATGCGACGACGCCCGGCAGGGGGTCCTGAATGCCGCACGCGCGGCGCACGCAGGGCGCTCCGGTGGTGAACGGTGTTCTACGTTTTTGCCTGAGGCGCCGCACAGGCTAGGATTGTTTGTCGGTCTATGTTCCACAGGAGTTCTCATTAAGCGCGAAGGACGTTCGCCCTTGACGATTGACGTCAAGGACCTCGGGCGAAGCCCGGGCACAATGCGGACACTTGAAGAGCATGTTCCCGCACCGAGCGAGCTCGGTGTGGCGCTCATCGGCGTCAGGGAGGGGTCCCCCGTGGATCTCGATCTGCGGCTTGAGTCTGTCCACGAGGGGATCCTGGTATCGGGGACCGCACACGTCGACGTAAGCGGCGAGTGCGGACGGTGCCTGGATGCTATCGAGTACAGCCTCGAGGTCGATGTGCAAGAGCTTTTCTCCTACGAGGGCGCAGAGCCCTCGGAGGGAGAAGACGAGGAAGAGCAACGTCGAGTCGAGCACGATTCCATCGATCTTGAGCCGGTGTTGCGGGACGCAGTAGTAACCATGCTGCCGTTCCAGCCGGTGTGCCGGGAGGACTGCCCGGGGCTCTGCCCCGAGTGCGGTATCCGCCTCGCAGACGAGCCTGGCCACCATCACGAGGTCGTGGACCCGCGATGGTCGGCCTTGGCGGAGCTGATCAGGCCCGACCGGCACCAAGAAGACTAAGTGTTGGCCCCAAGAGAGAAATGAGTTTGCCGTGGCAGTTCCCAAGCGGAAGATGTCCCGCTCGAACACCCGCGCCCGCCGGTCCCAGTGGAAGGCGACTGCGCCTAACCTGGTCAAGACGGTCGAGAACGGCCGTGTGACCTACAGCCTTCCGCACCAGGCGAAGGTCGTGACCGACTCCGCGGGCACGGCCCTCTTCATGGAGTACAAGGGCCGCAAGGTCGCCGACGTCTGATCAGACCGTCGGGTCGCCCCATGCCTGCTCGCGATGAGCTTATGAAGCGTCTCGGCGTCGTTATCGACGCCGAGACGCTTCGTCTTGCGTTGACGCATCGCTCCTATGCGTATGAGAACGGCGGCATCCCCACCAACGAGCGCCTCGAGTTCCTCGGCGACTCCATCCTCGGCTTCTCCGTAACGGACCACCTCTACCGGACCTACCCGGACCTCTCCGAAGGCGAGCTCGCCAAGCGGCGCGCCGCGGTGGTGAGCACGCGTGCCCTGGCGAGCATCGCGCGGCGGCTCGGCGTCGGCGAGTGCATCTACCTCGGCCACGGCGAGAAGGTCACGAACGGCAAGAACAAGTCCTCCATCCTCGCGGACACCATGGAGGCCCTCATCGGTGCGACCTACATCGCGAACGGACTCGAGGACGCGCGCTGTCTCGTGGTGCGGCTCGTTGGGCCGCTGCTCGAGGACGCGGCGGTGCTCGGCGCGGGCACCGATTGGAAAACGCACATCCAGGAGCTCGCCGCGAACCGGCAGCTCGGCGGCATTCACTACGCCGTGGTCGGCGACGGCCCGGACCACGCCCGCACCTACACTGCGACGCTCCTGATCGGCGGTGTCGCGTACGGCACCGGCAGGGGCAACTCCAAGAAGGAGGCCGAGCAGCAGTCCGCCGCAGACGCGTGGAAGATCCTCGGCCCCGAGACCGCAGCGGCCGGCGCCGCCCACGATTCCGGCGGAGCGGCGTAGGCCTTGCCCGAACTTCCCGAGGTCGAGGTCGTGCGGCGCGGCCTCGCGACGTGGGTCGCCGGGCGGCGCATCGAATCCGTTGAGGTCCTCGACCCCCGCTCCCTCCGCAGGCATCTGCTCGGCGTCGAGGACTTCCGGGGGCAGCTCGAGGGCGCCACGGTGCTCGACGCCGTGCGCCGCGGAAAGTTCCTCTGGCTTCCGCTTTCGGACGGCGCGGACGCACGCGGCGGCTCCGCCGGCCCCTCACCCGCCGCCGGGCCTTCGCACACGGATCCGCCGCACACCGCGCTCCTCGCGCACCTCGGCATGAGCGGACAGCTTCTCGTCGAGGAGCCCGGCCAGCCGGACGAGAAGCATCTCAAGGTGCGCCTGACCCTTTCCCCCGCGCCGGGCCTCCCGGACGAGCTGCGCTTCGTGGACCAGCGCATCTTCGGCGGCCTCGCCGTCGTGCCCCTTGTCCCGACGTACGACGGCGGGCCGGGCGGCCATGGGGCGCTGCCCCTCGCGCTCATCGCGGCGGACGCCAAGCACATCGCCCGCGATCCGCTCGATCCCTTCTTCTCCGCCGAGGCCTTCCACGCGCGGCTGCACGCCCGCCGCACGGGCCTCAAGCGCGCCCTGCTCGACCAGACGCTCGTCTCGGGGATCGGCAACATCTACGCTGACGAGGCGCTCTGGGCCGCGCGCCTGCACTACGCCCGCCCCACGGACACGCTGCGCCGTGCCGACACTCTGCGCCTCGTTGACGCGGTGCGAGACGTCATGACGCGCGCGCTCGACGCCGGCGGCACGAGCTTCGATTCGCTCTATGTCAACGTCAACGGCGCGTCCGGCTACTTCGACCGCTCCCTCTCCGCCTACGGCCGGGCCGGGCAGGCGTGCACGCGATGCGCCGAGGACGGCCGGACGAGCATCATGGTCCGCGACTCGTTCATGAACCGGTCCTCCTACCGGTGCCCGCACTGCCAGCGGACTCCACGCAACGCCCGCTGGTAGCCCGGATTCGCGCGGGCGTGGTGGCAGAATGTCGCACAACCACCAGCTATCTCTTGCGCCCGCCCCGCCACCCACACCCCCGCCCAGAGTGACAGGAGAACCCCGGTCCGTTGCACCTCAAGACACTGACGATCCGAGGCTTCAAGTCATTCGCCTCGGCGACCACCTTCGAGTTCGAGCCAGGCGTGACGGCCGTCGTCGGCCCGAACGGTTCGGGGAAGTCGAACGTGGTCGACGCGCTCGCGTGGGTCATGGGGGAGCAAGGCGCCAAGACGCTCCGCGGCGGGAAGATGGAGGACGTCATCTTCGCCGGGACGGCCGGGCGAGCTCCGCTTGGCCGCGCGCAGGTCTCCCTCACGATTGACAACGCCGACGGCGCGCTGCCGATCGACTACAGCGAGGTCACGATCTCGCGGACCCTGTTCCGCACGGGCGGCTCGGAGTACGCGATCAACGGCGACTCCTGCCGGCTCCTCGACATCCAGGAGCTTTTGAGCGATTCAGGCCTGGGCCGCGAGATGCACGTGATCGTGGGCCAGGGCCAGCTCGACCGGATCCTGCACGCGACCCCCGAGGACCGGCGGGGCTTCATCGAGGAGGCCGCCGGGATCCTCAAGCACCGGCGCCGCAAGGAGCGAACCGTTCGGAAGCTCGACGCGATGCAGGGCAACCTCCAGCGCCTCGCGGACCTCACGGGGGAGATCCGCCGGCAGCTCGGCCCGCTCGGCCGGCAGGCGCAGGTGGCACGGAGGGCCCAGACGATCCAGGCGGACGTGCGGGACGCCCGCGCGCGTCTCCTGGCCGACGACGTCGTGCGGCTGCGCGATTCGCTCGAGCAGGACCGTGCGGATCAGTCCGCCCTCACGGCCCGCCGCGCCGAGGCGGAGCGTGATCTTGCGGCTGCGCGGCGCGAGCAGGCGGAGGCCGAGCACGCGGCCGCGATCGCGACCCCGCGGCTCAACGCCGCGCGGGACCTTTGGTACCGGCTCTCGTCGGGCCGTGAGCGGCTCCGCTCGCTCGCGAACGTCGCCGAGGAGCGCCGGCGCCTTCTCGGCACGTCCGAGCCGACGCACTCGGGGCGCGACCCCGAGGACCTCGAATGGCAGGCTGGGGACGCCCGTGAGGAGCTCGCCGTGCTCGACGAGGCGCTCGAGGTCCGCGCCGAGGCGCTCGAGGCCGCATCGGAGGCGCGGGCCGAGGCCGAGGAGGAGGCCGCGGCAGAGGACCGCCGCCACACTGCCCGCCTCCGCGCCTCCGCGGACCGGCGCGAGGGCCTCGCCCGGCTCGCCGGGAGCGTCGGCGCCGCGCGCAGCCGCGTCGAGGCCGCCGAGGGCGAGATCGGACGGCTCCGGGCCGCGCTCGGGTCCGCGTCCGAGCGGCGCGGGGCCGCCGAGCTCGAATTCACGGCGCTCGAGACGCAGGTCGCCGGGGTCGAGGAGGGCGAGGAGGGCCTCGACGCCGACTACGAGGAGGCCGCCGAGGCCCAGGAGACCGCCGAGGCCGAGCTGGTCGCGATCGAGGAGCGGCGCCGGGACGCCGAGACGGCGCGGCGCTCCCTCGAGGCCCGCCTCGACGCGCTGCGGACGGGGCTCCGCGGGCGCGACGGAGCGGTGCCGTGCTCGCCTCGGGTGACGGCGTCCTCGGCCCTGTGCCCTCGCTCGTGAAGGTCGAGCCCGGCTTCGAGCCCGCCGTCGCGGCGGTGCTCGGGGCCGTCGCCGAAGGCCTCGCGATGGACGGTACCGAGGCGGCCCACCGTGCGCTCGCGCGGCTCCGCGAGGACGACGGCGGCCAGGCCGCGCTCCTCGTCGCGGGCGCGCCCGAGCCCCCGAACCATGCACCCCAGCGGCCGGAGCTCCCCGCCGGCGCCCGCTGGCTCGACACCGTGGTGACGCCCGACGCGCGGGTGCGGGCCGCCGTCGTCCGCCTCCTTGCGGGGGCGGTCGCCGCAGCGGACGCCGCGCAGGCCCGCGAGATCCTTGCTGAGCATCCCGAGCTCACCGTCGCGATGCAGAGCGGTGACGTTCTCACCTCGGCCTCGGTGCGCGGCGGCTCGGCCGGCGCGCCGTCCACGATCGAGCTCCAGGCTCAGGTCGAGGACGCGGAGGCCGAGCTCGTGAAGGCCCAGGCCGCGCACGAGCGCGCGGGCTTCGAGCTTGCGGGCGCCCGCGATCGCGTGCGCGAGGCGACCCAGCGCGCCGACGCTGCCCTCGCCGCCCTGCACGACTCGGACGCGAGGTTCGCGGCCGTCGCCGAGCGGCTCGCATCGCTCGGCGCGCAGCTGAGGGGCGCGACGGCCGAGGACGAACGGCTCCGCGCGTCGCTCGCGGCCGCGCAGGAACACCTCGAGACCGAGCAGGAGGCGCTCGCGACCGTTGCCGAGCGCCTCGAGGCCGCCGAGGAGGCCGACGCCGCGGAGGAACCCGACGCCGAGCCGTCCGCCGACGAGCGCGACCGCCTCGCGCAACGGGCGACGGCGGCGCGCGCCGCCGAGCTCGAGGCGCGCCTCGCGCTGCGCACGGCGGAGGAGCAGCACCGGGCCCTCGCGGCTCGGGCCGAATCGCTCGAGCGTGCCGCCGCGGGCGAGCGCAAGGCGGCGGCGGAGGCCGCGCGCCGCGCCGCGGAGCGGGCCCGCAAGGCGGCCCAGGCCGGCGCCGTCGCGCGCGCGGCCGCGCTCGGGGTAGCGGCGATGGACCGGGCCGTCGACGAGGCCGCCGAGGAGCGGGACGCGGCCGAGGAGCGGCGGGCGGCGCTCGACGAGCGGCTCGCCGCATTGCGCACGTCGACCGAGGCGCTCGCGAAGGAGCTCGCCGAGCTCAGCGACGCGGCGCACCGCGACGAGCTCGCGCGGGCCGAGCTCGTGCTCCGGCTCGAGGCCCTCGAGGACCGTGCCGTCGAGGAACTCGGCCTCTCGGCCCGGCAGCTCGTCGACGAGTTCGGCCCCCACCTCCCCGTCCCCGTGCCCGACGACGCCGCGGACAAGTGGGCCGCGCTCCGCGTCGAGGTCGACGGTGACGGGCAGCCCGTGGGCGGGGCGCCGTTCGTGCGGGCCGAGCAGGAGAAGCGGCTCAAGAAGGCCGAGCGGGACCTCTCGGCGCTCGGGAAGGTCAATCCGCTGGCCCTCGAGGAGTTCGCGGCCCTCGAGGAGCGCCACCGCTTCCTCAACGAGCAGCTTGAGGACCTCCGGTCGAGCCGCCGCGATCTGCTCGCGATCATCAAGGACGTCGACGAGCGCGTCCAGCGGGTCTTCACCGAGGCCTTCGCGGACACGTCGGCGCAGTTCGAGCGAGTCTTCGGCCGGCTCTTCCCCGGCGGGGAGGGGCGGCTCGTGCTGACGGATCCCGCGGACATGCTCACCACGGGCATCGAGGTCGAGGCGCGGCCCGCCGGCAAGAAGATCAAGCGCCTCTCGCTCCTCTCGGGCGGCGAGCGATCGCTCACGGCCGTGGCCCTGCTCGTGGCGATCTTCAAGGCGCGGCCCTCGCCGTTCTACGTCATGGACGAGGTCGAGGCTGCGCTCGACGACACGAATCTCGGGCGGCTCATCACGATCTTCGAGGAGCTCCGCGAATCGAGTCAGCTCATCGTCATCACGCACCAGAAGCGCACGATGGAGGTCGCGGACGCCCTCTACGGCGTGTCGATGCGCGGCGACGGCGTGTCGACGGTTGTGAGCCAGAAGCTCGAGCGCGTCGAGCCGCCGTCCGGGCCGGAGCGGGCGCCTGAGCCTGTGAGAAGCTAGGTCCGTGACAGACCTCTCCGTCCTGCTGCCCATCATCATCGCCGTGATCGTGGTCCTCGTGGTCGCCGGGACCATCATCGGGTTCGTCCGCGGCCGCCGTTCGAACGTCCGCTACACGGGAACCCGAGACGCCGACGACCCCACGATTGCGCCCACCCAGGCCGGGTCCGACAGTGAGTCTGGCGCGCCGGTTGTCGTGACGGAACCTCCGGCCGCGACGGCCGAGGCCCCGGAGGAGCTCCTCGAGGAGCCGGCCGTCGAGGCGGTTCCGACCGAGGTCCCGGCCCCCGTTGCCGGCCGGCTGCAGCGCCTCCGCGAGCGTCTCGCCAAGAGCAACAGCGTCTTCGGAAAGGGGCTCCTCGCGCTCCTCGCGAGCGACCGCATCGACGACGACGTGTGGGACGAGGTCGAGGAGACGCTCCTCCTCGCCGACATCGGCACGGAGCCGAGCCTCGAGCTCGTTGAAACGCTCAAGGGCCGCGTCAAGGTCATGGGCAGCCGCACCCCGGACGAGGTGCGCGCGATGCTCCGCGAGGAGCTCGTCAAGCTCGTAGACCCGACGCTCGACCGCGACCTCCGCGTCGATCGCAAGGCGGGGAAGCCCGCCGTCGTCCTCGTTGTGGGGGTCAACGGTGTGGGCAAGACGACGACAGTGGGCAAGCTCGCGCGCGTCTTCGTCGCCGAGGACAAGGACGTGATTCTGGGCGCGGCGGACACGTTCCGCGCCGCGGCAGCGCAGCAGCTCGCCACGTGGGGCGCGCGCGTCGGCGTGCCGACCGTCAAGTCCGACGTCGACGGCGCGGACCCGGCGTCCGTCGCCTTCGAGGCGGTGAAGGCGGGCATCGAGCAAGAGGTCGACGTCGTCATGGTCGACACCGCGGGGCGCCTCCAGAACAAGGTGGGCCTCATGGACGAGCTGGGCAAGGTCAAGCGCGTCATCGAGAAGCAGGCGGAGGTCGACGAGGTGCTCCTCGTCCTCGACGCGACGACGGGCCAGAACGGGCTCAACCAGGCGAAGGTATTCTCCGAGGTCGTCGACATCACGGGCATCGTCCTGACGAAGCTCGACGGCACGGCGAAGGGTGGAATCGTCGTCGCGATCCAGAAGCAGCTCGGGGTGCCGGTCAAGCTCGTTGGCCTCGGCGAGGGCCCCGACGACCTCGCGCCGTTCGACGTCGAGGGCTTCGTCGACGCGATCCTCGCGTAGGGGCCGCGCCTTTCGGTCTTGACACGCGGTCGCCGCGGGGGCACCTTAAGTGGGCGGGGTATTCCATTGCTGTCCTCATGACTAGGAGGAGCGATGCGCCCCGCTCGCCGTTCACCCATCCTTGCCGCCCTCACAGCAGTCTTCACGGCCTTCTTCGGCCTCGTGGCCGTTCCGGCACACGCGGCGTCCGGCCCGCCGACCTTCGTCCAAGCGGCTTCCGCCCATCATGGGTCCGTCGCATCCCTTGCCGTCACGCCGGGCTCGACCATTGGCGCCGGGAACCGGCTCATTGTCGAGGTGGGGATCTGGGGCTTTTCGTCTCCCACCGCTTCGAGCGTCACTGACACTGCCGGGAACGTCTACACCGAGCTCGTCCACTTCGTGGCGTCGGAGCACACGGAGCTGAGCGTGTGGACCGCGCCGGTCACCGCCGGCGGGGGCACGAAGCCGACCGTGACCGTCAAACCCTCTGCGACGGCAGACGTGGGCGTCGCCGTGCTCGAGTACTCGGGGCTCTCGACCGCGGCCGGGACCGGCTCGCTCGACGTCAACGCCCAGGCAACCGGCACGACGTCCGCGGCCGGGACCGTCTCGTCGGGCGCGACGCCGGCCACCACCGGCGCCGGGGAACTCGCGCTGGGCTTCTACGCCGACTCGGGCTTCGGCGTCACGATCGGAGGCGGAACCGGATTCACCGTCCGGACGAACGTCTCGAACACCCCGGACGTGGAGTTTGCCGTCGAGGACGCGGCCGTGGGGTCGGGGGCCACGCCGAACGCGGCCTTCTCGACCGGAGCAAGCACCACGTGGCTCGCCGCGACCCTCGTGTTCCGCCCCGCGGGTTCCGCCAACGCGACGGCGCCCGGCGCGCCGACAGGCGTCTCGGCGAGCCCCGGAAACGCGAGCGCGTCGGTGTCCTGGACCGCCCCCTCGGACGGCGGTTCGCCGATCACGTCCTACACCGTCACGCCGTACGCGGGAGGCGTGGCGCAGAAGCCAACGACCGTGAGCGGAACGCCCCCGGCGCCGTCGGCGCAGATCGGCGGTCTCCTCAACGGGACGTCGTATACCTTCACGGTGACTGCGACGAACGCCGTCGGCACGGGGCCGGCGTCGTCGCCGTCGGTCGCGGTCACGCCCAGCACCACGGCCAACGGCCAGTGGGGCCCGCTCGCTACCTGGCCCGTCGTGGCGGTCCACTCCGTGGTCCTCAACTCCGGCAAGCTGCTTGTGTGGGACGGCTGGGCGACCCCCGAGCCGACCTCGGTCTACGACCCCGCGGCCAAGACGTTCACGAGCACCAACGCGCCGTCGAGCATCTTCTGCTCCGGCAACGCCAAGCTCCCCGACGGCCGCGTGCTCGTGGCCGGCGGCTACGGCGTGTCGACCACGGGAAACCTCGGCCTCACCGACGTCAACGTCTTCGACCCGGCGAGCCAGGCCTGGAGCCGGCTCGCGAGCATGAACTACCCGCGGTGGTATCCGGACCTCGTGGAACTCGCGGACGGCCGGTATGTTGCGATCAGCGGCAACTCGTCGAGCGCCTCGATCTGGGCCGACACCCCGGAGCTCTACGACCCAGCCACGAACACTTGGACGGCGCTCTCGAAGATCAGCACGTCCCAGGTCCACGAGGAGGAGTACCCCTTCTCCTACCTCGCGCCGAACGGCAGCGTGTTCACGATCGGCCCGTCCGAGGACGTCTCCTACTGGCTCGACGCGTCGGCCCAGACGTGGACGCCGGTCGGGGCGAGCGGGCTCACGAACGGCTCGTCGGCCATGTACCGGCCTGGGAAGATCCTCTACAGCGGCGGCGCGCCGAGCGTGACGGCGACGACCACGGCCGTCGCCGGGGCCGCGACGATCGACCTCACGGCCGCGGCCCCTGCCTGGAAGCCCATCGCGCCCATGAACTATGCCCGCGTCTACCACACGCTCGTGACTCTCGCGGACGGCCGGGTCCTCGCGGTGGGCGGCGAACCCACCTCGGACCAGACCCAGGTCACGGCGGGCGTCCTGCCGGCCGAGATCTGGGATCCCTCCACGGGGACCTGGAGCGTCATCGGCTCGCTTGCCGCGGCCCGCAACTACCACTCGACGGCAGTCCTCCAGCCCGACGGCACCGTGCTCGTGGCGGGTGGGGGCCATGAGGAGTCGCTCAGCAACCCCGGACAGTACAGCGCCCAGCTGTATTCGCCGTCGTACCTCTCCGGTGGCGCGCGGCCCACGGTCAGCCAAGCACCGGCCGCTGCGTACTACGGGACGACGTTCACCGTCAGCACGCCCGACGCGGCGTCGATCTCCGCCGTCAACCTCGTCTCCTTCGCCGCGGACACCCACCAGGCGGATATGGACCAGCACTTTGTGCCGCTCACGTTCACCGCGGGTTCCGGCGCGCTCAGCATCCAGGCACCCGCGTCCGGGGCCTACGCCCCGCCCGGCGACTACATGCTGTTCATCGTCAACTCAAGCGGCGTCCCGTCCATGGCGGCCACGCTCCACCTCGCGCCGACGCCCACCGCACCGGCGGCGCCGACCGGGGTGACGGCGACACCCGGCAACGGATCCGCGGTCGTGGGGTGGACCGCGCCGGCCAACGGCGGAGCCCCGATCACTTCCTACTCGGTGACGCCGTGGGCGGGAGGGGCAGCCCTCGCCCCGACGACAGTGACCGGGAACCCGGCCCCGACCACCGCGACCGTCTCCGGTCTCACGAACGGCACGCCATACACATTCACGGTGACTGCTACGAACTCGGTCGGGACGTCCCCGGCCTCCGCGCCCTCGGCGAGTGTCACGCCGTCGAACGCTGTGGTGCCCGCCTTCATCCAGCAGTCCTCGACGCACGTGGCCGGCGCGCCGTCGGCGACAGTCTCGCTCGGACAACCGGTCCGGGCCGGCGATCGGCTCGTCGTCGAAGTCGGCGCGTGGGGAACGGGGGCGCCGACCACGAGCGGCGTCACGGACTCGGCGGGCAACACGTACACCGAGCTCACTCATTTCACGGCCTCGGACCGCACGGAGCTGAGCGTCTGGACGGCGCCGATCACCGGAGGAGCGGGGACCCCGGTGAGCGTTACGGCGACGACGACGGCGCCAGCGGACATCGGAGCCGCCGTGCTTGAATACTCGGGACTCTCCGCTGCCACGGGGACGGGATCGGTCGATGTCCAGGCCCACGCGACGGGCTCGACCGGCACGAAGGCCGCGACCGTGGCCTCGGGCGCGACGGCCGCGGCAGGTGCCTCGAATGAACTCGCGGTCGGCTTCTACGCCGATTCCGGCTTCGGGGACGCGCTCGGCGCCGGCGCCGGCTTCGCGTCGCGCGTCAACGTCTCGGCGACCTCGGATATGGAGTTCGTGGTCGAGGATCAGCTCGTCGGTGCCGGAGCCACTCCCAGCGCGACGTTCTCGACCGGCGCCCAGACTGTGTGGCTCGCGGCGGTCGTCGTGTTCCGGCACGGCTGAGCCGGCCGGTTTCGGCGGGCGGGTGGCGCCGCACTCGGCTCCTCGCCCCGGCTCGCCGATCAGGGGAGCGGACGACGGCGGACGGCCCACGCGGGCATCGCGGCGAGCAGGCAGGCTCCCGAGACGCCGAACGCCCAGCCGTACCCCACGCCGTCGGCGAGCAGGCCTGCGAGGAGAGGGCCCACGATGCTCCCGACGTCGGAGACCATTTGGAAGACGGCGAGCGGCTTCCCACCGCTGCGCTCGCGGCCGATCGTGTCCGCGACGGTGGCCTGGAGCGCGGGGCTCACGAGTCCCGAGCCGAAGCCGGCCACCGCCGAGACCGCGAAGAGGACCCACTGGGACGGGCTCAGGCCCATCGCGGCGGTCGCGACGGCCGCGACTCCGAGCCCCGCGAGCGCCAGCGGCCGCCGGCCCCACGAGTCGACGAGGCGGCCCGAGAACGTGAGGGCCCCGGCGGTGCCGAGCGCGAAGAGGGTCAGCGCGAGCCCCGCCGCGCTCGGGGAGGCGTGGAGGGCCGCCGCGGCGAAGAGGGGTACGAGGGCCATGCGGATCCCTAACGTCGCCCAGCCGTTGGCGAAGTTCGAGACGAGCGCGGCCCGGTACGGCGCGTGCGCCAGGGCCTCCGAGAGCGCGAGGGAGGGAAGGGTGAGCCGAGGAGCCGCCGCGCGCTTCCGCCCCAGCAGGAAGCCGACCACGGACGCCGCGACGACGAGCGTGCCCGCGTAGACCAGGAACGGGACCCGGAGGCCCAGGCCCGCGAGCAGGCCGCCCACGAGCGGGCCCGCGATGTTGCCCAGGAGGAACGACGACGCGTAGAGGCCACTCACGCGCCCCCGCGCCTCAGGCGGCGCGAGCCGCACGATAAGCCCCGACGCCGAGATCGTGAACATCGTCGAGCCGATGCCCGCGAGCCCGCGGAACAGGAGGAGCTGCCAGTAGTCGGCGGCGAACGCGCACGCCCCGGTGAAGACCGCGACGGTGAGCACTCCCGTCACGTAGACGGGCCGCTCGCCCCAGCGGTCCACGAGCGCCCCGGCGGTCGGGGCGAGCACGAGCCGGGTCAGGGCGAACGCGCTCACGATCACGGACGCCGCCGTCGCCCCTACTCCGAAACTCGTGGCGAACTGGGGAAGCACGGGGGCCACGAGGCCGAAGCCGATGGCGATGGCGAACGCCGCGACGACCAGGACCCACACGTCGCGAGGCATCGCGACGCGGGGGCCCGTGACACGCGCGAGGGCGCCGAAGGGGGAACGGGGCATGCCACAACCCTACGAAACATGGCGTTAACGTGCCGGTGACGAGCCCTTAACTCGCGGGACGAAGTTGTAACACGCGAGCAATTTGGGTCGCGAGCGGTTGAAACACCTGGGCGGCAATCTTTTCTCAGTGGTCAGGAGGTCCGCCGGGGCAGCGGCGGGAACCGACCAGAAAGATCCGTCCCACCCCCTTGAAAGGCAACCCCCATGCCCACATTCAGTGCTGGCGACACCGCTTGGGTGCTCGCTTCGGCAGCACTCGTGCTGCTCATGACGCCCGGGCTCGCGTTCTTCTACGGCGGTATGACGCGCGCCAAGTCCGTTCTGAACATGATGATGATGAGCTTCGGCGCGATCGCCCTCGTCGGCGTGCTGTGGGTTCTCTTCGGCTACTCGATGTCGTTCGGCGATGACTGGTTCGGCGGCCTCGTCGGCAACTTCGACAAGTTCGGACTCCACGGCGTCCTCTCGACAGGCAAGGACATGCCGATCTCCGGCACGATCCCCGAGCTCGCCTTCGTCGGCTTCCAGGCAGTGTTCGCGATCATCACCGTTGCCCTCATCTCCGGCTCGATCGCGGACCGCTCGAAGTTCGGTTCGTGGATGGTCTTCGCCGGCCTCTTCGCGGTTCTCGTCTACTTCCCGGTCGCGCACTGGGTCTTCGACTCCAACAAGGACGCAAACGGCAACTTCATCGGCGGCTGGCTCAACGGCCTCGGCGTGATCGACTTCGCCGGTGGTACCGCGGTTCACATCAACGCCGGTGCGGCGGGCCTCGCCCTCGCGCTCGTCCTCGGCCGCCGCAAGGGCTTCGGCAAGGACCCGAACCACCGTCCGCACAACCTCCCGTTCGTGATGCTCGGCGCCGGCCTCCTGTGGTTCGGCTGGTTCGGCTTCAACGCGGGTTCCGCCCTCGCCGCCAACGGTGTCGCCGCGTTCGCGTGGATCAACACCCTCGTGGCCCCGTGTGCCGCGGTCCTCGGCTGGCTCCTCGTGGAGAAGATCCGCGACGGCCACGCGACGTCCCTCGGTGCGGCGTCCGGTGCGGTCGCCGGCCTCGTTGCGATCACCCCGGCCTGTGCCGCGATCTCCCCGCTGTGGGCCATCATCCTCGGCGTCCTCGCCGGCGCGATCTGCGCCCTCGCGGTCGGGCTCAAGTACAAGTTCGGCTATGACGACTCGCTCGACGTCGTGGGCGTCCACATGGTCGGCGGCGTCGTCGGTACGCTCTTCATCGGCCTCGCGGCCGGCCCGGGTGCGCCGTCCGCCGGTACTGGCCTCTTCTACGGCGGCGGATTCGATCAGCTCGGCAAGCAGGCCCTCGGTGCCTTCGTGGTCCTCGGCTACTCGTTCGTCGTCTCGCTCCTCATCGCCCTGCTCATCAAGGTGACCATCGGGTTCCGGGTCACGACCGAGGCGGAGGAGGCCGGCGTCGACATCGCGATCCACGCCGAGACGGCGTACTCCTCGAACTCCGGCAACGCCTTCCACCCGCTCGGCGGGAAGGCAGCCACGGAGGAAATCGCAAGCTTCAACGCCGATGATCTGCTCAGCGAATCCGCAAAGTCAGGGAAGGTCACTTCATGAAGCTCATCACCGCGATCGTCCGGCCCGAGAAGCTCGATGCCATCAGGGAGGGTCTCGAGTCCTACGGGGTCCAGGGCCTGACCGTCAGCACGGCGAGCGGCTACGGCCAGCAGCGCGGCTACACCGAGGTGTACCGCGGCGCCGAGTACAGCGTGGATCTTCTTCCCAAGATCCGGGTCGAGATCCTCGCGACGGACGAGCAGACCGACGACATTCTGGACGTCATCATCACGACGGCGAACACGGGCCGGGCCGGCGACGGCAAGGTCTGGACGGTCGACGTGCACGAGGCGATCAGGGTTCGGACCGGCGAGCGCGGGTCAGCGGCAATCTGACCCACGCACCACAGGCCCAGGGCAGGCAAACAGCCAGGGCAGGCAAACAGCCAGGGCAGGCAAACAGCCAGGGCAGGCAAACAGCCAGGGCAGGCAAACAGCCAGGGCAGGCAAACAGCCAGGGCAGGCAAACAGCCAGGGCAGCTAACGGCCAGGGCAGGCAGACGACGGCGGGCAACCACCCGCCGTCGTCTGTTTTGTCTCGGGTACAGATACTCACAGGGATCGGGGGGCGGGCGCCCCGAAAACCCCGAAAACAAGCGGATGAAACATCCCGTTAACACGCCCGAGACGTGCTCTTAACGTCGGTGGCAATGTTGTAACTTCCGAGTTACATGGGTGCCCGAAGCGCGAAACACGGGCGGGGGAGTCTGTTCCGAGTGGCCCCGAAGGCCCGCGGGAAACCGACGGGCGGCCGGGCCGAGAGAAGTCGAAGCCCCTCGGAAGGCAAGCCCCCCATGAACGCTGGCGACACCGCCTGGGTACTCATCTCAGCGGCCCTCGTGCTGCTCATGTCGCCCGGACTCGCGATCTTCTACGGCGGCATGACCCGCGTGAAGTCGATGCTCAACATGATGATGATGAGCTTCGGCGCGCTCGCGCTCGTCGGGGTCCTGTGGGTGCTCTTCGGCTACTCGATGTCGTTCGGACCGGATGCGTTCGGCGGCCTCGTGGGGAACCCGTTCCAGGATTTCGGCCTCGAGAGCCTCCTCTCGACGGGCAAGGACATGCCACTCGTCGGCACGATCCCCGAGCTCGTGTTCGTGGGCTTCCAGGGCGTTTTCGCGACCGTGACTGTCGCCCTCGTCTCCGGCTCGATCGCGGACCGCGCGAAGTTCGGCTCGTGGCTGGTCTTCGCAGGCGTCTGGGCCGTTCTCGTGTACTTCCCCGTGGCGCACTGGGTCTTCGACGCGAACAAGGACCCGAACGGCACGTTCATTGGCGGCTGGCTCAATCACCTGGGCCTCATCGACTTCGCGGGCGGGACAGCGGTCGAGGTCAATGCCGGTGCGGCGGGCCTCGCGCTCGCCCTCGTGCTGGGCAAGCGCCTCGGCTTCGGCAAGGACCCGAACCACCGCCCCCACAACCTCCCGCTGGTCATGCTGGGCTGCGGCCTCCTGTGGTTCGGCTGGTTCGGCTTCAACGCGGGCTCTGCCCTCGCCGCCAACGGGGAGGCGGCGTTCGCGTGGATCAACACGCTCGTCGCTCCGTGTGCCGCGATCCTCAGCTGGCTCGTCGTCGAGCGGATCCGCGACGGTCACGCGACCTCGTTCGGCGCAGCGTCCGGTGCGGTCGCCGGCCTCGTGGCCATCACGCCGTCGTGCGCATCCCTCTCGCCGCTCTGGTCGATCGTCCTCGGTCTCGTGGCCGGGACCGTGTGCTCGCTCGCGGTGGGCCTCAAGTACAGGTTCGGCTACGACGATTCCCTCGACGTCGTGGGCGTCCACCTCGTGGGCGGCATCGTCGGAACGCTCTTCATCGGCCTCGCGGCCAGCCCCGGCGCGCCCGTGCCCGGCCAGGGCCTCTTCTACGGCGGCGGCTTCGACCTCCTCGGCAAGCAGGCGCTCGGGACCGTCGTGGTGCTCGGCTACTCGTTCGCGATCTCGCTGGCCGTGGGTTATGCGATCAAGGCGACCATGGGCTTCCGTGTGTCGAAGGACGCGGAGGAGACCGGCGTCGACCTCGTGATCCACGCCGAGACCGCGTACCACTCGGGCGAGTCCACGGCCCGCGCCTTCCACCCTCTCGGGCACAAGTCGCCAGTGCCGGCACTCAACTACGAGGTCGGCGAGCTGCTCGCCGAGGCGCGCCGAACGCGCGAGCTCGAGTCCGCGGGCGCCGCGGCGTCGGGCTCCTCCTAGGCCCACGCCCCACGGCGCGCCGTCCACTTCACGGGCGCCTCAAGCTTCCATCCCCCGGCAGAGAAGGGCGGACGACGGCGGGACTCGCCCGCCGTCGTCCGCCCGCGTTGCCGTTGGGCGGCGCTGCTGTGGTGAGCGCTCAGCCGTCCTCGCCTGAGTCCGGCCCGGTCTTCGGCGCGTCGGTGCCGTCCGCGCCGGGCGCCGACGTCGCCCACGAAGCGGGTCCGCGCGAACCGGCCGCGTATTCGTCCATGGGGACCTCGTTCGCGGCCCAGGCGGCAAGCACGGGTTCGACCACGCGCCAGCAGCTCTCGGCGGTGTCGCCGCGGACCGAGAGCGTCGGGTCGCCGTTGAGCACGCCGTCGAGGACCTCGCCGTAGGGCAGGAGATCGGTCGCATTGAGGTCCGCGTTGAGCGTCACCCGGTTGAGGCTCAGGACGTCGCCCGGGCCGTTCACGTCGACGTCGAGCTGGAGGACGTCCGGGCCGAAGCCAATTCGAAGCCGGTTGGGCTCGTCGACGCCCACGAAACCTTCGGGGAGGTGGGGAACCGGCTTGAACGTGACGACGGCCTCCTTGCGCTTGGCGCCGAGGGCCTTGCCGGAGCGGAGAACGAACGGCACGCCGGCCCAGCGCCAGCTTGCGAGCGTCACCGTGAGCTCGGCGAGCGTCTCGGTTCCGCGGGACGCGTCGACGCCCGGCTCGGCCGTGTAGTCCGGCACGTCGCGGCCCGTGATGGATCCCGCGGTGTAGCGCGCGCGGCGCGTCGTCTCGGCGAAGGGCTCCTCGACGCGGGCTGCCCGCAGCACGGAGCTGATGGCATCGCGAAGATCGCGCTCATCGAGCCGCGTGGGTGCGTCCATCGCGAGGATGGCCATGACGTGCAGGAGGTGGCTCTGGATCATGTCCCGCAGCGCTCCCGCGCGGTCGTAGTAGCCGGCGCGGCCCTCGAGCGCGAGATCCTCGTCGAAGAACACCTCGACCTTCTCGATGTGGTCGCGGTTCCACACTGGCTCGAGGAAGTTGTTCGCGAACCGGAGCCCGAGGATGTTCAGGACCGTTCCCTTGCCCAGGAAATGGTCCACGCGGTGGATCTGCTGCTCGGGGACGAGGGCCCGGAGCGTGTCGTTGAGGTGCCGGGCCGAGGCCTCGGACGTCCCGAACGGCTTCTCGAGCACGAGCCGCGTGCCTTCCGGGAGCTCGCCCGCGCTGAGTGCCTCGCACGCGTCCTGCGCGATCTGGGGCGGGACCGCGAAGTACACCGCGACGGGCCCGGCGAGCCGGGAGATGGCCCCGGCGAGCACCCCGGGCGCCGTGATGTCGAGCTGCTCGTACGTCGATTCGTTGCGGACCCGTTCGAGCTCCTCGCGGCCCTGTGGGGTCGCGTCGGCCAGGGCGTCCTCGGTCGCGTGCTTGACCCGATCCGACCATTGGTCCGCGGACCAGTCGTCGTGGCCGCCGCCCACCACCGTGAGGCCCGCGTGGCGGCCGGTCGCGAGGAGCCGAGCGAGTCCCGGGAAGAGGAGGCGGCCCGTGAGGTCGCCGGACGCGCCGAGGATGAGGAGGCTCTTGACCGGCTGCGGCGCGCCGGTGCCCTCCGCGTGCGTCGAGGGTGAGGTCTGAGGGACGTGCTGCTGTTCTGCTGTCTGCGTCGTCACGGTGCCAAGCATGCCACCCGGGGTGCGGCGTCGATACCCGTGCGCGTTGTGGCGCCCGAGGCGGTTGATACCCTTGAAGGTGGCAGAACCGCCGTCGGGCGGTTTGTTCACTCCACCGAAAGCGACTCCGTCACGTGTTCAACTCCCTCTCGGACCGTCTGACTGCGACGTTCAAGAACCTCCGCGGCAAAGGCCGCCTGAGCGAAGCAGACGTCGACGCCACCGTCCGCGAGATCCGCCGCGCCCTGCTCGACGCGGATGTGGCCGTGCCCGTCGTGCGCGACTTCGCCGCGCGCGTCCGCGAGCGCGCCCTCGGCGCGGAGGTTGCCGCGGCGCTCAACCCTAGCCAGCAGGTCGTCAAGATCGTCAACGACGAGCTCGTCACGATCCTCGGCGGCGAGACGCGCCGCATCCGGCTCGCGAAGACCCCGCCGACCGTCATCATGCTCGCGGGCCTCCAGGGCGCGGGCAAGACGACGCTCGCGGGCAAGCTCGCGAAGTGGCTCAAGGGCCAGGGGCACTCGCCGATCCTCGTCGCAGCCGACCTCCAGCGCCCGAACGCCGTCACGCAGCTCGAGGTCGTGGCCCAGCGCGCGGGGGTCGCCGTCTATGCGCCGCACCCCGGCATCCAGTCCGAGTTCGAGGCTCCCACCGGGGACCCGGTGGCCGTGGCTCGCGGTGGCGTCGAGCAGGCGCGCCAGAAGCTGCACGACGTCGTCATCGTCGACACCGCTGGCCGCCTCGGCATTGACGCCGAGCTCATGCAGCAGGCAGCGGACATCCGCTCGGCCGTCAAGCCGGACGAGGTCCTGTTCGTCATCGACGCGATGATCGGCCAGGACGCCGTCAACACGGCCAAGGCCTTCGAGGACGGCGTCGACTTCACGGGCGTCGTCCTGACAAAGCTCGACGGCGACGCGCGCGGCGGCGCCGCGCTCTCGGTCGCGTCCGTCACGGGCCGCCCGGTCATGTTCGCATCCACGGGCGAGGGCCTCGACGACTTCGAACTGTTCCACCCGGACCGCATGGCCTCGCGCATCCTCGACATGGGCGACGTCATGACGCTCATCGAGCAGGCGGAGAAGAGCTGGGACCGCGACGAGGCCGCCCGGATGGCGAAGAAGTTCGCCGACCAGGAGGACTTCACGCTCGAGGACTTCCTCGCCCAGATGCAGCAGATCCGCAAGATGGGCTCGATGAAGAAGATGCTCATGATGATGCCGGGAGCAGCACAGTTCCGGCAGCAGCTCGAGCAGTTTGACGAGCGCGAGATCGACCGCGTCGAGGCGATCGTGAGGTCCATGACCCCGCACGAGCGCGTTGCGCCCAAGATCATCAATGGCTCGCGCCGCGCCCGCATCGCGAGGGGCTCGGGCGTCCACGTCTCCGAGGTCAACGGCCTGCTCGAGCGCTTCGGCCAGGCGCAGAAGATGATGCGCCGAATGGCGTCCGGCGGGGGCATCCCCGGAATGCCGGGCCTGCCGGGCGGCGGCGCCTCCCGCAAGCCGGCGGGGAAGAACAACAACAAGAAGAAGGCCCGCTCGGGCAACCCCGCGAAGGCGGCGCAGCAGCTGCGCGAGGCCGAGCAGAAGCGCGCAGCGGGCGCCGCGAACGCCCTCCAGGGCGGCTCGGCCTTCGGCCAGCAGTCCCAGCAGGACTTCGATCCGGCGGCGCTCAACCTGCCGAAGGGCTTCGACAAGTTCCTCGGGAACTAGGTCGCCGGGAGGGAGCGGTGGCGGAGGCCCTGGGCCGCGCGCTCCCGTCCGCTTCTCAGGCCCACGCATCGCGCCGCGACGCGAAACGCCGCGTTCCGGCCCGCATCCCACGGGATAGGCGGACCGGAACGCGGCGCTCCCGGGCTTACTCGGGCGAGCCCACCGCGATCGTCTCAGGCAGGTACACCTTCGCGCCCTGTGCGATGAACTCCGCGCTCTTGGCCGCCATGCCGGCGATGGCCTCCTGCGCCTCCTTCGAGCCGTACTCGTTGCGGATGTCCTGCGAGATCCGCATCGAGCAGAACTTCGGCCCGCACATCGAGCAGAAGTGTGCCGTCTTGGCAGGCTCCGCGGGGAGAGTCTCGTCGTGGAACGCCTCGGCCGTGGCCGGGTCGAGCGAGAGCGAGAACTGGTCCTTCCAGCGGAACTCGAAGCGCGCCTTCGAGAGGGCGTCGTCCCGCTCGTGGGCGCCCGGGTGGCCCTTCGCGAGATCGGCCGAGTGCGCCGCGATCTTGTACGTGATGACGCCAGTCTTGACGTCGTCCTTGTTCGGCAGGCCGAGGTGCTCCTTCGGCGTCACGTAGCACAGCATCGCGGTGCCATACCGGGCGATCTCGGTGGCCCCGATGGCCGAGGTGATGTGGTCATAGCCGGGGGCCACGTCGGTCACGAGCGGGCCGAGCGTGTAGAACGGCGCGCCGTCGCACAGCTCCTGCTGGCGCTCGACGTTCTCGCGCACGAGGTGGAACGGGATGTGACCTGGTCCCTCGACCATGACCTGGACGTCGTACCTCCAGGCCCGCTTCGTGAGTTCGGCGAGCGTGTCGAGCTCGGCGAACTGCGCCGCGTCGTTCGCGTCCGCCGTCGAGCCCGGGCGCAGGCCGTCGCCGAGCGAGAATGCGACGTCGTACTGCGCGAAGATCTCGCACAGCTCGTCGAAGTGGGTATAGAGGAAGTTCTCCTCGTGGTGCGCGAGGCACCAGCCGGCCATGATCGAGCCGCCGCGTGAGACGATGCCGGTGACGCGGTTGGCGGTCAGGGGGACGTAGCGCAGCAGCACGCCCGCGTGGATCGTCATGTAGTCCACGCCCTGCTCGCACTGCTCGATGACCGTGTCGCGGAAGACCTCCCACGTGAGCGCGGACGCGTCGCCGTTGACCTTCTCGAGCGCCTGGTAGATGGGCACGGTGCCGATCGGCACGGGGGAGTTGCGGATGATCCACTCGCGCGTCGTGTGGATGTCGTCGCCGGTCGAGAGGTCCATGACCGTGTCGGCGCCCCACTTGGTCGCCCACTGCAGCTTGTCGACTTCCTCGGCGATCGACGACGTCACGGCGGAGTTGCCGATGTTCGCGTTGATCTTGACGAGGAACGCCTTGCCGATGATCATCGGCTCCGACTCGGGGTGGTTGATGTTGTTCGGGATGATGGCCCGGCCCGCGGCGACCTCGCTCCGCACGAGCTCGACGTCGCAGTTTTCCCGGAGGGCGACGAACCGCATCTCGGGCGTCACCACGCCTTGCCGGGCGTAGTGCATCTGCGTGACGCGGCGGCCTTCCTTGGCGCGCCGCGGCACGGGCCTCGCGCCCTTCCACTCGGCGGACGCCTCGCCGCGCCGGACCGCCGAGCGGCCGTCGTCGAGCAGGTTCCGCTCGCGACCGTCGTACGCCTCGGTGTCGTCGCGCCCAGCGATCCACGGCGCGCGATACGGCGGCAGCCCCACGACCGGATCGCTGCCCGGGCCGGCGGTGCGGTACACGCGCAGCGGCTCGTTCGGCTGGCCGTTGGGGGAGTCGTCGAGCGCGATCTCCGTGACGGGGACCCGGAGCCCATGCTCGGCGTCCTCGAGGAACGCAAGCGAATGGGCAGCGTGCTGCTCCTGGGCCCGGGCGGTTTCGATTTCGGATGTGCTCATTCTTTGAGCCCTCACTTCCTACGCCGGCATGACCCGGACAGGTTCGACGGTCGCAGGCCGCATCAGCCTGATCTCAGCCCTTGCGAGGGCACCCGTGTGGACGAAAGCGAGGCTAGCACGGCGGCTACGCTGACATCATGACCGAGCCCGCTCATGACGTGGTCCATCTCACCGGGCCGATCCTCGCGAGCCGCACCGTGTCCCGGCCCGAGGCCTGGATCGTCGACGGCCACATGACGTACGCCCGCCCCGCGCGGCCGGCTGCCCGCACGCTCACCGGTTGGGTCATACCCGGGCTCGTCGACGTGCACTGTCACCTTGGCCTCGTGGCCGGGGGAGCAGCGGACGACGGCGAGACGCTCCGCCAGGCGCGCGCCGACGCCGCCGCGGGCACGCTCCTCGTGCGGGATTGCGGGAGCCCCGCCGACACGCGCTGGCTCGCGGAGCGGGGGGACGTGCCGCGCGTCGTGCGGGCGGGGCGGCACATCGCCCGCACTCGCCGCTACCTGCGCGGGCTCGCGGTCGAGGTCGAACCGGACGGCCTCGTCGAGGCAGTCCGCAAGGAGGCCCGCGCGGGGGACGGCTGGGTCAAGCTCGTCGCGGACTGGATCGACCGCGACGGCGGCGATCTCGCGCCCGCGTTCCCGGCCGCCGTCGTCCGCGACGCCGTCGAGGCCGCCCATGAGGAGGGCGCGCGCGTCACCGCGCATTCGTTCGCCGAGGAGACCATCGACGCCCTGCTCGACGCGGACATCGACTGCATCGAGCACGCGACCGGGCTC
This sequence comes from Sinomonas sp. P47F7, assembly GCF_049332655.1. Lineage (GTDB taxonomy): Bacteria > Actinomycetota > Actinomycetes > Actinomycetales > Micrococcaceae > Sinomonas. The sequence continues at coordinate 2,780,935 of NZ_CP186327.1, read as the reverse complement.
CTGCCGCGGCACGTTCCGCGGCTCGTGGAACAAGGCGTGCCGATCGTCCCGACGCTCGTCAACGTGGCGACGTTCCCGGACATCGCTGCGCGCGGCGAAGCGAAGTTCCCGGCGTACGCCGCGCACATGCGCTCGCTGTGGGAACGGCGCCGCGAGCGCGTCGCCGAGGCGCACGCCGCTGGGGTCCGCGTGTACGCGGGCACGGATGCCGGCACGGTCATCGCCCACGGGCGGCTGGCGGAGGAGATCGCGCTGCTCGCCGAGGCGGGGCTCGGGGCGGAGGCCGCGCTCGACGCCGCATGCTGGTCCGCCCGCGAGTGGCTGGGCGCCCCGGGGATCGCCGAGGGCGACCCCGCCGACCTGCTCGCCCTCGACGCAGACCCGCGCCGCAACGTCACGACGCTCGCGCGCCCGTGCCACGTGCTGCGCGCGGGCCGCGAGGTCTCGTAGGCGCGTCCGGAGGAAGCGAAGCCTGGGGAATAGACCGGCTTGATTGAAGCTTCAAGTAAATGTACGCTTGAAGCCGACGATCCAGACCGAGGAGCATCATGACCACCCCCGCCAACCTCTCCGCGCCGTCCCACGACCTCCTGCCGGCCGAGCTCAGCATGGGCACGGTCAAGCTCAAGGTCGGGGACATGAAGCTCATGCTCGACTACTACGAGCGCGCCCTGGGCCTTGTCCCGCTCACCGAGTCGTTCGGCGGGGTGTTCCTGGGCCGCAAGGGGGTTCCGGTCATCCACCTGAGCCCGGCGGCAGGCCTCCAGCTCCCCGGCAGCGGCGAGGCGGGCCTGTTCCACACCGCGATCCTCTTCGACAGCCGCGCCGACCTTGCGGCGACGGTCGCGACGGCCGCCCAGTACGATCCGCGCCTCTTCGCCGGCAGCGCCGACCACCTCGTCTCCGAGGCCTTCTACTTCACCGACCCCGAGGGGAACGGCGTCGAGCTGTACTTCGACAAGCCCCGCGACACGTGGGGCTGGAACGGAACCCAGGTGGTCATGGACAGCCTCCCGCTCCCGCCCCAGGGCTTCCTCCAGGCGCACCTCACGGAGCTCGCCCTCGAGGGCCAGCGTGAATCGACGGCCGGCGTGGGACACGTCCACCTCCAGGTCGGCGACGTCGAGACGGCTCGCCGGTTCTACGTCGAGACGCTCGGCTTCGAGCAGACCGCGGGGTGGCACGGGCAGGCGCTGTTCGTCTCGGCCGGCCGGTACCACCACCACATGGCGATGAACGTCTGGAACAGCCGTGGGGCCGGTCCGCGCAAGGACACGCTGGGTCTCGGCGAGGTGCTCATCAACGTGCCCGGCAACGAGGATCTCCTCGCGGCGGCGGACCGACTCAAGTCCGCCGGGGTCGCGACACAGCACACAGGGCTCGAATTGCGGTTCGACGATCCGTGGCGCAACAGCATCCGCATGGCGGTCGTGGCAGCCTGACCCTGCCTGCGCTACGCTCAACGTGTCCGCGGTTCCGCGGGCATGTAGTCCGTACGCCGCGGCCTTGTGCGGCCCGGCACTCGCCCTACCGAGGGGGATACCGTGTCAGGTCCCAACCCGTTCGCTGAAGTGTTCGTTTCGACCCACTCCCAGGCCCTCCAGCGAGCCGCGAGGCTCGATTCCGGTTCTGGCCACGAGGCCGATGGCGATGGCGTCCGCATCCCCGGAGTGTCCGACTACGAGATTGAGCAGCTCGGCACCCTCGTGGGTGCGGCCGTTCACGCGTCCGGCGCCGACTACGAGCTCACGATGGTCGACGTCTCGAGCGACACGCTCCTGGCTGTTCCGCCGGCCATGATCCGTGCCCTCGCCGAGTTGCTCGCGTACGAGTCCGACGAGGGCGAGGGCGACGCCGTCGAACGCGTCGCGGCCGCCTGGGTGGACCAGGAGGACCTGCCGTTCGACGCGCAGGAAGCGTACGGCTACGTCGAGCAGCTCGCGAAGCTCGCCGCGGACGTCGACGATTCCGACCATCAGGAACTCTTCGTGTGGGCGGGCTCCTGATCCGTCCCGGTGCGGCGAATCGCGCTTCTTGCCGGCGTCTGGCACAATAGTCGGGTACCCGATCCGCGTGGCCCCTCTCTCCGCGTGCGGTCGTGTTCCCTCTGAGCCCTACCGAGTACGGCCCGCCCCACGGGAGCGGAAAGTGTGGGTTCGACCGTGTGCAGAAACAGGAGTGACCACAACCGTGGCCGTTAAGATTCGTCTCAAGCGCTTTGGCAAGATGCGCGCGCCGTTCTACCGCATCGTCGTCGCTGACTCGCGCACCAAGCGCGATGGTCGTGCGATCGAGGAGATCGGCAAGTACCACCCCATCGAGGAGCCCTCGTTCATCGAGGTCAACTCCGAGCGTGCCCAGTACTGGCTGTCCGTCGGCGCCCAGCCGACCGAGCAGGTTCTTGCCCTGCTCAAGGTGACCGGCGACTGGCAGAAGTTCAAGGGTCTCCCGGGCCAGGAGGGTACGCTCCGGTACCCGAAGGGCAAGGAGCCGTTCGTCGCCCCCGAGAAGGATTCCGTGATCCTTCCCGAGGCCCCCAAGGCAGCGAAGGCCGAGGAGGCCGAGTCCGCCGACGCGGCCGCGGCCGAGACCACCGAGGCTGAGTAGTTGCTGGCCGACGCACTCGAGCACCTCGTCCGAGGAATCGTGGACAATCCGGATGACGTGGCGGTTGAGGCGAAGAGCAGCCGCCGCGGCGATGTCCTCGAGGTCCGCGTCCACCAGGACGATCTGGGCCGAGTGATCGGCCGCCAGGGCCGGACCGCCCGCGCACTGCGCACGGTGGTCGCGGCCCTTGCCGAGGGCGAGTCGGTGCGCGTCGACGTCGTCGACACGGACCGCCGCCGCTAGGCGCATAGCTTCAGGCACAGGCCTGCAGCCACGAGTATGAGGCTCCGGCCCCTCGGCCCGATTGGAAGGCTGAGGGGCCGGAGCCTTTTTCATGACGACCGTGTTGGTCGTGCCGGCCCCATCAGACCGGCCCGCACAGACCGGCCCGCACAGACCGTCCAGCATCAGGAAGGGACACGCCATGAAGCTGCGCGTCGCACGCATCGGCAAGCCGCACGGAATCCGCGGCGAGGTGACCGTACAGGTCCTCACCGACGCGCCCGAGGAGCGATTCGTGCGGGGCGCCGCATTCGACGTCGACCCCGCCTCCCATGGCGCGCTCACCGTCCGCTCGGCCCGCTGGAACAAGGACATCCTCGTGCTCGGCTTCGAGGAGGTCCCCGACCGCAACCGCGCCGAGGAGCTCCGCGGGGCCACGCTCTCGATCGAGACCGAGGAGCTCGAGGAGGCGGACGAGGAGGGCTGGTACGAGCACGAGCTCGTGGGGCTCGAGGCGCGCGTCGACGGCCGCGCTGTCGGAACCGTGTCCGCCCTCCACGTCATGCCCGCGCAGGACCTGCTCGTCGTCGACACGCCCTCGGGCGAGGTCCTCGTGCCTTTCGTCGACGAGATCGTTCCCGAGGTCGACGTCGAGGGAGGCTTCGTCGTCGTCGTGCCTCCGCCCGGACTCTTCGAGCTCAACACTGAGGCCGAGATTGCGGACGACGGCGGTGCGGACAGCGCCAACGCGGACGACGGCGGTGCGGACGACGGCGGGAATGCCGCCCGCGACGGGGAACTCTAGTGCGCATCGACGTCGTCAGCATCTTCCCTGAGTACCTCGCGCCGCTCAAGCTTTCCCTCCTGGGCCGCGCGCAGGAGGACGGGCTGCTGCAGCTCGACGTGCACGACCTCCGCGATTTCGCGTTCGACCGGCACCGCACGGTCGACGACACGCCCTACGGCGGCGGCGCGGGCATGGTCATGAAGCCCGAGCCGTGGGGCCTCGCGCTCGAGGCTGTGCTCGCCTCCCTTGAAGCTGCGGAGCGGAGGCCCACCCTCATCGTCCCCTCGCCCGCGGGCGAGGTGTTCACGCAGGCCCTCGCGTACGAGCTCGCCGAGGAGCCCACGCTCACGTTCGCGTGCGGGCGCTACGAGGGGATCGACGAGCGGGTCCTCGAGTGGGCCGGCGAGCGTTTCCGCGTCCGGCCCGTGAGCCTCGGCGACTACGTGCTCAACGGAGGCGAGGTTGCCGTCATGGCGATGGTCGAGGCCATCGGGCGGCTCCTGCCCGGCGTCGTGGGCAATCCCGAATCGCTCGTCGAGGAATCGCACTCTGATGGGTTGCTCGAGTACCCGGTCTACACGAAGCCCTCGTCGTGGCGCGGTCACGACGTGCCCGAGGTCCTCTTGAGCGGGAACCATGGGCTCATCGCACGGTGGCGGCGCGAGCAGCAGCTGCGCCGCACGGCGGGCCGTCGCCCCGAGCTCCTCGTCGGCGCCGACGCGAGTGGGTTCGGCCGGGAGGAGCGCGCCGTGTTGGCTGAATTGGGGTACGACGTCGTCGACGGTCGCCTCGAGCGGCACTGAACCGGGCGCCGTCGCCCGTTTTGCGGCGATCCGCGCGGGGGAGGCGATTCGCGCGGCGGGGTTCGCGCGTGGCAGAATAGAGCGTTGCGCCCGCCGGGCCCGGACTCTGCCACAGGGGAGCCGGCCAACGGATGGGGCGTCCCGCCTGACGGATCATCGGCACGGCGGGCGAGAGCCCGGGCCGTCACGGCCCGTGACTGAAGCGATTGACCTGTGGCATTCGCCAGGAGAAGCACTATGCACATTCTCGACTCGGTTGACGCCGCGTCCCTGCGTTCCGACATCCCGACGTTCGCGCCGGGCGACACCATCAAGGTGCACGTCAACATCATCGAAGGCAAGAACTCCCGCGTGCAGGTCTTCCAGGGCTTCGTCGTGGGCCGTCAGGGCCACGGCGTCCGCGAGACGTTCACGGTCCGCAAGGTCTCCTTCGGTGTGGGCGTCGAGCGCACGTTCCCGGTTCACTCCCCGATCATCGACAAGATCGAGGTCGTGACCAAGGGTGACGTTCGCCGCGCCAAGCTGTACTACATGCGTGAGCTCCGCGGCAAGGCCGCCAAGATCAAGGAGAAGCGCGACTACACCGCCTCCAAGTAAAGCCTCACGGCTTTCCGCCGCCGAAGCGTCGTGACCGTTCAGTCAGACTCCGAACGCGGCACCCGTACCGAGCGCCGGTCCAGGCTTCTGGGCTGGCGCTCGGTTCTTCTCGCGGTGCTCGCTGCCCTTGTCGTGTGGGGCCTCATCCGCGCCTTCATCATCGACGTCTACTACATTCCGTCTGGCTCCATGGAGCCGCTGTTCCAGCCGGGGGATCGCATTGCGGTCTCGCGCATGGCGTTCGCGAGCCGGCTCGTGCAGCGGGGAGACGTCGTGGTGTTCGACGGGCGCGGCTCGTTCGCCCCGCTTGAGAGCGGGAGGGGCTGGCTTGGCGACGCGGCTCAGGGCATCGGCGAATGGCTCGGCGTCGTTCCGAACGAGACCGTGTACGTCAAACGCGTGGTCGGAGTGGCCGGAGACCACGTCCAGTGCTGCACCACGGACGGGCGGCTCACCGTCAACGGGACTCCGCTCGACGAGCCCTATCTTTATCCGGGCGACGCGCCCAGCAGCATGAAGTTCGACGTCGTGGTGCCCGCCGGGAGGCTCTGGCTGCTTGGCGACCATCGTTCGGACTCCGTCGACTCGCGGTCGCTCCTCGGAGCCCCGGGCGGCGGCCTCATCCGCACGGATCGGGTGATCGGCGAGCCGGTCTCGATCCTCTGGCCGCTTGATAGATTTGGAGCGGTGAACACCACGAAGGGACATCAGTGACGCGCGAGGCCGGAACCGGACCAGACGCCGCGGACGCGGCGGCACCCCACGAGGACGGAGAATCGGGCCATCAACCCAGGCCGCGTCGCGGCGGCATTCTCGCACTGCTCAGGGAGATCGCGCTTATTCTCGCGATCTCGATCGTGCTCTCGTTCGTCATCAAGACGTTCTTCTTCAAGGCGTTCTACATCCCGTCGGAGTCGATGGTCCCCACGCTCGAGGAGAACGACCGGATCTTCGTGAACCTCATGGTTCCGCGCAACTTCGCGCTCACGCGCGGCGACGTGATCGTGTTCAAGGACACGAAGGGCTGGCTGCCTCCCTCCACGGGCTCGCAGCAGAACTGGTTCCAGGAGAGCCTCGAGTTCATCGGCCTGCTCCCTGACACGTCCCAGCAGCACCTCATCAAGCGGCTCATCGGACTTCCGGGGGACCACGTGGTCTGCTGCGACGCACAGCAGCACATCACCGTGAACGGCGTGGCGCTCAACGAGCCCTATGTGAACCCAGCCGAGGTGCCGCGCCCCGTGCCGTTCGACGTGACGGTGCCCGCCGGCAAGGTGTGGGTCATGGGCGACAATAGGAATCACTCATCGGATTCCCGCTTCCACAACGCCTCGCAGGCCGGAAACGGCTTCATCGATGAGAGCGACATCGAGGGCCAGGCCACCGTCATCGCGTGGCCCCTCAACCGCCTTGGCGCCCTCGGCAACTATCCGAACACCTTTGCCACCGTCCCCTCGCCCAAGTAGCATGACCGCCCTCCAGCCCATCGCCACCGAACGGCAGCCCGCCGCACGGCGAGCTGCCGCACCCGCGCCGACGCTGCGGTACGTGCGCCGTCTCGCGGGTGAGTACGGGCCGCTCGTGGCGGGCTGCGACGAGGTGGGCCGGGGGGCCCTCGCCGGGCCCGTGAGCGTCGGCGTCGTCGTCATCGACGTGCGGACCGTTCGGACCCGGACGGTGTTGAGGGACAGCAAGCTCCTTGCCCCGGAGAAGCGGATCGAGCTCGTCCCACTCGTGCGGTCGTGGGGTGTCGCGAGCGCCGTCGGGCACGCGGCCGCCGAGGAGATCGACGAGTTTGGGCTCATGGAGGCGCTGCGGCTCGCGGGGACCCGAGCGCTCGGCGAGATCGCCGCGGCAGGGTTTGTGCCCGACGTCGTCCATCTCGACGGGAACTACGACTGGCTCGGGCGCGGCGGGCAGGGCGCCCTCTTCGGGGACGTCGCAGCACCGCCAACCGTGCCCGTGCACACCATGATCAAGGCGGACCTCAAGTGCCAGGCGGTCGCCGCGGCGAGTATTCTCGCGAAGGTCGAGCGCGATGGCATCATGATGCGGCTCGGGGAGGACGATCCCCGGTTCGGGTGGGCCGTCAACAAGGGCTATGCGACGCCGGACCACCGTGCCGCCCTGGCGGCGTACGGCCCGACCGTGTGGCACCGCCGGAGTTGGAACCTCGAAGGGTTCGCAGGAGAGCCCGTTGAGGGTGGAGGAAGATAGGACTATGAGCGCAGAAGACCTCGAGAACTATGAGACCGACATGGAGCTGCAGCTCTATCGCGAATACCGGGATGTCGTCTCGCTGTTCAGCTACGTCGTCGAGACCGAGCGCCGCTTCTACCTCGCGAACCACGTGGACCTCCAGGCCCGCTCGGCCGACGGCGAGGTGTACTTCGACCTGACCCTCCAGGACGCGTGGGTGTGGGACGTCTACCGCAGCGCCCGCTTCGTCAAGAGCGTCCGGGTCATCACGTTCAAGGACGTCAACGTCGAAGAGCTTCCGAAGGTCGAGGACCTCGCGCTCCCGAAGGACGCGCTGGGCAACTAGGCGGTCCTGCGGGAGGCTGGTCAGGCCGCCGGCGAACTCAGCGGCACGGTCGTCGATCCGGCCTCCATGCGGCGCTTCCCGTTGAGCGAGGTGACGCCGTCGTCGGAGCCTCGGTGCTTTCCCGAGCCTTCGGCGACGGGGCGCCGATGGGCCCCGCTGCTGAGGGCCCACCCCATCACGGCCATGCCCACGATGAATCCGTAGATGACGCCCCGCTCGTAGAGTCCCGTGAAGTCGCCGAGGACCTCGGGGTGGCCTGCGATTGCCGCCACGGTCTTGATCAGAAACAAGGTTCCCCCGACCGACGCGACTGCGGCCAATCCGAGGAGGATCCGAGCCACAACGGGGCGCGGCCTGAGCCACAGGATGCCGAGCAGCACGAGCGTGACGATGGCGCAGACCAGGAACACCGCGGTGCTGATCATGTGGCCCCACGGCATGCCGTCCGCCGCGTAGAAGTCCTCGGGGAACACGCCGACCCCCACGACCGCGAGCCCCGCGACGGCCATGAAGAATCGCGTCGCGGTCGTGAGGTGGTGAGCGCGCGTGAGCTCGCGGCCCTCATGCTCGCCGCCGAGGTGGCGGATGAGCCGCTTCGTCGCGGGAAGATTGGCCTGGCCCGCGGCCCGAGAGAGGCGGAGCTCTTTCTCATGCTCCGCGGAGTGGCCGCCCACGCGCAGAACGGTCGAGGTGATGAGCAGGGCGGCGACGGTCACGCCCACGCCGATGAGGATGAAGGAGAGGTCCGCGGCGACGAAGGCCGAACGACACGTGGTCTGGCCATCGACCGAATGGCATCCGCGCGCGCCGAGGTCGCTCACGACGTTCCGCCAGTACGCGTAGTCGCTCCACGAGAGGAAGACGATCCATTCGACGGCGAAGTACTGCAGCAGGCTCTTCGCCGCCCACGAGCCGATCAGGTGCCGGCTGTCTGCAGGGCTGGGATTTCGGCCCTTCGACCAGCTGTCCAGCTGGTCTGCCGCCCAGGTAATGACGCTCATGGCGACGATTAACGCGCTTCGATGGATAAACCTCAAGGTCCTCGGAACAGATGACCGAAAGCGTGCGAATTGCGGGTGCGCGCTGTCGATTCGATGACTTCCCCGTCACGGCTCCACGGGGCCTTGAATTGGCTCGTCTGGCGGGCTCGTATAGTCCTCCACAGAACTCTTTCGGGCGGATGGTCCACATGGGCGCCGCGCGGCCGGATCCGTCTGCGGTTCCGGGGCAGGCTGGACGCATGAGGGCGAAAGACAGGCTCGGGCAGCGCGGAGAGCGGCTCGCCGAGGACTATCTCAAGGCCGGCGGGGTGGTCATCCTCGACCGGAACTGGCGGTGCAAGGACGGGGAACTCGATCTCGTGGCGCTCGACGGCGGCGTGCTGGTCGCGGTCGAGGTCAAGACGAGGTCGTCGTGGGCGTACGGGCACCCCTTCGAGGCGGTCGACGCCGTCAAGCTGGGTCGCGTGGCGAGGCTTGCCTCAGCGTGGGCCCGCGAGCATCCCGTGGCGCACGTCGCGCGGCGCGTCGACGTCATCGCCGTGACGGGAGCCGGGCTCGACATGCCGGTCCTCGAGCACCTTCGGGGCGTCGCGTGACTTCCGTTGGCCGCGCGCTCGGGATTGGCCTCGTGGGGCTCAACGGCTACGTGGTCGAGGTCGAGGCGGACATCGGGCAGACGCTCCCGGCCTTCGTCCTGCTGGGTCTGCCGGATTCGGCGCTCAACGAGGCGAAGGAGCGGGTCCGGTCGGCCGCACAGAACTCGGGGCTCCCGCTCAGCCGCCGGAAGATCACCGTGAATCTCATCCCCGCGTCTCTGCCGAAGCGGGGCACGGCGTTCGATTTGGCGATCGCCATTGCCGCGCTTGCGGCCGCGGGGGACATCAGGCCTCCGGCCGAGGCAGTCTTCATCGCCGAGCTCGGCCTCGACGGGCGCCTGCGCCCCATCCAGGGGATCCTGCCGGCGGTCATGGCGGCCGTGCGGGCGGGCTATCCCGAGGTGATCGTCGCGGCGGAGAACGCCCCGGAGGCACGGCTTGTGCCCGGGGCCCGGGTCCATGGCTACGAATCGCTTGGCAGCCTTGTCCTGGATTTCGGCGCGGATCCGATCAACGTGGTTCTGCCCGAGCGGGAGACGAGGCCGAGTGGCCAGGCCGATCACGGCGTCGAGGCGGAACCACGCAGCGGGAGCCTCGACCTGCGAGACGTCGCGGGCCAGCACGAAGCCCGGGCGGCACTCGAGGTTGCTGCAGCGGGCGGGCACCATCTGCTCATGATGGGGCCGCCTGGCGCTGGGAAGACGATGCTCGCAGAGCGGCTGCCAGGGATCCTCCCAGAACTCGACGACGAGGCGGCGATGGAGGTCACGGCTATCCACTCGCTCTCGAGCCATCCGAGCGCGACGCGCGAGCTCCTGCGGAGGCCCCCGTTCGAGAACCCGCACCACACGGCAACGAGGGCGTCGATCGTTGGCGGAGGGCAGGGGGATTCCCCGCCCCGGGGCGGCCTCTCGCGCGCACCGCGGAGTGCTGTTCCTCGACGAGGCGCCCGAGTTCGAATCGCGTGCCCTCGAGTCGCTGCGCCAGCCTCTCGAGAGCGGCATGGTCAGGATCGATCGGGCGGCGGGTGAGGCCACGTACCCCGCTCGCTTCCAACTCGTCCTCGCGGCGAACCCGTGTCCTTGCGGTCAGTCCACGGGCAAAGGACTCAACTGCACGTGTACGCCACAGGTGCGCCGACGGTACAAGGCCAAGCTCTCGGGCCCGCTGCTCGATCGGGTGGACATACAGCTCGCGGTGCAACGTGTCTCGATGGTCGACCTGAGCGTGGGGGCACCGGCGGAGTCGTCGGCGGACGTCGCCGTGCGGGTCCGCAAGGCGAGGGACCGGCAGGCCGAGCGGCTCCGGCCGTACGGATTCGACACGAACGCCGAGGCACCGGGCCGCTTGCTTCGCGGCGCTCTTCGGCTCGCGCAAACTACGACCCGTCCGCTCGAGAAGGCGATGGTGGCCCAGACGCTCACGGCGCGAGGCTTCGACAGGGTGTTGAGGATTGCGTGGACGATCGCGGACCTGGCAGAGGTAGACCGTCCCGGGGACGACGAGATCGGGCAGGCGCTCCTTCTTCGCGCGGCGGAGACAGCGGCATGACCGGGGGAGTCCAGATTCGGGGAGGCGGGCTCGGCGCCCCGCGCGAGCGAGACGCCCTCGCCCCGGCGCGGATGGCCAGGGCCGCGCTCACGCGTCTCATGGAGCCTGGTGACGCCACGGGGGCTGCTCTCGTGGCCATCCTCGGTCCCTCGGACGCCTTGGCCGTCGCGACGGCACGCGTGGGTCCTGACCCGCGGCTCGACGCCGCGGTCGGGAGCCTCGTCCTCGGCGGAGGCGCCAAGTCGTGGGAGGGGCTCGCGAGCGCTCAGGAGCGTTGGAAGGCGCGCGTGCCGGATCTCGCGCCCCAGCGGGACCTCGAGACCATCGCCCGCTTCGGCGGCAGGCTGCTCATTCCCGAGGATCCGGAGTGGCCTGAAGGCTTCGCTGATCTCGGGGCCCAGGCGCCGATCGGGCTCTGGGCCCGCGGGGAGGAGAACCTTCCGGAGGTGCGTCGCTGCGCGGCCGTCGTGGGGTCTCGCGACGCAACCCCTTACGGGCTCAGCGTCGCCGGCGAAATCTCCAAGGGCCTCGTGGACCGCGGGGTGACAGTGATCAGTGGAGGTGCTTACGGCATCGACGCGCAGGCTCATCGCGCGGCTCTTGTTTCGGAGGGCTCCGCGTTGCCGACCGTCGCGGTCATGGCCGGAGGTCTTGACCGCTACTACCCTGCGGGTAACGAAGAGCTCCTGCGCACCATAGCCCGGCAGGGCCTGCTCGTCTCCGAGCTTCCGCCCGGTGGGGCGCCGACCCGGCACCGGTTCCTGCGCCGGAATCGGCTTATCGCTGCCCTCGCGGGCGCGACCGTCGTGGTCGAGGCGCAGTATCGTTCCGGCGCGCTGAGCACGGCCAACCACGCAGCGGACCTCGCCCGCCCGGTCGCGGCCGTCCCGGGGTCGGTGTACTCCGCGAGCTCGGCGGGCTGCCATCGCCTCCTCCGGGAGGCCGGGGCGGTCTGCGTGACGGACGTCGAAGAGGTCTACGAGCTCCTCGCGCCCATCGGTGCGGGCCTCGCGTCGGAGAAGTCGGGCAAGCGGGCCGTCCACGACGGGCTCTCGGTCGAGGACGTGCTCCTGCTCGACGCGCTTCCCCTGAAACAGGGGACGACGATCGAGCGGCTCGCCAACGTGGCCGGGCTCAAGCCAGCGCAGGTGCGCGCCGGGCTCGGCAGGCTCCAGCTCCTGGGGCTGTGCATCGACTCGGGGTCCGGTTGGCGCCGCACGGGGCGGTGAGCACGGCGGCGGACGCCCGGCCTCCCCGTAACGGCCGAGCCCCGAGGGGCTCTCTCGGTCTCGTTCTTGTTACGAGAAGGGTGTCGGCTTGTCCCGCTGGGGGAGGGCGGCCACAGTGGCTTTGTGCACGATCACCTTCCTCTCGCCCGTGGGCTGCGCGAACCCCTCGAGGGTTTCCTGCGGTACCTCGCGCTCGGACGGGGCAGATCCGAGCACACGGTGCGCGCCTACGAGGGCGATCTCGTGTCGATGCTCAGCGCCGCCCAACAGGACGGCGCACGCAAGCTCAGCGACGTCGGGCTCGCGAGCCTCCGGCGGTGGCTCGGCAGGCAAAGCGAGGAAGGCCTGTCGCGCGCCACACTTGCCCGCCGTTCCGCGGCCGTCCGGTCGTTCACGTCGTGGGCCGTGCGCGAAGGGCTGCTCGAGGTGGATCCGGCGCTCCGGCTCGCGTCGCCCAAGCGTCACGGGGGCCTTCCCGAAGTGCTCCACGCGGAGCAGGCCCGCCGCCTGCTCTCGGCCCTTGCCTCCGTTGCGGAGGGCAGGGATCCTGTCGCCGTGCGTGATTGGGCACTCCTCGAGCTGCTGTACGCGACCGGGATCCGCGTTTCGGAGCTCGTGGGCCTCGACCTCGATGACGTCGACCTCTCGGCCCGCACGCTGCGGGTCCTCGGGAAGGGCAACAAGGAGCGCACGGTGCCGTTCGGCGTCCCGGCCGCGAACGCCGTCGTCCGCTGGAGCGGGGCGCGCGGTGCGCTCCTCACGGCCGCGAGCGGGCCCGCGCTCTTCCTCGGCAAGCGCGGCGGGAGGCTCGGCCAGCGTCAGGCCCGGGAGACCGTCGACGCCGCGCTTCGAGCCCTCGGAGACACCGCGGCGAGCGGGCCACACGCCCTGCGGCATACGGCGGCGACCCACCTTCTCGACGGTGGAGCGGACCTGCGATCCGTCCAGGAGCTGCTCGGCCACTCGAGCCTCGCGACGACCCAGCTCTACACTCACGTCTCGGTCGAGAGGCTCCGGGCAAGCTACGTCCAGGCCCATCCGCGGGCCTGAAAGCCGCGGGCTGGACCGAACGACACGCCGAAAGACACGCCGCGTGTCGCGGGCCGGTGCTGGCGGAATCGCCAACCGTCCGGCAGAATGACCGTGGCGGCCGTGTGCGATGCTTTCGCGTTCTGGCCAAGAAAACTGAATTGCCACAGGATCACACGCTCCATGTGCTGACGGTCGTAGGGGAAGACGTACCGACAGCGATGGAGGATGGAATGTCTGCAGTGATGACACGTGGTCTGCTGTTCGTGCACTCGTCACCGAGTGCGCTGTGCCCGCACGTTGAGTGGGCTATTGGCTCCGTCGTCGAGAAGAGGACAGATCTCGAGTGGACGGCTCAGCCAGCTGCGCCCGGAATGTTCCGGGCCGAGCTCTCGTGGGTCGGCGCACCCGGCACGGGGGCTCAATTGGCGTCCTCCCTGCGCGGATGGGCCCACCTTCGTTACGAGGTCACGGAGGAGCCGAGCCCCGGCGTCGACGGGGCGCGGTGGTCGCACACCCCTGAGCTCGGGATCTTCCACGCGACGACCGACGTCCACGGAAACATCATGGTGACCGAGGATCGTATCCGGTACGCCTACGAATCGGGCGCTGGCGACCCGGCCGCCGTGTTCCACGAGCTTTCTCTGGCCCTCGGTGAGGCGTGGGACGAGGAGCTCGAGCCGTTCCGGCACGCCGCCGAAGGCGCTCCCGTGCGCTGGCTGCATCAGGTCGGCTAGGCAAGCCTGCCCCAAGCGCCGACCCGGCGCCGAGACTACCCCCATCGCGCAACGGCCGTGGGTCCCGCCAGTTCGGCGGGCCCACGGCCGTTTGTCGTGCCGCAGTCGTCAAGCAGGCGCGCACGAACCGTGGACGGTCAGTGGTTGCGGACCACGATGACAGCGTTGTGGCCGCCGAAGCCGAACGAGTTGCTCAGGGCGACGATGTCGCCCTGGGGCAGCTCGCGCGCAGTCGTCACGACGTTGAGCGGGATCTCCGGATCCTGGTGGTCGAGGTTGATGGTGGCCGGGGCTTTGCGGTCGTAGACCGCGAGAACCGTCAGGACTGCCTCGACAGCGCCGGAGGCCCCAAGCAGGTGGCCCATCTGGGACTTAGTTGCGGAGACGGCAACGTTGTCGATGTGTGTGCCGAGGGCGGCCCGGAGAGCCGTGTACTCGGGCTTGTCGCCCACCGGGGTGGACGTTGCATGGGCGTTGATGTGAACAATGTCCTCGGGCTGGACGCGGGCGTCGAACATCGCTGCCTTGAGCGCGCGGGTCGCCCCGAGTCCCTCGGGGTCCGGCGCCGTGATGTGGTAGGCATCAGCCGTCACTGACGTGCCCGCGAGCTCGGCGTAGATTCGGGCGCCGCGGGCCCGGGCGTGCTCCTCGGCCTCGAGCACGAGCGCACCCGCGCCCTCGCCCATCACAAAGCCGTCGCGATCGATGTCGTACGGGCGCGAGGCATGCTCGGGATCGTCATTGCGCTTCGAGAGCGCCTGCATCGACGCGAACGCCGCGAGCGGCATGGGATGGATGGCCGCCTCGGCGCCGCCCACCATGACGACGTCGGCCTTGCCGGCCCGGATGAGCTCCTGGCCCACGGCCATGGCCTCCGTGCCGGACGCACACGCCGAGACGGGAGTGTGAGCGCCAGCGCGGGCCCCGAGGTCGAGACTCACGGCCGCGGCCACGCCGTTCGGCATGAGCATCGGCACGGTCATGGGGAGGACCCGTCGGGGCCCCTTGTCCTTGAGCGTGTCCCAGGCGCTCAGCAGCGTCCACACGCCGCCGATCCCGGTTGCGAAGGCCACGGCGAGGCGATCGTGATCGATCTCCTCGATCCCGGAGTCCTTCCATGCCTCGCGCGCTGCGATGACGCCGTACTGCGTGGACGGGTCCATGCGCTTCATCTCGACCCGCCCGAGGACGTCTTCCGCGGGCACGGCGAGCCTGGCCGCGATCTTCACGGGGAGGTCGTATTCCTCGACCCAGTCGTCTGTTAGCCGGACGACGCCGGAGACTCCCTTGAGCGCGTTCTGCCACAGCGTCGGGACGTCGCCGCCCACAGGGGTCGTGGCGCCGAGGCCGGTGATGACAACTTTGCGGGCCATGATTCACTCTTTCGACGAGTCTTCGAGCCGTGACGGCTGTCAGGATGGAGCAGACGGCCGGCACCTCGGAGGTACCGGCCGTCGCGGAGGAAAGGTCAGGCCTGAGCCTTGGAGATGAAGTCCACGGCGTCGCCGACGGTCGAGAGGTTCTTGACCTCCTCGTCGGGGATGCGCACGCCGAACTTCTCCTCGGCGTTCACGACGATGGTCATCATCGAGATCGAGTCGATGTCGAGGTCATCGGTGAAGGACTTCTCCAGCTGGACGGCCTCGGGGGCCAGGCCGGTCTCCTCGTTGATGATCTCGGCCAGGCCGGCGAGGATCTCTTCGTTGCTAGCCATGTCGGCTCCTTTTCTGGTTCGCCGGCTCGCGCCGGCGGGCTGGGCAAGCCGCTTGTGCGGCTTGGTTTCTCACGCGCCGGGCATTCGCCCGGCGCGCTGGGGGACTACGGGAGGGTGACTACCTGAGCGCCGAACACGAGCCCGGCGCCGAAGCCGATCTGGAGCGAGAGCTTGCCGCTCAGTTCGGGATTCTCCTGAAGAAGCCGGTGCGTGGCAAGCGGGATCGACGCAGCCGACGTGTTGCCGGCGTCCGCAATGTCGCGGCCGACGACGACGCTCTCCGGCAGCTTGAGCTGCTTGACCATCTCGTCGATGATACGCATGTTCGCCTGATGCGGCACGAACGCAGCGAGGTCCTCCGGCTTGACTCCAGCGGCGTCGAGAGCGCGCTTCGCGACCTTGGCCATCTCCCAGACGGCCCACCGGAAAACGGACTGGCCGTCTTGGCGGAGCGTCGGCCAGATCTTCGCCTCGGTGCCGAGCACGGCCGCAGCGTTCCCCGCGCCGTCGCGCTCAGCCTCGTCGGAGAGATCGCGGACGTCGAGCAGCGAGTGCGTCATCCCGATCGTGTTCCACTTGCTGCCGTCCGAGCCCCAGATGGAGGGCCCGATGCCTGGCGTCTCGGACGGGCCGATGACGACGGCGCCCGCGCCGTCGCCGAGCAGGAACGAGATGCTCCGCTCGCTGTTGTCGATGAAGTCGCTCAGCTTCTCCGCGCCGACCACGAGCACGTACTCCGCGGCCCCAGAGCGGACCAGCGAGTCGGCCTGCGCGATGCCGTAGCAGTAGCCGGCACATGCGGCGGAGATGTCGTAGGCGGGGGCCGGCGTCGCGCCGATGCGGTCGCACAGGAGGGCGGCGGCCGAGGGGGTCGCGTAGGGATGCGTGACCGTGGAGACGATCACGGCCCCGAGCTGGGATCCCTCGATCCCGGCCCGCTCGAGCGCCTCGCGCGCGGCGGCCTCCGCCATGTCGATGAGCTCGACCTCGGCCGGAGCGCGGTGGCGGGTCACGATGCCGGTGCGCTGCCGGATCCATTCATCCGAGGAGTCGATCCACTGGCACACGTCGTCGTTCGTGACGATCACGGAAGGGCGGTACACGCCGAGTCCGATGATGCGCGAGTGCTCGCGGGTCTGGGTCTGGCGCAGCGTGGGGACGCTCATACCGTCTCATCTTCCGTTGAAGGGTTTTGCACGGCGTCTGCGGCGAACAGCTCGAGCGCCGCAGAGAGATCCGCCGGGGTCTTGACCGCGACGGCCTTGACGCCCGGGAGCCCGCGCTTCGCGAGGCCCGTGAGCGTACCGGCCGGGGCAAGCTCGATGAGCCCGGTCACGCCGAGGCTCTTCATCGTCTCCATGCACTGGTCCCAGCGGACCGGGCGCGAGACTTGCGCGACGAGGCTCTCGATCGCGGCCGGGCCCGAGACGACCTCGCGGCCGTCGAAGTTGGAGAGGAGCGGCACGGCCGGATCGGTCACGCCGAGGCTGGGCCGCAGCTCCTCGAGCGCCGCGACCGCAGGGGCCATGTGCTGGGTGTGGAACGCGCCGGCGACCTTGAGCGGAATGACGCGCGCCTTCGCGGGCGGGTTTTCGGCGAGGTTCGCGAGCTGCTCGAGCGTCCCGGCGGCGACGACTTGGCCGCCTCCGTTGACGTTGGCGGGGGAGGCGCCGCTCGCGTCGATCGCCTTGAGGACCTCGTCCGGGTCGCCGCCCACGACCGCGCTCATGCCGGTCGGAGTCACGGCGGCGGCCTTGGCCATCTCGCGGGCGCGGACGCCCACGAACTTCATGGCGTCCGCCTCGCTCAGGACTCCCGCGAGGGCCGAGGCCGTGATCTCGCCGACGGAGTGGCCGGCGAGCACGACCGGGAGCGTCGAGAGCTCGACGTCGAAGAGGGTGCGGGCGGCCACGAGGCCAGCGGCAACGATGAGGGGCTGCGCGACAGCCGTGTCCTTGATGGTCTCTTCCGTCGAGGTCGTTCCGTGCGCCACGAGGTCGAGCCCGACCACCTCGCCGAGCGAGCCAAGATGCTCGGCGGCGGAGGGCAGCTCGAGCCACGGCGACAAGAAGCCCGGCGTCTGGGAGCCCTGTCCAGGGCAGACAATTGCTAGCACGATTCCAGCTTTCCAAAGGGTGGACAGTTCCAGCGGTGCCCGCGTGTACCAAGCTCCAGAACGCGGATTGTAGGAAGTCTACAACGGGGGTCCGTGCCCCGCCGGGTGTTTCAGGCCCCCTGGCGGGCCGGTCTCTCCCGCCCCGGAGGGTGCGCCGCGAGGCGTCCCACGACGAGTGCGGTCTGCAGGACGAACGCCTCGCGGGGCAGGAGCGGGTCCCATCCGGTGACGTCGCACACGCGCCGCAGCCGGTAGCGGACCGTGTTCGCGTGCACGAAGAGCTCTCGCGCGGTCGCCTCGAGCGAGTGCCCGAGCTCGAGGTACGCGCTCAGCGTCTCGACGAGCCCATTCGAGGCCGCGAGGAGCGGGCGGTAGATCTTCTGGACGAGCGCGCGGCGCGCGGCGTCGTCGCCCGCGACAACACGCTCGGGGAGGAGATCGTCGGCGGCCACGGGCCGCGGGGCGTTGGGCCACGCGCGGGCCGCGGAGAGCCCGGCGAACGCGGCCTGCGCGGACGCGCTGATTTCGGGGATGCTCTCGGCCTGCGGGCCGAACACGACCGGGCCGGGCGCGAAGATCTCGCTCAGCCGCGAATAGGCGGTCTCATCCTCGGCAACCCCGCCGAGGATGAGGATGAGGCGATCGCCCTGGATGCCCACGAGCGCGTCCTGCGCGTAGCGTCCCGCCATGCGCCGCACCTCGCCCACGTAGCTCGGACTCGGCTCGAGCGGCGAGCCGCCGACCATGACGAGGAAGCGCTCCTGCGCCTTCCAGCCGAGCGCTGCGATGCGGGAACGCAAGGCGTCCGTGTTCTCCCCGCGCAGGATCGCGTCGACGATGAGTGCTTCAAGCCGCGTGTCCCATGAGCCGCGCGTTTCGGCGGCCCGCGCGTAGACGTCGGCCGCCGCGAACGCGACCTCGCGAGAGTAGCGGAGCACGGCCTCGCGGAGCGCGGGCTGGTCCTCCTCCGACGCGAGGTTCGGCACCTGGTCCTCGACGACCTCGACCACGATTCGGATGAGCTGGAGCGCCTTCTGGAGGCTGATCGAGCGGGTCAGCTCGGTGGGCGCGTTCCCAAAGACGTCGGAAAGCACCCACGACGGGAGGGCCGGCCGCTCGTACCACGTCACGAACGCGGCGATGCCGTTCTGCGCCACGAGGCCGAGGGCCGAGCGCTCGTCCGCGCTCAGGCGGCCGTACCAGGGGAGCGCACGTTCGAGCTCCCGCGTGGTGGTCGTTGACAGCTGGCCGACGCTGCTGCGCAGCTTCTTGAGCGTCTCGGCCTTCGCCGGGGCGGCCTTGAGCCGGCCCCGCCGGGTGCCTCCGGACGCGTGCGTCTGCTGGGACATGTGAAGAGCATAGGCTGCGCGCCGCCGTCGCCCGAATTTGTGCGAAGGCTACAAGCGGACGACGACGGCGGCGCACCCGTATTGGGGAGCGCCGCCGTCGTTCGTGGTGCGGTCGGGGACGGAAGGCTAGCTGTCGCCGCCCGCGTTGCCCGTCGTGCCGGCGTTGACGTCGCGCAGCCGGTAACGCTCGAACGCCTGGCGCGGCGCATCGGAATCGACCTCGCCGCGGCGCGCGAGCATCTGGAGCGCGCGGACCACCACGGAGTGGCTGTCGATGTGGAAGTACCGTCGGGCGGCGGCGCGGGTGTCCGCGAAGCCGAAGTCGTCCGCGCCGAGCGTCGCGAACTCGTTCGGGAGGAATTGGCGGATCTGGTCCGGCACGGCCTTCATGTAGTCCGTGACGGCGACGATCGGCCCGGTCGCGCCCGCGAGCTGCCGCGCGACGAACGGCACGCGCGGCTCTTGGCCCGGGTTGAGGAATGCCTCGGCCTCGGCGGCGAGGCCGTCGCGGCGGAGTTCGGTCCACGACGTGACGCTCCAGACGTCCGCGGAGACGCCCCACTCCTCGGCGAGGATCCGCTGCGCCTCGATGGCCCACGGGACCGACACGCCCGAGGCGAGGAGCTGGGTCCGCGGGCCGTCGATCTTGGCCGGCGAGAGAAGGTAGATGCCCTTGAGCAGGCCCTCGACGTCGAGCTCCTCCGGCTCGGCCGGCTGGACGATCGGCTCGTTGTACACCGTGAGGTAGTACATGACGTTGGGATCCGGGTGGTTCCCGCCGTACATGCGCTCGATGCCGGCCTTCATAATGTGGCCGATCTCGTACCCGTACGCGGGGTCATAGGTGACCACAGCCGGGTTCGTCGACGCGAGGAGCGGCGAGTGGCCGTCCGCGTGCTGGGTGCCCTCGCCCGTGAGCGTCGTGCGGCCGGCGGTCGCGCCGATGATGAAGCCGCGCGCCATCTGGTCCGCAGCCGCCCAGATCCCGTCGCCCGTACGCTGGAAGCCGAACATCGAGTAGAAGACGTAGACGGGGACGAGCGTCTCGTCGTGCGTCGCGTAGGCGGTTCCTGCCCCCGTGAATGCGGCGATCGAGCCGGCCTCGTTGATGCCGGCGTGCAGGATCTGGCCCTCAGGCGCCTCCTTGTACGCGAGCACGAGGTCGCGGTCCACGGAGAGGTAGTTCTGGCCCTTCGGGTTGTAGATCTTCGCGGTCGGGAAGAACGCGTCCATGCCGAACGTGCGCGCCTCGTCCGGGACGATCGGCACGATGCGCTTGCCGAAGTCCTTGTCCCGCATGAGGTCCTTGAGCAGGCGGACGAACGCCATGGTGGTCGCGGCCTGCTGCTTGCCCGAGCCGCGCTTGGCCACCTCGAACGACTTCTCCGACGGCAGCTCGATGGCGCGCTGCGGGTCGCGGCGCTCCGGGAGGAAGCCGCCCAGCGCCTTGCGGCGCTGCATCAGGTACTCGATCTCGGGGGCGCCGGCGCCGGGGTGGTAGTACGGCGGCTGGTAGGGATCGGCCTCGAGCTGCTCGTCGGAGATCGGGATCCGCAGGTGGTCGCGGAAGTCCTTGAGGTCCTGGAGCGTCATCTTCTTCATCTGGTGGGTCGCGTTGCGGCCCTCGAAGTGCGGGCCCAGGCCGTAGCCCTTGACCGTCATCGCGAGGATGACCGTGGGCTTGCCACGGAACTCCGTCGCGGCCTTGTACGCGGCGTAGACCTTCCAGTAGTCGTGGCCGCCGCGCTTGAGGTTCCAGATCTGCTCGTCGGAGTAGTCCGCCACGAGCTCCTTGGTCTCCGGCGTCTTGCCGAAGAAGTGCTCGCGGACGAACCCGCCGGACTC
Organism: Sinomonas sp. P47F7; assembly: GCF_049332655.1. Taxonomy (GTDB): domain Bacteria; phylum Actinomycetota; class Actinomycetes; order Actinomycetales; family Micrococcaceae; genus Sinomonas. The sequence goes on along the minus strand of NZ_CP186327.1, from coordinate 2,760,207 downwards.
CGCCTTGTAGGTCTGGTAGTCCCCGTCCAGCGTCTCGTTCATGATCTTCACGAGCTGGCCGTTGTCGTCCTTCTTGAGCAGGGCGTCCCACTCGCGGCCCCAGATGACCTTGATGACGTTCCAGCCCGCGCCGCGGAAGAACGCCTCGAGCTCCTGGATGATCTTGCCGTTGCCGCGCACCGGCCCGTCGAGGCGCTGGAGGTTGCAGTTGACCACGAACGTGAGGTTGTCGAGGTTGTCGTTCGCGGCGAGCTGCAGGAGGCCGCGGCTCTCGGGCTCGTCCATCTCGCCGTCGCCGAGGAAGGCCCACACGTGCTGGTCGGAGGTGTCCTTGAGGCCGCGGTTGTGGAGGTAGCGGTTCGTCTGCGCCTGGTAGATCGCGTTCATCGGACCGATGCCCATGGACACGGTCGGGAACTCCCAGAACTCCGGCATCATGCGCGGGTGCGGGTAGGAGGAGAGCGCGTGGCCTTCGTGCGACTTCTCCTGGCGGAAGCCGTCGAGGTCCTGCTCGGACAGGCGGCCCTCCATGAACGCGCGTGAGTACATCCCGGGGGAGGCGTGGCCCTGGAAGAAGACCTGGTCGCCGCCGCCGGGGTGGTCCTTGCCGCGGAAGAAGTGGTTGAAGCCCACCTCGTAGAGCGTCGCGGCGCCCGCGTAGGTCGAGATGTGGCCGCCCACGCCGATACCGGGGCGCTGCGCGCGGTGCACCATGATCGCGGCATTCCAGCGCATGTAGGCGCGGTAGCGGCGCTCGAATTCTTCATTGCCCGGGTACTCGGGCTCCTGGTCCGCGGGGATCGTGTTCACGAAGTCCGTCGTCGTGACCATGGGAACGCCCACACTCCGCGATCCCGCTCGCTGGAGGAGGCTGCGCATGATGTATTGCGCGCGCTCGGTGCCCTGCTGTTCGATCAGGGCGTCGAGAGACTCGATCCACTCCGCGGTCTCTTCAGGGTCGCGGTCCGGCAGCTGGTTCGTCAGGCCGCTGAGGATGTGCGAGGTTTCCTCTCCTACAGACACGTCCAAAACCTCTCTTCGAGCCCGTTGGACCGCCAGCTGGTGGCTGCCGGACGCCGGGCAGTATCGTTGCTGGGCCTCAAAGTTCAGGCCCATTTTCGTGTAAGCGCCCCTCATCAGGCAGCCGGGTTCCCCAGCCGGAGCAGCGGCGCGCTCCCTGTCACTCTAGCGGCGCAGGCCGGGCGCGCGCAGCGCGTGCGCTTGATGCTACGCGCCAAACGGTGTTGGCTTATAGATACATTCCCCGCGGCACAAGGCGAGCGGGGTCTGCTAGAGGAGGAGAACGTGGGCGAGACCGACACCGCCGCGGAAAGCAATGTGGCGGAGCGATTGGGTTTCAAGGGGGGAGACCTGATCCAGGAGTTCGGCTACGACGAGGACGTCGACTTCGGCCTCAGGGAGGCCATCGAGGACCGGGTGGGCTCCGAGCTACTTGACGAGGAAGAGCACGACGTCGTCGACGCGGTCGTCGTGTGGTGGCGCGACGGCGACGGCGACCTCGTGGACATGCTCGTCGACGCCCAGACCACCCTCGAGGACCGTGGTGTCGTCTGGCTCCTGACCCCCAAGCAGGGGCGGGATGGCTATGTGCCCCCGAGCGAAGTCCAGGAGGCGGCTCCGACCGCGGGCCTCCATTCGACGTCCACAGCCGGCGTCTCGAAGGATTGGCACGCCACGCGCCTGGCGCGCAAGAAGTGACCGACGCTTTCCCAGCTCACCCTCCCCACCTCGGCGACGAGGCTCCCGACTTCGAGCTCCCGAATCAATTCGGTGAGCCCGTTCGGCTCTCCGCGTTGCGCGGCAGGCCCGTGGTCGTCGTGTTCTATCCCTTCGCGTTCTCCGGGATCTGCACGAGCGAGCTCTCGGAGATCCGTGACCGCTGGGACGTGTTCTCTCGCGCGGGCGCCGAGGTCGTCGCCGTCTCGGTGGACAGCAAGTTCACCCTCCGGGCCTTCGCGGAAGCCGAGGGATACGCTTTTTCGCTCGTGGCGGACTTCTGGCCCCACGGAGAGGTCGCGCGGCGCTATGGGGTGTTTGACGACGCGAGCGGGATGGCCCTGCGCGGCACCTTCATCCTCGACTCGGCGGGCATCGTCCGCTACAGCGTGGTCAATCCGCGCGGCCAGGCCCGCGATCTCGGCGAGTACGCCGAAGCGCTCACCCGACTCTCCTCAACGGAGGCCCCGTAGCGGCGTCTGGCGCGGGCTGGCGTCGGGTAGAGTGGAATTTCGCCGGCGCGGCCGGCATGGGTCTTTAGCTCAGCTGGTAGAGCGCCACGCTTACACCGTGGATGTCATCGGTTCGATCCCGGTAGGACCCACCATTATTCGATCGGCATTATTCGATCGGCGCCCTCTGGGCAGGCTTCTGGCGCTCCGCCGTCTCGATCACGGCATGGAAAGAGCCTCCCGCCGCAGCCATTGGGGGGTTGCCGCGGTGGGAGGCTCTGCTTTCGAATCCTAGGTGAACTGCCGGTAACGAACAAATCCGACGATTGCCCGGACGGCTCCTGAGAACGCCGCGTAAGCTCCCTGCGCGACCAGTTGCTCAGTATCATGATCTGTGTTCAGTATTTTGGACGAAGCGCGGGCGTCCGCCCGCACAGGTTAGGAGCACCGTGGCACCGAGCAGGTCAGCAGCCATTCCCGAGCTGGAGCGCGGCGCGCGCGAGGAGGCGTCGTCGTCCTCGCCGGCGCCGGCGGTGACGCGCGCGGCCGCCGTCCTTGACGTGCTGTCCAGCGCGCCCAGCGGGCGCGCGACGCTGAGCGATCTTGCCCGCGAGCTGGGCATCCCGAAGTCGTCGACGTCGAACATCCTCCAGGCGCTCGAGGACGCGGGCCTCGTGGCCCGCGAGGGCAGTGACTTCTCGTTGGGGCGCAAGCTCGTGGAGCTCGGTGCGTCCTACCTGAGCCGACGAGACGAGATCCGCGAGTTCTATCAGTTCTGTGCCCAGGCGCCCGCGCTTTCGCGCGAGACGGTGCGGATCGCGCTCCTCGACGGGGACCACGTGATCTACCTGGCCCGCTACGAGGGGCACCCGGCCGTTCGGCTCACCTCCACCATCGGCGACAAGATGCCGGCGTCGCTCTGTGCTGTGGGCAAGGCGCTCGTCGGCCGACTCCATGAGCATGACTGGGAGGACATGTACCCCGACGATGCCGAGCTCCCCGTCCTCACGCCGCACTCGATCCGCACAGGCAAGGCGTTCAAGGAGGAACTGCACCGCATCAAGAACCAGGGGTACGCGTTCGAGGACGAGGAATCGACGCTCGGGGTCGTGTGCCTCGCGGTGCCCGTCCCGACGCATGGCGCGCATGGGCCGAACCTGGGCGTGAGCGTCACGGCGCTCAAGGCGACGTTCACCGAGGAGCACAAGGCGGCCATGGTCGGCGAGCTCCAGCAGCTCGCGCGGGCACTCGGCAACCCCATGGGGTGATCGCGGCCCTGGGAATGGTCAGCAGAGTGAACTGAATCCACTCCACTGGACAATCGTTCAGAACTCTGTACGCTATTCAGTACAGTGATCGGTGTCACGCCGACCTGATGATGATGCGTCCCCGCCGAGCCTTGGGCCGGCGAGTCCAAAGGAGTACAGATGCACACCAGCCATCCTGGCAGCGCGCTTCCCGTGGCGGGCCCGCGGCCCGACGAGGTCGCCGTCGATCCGGCCCAGCTCCGCGGCGCGACGCTCGCGAGCTCGATCGGATCCGCCCTCGAGTACTACGACTTCTACATCTTCGGCCTCGCGACTGCCCTCGTCTTCGGGCCGCTCTTCTTCGCCCCGTTCGGCAACGCGAGCATGATCGTGGGGCTCGCAACGTTCGGCGTGGCCTACGTGGCCCGCCCGCTGGGCGGCTTCATCTTCGGCTACATCGGCGACCGCTGGGGCCGCAAGATGGTCCTGCTCGGCACGATCCTCCTCATGGGCTCGGCGAGCTTCCTCATCGGCCTTCTGCCCACCTACAGCCAGGTCGGCGCCGCCGCGCCCGTCCTCCTGATCGCGCTCCGTATCCTTCAGGGCCTCGGCGCCGGCGCGGAGCAGGCCGGCGCGACGACCCTCATCTCCGAGGTAGCCCCGCCGAAGCGACGCGGCTATTTCGCGGCCCTCCCGTTCGTCGGCATCCAGCTCGGCACGCTCCTCGGCGCCGGCACGTTCGCGCTGCTCGGCCTCGTGGACCCCAAGCTCGTCCAGGACTGGCTGTGGCGCGTTCCGTTCCTCTGCTCGTTCATCCTCATCGTGACCGCGGTCGTCATCCGGCTCCGCCTCAAGGAAACCCCGGTCTTCCAGGAGCTCGAGAAGCACAACGAGGTCGTGAAGAACCCCATCGTTGCGGTCGTTCGCTCGTCGTGGCGCACGGTGCTCAAGGGCATCGGCATCCGCATGGCGGAGAACGGCAACTCGTCGATCTACTCGGCGGTCGTCGTCTCGTTCCTCGGCACGGTCGCGGCCTTCAAGACTGACAAGGCGATCGGGCCGGCCTCGCTCCTTGTTGCGGCCGGGGTCGCTGCGGTCGCTGTCGTGGCCTTCGGCGCGCTCTCGGACCGAGTCGGCCGCGTCAAGGTGTACCGCTATGGGGCGCTCTTCCAGGCGATCATCGCCTTCCCGGCGTTCTTCCTCGTCACGCTTGGGCAGCCGTGGCTCGTGTTCGTCGTGATCGCGATCGGCACGGGCATCGGCGTCCAGGCGTGCCTCGGGCCGCAGTGCTCGCTCATGCCGGAGATGTTCGGCGCCACGCGCCGCTTCACCGGCGTCGCCCTGAGCCGCGAGATCTCTGCGATGGTCGCGTCGGGCCTCGTTCCCGTGCTCATCGGCATCCTCCTGAGCGTCACGAACAACTCATGGGTGGTGCTTGCTGGCTTCTCGCTGGTCCTCGCGCTCATCACGTTCGCCACGACGTTCACCATCCGCGAGACGAAGGGCCGCGACCTCACGGCGCTGGAGGACGGGGCGTAGGCCTCGAGCCCAAGCAAGTCGAGCCGAAGGAAGTCGAGCCCAGAGCAAAGTGAGGCCCCGCCGCGCGAATCGCGGCGGGGCCTCACTCGCTTGGCCGCGGTGCGGATCAGTAGAAGTGCACCGGGTCCACGGTGTGGGGGAGAGCCGCCCCGTCGAGGAACCTGCGCAGGTTGCTTGCGAACCGCTCGGCGATGAGTCGGTTCTCGGCAGCACTCAGCGCCGACGTGTGCGGCGAGACGAGGACACGGGGGTGCGCCCACAGGGGCGAATCGGCTGGGAGCGGCTCGACCGCGAAGACGTCGAGGCATGCATAGCCCACGGTGCCAGCCTCGAGCGCCTCGAGCAGCGCAGCCTCGTCCACAACGGTGCCGCGGCCCACATTGACCAGGATCGTGCCGGGACGCATCGCGGCGAAGACCTCCCGGCCGATGAGCCCGTCGGTGTACGCCGTGCCGGGGAGCGTGTTCACGAGTGCGTCGGCGTGAGGCACGAGCTCGGGGAGCCGGTCCGCGGTCGCGACCTCGTCGATTCCCTCGATCGGCTCGGCGTTCCGCTTCGTGCCGCTCACCGTCAGGCCGAGCGCCCGCGCGAGCCGGGCCGTCTCAAGTCCGATCTCGCCGAGCCCAGCGATCACCACATGGGAGCCGGCGGCGAGGCGCGTCGGGATGCGGAGCTCAGGCCAATGCTTGGCCTGCTGGTCCGCAGCGAGCTCGGCCGTGCGCTTGAGCCCGTTGAGGATGCCCATGACCGCGAATTCGGCTAGCGGGAGGGCGTGCACGCCCGCGGAGGTTGTCACTGTCACGCGCTCGAGCTCGGTACGGGAGACCCCGCTCGCCTTGACGGCCGCGCCTGCCCCCGCGGCCATCGCGTGAACCCAGCGCAGCCGCGGGTTTTCGGCGACTACCCGCGCGAAGCCGGCGGCGGATTCGTTCGGGAATCCGTACAGCACATCCGCCGAGTTGACGAGCTTCCAGTAGCGTTCCTCGGCCTCGGGGTCGCGCACGAACGCCGGATCGCCCACGTGGTCGGCGGGAAAGCGCTCGGGCGGGAGGAGGTCCGGCTCGTACAGGACGGTAACGGCGGGATCGACGGCGCGGATCGCTTCGACGAGCTCCGCTTCGAGGGGGACGGCGATGGCCACCGTGAGGGGTTCGCCGGCGTGCGACGCGGCGGGCGAGGGCGATTCTGGACTCATGTGTCCAGTCTACTGAAATCCGGCTAATATACTGAACAAAATGTCAGAGAGGAGAGCCACCATGACACGCGACAACGGCACCCGCGGAACCGCGGGTTTCGTCGGGCTCGGCCTCATGGGCGGCCCCATGGCCAACAACCTCCTTGCGGCGGGATGGCGTGTGCGCGGCTGGAACCGCTCACCCGCGGCGTACGGGCCGTTCGAGGCGGCCGGGGGAGAGCGGATCGCGTCCGTCGCGGAGCTCGCTGGCGTCGGGACCATCGTGTTCATGCTTCCCGACCTGCCGATGATCGAGGAGGCCGCGGCCCCGCTGCTCTCCGCGTGGGCCGCGAGTCCGCCCGCCGAGCGAACGCGCGTCGTCGTCATGAGCAGCGTCTCGCCCGTCGCCGTCAAGCGCTTCGGGGCCGCCGTCGACCGCGCGAGTGCGGGCCGCGCCGCCGTCGTCGATGCGCCGGTGAGCGGCGGCCGGGCCGGCGCCGAAGCCGGAACGCTCGCCATCATGGTCGGCGCCGAGCCGGCCGACTTCGACGCGCTCGGGCCCGTCCTCCGTGCCATGGGGGCGAACGTCGTGCGCCTTGGGGCGCTCGGCGCGGGGTCCCTCGCCAAGGCCTGCAATCAGCTCATTGTCGGGACGACGGCGGCGGCCCTCGCCGAAGCGGCCGTGGTCGCTGAGGCCGAGGGCCTCGATGTCGGCGAGTTGTTCGGCGTGCTGTCCGGCGGGCTCGCCGGCAGCCGCGTCATGGACCAGCTTGCCCCGCGCATGATCGCCCGCGACTACACGCCCACCGGACCGGCGAAGTTCATGCTCAAGGATCTCCGCTTCGTCGAGGCCGCCGCAGCGGAGGCGGGCGCCAAGCTGCCCCTCGCCGAGGCTGCGCTCGAGGTCTTCGGCGAACTCGTCGCAGCGGAGCTGGGCGACCTTGACCTTGCGTCCGTCCACGAGCTCGCGCGCCGCCGCTCCGGGCTCGCCGCCACGCCTTTCCAGGAGGAACAGCCATGACCGCACTCTTCGACCTGACCGGCCGCACGGCCCTCGTGACCGGCTCGAGCCGGGGAATCGGCTCCGCGCTCGCCCGCGGACTCGCGGAGGCGGGGGCCACGATCGTGATCCATGGCCGCGACGCCGAGCGCGCCGAGGCGACGCGCCGCGAGATGGCGGCCGTCTACGGTGACGGCCGTGCGTTCGCGGTCGCGTTCGACGTGACCGATCCCGAGGCCGCCGCGGCGGGCGTCGCCGAGGCCGAGGCCAAGGCGGGTCCGCTGCGCATCCTCGTCAACAACGCGGGCATCCAGCATCGCGTGCCGCTCTTCGACCTCGACCCGGCGGACTGGGACCGTGTTCTCAGGACCGACCTCACGAGTGCGTTCCTCGTGGGCCGCGAGGCGGCACGCGGGATGGCCGAGCGCGGGGCGGGCAAGATCATCAACATCTGCTCCGTGCAGACGGACCTCGCGCGGCCCTCGATCGGCGCGTACACCGCCGCGAAAGGCGGCCTGCGCAATCTCACGCGCGCGATGGCGGCCGAATGGGCCGGCTCCGGCCTCCAGATCAACGGGGTCGCGCCCGGCTACATCCACACCGAGATGACCCAGAACCTCGTGGACGACGCGGAGTTCAACGCCTGGATCCTCGGGCGCACGCCCGCCCGCCGCTGGGGGACGGTCGACGACGTCGCTGGGCCGGTCGTGTGGCTCGCCTCGGACGCGTCCGACTTTGTCAACGGCCAGACGATCTTCGTCGACGGCGGCATGACGGTCGTCGTCTGAGTTGCCTCGCGTCGCCTCTCCGCGGCGGATGACGCGGGGGTTGCGGCCAGCTCACAAGGCAATCATGGCAAGCGATTGCCAGAAGTTAGGTCCACCGAAATAGGCTGTCAAGAAAGGGCATGCCGGCCCGCTGTCCACTAGCGTGGACTTCAGGCACTGGCAACAGCCGCGGGTCCGCGAACCGACGCGGGCCGGGCTCGAGAAACGGAGAGTACATGTCTGCACAGATCGGCGTCACCGGACTCGCGGTGATGGGAGCGAATCTCGCCCGAAACCTCGCGCGCAACGGCTACACCGTCGCGCTCCACAACCGCTCCGTCGAGAAGACCGACACCCTGCTGGCCAAGCACGGCGACGAGGGCAACTTCATCCGCACGGAGACCCTCCAGGAACTCGTCGACTCGCTCGAGAAGCCGCGCCGCGTGCTCATCATGGTCAAGGCCGGCGCGCCCGTCGACGCCGTCGTGGACCAGCTCGTGCCGCTCCTCGAAGAGGGCGACATCGTCATCGACGCGGGCAACTCGCACTATGAGGACACTCGCCGCCGCGAATCCGCGCTTGCCGAGAAGGGCCTCCACTTCGTGGGCGTCGGCGTCTCGGGCGGCGAGGAGGGCGCGCTCAACGGCCCGTCGATCATGCCCGGCGGCTCGAAGGAGTCCTACGCGGCCCTCGGCCCGCTGCTCGAGAAGATCTCGGCGAAGGCCAGCGACGGCACGCCGTGCTGTGCATGGATCGGCACCGATGGCGCGGGCCACTTCGTCAAGATGGTCCACAACGGCATCGAGTATGCCGACATGCAGGTCATCGGCGAGGCCTACGACCTCCTGCGCAGCGGCGCCGGCCTCGAGCCGGCCGAGCAGTCCGCGATCTTCGAGGAGTGGAACAAGGGCGAGCTCTCCTCGTTCCTCATCGAGATCACGTCCGAGGTGCTCCGCCATGTCGACGCCAAGACGGGCCAGCCGTTCGTCGACGTCGTCGTGGATGCGGCGGGCCAGAAGGGCACGGGCCGCTGGACCGTCCAGTCGGCGCTCGATCTCGGATCCCCTGTGTCCGGCATCGCCGAGTCGGTGTTCGCGCGTGGCATCTCGTCGCAGCGCGGCCAGCGCGCCATCGCCCAGGAGACGCTCGCGGGCCACGAGGTTGAGGTGACGCTCCCCGAGAACTTTGTCGAGGACGTGCGCCAGGCGCTCTACGCCTCGAAGCTCGTGAGCTACGCGCAGGGCCTCGACATGCTCTCGAGCGCCGCGAAGGAGTACGGCTGGGACCTCAAGCTCGACGAGATCGCGTCCCTGTGGCGCGCGGGCTGCATCATCCGCGCTGACCTGCTCAAGGACATCATGGAGGCGTACAAGGGCAGCGAGAAGCCCGCGAACCTCCTGTTCGCGCCCGCGTTCGTGGAGTCCGTCGGCGCGGCCGTCCCCGCGTGGCGCCGCGTCGTGGCCACGGCCGTTCAGCTCGGCATCCCGGTGCCGGTCTTCTCCTCCTCGCTCGCCTACTACGACGGCCTGCGCCGCAAGCGCCTCCCGGCCGCCGTCATCCAGGGCCAGCGCGACCTGTTCGGCGCGCACACGTACCAGCGCGTCGACGTCGAGGGCACGTTCCACACGCTGTGGGGCGAGGACCACTCCGAGATCTCCGCGGTCGACACTCACTGAGTGATGAGGATCTGACCCTCGCCACCGAGGAGGGTCACTTTCCAACGGACGACGGCGCCGCTCCCCATCGTGGAGAGCGGCGCCGTCGTCCGTTGTCGGCGAGGGACGGCCTTAGTTGTTCTCGCCGCCCTTGCCGGCGTCCGCGCGCGGGCGGCGCAGCGTGAACGTCTCGAACGCCTCGAGGCCGCCGCCCACGCCGGTGACGTTGTAGTACGTGACCTTCATGGTCGTCTCGCCACCCGGCTTGCCGGGATCGACGTCGAACGCCCCGAAGCCGTAGGAGTTCGCGGCATCCCGCACGGCCGACCACGGGGCCTGCTCATGCACGTACACGGGCGCGTGCTTGCCCGTTGTGGGATTCGGCGCCGTGACGGAGACGATCACGCGGCACTCCGGCGGCGTGAAGAGGAGCTGGTTCGACGGGACGGACGTCCCGCCGCCGCCGAGGATCATGTGCACCGTGCCCTTCGTCGTGTCGACCGACTGGGTGTCCGTCGCGGCGGGCTTCGGGGTGAGCGTCTGGTTGGCCTCCGCGCCCCGGACCGGGTGCGAGCGCTCGTAGTGGTGCTCGTGGCCGCACACCACGAGGTCCACACCGTACTTGTCGAAGAGCGGGCCCCACTCCTGCCGGATGCCGAGGTCGGCGCCGTTGAAGTTGTTCGCCGTGCTGATCACCACCTGGTGCATGCAGACCACGACCCAGTCGATCCCGCCGTTCGACCGCGCGTCCTTGAGCTCGCTCTCGAGCCACGCCTTCTGGGCGCCCTTCGAATAGCCGCGGACGTAGGAGTTTCCGCCGTCCTGGTAGCAGACGTCGTCGTTCGCGAGGGAGATGACGCGGACTGCGCCGACCGTGAAGCTGTACCAGAGGCCGCGCGTCACGTCGGTCTGGCCGGAGGCCTGGGGAACCTCGAAGTATGTCTGGTACGCCGCGTAGCCGATCGGACCGTTGCCGAGCTCGTTCTCGTGGTTCCCAGCCGACGGCATCCACGGGCGGTTGCGCGCGCTGCGCGAGTTGTTCGTCCAGAAGTCCCACCACGTGCGGATGCGGTCGGTCGCGAGGTTGGCGTAGCAGAGGTCGCCGTTGAAGAGGTGGAACATCGGCTGGACTCGCTCGACGCCGCCCGTCGTGTCTCCCGCGGAGGGGGAGCCGAGGTTGTCGTTGACCCACGTCGTCGTCCCGGACTGCTTCTTGCCGAGCGTCGGGGTGCCCTGGTCGCCGAAGCTCGTGAACGTCACGCGTGCCCGGCCGCGCGGGCCCGTGGTGAACGTGCCGAACTCCGGTGTCGCTCCCGCGTGGACAGCGGCGTAAAGGTAGCCCGTGGCGGGCTCGAGCCCCGTGAGCGACGCATGGAGCGCGTAGACGGTGCGGCCGGACTTGGCGTCGAGGTAGCTCCGCGTCGTGGCGGCGACGGCCGCGTCGAAGTTGCCGTGGGCATCGCCAAGCAGCACGCGGGCGTCCGTGACAGGCTGGAGCGTGTGCCACGAGACCACGATCGCGCGCGACGCGTCGGCACCGAACTGGAGGTGGAGACCGTCAACGGTCGGGGTCGCGGTCGGGTCCGTGCCCGAGAGCGAACCGGGCAGGCCCTTCTCATCCGCGGGTGCCTGGGCGGGGGATGCCTGAGCGGGGGTTGCGATGGCCACGGTGCCCGCGGCGGCGGCGAGGCCGGCGCCGATGAGCAGGCGACGGCGGGTGACGGGGGAGTTTTCGGGAGGCGTCGTCATGGGCCTGAGCATGCACCGCCCATCGCCGACGGCGGGCCAACCGAGCGTGAACGCCCGGTGCACGTTCGGTGCACGGCTGCGGGCCCCAGATGGAGCAGGATGGAGTCGCAGGCGTTTCGCGGGGAAGCCGGGAAAAGACAGCACGGAAGTGGAGGCGGTAACCATGGAGGAACGTGGGACGGCGCGGCGACGGGGCGGGGGCGCGGCGGCGCACCTGCTGCTGGCCCTCGCGGGGCTCGTGCTCGCGGTCGCCTGCCTGTACGCGGTCAGGACGCTCTCCCTCTTCGTGTCCCCGATGCTGTTCCTCGCCGCGATCTTCCTTGAGGCCGTGTTCGTCGCCGTGGTCGTATACGCCCTCGTCCGGGCGCTGACGAAGCCCTCTGCCATGCTCCGCTCGCTCGCGGCGTCCGCCTGGATCGGGCTCGAGTCGAACGACTACGTGGTGAGGTTCCGCACCAGCGAGGTGCCGTGGGTGCGTTGGCTGCGGAACCGCTTCCGGCGGGATACGTCGACCGGCATCTGGCTCACGGGCACGCTCGTGGTCGCCGCGATCCCGTTCGTGAACTTCGTGAGCCTCGCCATCGCGGTGGCCACGCACGGGTCCCTGACTTCCGTGGATCAGCGCATCGCGAACCTCATGCCCCGGGTCCGCACGCCGGGCGAGACGGAGTTCTTCACCGCAGCGACCATGCTCGCGAACGTGCAGACTCTCGTCCTGGTCGCCGCGGTTGCCGCCGGGCTGCTGTGGTGGAGGCGGCGTCGGTTCCTCGCGGGAGCAGTCGTCGTGGCCGTGCTCGCGCAGGAGGCCGTGTACTACGTGGTCAAGGCGATCGTGGGCCGCGCGCGCCCCGATGAGTCGCTGGCCCTGCTGATCAACACGGGCCCCAGCTTCCCGAGCGGCCACGTGGTGCGGGCAACCGTGGCCTACGGAATCATCGCCTACCTGCTCTTCAAGGCGTTCAGGTCGCGGGCGGCCAAGGCGGCCACGGTAGCCGGATATCTCGTCGTCGTCCTGCTCGTGGCCATGAGCCGCGTCTACTTCGGCGCCCACTACGCGACCGACGTCTGGGGAAGCATGCTGCTGGGCAGCGCGATGCTCGCCGCGCTTGTGGGGACCCTCGAGATCGCCGCGCGCTTTCCGGTGATGAACGGACGACGGCGCGCGGTCGCCCCAGGGCGCGTCCTCGCCGTCGTTCCCGTCTTGGGGGTCGCCTTCGCCCTCGTCTCGGCGCCCCTCTTGGTCCATCCGGAGGCCCACCCGGCGGAGCCGCGCACGGAGCCGCTCGCCTCGCTGGACACCGCCTCGCTGGCTCGGCTGCCCCTCTACAGCGAGACGCTCACGGGCGACCGGATGGAACCGGCGAGCTTCGTCTTCGTCGGCACCGAGGAGCAGCTCGTTCAGGCGTTCGAAGGCCGAGGCTGGGACCGCGCCGACCCCTCGACCTTCGCCAACACCATCCGCGCCTTCGCCGTGGGCTTCCACGGCGGCCAGTACGCGACGGCGCCCGTGACCCCGTCCTTCATGGCGTCCCAGCCCGAGTCGATCGCGTTCCAGAAGGCCACCGCGTCGAATTCCTTGCGGCAGCGTCACCACATCCGCATCTGGCGGTCCGGCTTCACCGCACCGGACGGCCGACCCGTCTGGGAGGCGACCGCGAGCTTCGACGACGGGATTGAACTCGCCGGGACCGCCAAGGTCCCCACCCATCACATCGACCCGAATATCGACGCCGAGCGGGCCTTCATCGTGGGCTCCCTCGGGTATCCCGACCACCTCGTCGCGCTCACGACGCCTCAGATGGGCCACAACGGGAGTGGCGACGAGTTCTTCACCGACGGCAGGGCAGAACTCCTCGAGCTCCGCTGACCGGGCGGGTGGTCAGATGTAGTAGTACTCCGCCGGATCGACGGCCGGCTTCGTCTCCTTGACCGCGTCGCGGTGCCGCCACGTGGCTGGGATGCCGGTCACGATCGAGTTCGGGGGAGCGTCCTTGACCACCACGGCGTTGGCGCCCACGGCGCTCCCAGCACCGATCGTGATGGGACCGAGAACCTTCGCCCCGGCGCCGATCGTGACGCCGTTGCCGATCGTCGGGTGGCGCTTGATCTTGGCGAGCGAGCGGCCGCCGAGCGTCACACCGTGGTAGATCATGACGTCCTCGCCGATCTCGGCCGTCTCACCGATCACCACGCCCATGCCATGGTCAATGAAGAACCGCCGGCCGATCGTCGCTCCGGGATGGATCTCGATCCCGGTGAGGAATCGCCCCGCCTGGGAGATGAGCCGCGCGGAGAAGCGCAGCTCGGGCTTCTGCCACATCTTGTGCGTGAGCCGGTGGATCCAGATGGCGTGGAGTCCCGAATAGGCCAGGAAGTTCTCGACGTTTCCGCGGGCTGCGGGGTCGTGCGCGCGGGCCGCCTCGAGGTCCTCGAGGAGCCGCGCGAACGTGCGAATGATGAGTGACACAGACTTCTTTCTACCGCAGCCCGCCCGCGGGGGCGATTTCTAGCCGCGGATGTCGTCGAAGAGGACAGTGGAGATGTAACGCTCGCCGAAATCGGGGACGATCGCGACGATGAGCTTGCCTTCATTCTCGGGCCGCTTGGCGAGCTCAAGCGCGCCCCACACGGCCGCACCCGCGGAGATGCCGCCGAGGATGCCCTCCTTCGCGGCGAGCGCGCGCGCCGTGGCGACCGAGTCTTCGAGGGTCGCGTCGAGGACCTCGTCGTAGACGGTCGTGTCGAGCACCTCGGGGACGAAGTTGGCGCCAATGCCCTGGATCTTGTGCGGGCCGGGGGCACCGCCGTTGAGGATCGGGGAGTCCTTCGGCTCGACCGCGACGACCTTGACGCTCGGCTTGCGCTCCTTGAGGAGCTGGCCGGCGCCCGTGATCGTGCCACCCGTGCCGATGCCGCCCACGAAGACGTCGACCTTGCCGTCGGTGTCGTTCCAGATCTCCTCGCCCGTGGTCGCACGGTGGATCGCCGGGTTGGCCGGGTTCGCGAACTGCTGGGCCCAGATCGAGTTCTCCGTGTTCGCCACGATCTCCTGGGCCTTCTCGACAGCGCCGCGCATGCCCTCTGAGCCCGGCGTCAGGACGATCTCGGCGCCGTAGGCGCGCAGGAGCACACGACGCTCCGTGGACATGGTCTCCGGCATCGTGAGGATGACCTTGTAGCCGCGGGCCGCGCCGACGAGGGCGAGCGCGATGCCGGTGTTCCCCGACGTGCCCTCGACGATCGTGCCGCCCGGCTTGAGCGCACCGGAGTTCTCCGCGGCGTCGATGATGGCGACGCCGATGCGGTCCTTGACGCTGTTGGCCGGGTTGTAGAACTCAAGCTTGACGGCAACCTCGGCGCCGAGGCCCTCCGTGAGTCGGTTGAGCCGGACAAGGGGGGTGTTGCCGACCAGCTGAGTCACGTCGTCGTAGATGCGCATGGATTTCCTTCGTGTGAAGTGGGGAGCCGCTCGCGGAGCCGAGCGGCATGGCAGGCCGCGCTCAGCCTAGCGATGCCGGGAAATGAGGGCTAGGAGTCGAGCCACGCTGAGTAATATTTCCGGGCTTTAGCCAGCTTGGGATTGATGATGACGTGACAGTACCCAGCGTGCGGGTTCTTGGCGTAGTAATTCTGGTGGAATTCCTCGGCCGGATAGAACATGCTCGCGCGTGTCACCTCGGTGACAATCGGCCGATCCCACAGGGCCTGATTCCGCTCGATAGCGTCCTCGAAGAGCATCTTCTCCTCGTCATCGACGTAGAACATCGATGAGCGATATTGCGTCCCCACGTCATATCCCTGCCGATTGAGCGTGGTCGGATCGTGGAGCGCGAAGAACATGTCGAGCACGGTCTCGGCCGGAATTGTGTCGTCGTCGAACGTCACCGCGACCACCTCGGCGTGGCCAGTCATCCCGCTGCACACGCTGTAGTAGTCCGGGTTGGGCAGATCGCCGCCGATGTACCCGGACACGACCGAGCTCACGCCCTTGGTCTTCTGGTAGACGGCGTCGAGGCACCAGAAGCAGCCGCCGCCCAGGATGAAGGTCTTCATGCTGCCTACAATGTCCGGGACAAGCGGAAGATTCCCGAGAGAGGATTGCGCCTAGTGTCTGAGGGACGCCGCACGCCCGAATCCCCCCGTGCCGACGAGCCGAGCGAGGCCGCTGAGGCGGCGGAGCCCGCGGAGGGCACTCCCACGACGACGACGGACGACGGCGCCGCCCCGGCTGCCGCTGCCTCCCTCGCCCAGGTGCTTCTCGCCGTGGAGGAGCTGTGGCCCGAGTCGCTCGCCGAGGAATGGGACGCCGTCGGCCTCGTCACGGGCCGCCCGGCCCAAGAGGTGACCAAGATCCTGTTCGCGGTCGACCCCGTGATCGAGGTCATCGAGGAGGCCACGAAGTGGGGTGCCGATCTCCTCGTGACGCATCACCCGCTGCTTCTGCGCGGGGTCCACACCGTCGCGGCGAACACGCCCAAGGGCCGCGCCGTCCATCGGCTCATCGAGTCGGGTACGGCGCTGCTCACGGTCCACACGAACGGCGACAGCGCCGTGGGCGGCGTCTCCGACGTCCTCGCCGACGCGCTAGGGCTCGAGAACGTCGAGCCGCTCACGAAGGCCGCCAACGGCCTGCCCGAGGAAGGCGTCGGCCGCGTCGGTGACCTCTCGGAGGTCACGAGCCTCGCGGACTTCGCGGAGACGCTGTTCGGCCTCCTCCCGGCGGTTGCGGGGGGAGTACGCGTCTCGGGCGACCGAGACGGCCTCGTGCGCCGCGTCGCGGTGTGCGGGGGAGCCGGTGACAGCCTGTTCGAGAGCGTGCGGACCGCGGGCGCGGACGTGTACGTCACGGCCGATCTCCGCCACCATCCGGCGTCAGAGGCACGGGAGTCGAGCCCCGACGGCCGGCCGTACCTCATCGACGTGAGCCACTTTGCGAGCGAGTGGCTGTGGCTTCCGGCGGCCGCGCAGGCGCTCGACAATGTGCTCCGCGACCAGGGGCACACGGTGGACGTCAGGGTCTCGACGGTGAACACCGATCCGTGGGACTTCATCCTGACGCCCACCGAGGGATAGAGTCGCAGCCACGACCCGCGCGCCGACGACGTCCAGGAGGAACCATGCCGAAGGCCCCCGCCGCTGAACAGCTCAAGCTGCTGGGCCTTCAGGCCCTCGACGCAAAGCTGCATTCCCTCGACGTGCGGCGGAAGGCCCTTGAATCGGACCCCCGCGTGGGGCCGTCGGACGCGGCCGTCGCGGAGGCCGCCAACGTGGCCCACGAGGCCAACCGTGCCGTCGAGGCCGCCGAGGCCGAACTCACGAAGGTCGAGCAGAGCGTAGAGCAGCTCACGTCCCGGATCGAGCGGGACGAGGCGCGCCTCTACGCGGGCGGGCTCTCGAAGGATCTCCAGGCCCTCCAGCAGGACATTGCGGGCCTCACGGCCCGCAAGTCGGACCTCGAGGACACGGAGCTCGAGATCCTCGAGCGGCTTGAGTCGCTCCGCTCGGAGCAGTCGGCAGCGGCCGAGGTGAAGGCCGCGGCCCTCACGAGGGATGCGGAGCTCCGGTCGGAGCTCGATGCCGGCCTCGGCTCCGTCGCGGAGGAGCGCGCCGCGGTCTCTCGCGAGCGCGCCGATTACGTGGCGGGCGTCGACGGCGGCCTCGTTGAGGTTTACGAGAAGACGCTCGCGCGGCGCGGCGTCGGAGCGGCGCGGCTGTTCCACGGTGTGTCCGAAGGCTCCGGCATGACGCTGAGCCCCGGCGATCTCGCGACGATCCGTGCCGCCGCCGAGGATGAGATCGTGTTCTGCCCCGATTCGGGCTGCATTCTGGTTCGCTCTCCCGACTGGAACTGACGGGGCCCGCGGGCCTCAGCCCTCGAGGACGAGCGCGAGCGAATGCGGCCTGCGGGCCGTGCCCCCGGTCAGCTCGGCGTTCCAGCGCTCGCTCGCGGCGGCGAGCAGGGCCGCGGGCGTGGCTGGCGCCTTGCCCCTCCGCGTGAGCAGGTGCCGCACGAACTCGCCCCGATGGTGCTTCGCGAAGTGGCTCACCACCGTCCGCTTGCCGTTCCGCTCGGTCAGAACCTCGACTGTCACAGTGCGCTCGGCGGGCGGCGCATAGGCCGCGGCGTAAGTGCTCGAGCGGCAATCGACCAAGAGACCCTCGGCCGCGCGCTCGGCGAGGGCGTCTCGAAGGAGCGGCTTCCAGTACGAGGCGAGTCGCCCGAGCCCGGGCAGGGCCGTTGACATCGAGAGCCGGTAGGCGGGCACGGTGTCCGCGAAGCCGACCGCGCCCCACAGCGCCGAGACGACGACGATCCACTCGTCCGCCTTCCGTCGCTGCGTCGGCGTGAGCGACGCGTAGCCGAGCGCCTCGTACAGGACCCCCGAGTACACGCGGTGCGCGGGCGCCGCCGGTTCGGTGTGGAGCCGCCGGTTCCGCTCGACGTCGTCCGCGAGGGAGGCACCCACGCCGAGCGCTTCGAGCGCGTCGTGGCGCCCGCTCACCTCTGCGAGGCACTCCATGACCTCGCGGCGCGCCCCCGCAAGGCCCGGGAAGCTCAAGGCGGCGAGGTCGACGGCGGCACCGCGGCCGGCGGGAGTCTTGCCCTCGGAGGGCGGGAGCAGGATGAGCACCACGGAATCCTATCCGCCCGGATAGCTCCGCCGCCCCGGTACACTGGGAGGCGGATGGGACAGCCAGACGGCCGCGCGCCACGCAAGTGGCTCGAGGAACGTCCGGGCTCCGCAGAGCAGGGTGGTGGGTAACGCCCACTCGGGGCAACCCGCAGGACAGTGCCACAGAAAACAGACCGCCGCCGCGCACCGCGCCGTGAGGCACGGCGCGGCGGTAAGGGTGAAACGGTGGTGTAAGAGACCACCAGCTCCCCGGGTGACCGGGGAGGCTCGGTAAACCCCACTCGGAGCAAGGCCAGACAGGGCGCGATTGAGGGCTGCTCGCCCGAGTGCCCGGGTAGGCCGCTGGAGGGTGCCGGCAACGGCGCCCCGAGATGGATGGCCGTCGCTTCCTCGCCGGCAACGGCGGGGGAGAACAGAACCCGGCGTATCGGTTGTCCCATCCCCTTTGGGGACTCGCTGAGTCCTTGCGGAGCGGCCGCGAACCGAGAGTCTGTGAGTGACTTCACAGCCCTCGCCCGCCGCCGGGCCTCCCCCCGCCCGTAGAATTGGGGGTGAACGTGGATGTTCAGGAGCCGGCTCTGCGATCGCAGAACCGGCTTTTTTCGCGCCGTGCGCCAGCACCCGGCGAGCGGGCAGCGCACGACGGCGTGCGCGACACTGCAGAGAAAGGCACCTGTGTGAGCATGACGGATACCGCCCTCGCTACGTGGATCGGCCGGGAGGCCGCGGCGGAAGAGATGATTCCGCTGATCGGGCGCCTCTACCGCGAAAACAACGTCGTGACCTCGGTCCACGGCCGCAGCCTTATCAACCAGTCCGTGGTCGGCCTCCTCAAGGCCCACCGCTGGGCCCGCCAGATCGACAGCGAGGAGCTCGACCTCGAGGAGACCCTCCCCATCCTGCGGGCCCTCGTTTCGCTCGAGCTCGGTGCCGCGTCGATCGACCTCGCCCGCCTCAACGAGAAGTTCCGCGCGGAGGGGGCAGACCGCACGCTCGAGGATTTCCTGGCCGGCGAGCTCTCTGGTCTTGTAGGCCAGCGCGGGGCGGATCCGCGCCCCAGCACGGACGTGGTGCTCTACGGCTTCGGCCGGATTGGCCGCCTCGTGGCCCGCATCCTCATCGAGCACGCGGGCGGCGGCCACGGCCTGCGCCTCCGCGCGATCGTGGTGCGCAAGGGCTCGGACAAGGACCTCGTCAAGCGGGCGAGCCTCTTGCGCCGAGACTCGGTCCACGGCCCGTTCGAGGGGACCATCACGGTGGACGAGGTCAACAACACGATCCTCGCCAACGGCACGCTCATCCAGGTCATCTACTCGGACAGCCCCGCGACCGTCGACTACACCCAGTACGGAATCCGGGACGCGATCGTCGTGGACAACACCGGCCGGTGGCGCGACGAAGCGGGCCTCTCGCAGCACCTCGAGAGCAGGGGCGTCTCGCGCGTCCTGCTCACCGCGCCCGGCAAGGGGGGCCTGCCGAACATCGTCCACGGCATCAACCACGGCGACATCACCGCCGAGGACCGCATCGTCACGGCCGCCTCGTGCACGACCAACGCCATCACGCCCGTGCTCAAGGCGATCAACGACAAGTACGGCGTGGTCCACGGGCACGTCGAGACGGTCCATTCGTTCACGAACGACCAGAACCTCACCGACAACTTCCACAAGGGCGACCGCCGCGGCCGCTCCGCCGCGCTCAACATGGTCCTGACCGAGACCGGCGCCGCGAAAGCCGTCGCCAAGGCCCTCCCCGAGCTGGCGGGCAAGCTCACCGGGAACGCGATCCGCGTCCCCACCCCGGACGTCTCCATGGCCATCCTCAACCTCAACCTCGAGCGCGAGGCCCCGAAGGACGAGGTCAACGCCTACCTGCGCGACATGTCGCTCCACTCGGATCTGCGCAAGCAGATCGACTACATCGCCTCGCCGGAGGTCGTCTCGACCGACTTCGTCGGCTCGCGCCGCGCAGGCATCGTGGACGGTCTCGCGACGATCAGCACGGCCCGGAACCTGGTCCTCTACGTCTGGTATGACAACGAGTTCGGCTACAGCTGCCAGGTGGTCCGCGTGCTCGAGGAGATGGCGGGGGTCAACGCGCCGTTCTTCCCGGCTCGGTCGGAGGCGCCGTCCGAGGCCCCGTCCGAGGCTCCTGTGGGGGCCGATGACCTTTTGGCAACAATCGGTGAGGTCACTGGATAACCCCAGACTCGCGGAGCAAGATGCAAGCTATGGAAGCGACTGAGCACGAGAGCACCCTCGAACACGCACTCGACGTGGCCAAGGCGAACGCCAAACAGGCGCGGCTCCTCCTGGACCATGCAAAGGCCAAGCTCGAGGCCGGCGAGGTGACCCCCGAGCGGGTCTCGCAGCTCGAGGACCTGCTGCGGATCGCCGAGGAGGATCTCCTCCGGGTGACCAAGGAACAGTAACGAGCCCAACTGACAGCGAAGGGCGCCGCACTGGGTGCGGCGCCCTTCGTCGTGGTGATGGGGTTGGTCAGTGTCCGAACGGGTCGGGGTCGACTCCCGGCATCCAGGTCAGGCCCGGGACGCCCCAGCCGTGCTGCTTGGCGGCCTTCTTCGCCTTGCGGGCGTAGCGCTCGGGCAGCTTGTCGACGTAGAGCTTGCCGTCGAGGTGGTCGTACTCGTGCTGCATGACGCGCGCGAACCAGCCTGTCGCGACGAAGTCGACGCGGGAGCCGTCTCCGTCAAAGCCCTCGACGCGGGCCCAATCGGCGCGCTTGAGCGGGTAGCTCTCGCCGGGGAAGGAGAGGCAGCCCTCTTCGTCCTCCTCGGGGTCGGGGGCCGTGCCCGGGACCTTCGAGAGCGTGAGGCGCGGGTTCACGAGGACGCCCCGGGGAGGCACGTCGTCGTCGTTCTCGAACTTGTACACGAAGATGCGCAGGCCCACGCCGATCTGCGGGGCAGCGAGCCCCACGCCGTTCGCGGCGTCATTCGTCTCGTGCATGTCGGCGATGAGCTCGCGGAGCGTGCCGTCGAACTCGGTGACCTCGGCCGCCCGCCGGTGCAGGACGGGCTCGCCCCAGATGGTCACGGGATGGACAGTCATGTGTTCCCTCAACTTCGTACGGATCCGTCGGCGCCTCAACGCGAGAGGCCGCACGGCGAACCGTGCGGCCTCTCGTGCGGGACAGTCCCGACTTCGGGGTGAGTAACGGGGGTTGAACCCGCGACCTTCTGGACCACAACCAGACGCTCTGCCGACTGAGCTATACCCACCACGCAACCATCGAAGTACGAAGGGTTGCCCCTCCATGCTGCAACGGCAACGACGACTAGTCTACCTGCTGTTCACGGGTGCTTTTGCCATTTTTGGGGGATTCCCGGGACTTTTTCGCGGCCTGCGGCACAGGTCACAGGTCCGCGGGCGTCTCCGCGGGAGCATGCGTGCTGGGCGTCGAGGCGGCGGCTCCTGCAGCGGAAATCCGGGCGGAAATCTCCTGTGCCGTGGCCGAGTCCGGACCAGGGGCCGGAACGAAAACCGCCTCGCGGTAGTAGCGGAGCTCGTCGATCGAGTCCCGGATGTCGCCGAGCGCGCGATGGCCGCCGGTCTTCGCAGGGGCCTGGAAGTAGGCGCGCGGAAACCACCTCCGGGCGAGCTCCTTGATCGTCGAGACGTCGATGATCCGGTAGTGGAGATGCTCGATCACCTCGGGCATGTCGCGCGCGAGGAACATCCGGTCCGTCCCCACGGAATTGCCGCCGAGCTGGGCCTTGTTCGGCTCCGGAACCCACTTTCGGATGTACGCCATGACCTCCGCCTGGGCCGCCTCGAGCGTGACGCCGTGCGGCAGCTCATCGAGCAGCTTGGACGAGGTGTGCATCTCGCGCACGAAGTCGTTCATGCCCTCGAGGGCCTCGTCAGAGGGGCGGATGACGACGTCGACCCCGTCGCCCAAGATGGTGAGTTCTGCGTCGGTCACGAGGACAGCCACCTCGATGAGGGCGTCCCGGGCGATGTCGAGGCCCGTCATTTCGCAGTCGATCCAGACAATCCGTTCAGCATGGTTAGACACCCTGCCAATGTACCCGAGGCCTTCCAGCACGCCGGTTTCCGGCCGGACCCCGATGCTAGACTGGGGCTCTCCCGCACTGATCGAAGGGGTGATTCATGTCCACTCGGCTCTTTGGGCTTCCCGGGAGGATTCTCGAGTGGCTGAAGTCGCTGTGGACGGCCCTTCCGCCCATCGGGGTCAACCTGCCGCCGCATTGGGCGATTGCCCAGGGATTCGTCGGCTCACTCCTCATGGTCTTCGGCTCCTTCGGGGTCGGCCGCCTCGCCGACGTTTCGCCGCTCACGAGGAACCCCTTCTTCATCTCCCTGCGCACTGAGACGTGGGGCGTCACGAGCTGCATCCTGGCACTCGTGTTCGGCGCGATGCTCATGACGCGCTCGTGGCTGCGCCTCGGCCAGCGGCTGCGCTATTGGGGGCCGGGGACCATCCGGCCCGTTGCGCTCGCCGTCACTCTCTGGGGGCTGCCGCTCCTGTTCACGGTGCCCATCTACTCGCGGGACGTGTACGCGTACGTGGGCCAGGGGCGCCTCATGGCGGCCGGGATGAACCCCTACACGACCGGCATTTCGACGCTCAACAACTGGCTCGAACTCGGGTCGGACCCGTCGTGGGCCACCACCCGGACGCCCTACGGCCCGTACTTCCTGTGGCTCGAGCGCTGGGTGGTGCAGCTCACTGGCGGCCAGCCGGACACCTCGGTGCTCCTGTTCCGGGTTCTCGCTCTGGTCGGCGTCGCGCTGTGCGCGTATTACGGCTTCAAGCTCGCGCGGCTCCACGGCGTCGACGGCGCCCGAGCCGTGTGGCTCTTCGTCGCGAACCCGCTGTTTCTGATCAGCTGCATTGCGAGCGCACACAACGAAGCGCTCATGATCGGTCTCGCCGTCGCTGGCGTCTACTACGCCGCCCGCGGAAACTGGCTCGCGGGGATTGTGCTCGCCACGGCGTCGATCGGCGTCAAGCCCATCACCGCCGTCGTGCTTCCGTTTATTGGGCTCCTGTGGGCCGGCCCGGGCGCCTCGTGGCTCCGCCGCTTCCTGTGCTGGGCGGGGACCGGCCTCATCAGCCTCGCGCTCTTCGCCGTCAGCTCGCTCGTCTACGGGCTCGGCTTCGGTTGGGTCAATGCGATCGTCGACCCGACGCCCGGTTTCATCGCCTACACGCCGTCGGGGTTCGCGAGCAACATCGTCGCGTCCGTCACGAGCCTGGTCGGGCTCGACGGCGGGGCGATCGCCGAGG
This sequence comes from Sinomonas sp. P47F7, assembly GCF_049332655.1. Taxonomy (GTDB): domain Bacteria; phylum Actinomycetota; class Actinomycetes; order Actinomycetales; family Micrococcaceae; genus Sinomonas. Next base: position 2,736,978 of record NZ_CP186327.1, on the reverse strand, counting down.
GCTTCCGAACAGTCGTGAAGTGGATCGGTGTGGGCCTCGCCGCATGGTTCATTCTCCGGGGCGACGACCGCAAGATCGTCCGGCGGCTGGGCCTCGCGTTCATGTTCATCGTGGTGCTCGGGCCGATCATCCAGCCGTGGTACGTCCTGTGGTTCATCCCGTTCCTCGCGGTGACCGGAATCCGGGACAACTGGGAGATCCGGCTGTGGTACCTCACGGTTGTCTTCTTCGTGGTGTTCGGGGCGCAGGACCAGCTCTACGTCTTCAAGTTCGTGGACGTCCCGATCGCGCCGGAGCTCCTTGCGGGCGTCACGGCCCTCGCGTTCCTCGCGTACCTCGTGCTGATCGACCCGAAGACGCGCCGGATCGTGTTCGAACGGCCGGCGCGCCGTCAGGACTTGGCGTCCCGCAGCTCCTGATCGACGGCCGGCGCGCCCTTGCGCCCGAGCCGGACCAGGCGGAGGGCAGCCCACACGAACAGTGCCACGAGCAGGACGTTCCGCACCGAGAGCACGAACGCCATGATCGGGCTGTTGTGGCTCAGAGCGTCGTAGAACAGCGGGTAGACCACGAACGTCGCCGCCGCGATCCCGAGGAGCAGGCGTGCCGGGACGCGCCACGCGGCGCGGTCCTGGGCGAGGCCGAGCGCTACGACCGGGCCGAGCCAGACCATGAACTGTGGCGATCCGACCTTGTTGAAGACGATGAACGCGCTCACCATCGTGAGTGCCCCCGCGAGGAGCAGCTCGGCGCGGTCTTCGTGGCCGCGCTTCTTGCCCTGGTGGAGCGCCCAGAAGATCACGAGCGCCACCGCAAGGGCGATCAGCACGAAGAGCGGCTGCATGAGGGCCGAGGCGACGGTGCTGCCCGGGCCGTCGACCTGCATCGAGTTGATCTCGGTGTTCATGTACATGCGGGCGCCGCCGATCCCGAGCACGGACATCCAGAGCCACGGGGTGGTGAACGTGGCCTCGAGCTGCATGCCGCGGGAGCCCTGGGTCGTGAGGAAGTCGAGCAGGTGGGGGGCCACCCCGAGCATCGCGGCCACTGCCGCGACCGCCGCCGTGACGACCACGGCGCCCGCGATCACCTTCCAGCGGTCACGGACGACGGCGAAGAGCGGCACGAGCGCCGCGGCGGGCCACACCTTCATCCACGTCGCGAACGCGAGGATCGCCGCCGACGCAAACGGGCTCGCGACGCCGAGGCTCAGCCCCATGAGGACGATCGGGGCCGTGACGCCGTCGACTCGCGCGAAGCCGAGCGTGCCCATGATGGCGATGAACGCGAGCCACCACCATGCGGCGCGGACACCGCTGGGCTTCTTGCCCCAGCCGCTCAGGATGCCGATCGCCACGCCGTTGAGCACGGACGTCAGGAGGACCCACAGCAGGAGGAAGGGCCCGGGGCCTGCGAGGCCTGAGATCCAGATCGGCAGGAGGCCGGCGATCGGGTACACCCACGGAGATGGCTGGAGATCCTGCGGGAAGCCGGCGGCGGCCCAGTCCCGGTAGATGTTCGTGTCGCTGAACGCCTGGCCCTGGAACACGAAGACCGACATGAACGCGAGGTAGCCGAGGTGGACCACGAGGAAGCCCGTGAGGAGGCCGCGCGGCGTCAGGAGCCACCGCGTCACCTCGCTCCGCCTGGCCTTGTTGGTGTGGTCCGCGGGGCGGGGGGTCTCGATGGAAATGGCGGTCTCCTCGGCGTCTCACGGGCCGCGAAAGGCATGCGCGACCGCCGGCCAGTCTATCAGCGGGCATCGGGCGAGGGTCCGTTCACCCCCGGCTGATAGCATCGATTGGACGTCACGCCAAGGGTTCAGCGCGCTGCCGCTGCCTGGCGAACTTCGCGACAGTAGGGACTCCGATGCCTCAGCCCCGGGCTGGCAGCCGCCTGAGCGTCTTCAGCGACGCCCGGACGATCGCCGATCTGCACGGCGGCGGCCGCGTTGCCGTGTGGCAGGGTGCCGTCGCGTCGCTGTGCATGGCCGTGGGCGGGCTCGGCGTGGGCTGGATGGCGAGCGGCTCGTCGCTCATCCGCGTCCCGTTCTTCATCGTGCTGCGGGACAACCCCGTCCTCGTAGTCATCTGCACCGTGCTCGTGGTCTTCGGAGGGCTCCTCCTCGTGCGCGCGTGGCTTCGGCTCGGCCAGCGGGTGGGGGAGTGGAGCGCCGTCGACCCCGCCGTGCTGTGCCGCATCGCCGCCCTCTGGTGCGGGCCGCTGCTCGTCACGTTCCCCCTCTTCAGCCGCGACGTGTACGCCTACATCGGGCAGGGCCGGCTCATGCTTGCTGGCCTCGACCCGTACGTCAATGGAATCTCGGCGCTGAACAACTACCACAACCTTGGTCCCGACTCGCTGTGGACCGAGGCGCCGACGCCGTACGGGCCGCTGTTCCTGTGGATCGAGCAGGGCGTCGTATGGCTCACGGGCGGAAACCTCGAAGCCGCCATCGTCCTGTTCCGCCTCGCGGCCGCGGCGGGAATCGCGCTGTGCGCCGTCGCCGTGATCGGGCTCGCGCGGCACTACAAGCTCGACCCCTCGCGGACCCTGTGGCTCACGGTCGTGAATCCGCTGTTCGTCATCAACTTCATCGCGAGCATCCACAACGACGCGCTCATGCTGGGCCTTCTCCTCGTGGGGCTCCTCGCCGCCGTGCGGGGGCGACCGATTGCCGCCGTCGTCCTCGTGACCCTCTCGATCGGGATCAAGCCCATCACCCTCATCGCCCTCCCGTTCATCGGGCTCATCTGGGCGGGAAAGCGCGCCGGGTGGGGCCGGAAGATTGCCTGCTGGGCTGCGACCGCGGCGATCTCCGGCGGACTCCTCACGCTGGCGGGTGCGGTCACCGGATTCTGGTTCGGCTGGCTCCCGGCCATGACGACGTCGGGCACGGTCTGGATTTGGTACGCGCCCTTCGGTCTGCTTGCGGCGGCCGCGGGGGCGCTCGTCCAACTCTTCAACGGGCCGGGCGACGTCGTCGCGGAGGTCGTCAAGGCGGTCGGCCGGGTCGTCGGGATCGTCGTCGCGGCGTGGTTCGTGATCAAGGGGAGCAGCGAGCGGATCATGCTGCGGATGGCGTTCGCGTTCACGGCCGTTGTCGCGACGGCGGCCATGATCCAGCCGTGGTACGTCACGTGGCTCATGGCATTCTTCGCTCTCGTGGGCCTCTCCGAGGGGCGTCATCTGCGCGTCTACTACGTTGCGACGCTGTTCTTCACGGTGATTGCTCTGACCGACCAGCTCGACGTCTTCGAGTGGATCCCGATCGTGGTCGTGCGGGCCGTCGCGATCGTGCTGAGCCTCGCGTTTGTCGCGTACATGATGCTGTGGGACTGGAAGACGAGGGTGCTCTTCGCGCCGGGCGCCGCGATCGGCCGCGCGCGGGCGGCGCGATAGACTGGCGAGGCAAGCTGCGCGCTGCGCCCGCCCCAGTAGCTCAGCGGATAGAGCAGGGGCCTTCTAATCCTCTGGTCGGGGGTTCGACTCCCTCCTGGGGCACATTTGTGATGAAGCGGGACATCCTTCACGGATGAGTCGCGACATCGGTAACACCCCCGGTCCTCGGACCGGGGGTGTTCTGTTTTTTCGGCTGGTAGCCCTTGGTCGGGTCGATGGTGAATTCGGCGAGGATCTCTCCGGTGCCGTGTTCGATGGCGGTGACGTCGGCATCCTGGACGAGCAGGAGGATGCGCTGGTGCTTGTGGGCGCGTCCGATGCCGAGGTGTCGGAGTCGTCCGGCGTGGCGGAGGGTGGCCTTGCCGTCGGCGTCGACGCGGTCGGTGCGGACGCGGAAGTTCCCCCTGGGCGGCTGTCGCGGGTGCGGCCTTGGGGGTCGCGGCGTAGGCCTCGGCTGGGGTGTGCCGGCCCAGGGCGCGGTGGGGTCGTTCGTGGTTGTAGATGCGGCGGAACTTGGCCAGGAGCTCGTTCAGGTCGGTCAGGGTGTGGGCCTCGGGCTGGCCTTGGAGCCATTTCTTGAGGGTCTGGTGGAAGCGCTCGATGCTCCTATGTTCGTCAAGCCGCTGTTTGGAGCGATGGTGCTTGCTGGTGCTTGAGTGCTGGACGTGGGAGGTTTCTGTAGATCTCCCGGGCGATGTAGCGCTTCAGGCAGCGGATGATCTCGCGTTTGCTGAGGCCTTCTGCCGTGCGTCGTTCGACGTAGATGCGGGTGGGCTGGTGGTGTCGCATCCGGACGATGGCGACGATGTAGAGGGCACTGTTCGCGGCCCGGTCGCCGCCGCGGCTGAGTCGGTGCCGTCCGGTCGTGCGGCCGCTGCTGGCGGGCTGCGGTGCGACGCCGCAGAGTTTGGCGAAGGCGGCTTCGCTGCGGATCCGCTCGGCGTTGTCGCCGGCGGTGACGAGGAACTGGCCGGCGATCTCGACCCCGACTCCGTGCAGTCCGACCAGATCGGGTGCGGTGGCCCGCACGAGCGCGTCAATCTGCTTGTTCAGTGTCTTGACCTCCTCGTCGAGCTGCTTCCAGCGTCGTGCCAGGTCTCGTAAGGCGGTCTTGACACCGGCCAACAGTAGGCGATCAGGGGCGGCGGCCAAGCCCAGCAGGTCATCGGACTCCGGACGCAGCCGCAGGCATCGGTTGACCAGGGTCTTCTTGCTCAGCTCGACCAGCTCATCGCGCAGCGGCGATGGCGCTCCGATCATCACGCCCCAGAGCGTGTTGAAGGTGCTGGTGCGGGCCTTCACGGCGCTGGTGCGGGTGACCCGAAGCGTCCGGATGACTTCGACGACGCCGGACTTGGCCTTCGGGGTCGCGGTCGATGTCTGTCCAAGCACTGCTCGGGCAATCTGTTCGGCGTCGAGCCTGTCCGACTTCCCGTCCATGCGACGGGCGAGCCGGTTCGGCCGGTTGACCTCGACCACTTGGATCGCCTCGGCGGTGAGGAAGCGGCTAAGCGCGGCCCCGAAGCAGCCGGTGCTTTCAACACCGATAGCGAGGACCTCGCCGTGCTCGTGCATCCAGGCCAGCAGTTGCTGATAGCCGTGGTCATTCGCCGGGAACTCGCGATGGCCGAGGAAGCGGCCGTGATCGTCGACCGCGGCCGCGTAGTGCGTGTTCTTGTGGGTGTCGACGCCGCCGATGACTCGGACGACGGTTGACTCGGGGACGGGTTGGATTGTCATGCTGGAATCCGCTCTTCCGTAGGGCTGTTCTGACGGATGGAGCGAAACCGGCCGGGCGGGCGACAAGTCTGTGACGGGGCTTCTAGTCCAAGCTCCTATCAGGTCAGTCCCGTCCGGTCGGCGTGCCCCGCGACGCTGCACCGGAGCCGGCCGACAAATCGAACGCAGGACACCGTGGTCATACCTTGGCCGGAGTCAGACCGGGACCGGCACAGCGCTGATTCCGATCTTCACAGATCTTGCCCTGGGTCTGGGGGTGGCCGGGGGACCCGTTCTTCTGGGTGATCCCGAGGGAGGCGAGGAGGGTTTCGAAGGCGTTGCGTCCGCCGCGGCCGCCGGCGAGGCGGGTGGTGTAGACCATGCCGTTGTCGGTCAGGGTGCTGGCCGGGAACCCGTACTCGTTGGCGGTGTCGAGGAAGGCCTCGACCACGATGGGGCCGGTGATTCTGGGGTGTGCGGTGAGGTGGAGCAGGGCCCGGGAGTGGTCGTCGAGGAAGTCGATGACCTCGGTGTCGGTGCCGTCGGCGAGGTGCCAGTGGGTGAAGTCTGACTGCCAGGTCTCATTCGGCTGGGCGGCGGCGAAGCGGCGCAGGGACGACTTGGGGCGCTTGCGCGGTTCTGGGGTGACGAGGCCCGCGGCGGTGATGATCCGCCGGATGGTGGAGACGGCCGGGGCCGTGCCGCTGTCCTTCTCCAGATGCCATCGGATCGTGGCCGGGCCGGCGTCCAGGCCTGCAGCGGCGAGCTCGGCCCGCAGGGCCAGGACCCGGTCTCGTATGTCCTCGCTCGTGGCCTGAGGGCTGGTGCGGGGTCGGCGTGAGCGTGCCTCGAGGCCCTCGGGGCCGTGTTCGCTGTAGCGCTGGATGAGCTCGTGGACCCAGCGGCGGGTGACCCCGTAGCGGCGGGCGGCCTCGGCCTTGGACATTCCGCCTTCCAGGACCGCGAGGACGATGACCTTGTTCTTCGACATGGCCCATGCTCGGGCCCGAGGAGGTGTGAACGATGTCGCGACTCACCCCCGAGGCCGTAAACGATGTCCCGACTCACCGGGGAACGATCACCTGTGAAGCATGTCCCGACTCATGTGTGAACGATGTCCTGAATTCACACACCCCCTGGGGCACATTGTGCGATCAGACCCCCGGTCCTTTTGGGCCGGGGGTTTTCTACATCGCCCCGCCGTTTGTCCTCCCCAAAAACCCGGCTCGGCGGGTTGTCCACATGCGGCCCTGGGCCGATGTTCGCCGTCGCTGAGGCGCCTGACGCTGGAGATACCCGAGGGTGCTGCCCATGACGGGTCACCGAGAAAAGAGGGAGTCAGCGTTGAGCGAGATCATCACGGTGCGGGGGTTTGTCGCGACAGACCCTAGGACCAATACGACGAACGGCGGGGACATCGTCTCGAGCTTCCGGCTCGCGGCGACCGACCGTCGATTCGACAGGGAGGCCAACGTGTGGGTCGACGGCCACACGAATTGGTTCACGGTCGTGGGCTTCCGGCAGCTCGCGAGCAACATGTGCGGGAGTCTCAAGAAGGGCCACCGCGTGATCGTCGTGGGTCGGCTCAAGCTCAAGCAGTGGGAACGGGACGGCCGGATCTATCACTCGGCCGAGGTCGAGGCCGAGTCGGTGGGTCACGACCTCCTCTGGGGATCCGCGAAATTCGCGCGCAATCCGCAGGAACCGCCGCGCGCCGACGGGGCCGCTCAGCGGGTCGCGGTCGAGGGCGTCGGAGTCGTGGACGTGCAGACCGGCGAAGTGCCGTCCGAGGGCTACGACGACGCGAAGGCAGGCGAGGCCCTTCCGAGTCCGGACTCCGAGGGCTCGGCGGAGGAGGAGCCCCTCGCCGAAGCGACGGGCGAAGGACAGCCGAAGAGTCCTGGGAGTCCGACCGGCCACTCCACCGACACTGAACTGGTGTCGGCGTGATGCGACACCGACCCCGCACCGCGAAACCGGGCCCTCTGCGGCGGACTGCCGCGGCGCTCGCCGTCGTCGTCGTCGGCCTACTCGCCCTGCCTGCCCCAGCTCATGCGTCCTCGCCCGCGGCGTACGACTACGCCTACCCCGGCGGCTCGATACCCTCGGGAGAGACGGGGGCGGCCAGCGGGCTGACGTACACCGACACGGGCCCGCAGGGATCGGTGTTCAACGCCTCCCTCGGCAGCATGTGGATCGAGGACCCCACATCGGGACGCCCACTGCGAACGTTCTGCTCGCTGTACGGAACGGCGTTCGGAGCGCAGGGCCCGTGGACCGAGGAGGCCCTCACGTCGCAGTCGGCGGCTCGCGTGGCGTGGGCGATATCGGCCTTCTCCGGCCGAAGCCCGTCCGGGGATGCCGCCGTACAGGACCTCATCCACGTGTTCTACACGGACACCCAGGACCGGGTCTTGAAGATCCTCAACGCCACGCCTTCCGGGACCGCCACCCTCGCCGAGGCGCAGCTGATGTGGGAAACCTCCGCCCCTTACACCGGTTCGTATCGCGCCTCGCCAGCCATCCAACCCGGAGCCGCAGGGGCCGGAACGGTAACCAACACCCAGATCGCGAGCGCCACGGGCACCATCTCGGTCCCCATCGAGCTCACGCTCGCCGGCAACGCCGTCTTCGATTCCACGGGAACTCAGACGTACGCCGGGACGTCGGGCGATACGCCGTCGTTTCATGCGGTGAACGGCGGGGGCCGCGTCTCGGTCACTGAAACTAGCGCTTCCATCAGCTCCGCGCTCCGCCAGTTCTCGAGCCCAGGAAACCAGACCCAGCTGACGGCGGCCGCTCCCGCGATCGTGTCCGGCACGGCGAAGGAGGTTGAGATCTGGGGCAGTTTTCAGCCTCAGGCCGGATCGACCGCACCGCAGTACGTGGACGTGGGAGGCATGCTCACGGATACGCTCCACGTCACCACCGCCAAGGGCGGCAACGATTGGATTCCTGGCGTTGCGGCGCGCTTCGACGTGGAGTGGCTCTACTACCCGAGCAAGCAGCAACCTGCCACAGCCGTCCCCGAAGGTGCAACGAGCCTCGGCGTGGGAACGGAGATTGCCGAAAGGCCGGGAGACCTCATCGTGAGAGGGCCCAGAGCGGACAAGGCCGGCTACTACTACCCGGTCGTCAGGTTTGCCCTTGCCCATCAGGCTGCGGACCAACAGCACTACTTCACGGGCGACTGGGCCGCGGGATTCAGCGACCCGGGCGAACAGTCTGTCGTGAAGTACAGCCCCCAGGTCCTGACGAAGACCAGTGCAGTCAGCGAAGGCCTGATCGCCGACACCCTGACCGTCACGGGCATCCACGCGGACCAGAAGCTCAGCGTCGTCTCCGAGCTGATCCTCACGAGCGAATGCGCCGCTGGTGGAGGAGCCGACAAGGCCCCGGCCGACGCACAGCTCATCCGCGCGGTCACGACCCAGGTCACGGGCAACGGCAGCGTGACGACCGAGGCAGTGGCGGTGCCCTGGGCGAGGATTGTCAACCTGTGGGCAGAGGGCAAGAGCGCGTGCTTGAGCTGGCGTGAGAGCATCGAACCCACAGAAAGCACCGAAGCATGGAACGGGAAATACCTCGTCCCCGCCGAGACCGCGGTGCTCGAGAAGCCGGTCATCACGACTCAAGCCTCCAGCCACGGAACTGTTCCGCTCAAGTCCCATGACACGGGCAAGGTCTCCGGCACCATTCCATCGGGCCACGGCGTGCAGACGCTGACGAAGGTCGATCAATTCAAATTCGATGACTCGACCGACGGGTCCGCTCAGGCTGTTTGCGTCAACCCGTCCTATGCGTCCGGCTGGTTGGACGTGCCGCCCGGTACCACCGCGGTGACATATCCGACGCACACGATCGACCATGCCGGCACCTATGGGTACGTCGAGACACTCAAGATCACGGTTGATGGAAAGGACACCGTCGTGCATCAGGGCACGTGCGGTGCCGAGGCTGAAACCGTCATCGCGACTGCCCCGGGGCAGCCAGTGGCGGAGCAGCCGACGGCACCGCCAGCTCAGCCAGTGGCGGAGCAGCCGACGGCACCGCCAGCTCAGCCAGTGGCGGAGCAGCCGACGGCGCCGACAGCCTTGGCCGCGCCCGTCGTGAACGCCGGCAACCTCCCGCCCACGTCCGGGCCCTCCGGCGCGCTGCCAGGCGGACCGTTCATGCCGCTGGCCGCCGCTGGTGCGGTCGCCGTCGTCGTCGCCGCTTGCATCGGTGGGATGACCGCAATCCGCCGCCGACGTGGGGCGGAGATGCGAGCTGGCAGCCGGTGCGCCGAGTAAGAAGCACCAGGGGGCCGCGACGCCGGTACGCCACCGGCGTCGCGGCGTGCCTCGGGGCCTTCGGCCTGACCCTCATCGCTCTCGCGTTCGTCGGTCCCGAACCGTTCCTCAGACAGACCGTCGGAGGTTCTGAGACCGCCGGAGGCGCAGATTCGGGCCGATCCATTCCCGGAGGGGTGCCGGCCGATCGTGGTCGGTCCGCGCCTGGCACGGCACCAACCTCCGCGAGGATCGAGATTCCCGACCTTGGGCTCCGCGTCCCGATCGTTGAGACCACCGACAAAGACGGCTATTTGGTCCTCCCAGACGCACCGCAGATCGCGCATTACGTCCGTGCCGCGCCGCTCGGGGCAGCGCGTGGCTCGACTGTTCTTGCGGGCCACGTCAACTTTGCCGACGGCGCTCTTGCGCCATTGGAGGGGCTGGCCCGTATCGCCGTCGACGCGCCCGTCTATCTCACCGCTTCGGACGGTAGCACTCGCCGATACAGGGTCATTGGGCTCGAGACCTACCCTAAGGCGGGCCTCTCGCCGAGCATTTTCGACCGGGAGGGGCCCGCGAGACTCGTTCTGATCACGTGTGATCAGAACAGCCCGATCGTCTCGGTCGGCGGCGTGGTCCAATACGCGAACAACACCGTGGCCACGGCCGTTCCTTGGCCGTAGATGCCCGAGCTAGGCGGGCTTCCCGGTGCTTTCGCGAAGGATCACGCTCCCCGCCGTGGGCTCGTGGCCTGCGGTCGTCAAGGCTGCTTCAGCTGCTGTTCGCCCAATGTCCTCGAGGGGCAGGCGGACGGTCGTGAGGCCCGGGAAGAAGTCCTCGAGCGTGTTGATGTCGTCGAAACCGGCGACCGAGTAGTCCGCGGGGGCCTCGAGTCCCTGTTGCCGCAGCGCGGCAACGACTCCCATGGCCATGCGGTCGTTGACGGCGAAGATGCAAAGCGCCGAACCCTCCGGTGCGGCGCCCCGGACGGCGGACTCGAGCGAAAGCCCTGCTTTGAAGCCACCCTCCCGATTGAACCCCGCGCGCGTGACCTCCGCGGGCCCGAGCCCGCCGTCCGCGAGTCCTCGTTGGAACCCGGCGAGGCGGAGGTCGGACGTCAGGAGGCCCTCTGGGCCAGCAACGACGGCAAACCGCGTGTGTCCTTGTCGCGACAGGGCGCGCGCGAGGTCGAAGGCGAGGTTCTCGTTGGGGATGTCGATGACGAGGTGGGGGGACGCGCCAGCGGCCGTTGCGGTCGTCGCCTCGCCGGGCTCCTCCCGGGATGTCGCGCCGCCGGGCCCTGTCGCACCGCCGGGTCCTGAGGCACCGCCCGGTCCTGCCGCATCCCACGGTCCTGCCTCCCCGCCGGGCCCCGCCGCACGGAGCGCCCCGCGGCCGGGCCGGTTGTCGATGAGGTCGTGGCCCACGAGGACCAGCCGTCCGCCGTTCGCGAGGTACCGCTCCGATTCGCGCAGGAGCGCGGCGTTGTCGTCGGCGTCTTCGGGCCGCGCAGAGCGGCTACCGGCTAGGACGATCGCGTCCGTGCGCCGGGACGTAAAGGCCTCGACGGCGAGGCGCTCTTCGGCCGGAGTGCCCTCGGTGCAGATGAGCAGGAGGGTCTTGCCCAGCTCGCGGGCGGCGGACTGGACCCCTCGGGCGATCGACGAGAAGTAGGGGTCAGCGATGTCGTGCACGATGAGCCCGAGGAGCCCCGAACTCGAACGGGCCAGGGCCTGGGCTTGGGCGTTGGCGATGTATCCGAGGGCGTCCGCGGCGGCGCGTACCCGGTCCGCGATGTCCGCGCCTGGCGTCCTGCTCGAACCGTTCAGGACTCGAGACGCGGTGGCCGGGGACACGCCAGCGGCTCGCGCGACTTCGCTCAGTGTCACGGCTGCCATAGGGTCTCCTCCCTTTCATTGGCCAGATTATGGCACCGGAAGGGCCTTTGAGGGAATGCGCTTGCCAATCCAGAGTGTCGTGCCGCACACTGGACCCACGGAATGCGCTTTCCGAAATGCGAAGCGCCACCACTCGCTCCGGTACGCCGGAGTCTACGCAAGGAGGCGGCAGTGGCCACCGAAACGAGAACCCTCAGAATCGCCATGAACGGCATCACTGGCCGGATGGGCTACCGCCAGCATCTGCTGCGGTCCATCCTGCCGATTCGAGATTCCGGTGGGCTCCTCCTCGACGACGGGAGCCGCGTGCAGGTCGAGCCAATTCTCGTGGGCCGCAATGAGGCCAAGCTCCGCGAGCTGGCTGAGCTGCACAAGGTTTCCGAGTGGTCGACCGACCTCGATGCGCTCATCGCAGACCCAACTGTGGACATCGTGTTCGACGCGTCCATGACGAGCCTCCGGGCCGAGACGCTGCGCAAGGCCATGCGGGCCGGCAAGCACATCTTCACGGAGAAGCCGACCGCCGAGACCCTCGAGGAGGCCGTCGAGCTCGCGCGAATCGGTCGCGACACCGGGGTGACGGCGGGCGTTGTCCACGACAAGCTGTACCTTCCGGGCCTCGTGAAGCTCCGCCGCCTCGTCGACGAGGGCTTCTTCGGTCGCATCCTCTCAATCCGCGGCGAGTTCGGCTACTGGGTCTTCGAGGGTGACGTCCAGCCGGCCCAGCGCCCGTCGTGGAACTACCGCAAGGAGGATGGCGGCGGCATGACCACGGACATGTTCTGCCACTGGAACTATGTCCTCGAAGGCATCATCGGCACGGTCAAGAGCGTCAACGCGCTCACGGCGACGCACATCCCGGCGCGCTGGGACGAGGCCGGGCGGGAGTACGAGGCCACCGCGGACGATGCCGCGTACGGCATCTTCGAGCTCGAGACCCCGGGCGGGGATCCCGTGGTCGGCCAGATCAACTCCTCGTGGGCCGTGCGCGTCTACCGCGACGAGCTCGTCGAGTTCCAAGTCGACGGCACCCACGGTTCCGCCGTGGCTGGCCTGACCAAGTGCGTGGCGCAGCACCGCGCGCACACGCCCAAGCCGGTCTGGAACCCGGACCTGCCCGTGACCGAGTCGTTCCGCGACCAGTGGCAGGACGTCCCGGCCAACCGCGAGCTCGACAACGGCTTCAAGCTCCAGTGGGAGGAGTTCCTGCGCGACGTCCTCGCTGGGCGCGAGCACCGCTATGGCCTGCTCTCCGCGGCGCGGGGCGTCCAGCTCGCGGAGCTCGGCCTCAGGTCGAACACCGAGCGCCGCACGCTCGAGATTCCGGAGATCGTCCTGTGACCGCGACCGTCACCTCGACTCTGAGCGTCACCCTTCCAACGTCCGACGGCGGCACGCGGCCCTACAAGCTAGCCCCGGCGCGCGCGTGGTCTCGCCCCGAGGCGCCGTTCGCGTCTCGCAAGGCCTACGCTGCCGCCCACGTCATTCCGGCTGTCGGAGCGGACAACACGCCGGGCGCCCTCGCATCTCTCGACTGGGACCGCACGCTCGCGTTCCGGCACGAGCTCTGGTCCTACGGCCTGGGCGTCGCGGACGCGATGGACACCGCGCAGCGTGGCATGGGCCTGGACTGGGCCGCGACCCGCGAGCTCATCCGCCGCGTTGGGGCGGAGGCGAGGGCCGTCGCCGCGTCGGGCCGGGGCGCCACGGAGGGCCTTTCCGTCCGGGATCTCGTCGCGTGCGGCGCGGGAACCGACCAGCTCGAGCTCGCCAGCGTGCCCGTGGGCGCGGAGGGCGTACGTCGCGCCTTCGACGCGTACCGCGAGCAGCTCGCCACGGTCGAGGATGCCGGCCCCAAGGCCATCCTCATGGCCTCGCGCGCGCTCGCCAAGGCGGCCTCGGGCCCTGACGACTATCTCCGCGTGTACTCCGCCCTCCTCCGCGAGGCGCGCGAGCAGGTGGTTCTGCACTGGCTCGGCACGATGTTCGACCCGGCCCTCAAGGGTTACTGGGGGAGCGAGGACATCGCCACGGCGACCGGCACGTTCCTGGACCTCATCCGCGCACACGCGGACAAGATCGACGGCGTGAAGGTCTCGCTCCTGGACGCCGAGCACGAGAAGGCTCTCCGCGCGGCGCTCCCGGAAGGGGTACGCCTCTACACGGGGGACGACTTCAACTACCCGGAGCTCATCGCGGGCGACGGCGAGCGTCATTCCGACGCGCTCCTGGGCATCTTCGCGGCGATCTATCCCGCGGCCTCGGCGGCGCTCCAGGCGTTCGACGCCGGCCAGCCGGCCGAGGCGCGGAGCGCCCTCGACGCGACCCGCGAGCTCGGGCTGCACATCTTCAGCGCGCCGACTTTCTACTACAAGACCGGCATCGCGTTCCTCGCGTGGCTCAACGGGCACCAGCCCGGCTTCCAGATGGTGGGCGGCCTGCAGTCTGGGAGGTCAGTGCCCCATCTGGCCCGGACCTTCGAGCTCGCCGACCGGGCGGGTCTGCTCCTCGACCCGGCGCTCGCGGCGTCCCGCATGGCCGAGTTCCTGAACGTGAACGGGGTAGCCCAGTGACCGACTACTCGCGGCTGTCGCTCAACAGCGCGACCACCAAGCGCTGGACCCTCCGCGAGGTCGTGGATGGCTGCGTTCGCGCGGGAATCCCCTCGATAGGGCCTTGGCGGGATCGCGTGCACGAGGCAGGGCTCGCGGAGGCCGCCCGCATGATCAAGGACTCGGGCCTCGGGGTTTCGTCGCTGTGCCGAGGCGGTTTCCTCACGGCCGCCGACGCAGACGGGCAAGCCGCGGCCCTCGCGGACAACCGCGAGGCGATTCTCGAGGCGGAGGCGCTCGGGACACGAGACCTCTACCTCGTGGTCGGCGGATTGCCCGCCGGCGATCGCAACGTCGTTGCGGCCCGCGCGCGCATCTCCGACCGGCTGGCCGAGCTTGTGCCGTTCGCGCGGGAGCACGGCGTCCGCCTGCTGCTCGAGCCGCTTCATCCGATGTACGCGGCGGACCGTGCGCTCGTCTCGACGCTCGGCCAGGCCCTCGACGTCGCGGCGCCGTTCGACGCCGCAGACGTGGCCGTCGCCGTCGACACGTTCCACGTCTGGTGGGATCCCGCGCTGCGCGAGCAGATCGCGCGCGCCGGGCGAGAAGGGCGCCTCGCGTCGTATCAGGTGTGCGACTTCAACCTGCCCATCGCGGTGGATGCCCTCCTCTCGCGCGGCATGATGGGCGACGGCGTGATCGACTTCACGACGATCACCTCGTGGGTCCGCGATGCGGGCTATACGGGGCCGATCGAGGTCGAGATCTTCAATCAGGAGATCTGGGACGCGGACGGCGACAGGACCTTGGCCACGATGAAGGAGCGGTTCGCCGAACTGGTGCTTCCGTACGCGTGATCCGAGGCCGTCTTGGGCCTTGGGCGAGGCGTAGCGATGTGAGTTCCCCGTGACGAGCCGATAGATTAAACACCATGGCGGAATTCATCTACACCATGACCAAGGCCCGAAAGGCCGTGGGCGACAAGGTGATCCTTGACGACGTGAGCATGTCGTTCTTCCCCGGCGCCAAGATCGGCGTCGTGGGCCCGAACGGCGCGGGAAAGTCGACGATTCTCAAGATCATGGCGGGGCTCGACACGCCGTCCAACGGTGAGGCCCGGCTCTCCCCGGGATACAGCGTCGGCATTCTGCTCCAGGAACCGCCGCTCAACGAGGAGAAGACAGTCCTCGGCAACGTCCAGGAGGGCGTGGCGGAGATTCACGCCAAGCTCGAGCGCTTCAATGCGATCTCGGAAGAGATGGCGAGCCCGGACGCGGACTACGACTCTCTCCTCGAGGAGATGGGCAAGCTCCAGGAGGCCATTGACGCTGCCGACGCCTGGGATCTCGATTCCCAGCTCGAGCAGGCCATGGACGCGCTCCGGTGCCCGCCCCCCGAGGCCGACGTCCGCGTCCTCTCCGGTGGTGAGCGCCGCCGCGTCGCGCTCTGCAAGCTCCTCCTGCAGAAGCCGGACCTCCTCCTCCTCGACGAGCCGACCAACCACCTGGACGCCGAGAGCGTTCAGTGGCTCGAGCAGCACCTCGCGAAGTACCACGGCGCCGTCCTCGCCGTGACCCACGACCGCTACTTCCTCGACCACGTCGCGCAGTGGATCTGTGAGGTCGACCGCGGCCGCCTCTACCCGTACGAGGGCAACTACTCGACGTATCTCGAGAAGAAGCGCGCCCGCCTCGAGGTCCAGGGCAAGAAGGACGCCAAGCTCGCGAAGCGCCTCGCCGAAGAGCTCGAGTGGGTCCGCTCGAACGCGAAGGGCCGCCAGACCAAGTCGAAGGCCCGTCTGGCCAAGTACGAGGAGATGGCTGCCGAGGCCGAGCGCACGCGCAAGCTCGACTTCGAAGAAATCCAGATCCCGCCGGGGCCCCGGCTCGGGCAGCTTGTCATCGAGGCCTCGAACCTCCGCAAGGGCTTCGGCGACCGCGTGCTCATCGACGGGCTCTCGTTCTCGCTGCCCCGCAACGGGATCGTCGGCGTCATTGGTCCGAACGGGGTGGGCAAGACCACGCTGTTCAAGACGATCGTGGGCATGGAGTCGCTGGACGGCGGCGACCTCAAGGTCGGCGACTCCGTCAAGATCTCCTACGTCGACCAGAGCCGCGGCGGCATCGACCCGAACAAGACGCTCTGGGAGGTCGTCTCGGACGGGCTCGACCACATTCAGGTCGGCCAGGTTGAGATGCCGTCCCGCGCGTACGTCTCGGCGTTCGGCTTCAAGGGTCCGGACCAGCAGAAGAAGGCCGGCGTCCTTTCCGGTGGCGAGCGCAACCGTCTGAACCTCGCGCTCACGCTCAAGCAGGGCGGCAACCTCCTCCTCCTCGACGAGCCGACCAACGACCTCGACGTCGAGACCCTCTCGAGCCTCGAGAACGCGCTCCTCGAGTTCCCCGGCTGTGCCGTCGTGGTCTCCCACGACCGCTGGTTCCTGGACCGCGTCGCGACCCACATCCTCGCCTACGAGGGCACGGACGAGGACGAATCGAAGTGGTACTGGTTCGAAGGCAACTTCGAGGCCTACGAGGAGAACAAGATCGAGCGCCTCGGCCCCGACGCGGCTGCGCCTCACCGCGTCACCCACCGCAAGCTCACGCGCGACTGACCCGTGCGTTCGCGCGGTCGCCTGGGTGCGACCGGCGCGAGGGCGGCAGACGACGACGGCGGAGGCCGGCTCCCAGCGCGGGAGCCGGCCTCCGCCGTCGTCCGGACAAGCGCGGGGGACGCTAGGGGAGCGGGAGGCGGATCATTCCCTCCTGGCCCACGGTCGCGACGTGCGAGCCGTCGCGCGTGAAGATCCGCCCGACCCCCAGTCCCCGGGCCCCGTGTGCGCTCGGCGATTCCTGGACGTACAGGAGCCAGTCGTCCACGCGAACCGGCCGGTGCCACCACATCGCGTGGTCGAGGCTCGCGACGTTCATGTCCGGGGTGATCCAGCTGATCCCGTGCCGGCGGAGGATCGGCTCGAGCAGCGTGTAGTCGCTCGCGTACGCGAGCGCTGCGCGGTGCAGCCGCTCGTCGTCGGGCATGGGGCCGAACGTCTTCATCCACACGGCGTTCCGGGCCACCTGCTCGCCGGTCGCGGACACGTAGAGGGCCGAATCGACGTGCCGCACGTCGAACGGCCGGTCGAAGGCCCAGTACTGCGCGATGGGATGGTCGATGTTGCCAAGCAGGTCGGCGGTGCTCGGCAGCGATTCAGGGTCCGGAACGTCGTGCGGCATGTCCGTCTGGTGGTCGATGCCGACTGAATCCGTCTGGAATGAGGCGGTCATCGAGAGGATGGGCTTGCCGTCCTGATAGGCGTGCACCTGGCGCGCCGAGAACGACCGCCCGTCGCGCAGCCGCTCGACGCTGAACGTGATCGATTTGTCCGCGTCTCCGGCACGCAGGAAGTAGCCGTGCATCGAGTGGACGGTCCTGTCGGACGGGACCGTGCGCGACGCGGCCACGAGACTCTGGGCGAGGACCTGCCCGCCGAAGACGCGGTGCCGCGGCTGGCGCTCGCTGGGCCCAACGAAAATGTCCTTGTCGGTCCGGGCTCCGCCCAGATCGTCGAGATCGAGCAGGGTGAGCAGGGTGTCCGTGGGGCCGGTCTGGCGGGCGGGCGACGTCATGGCACGACACTAAACTCGCCGGTAGCCTTGCAACAAGCCGTGCGGTTCGCGGCGGTTCGGAGCGTGCGCGAAGATGGGGATATGCCCTCGGCCTATCAGTTCCCGCTCCACTTGCGCTTCGGTGACGTCGATTCGTACGGGCACGTCAACAACGTGCGCTTCCTCCAATTCCTCGAGGACGCGCGCGTGCACTGGCTGCGGGAACCCCTTCCGGCCGCGGAAGGCGGGGCCGGAGCGGGCGGGGCGCGCGACGGCGTGGGCCCCACGATGTTCGACTCAGTGACCTCGGAGAACTTCACGCTCGTGGGCCGGCACGAGATCGAGTATCTCGCGCCGCTCATGTTCCGGCCCACGCCCATCGCCGTGAACCTGTGGGTCACGCGGGTGGGTGGCTCGAGCTTCGATCTGGGCTATTCGGTCGCTGAGCGGGACGGAAGTGCCCTGTACGCCTACGCATCGACGTCCATGGTGCTCGTGAGCCGCTCGACGGGCCGTCCCGTCCGGCTCCCGGACGCGTTGCGCGCGGCGTTCGCCGCCTACGCCGGCCCGACCGTGCCCTTCCGCCGCAGGCCGCCGCTCCCCGCCGACGCCGCGACGGCCGGGACGGCCACCGAAGGCGGCGCAGCATGAGCGCCGCGGAAGTCCAGACCGCTCTCGATCTCGGCGACCGCGAGGCCGTTGCCGATCTGCGGACGTTTCTGGCTCGGGCCCGCACCGTGGACGCGGGCGGTGCCGTGCGCCTCCAGGCGGTCGGATCCGTGCTCGCGGCGTACGTGTGCGTCCTGCGCCCGCGGATGCTGGGGGAGGCCACGCCCACCGTGCTCGGCCTCCGCACGATTCGGCTCGCGCGAGCGGCCGACGTCGACGTGACAGTTCCGCTCGCGGCCGTCGCCGACCGCTTGGCCCGGATGGGTGACGACGCGACGCTCCTGGACGTCCCGCCGTCGTCCGTTCACGCCTCCTGGGCGGCCATCCGCCCGCCGCGCGGTCCGTGGGCGCAGTCGGGCGAGGTGCCCGGTGAGGTACTCGCCGCGGCGGCCGCGAGCGGCATGTCCGAGGTTGCGGGGCTCGTGCCCCAGCAGCCGGGGCAGGCGATGGTCGACGGTGCGCGCGCGGCCGTGTGGGGGAGGGACGTCGACGGAGTCGAGGGCGTCCCGGCCGGAGCCGCGTTCGCCGCCGAGGCGCTCGGCTTCCTCGTCCCGGGGGTGCCCATGCAACGCTTCGAATCGGGCGCGTGGGTCAGGCTCAGCTCGCCGCGCGGACACGTCCTGTGCCGCATTCCGGGGGCGCGGGCCGCGGGGTTCGGCCTGCTTTAGGCGGGGTGGCACGGCACGCCGAGGAGGCCCCGAGTCAGTCGTCGAAGGTGTTGACGAGGGAGTGTGCGGCGCGCTCGAGGTAGTCCCAGAGCGTCGCCTCGTGCAGGGGTGAGAGCCCCAGCGCGTCGACGCCCGCGCGCATGTGGTGGAGCCAGCGGTCGCGCGCCTCGGGGTTGACCTTGAACGGCACGTGCCGCATGCGCAGCCTGGGGTGGCCCCGCTCCTCGCTGTACGTGGAGGGGCCGCCCCAGTACTGCTCGAGGAACATCGTGAGCCGGCGCCGGGCCGGTCCGAGATCCTCCTCGGGGTACATGGGGCGCAGCACGGGATCCTCGGCGACGCCCTCGTAGAAGACA
This sequence comes from Sinomonas sp. P47F7, assembly GCF_049332655.1. Lineage (GTDB taxonomy): Bacteria > Actinomycetota > Actinomycetes > Actinomycetales > Micrococcaceae > Sinomonas. Next base: position 2,717,835 of record NZ_CP186327.1, on the reverse strand, counting down.
TCGACGAGCTTGACGAACGCCTCGTGCCCGCCGATCTCCGCGTAGAACGTGTTCGCGTAGGCGTCCCGGGCAAACGGGTCGTTGACCTTGAGCAGGTTCCGCCGCGGGAGTGGCCCGCTGGCCGATGCCTGGCCCTCGTTCTGCGTCACTTGTGGTCGCCGTCCTTCCTGCATGCTGCACCCATGTCACTAGTTTCCGCGTCGAGGAGCTCACTCGGCGCGCCCACCGAGGCGGGGATCATTCGCTCGCGCGCTGGCCTTGGGCGTCGGGGTTTGTCGGCCCGGCGTGGCCGGGAGCCTCGTTGCCTGGGGCCGAGGGCCCAGGCTGCGGGGCACTCGGCGGCACGTAGGAGCCCTGTGAACGGTTCCCGACACGCAGGATCTCGCCGTTGCGGAGGTACCAGATCGCGCCGTCCTCGCCGCGGACGCGCGTGATGCGCAGGCCCACGCTCTCGACCGTCCCGACCACCTCGCCCGCGCCGAGCTCGATGACGTCGCCGATGCCGAACTGGTCCTCGAGAGTCAGGAAGATTCCGGAGAGGAAGTCGCGGATGAGCTGCTGGGCGCCGAACGCGATCCCGACGCCGAGGATGCCGACGCTCGTGAGGAGCGGCGCGATGTCCACGCCGAACGCCTTGAGCACGTAGATGATCACGATCGTCGAGATGACGACGATCACCACCGAGTTGAGGAGCGAGCCGATCGTCTGCGCGCGCTGGGCCCGCCGCTCTGAGTCGAGGGCGCGGAGGGCGGGCGCGGCCCAGCGGAAGATCCGGCGCTGGCTCAGCGCCGTGCCGGTCTGGACCCGCTTGACGACTTGGCGGATGAGGAACGAGGCGAGAAGCCAGACGAGGAGGCCGACGCCGACCACGATGGCCACCTGAAGCAGGGTCGAGTTGAACGTGTTGACGGCCGTGTTGAGCTCGGCCGCGCTCAGCGGCGTCGGCGCGGCCGAAGTGGCTGAGGGCGTGGCGGACGGCGTGGGCGACGCGGATGCGGTCGACGCTGCGGCGCCATCGGTCAGGGACGGCTGTAGTGCAAACAGCACAGTCAATTGCCTCCTTGGCTGGGGGTGGGGGCATTAAGGGTGCCCTTCCACCCTAGCGAGGATCTCCGCCTAAGACGCAGCAGGTTCGTGACGTACCGGAAAGTTCACCGAGCGTGCAATGAAGCACACGCGGTGAGCCTCCTCGTGGAGGCCGTCGGCGAGCCCGCGCTGAGACTCGTCGGCAAGCTCGACGCGCGGACGGAGGATCACCTCCGTGAACTCGCCGCTCCCGTCTCGGTTGAGGTGCATCGTGCCCTCGGCCGCGTCCGTGTAGGCCGTCACGACGACGCCGTTCATGACGGCGACGTGCAGGTAGGACAGCATGTGGCACTGCGAGAGCGCCGTGAGGAGCAGCTGCTCGGGGTTGTACCGGTCCCTGTCTCCGCGGAACGTCGGGTCAGAGGAGCCGGGCAGCACCGGGAGCCCGGGCAGGGCGACGTCGTGGTCCCGACCGTAGTCGCGGTACCCCGACGTGCCCGTGCCCCGGTTCCCGGTCCACGTGACGGTGACGCTGTAGTGGTGCTCGTCGATGGCCATAGTGCCAACGCTACCGATCGGCGGCCTGGGCGCGGAGCGCGCGCGCCACACCGTCCCGGTTTTCGAGCATCATGCGGCGCAGGGCGCCCTGGTCCTCGCCGAGCGCGGCGATGAACGCGTCCGTCCGCTCGAGCGTCGCCTCGGTCGTCTGGCGGGCCGGGTAGAGGCCGACGACGATCTGCTGGGCGAGCGCGTGCGTCCGGTCCGCGACGATCCCGGGCACGGCCTCGAAGTACTTCTCCGCGAACGGCGCGATGAGCCGCGCGTCGTGGACGCGGATGAAGCCGTTGACGGCCGCCTGCTGGACGGCATTGGAGAGCTCTCCAGTCTCGACGATTCGGCGCCACGCATCGGCCTTGGCCTCGGCGGTGGGCAGTGCTGCCGTCGCGAGGGCTGCGGCGCACTGACCGGTGGACGTGTTGTCGCGCGAGAGCTCCTCGTCCACGCGATCGCGGTCGATCCGACCTCCCGCCGCGAGCGAGGCCACAAGCTCCCATCGGAGGTCCTGGTCCACTGCGAGGCCCGGCACCGCGAGGCTGCCGTCGAGGATGCCGGCCACGGTGTCGAGGTGCGTCGGCGAGGACGCGAGCCCGGCAAACGCCTTGACGAACTGGAGCTGCGAGTCGGAACCGGACGCGGCGTCCATGGCCAGCTGCCACAACCGACCCGCGGTCGCGCTCTTGACGTCCGCCTGGGCGCCCGCCGCGACGTAGAAATCGAGCGTGGTCGCGAGCTGGCGCAGGAGCGTCTGGACCACGGAGGAATCCGTCTCCGCCCCGATGTTCGCGAGCACGAGCTCGACGTAGGCGCGGGCGGGCGTCTCGCCGTCGCGCGCCCCGTCCCACGCGGAGCCCCACACGAGGGCGCGGGGGAGGCTCTCGGCGATGTCGCGGAGTCCGCCCGTTGCGGTCGCGAGCGACGCCGGGTCGAGGCGGACCTTTGCGTACGCGAGGTCGTCGTCGTTGAGCAGGATGAGCGCGGGGCGGGCCGCGCCGACGAGGGCGGGGACGTCCGTGAGCGGCCCCTCGACGTCGAGCTCTTCGCGCCGCGTGCGCACGAGGCGACCGTCGGCGCTCGGCTCGTAGAAGCCGATCGCGAGCCGATGCGGTCGGAGCGTCGGCTGGGCGTCCGAGGCGGTCTGCCGCACTGTGAACGAGGTGATGACGCCGTCGTCGTTCGTCTCGATCGCGGGGGCGAGCGTGTTGACGCCCGCGGTCTCGAGCCAGATCTGGCCCCACGAGGAGAGGTCGCGGCCGCTCGCGGCCTCGAGCTCGGCGAGGAGGTCGGCGAGGACCGTGTTGGACCACGCGTGCTTGCCGAAGTAGGCGCGCACGCCGGACATGAACTGCTCCTGGCCGACCCACGCGACGAGCTGCTTGAGCACCGACGCGCCCTTCGCGTAAGTGATGCCGTCGAAGTTGACCTCGACGTCCGCGAGGTCGTTGATGTCCGCGAAGATCGGGTGCGTCGTGGGGAGCTGGTCCTGCCGGTAGGCCCAGGACTTCTCGACGGACGCGAACGTGGTCCACGCGTGGCCGAAGTCGGGGGTGTGCACCGCCGCAAGGTGGGACATGAACTCGGCGAAGGACTCGTTGAGCCAGAGGTCGTCCCACCATCGCATGGTCACGTAGTCGCCGAACCACATGTGGGCGAGCTCGTGCAGGACCGTGATGGCGCGCCGTTCGACCGTGGCCTGGGTGGGCTTGGACCGGAACACGTAGCTCTCGAGGATGGTCACCGCGCCGGCGTTTTCCATGGCGCCGGCGTTGAACTCGGGGACGAAGAGCTGGTCGTACTTCGCGAAGGGGTACTCGCAGCCGAACTGCTCCTCGAAGAACTCGAAGCCGCGCTTCGTGATGTCGAAGATGTTCTCCGCGTCGAGGTACTGCATGAGCGACTTGCGCGCGAAGATCCCGAGGGGGATCGTGCGGCCGCCGGAGCCCACCACCTCGGTGTGGACGGACTGGTAGGGGCCCGCGATGAGCGCGGTCACGTAGCTCGGGACTCGCGGGGTCGGCGCGAACGCCCACACCGAGCGCGCCGAGCCGTCCTCCGTGACCGGGGCCTGCGCGGGCTCCGGAGTCGGAGAGTTGGAGACCACCGACCAGTGCGAGGGCGCCGTGACCGTGAAGCGGAACGAGGCCTTGAGGTCGGGCTGCTCGAACACGGCGTACATGCGGCGCGAGTCCGGCACCTCGAACTGGCTGTAGAGGTACACCTCGCCGTCCACGGGGTCGACGAATCTGTGCAGCCCCTCGCCCGTGTTCATGTACCGCGCGTCGGCGTCGACGACGAGTTCGTTGCGGGCCGCGAGACCGGGGAGTTGGATGCGGACGCCGTCGACGACGCCCGCGGGATCGAGGGCCGCGCCGTTGAGCGTGACGGAGCGCACGGACTCGGTGATCGCGTCGATGAACGTGTGCGAGCCGGGAACGGCCTCGAACACCACTCTCGTGCGGGAGCCAAAGACCCGCTCGCCCTTCGTGAGGTCGAGCTCCACGTCGTAGCTCTCAACCCGGAGCACGGCTTTCGCCCGCTCGACGGCCTCGGACCGGGTCAGGTTCGTCCCTGGCATGCGCGCCTCCTGCACACTAGCGATCGCGGCGCTGTGGCGCGCCGCACATATTTGAAATTATTGTTTCAGTTCCCTCACGCGTGCAAGTGCCAACCGTGCTGTGACACGCTCGCGAATGCCTGCGCTAGCGTTGAGTCATGCGCGAGACGGAGGGGCGTTGGGACCGCAAGGCGGTCCGATTCGCGATCGGCTACCCGACCCTCCTCGCGGCTGGCTTCTTCATCGCGGCATTCACGTTCCGCGGCCAGGTCCCCGAGCCCGTCGCGTGGCTCTGGGACGCGGACGGTGGCCGTGCGTTCGTGCCGTTCTTCGTGTATCTCGGCGTGGGGGCCGGAATCGTCGCGGTGGTCGGCGTCCTGCTGGGCCTCCAGGCGGGGCTGCAGGGGCGGCCGCCCGTGTCCCGCAAGATCTTCATGGCCGGCGGCGTGGGAATGTCGATGTTCCTCGTGACCGTGCTCGGCGCCGGGCTCATGGGACAGGTCGGCGCGAGGGACGCGCGGGACACCCATCCGGATCCCATTGTCCTGGCCTCAGGCAGCGGCGCGACGGTCGCACTGACCGTCGTCATGTTCATGATCTTCAAGCCCGACGAGCAGTGGAGCCCGCGGGACGAGGAAGCCCTGCTCGACGTCCTCGAACCCGAGCGGGCCCGCAACACGTTCGTTTTCTGGGCGCACGCGCGCCCCTCGGTCTTCGTCATGCTCGCCGTCCTCGGCGTCGACCTCCCGCTCCTCGCGCTCCTCATCTCTCCGTGGCTCTCGCTCGTGCTCGCGCTCGTCTCCCTGGCCGCCGCCTCGATGCTCATGCTCCGCGTGAGCGTGGGCCCCGACGAGGTCCGCCTCGCGTTTGGCGGCCTCATCCGCGTCGCGAAGATCAGGCCCGCGGACGTGCTCCGGGCTGGCTACGGCGCCGTCGTCGCACGTTCCTATGGCGGGTGGGGCTATCGCCGCCGCGGGAAGCTCGTGTCCGCCCTCGTGGCGAGCGGCGAGGCCGTCGACGTGCTGTGCCGCGACGGGAGCCGCTTCGTGTTCTCGGCCAAGGACCCGGCACTCGCCGAGCGCGTCGCGGACGTGCTGCGCGGGGCCGCCGCCCAGTAGGCTGAGACCGCCCCTTCGCAGACCTCGAGAGGAACCCTGCCGTGTCCAAGCCCCGCGTCCACATCGCCACCGACCACGCCGGGATGGAGCTCAGCGCCCATCTCGTGAGCCACCTCGGGGCGCAGGGCTACGAGGTCGTCGACCATGGGCCTACGGCCTACGACCCGCTCGACGACTACCCCGCGTTCTGCCTCCGCGCGGCGCTTGCCGTGGTCGCTGACCAGGACGCCGGCGTCCCGGCGCTCGGGATCGTCCTGGGCGGCTCGGGCAACGGTGAGCAGATCGCGGCCAACAAGGTCCGGGGCGTCCGGGCGGCGCTCGCGTGGAACCTCGACACCGCGCGGCTCGCGCGCGAGCACAACGATGCGAACGTCGTCGCGGTCGGCGGGCGTCAGCACAGCGTCGAGGAGGCAACGACGCTCATCGAGGCCTTCCTCGAGGAGCCATTCAGCCACGATGAGCGCCACGTGCGCCGCATCGGCAAGATCGCTACGTACGAGACCACCGGCGAAATCCTCGACTAGTGCCCGAGGGCCACTCCATCCATCGCCTCGCGCGGCAGTTCGGAGACGTCTTCGCGGGGGAGCGCCTCGCCGTGAGCAGCCCTCAGGGCCGCTTCGCCGGCGGCGCCGCGCTCCTTGACGGGCGCGTCCTCGAGGCGGCCCGCGCACACGGGAAGCAGCTCTTCCTGCGCTTCGAGGGCGGCCTGAGCCTCCACGTGCATCTAGGCCTCTACGGTGCGTGGGACTTCGGCGGCGACGCGACTTTCGCGGGCGCCTCGAGCATCGGCGCGCCGCGGCGAGTGGGGGAGCGCGAGGTTCCAGCCAGCAGCGGCGGGGCGGCGAGCAGCGCAGCGGACGACGGCGGAGCGCTCGCCTACGCGGGCCCGCCCGCCCCCGTCGGGGCCGTCCGCGTGCGCCTCGCCTCGGATCACGGCTGGGCGGACCTCCGCGGGGCGGCAGTGTGCGCCGTCGTCACCCAGCCCGAGGTCGACGCCGTGCTGGCGCGCCTGGGTCCGGACCCGCTCGCCGCGCACGACGGCGGGCCAGGCTCGCGCCCGGGCGCCGCCGGCGGAGGCGAGCAGTTCGCGCGCCTCCTCACGCGCCGTCGTACGCCCGTGGGGCGGCTCCTCATGGACCAGGGGGTGGTCGCCGGGATCGGCAACGTCTACCGCGCCGAGCTCTTGTTCAGGGCACGCCTCGACCCAGCGTTGCCCGGAACTCACGTGGGGCACGGCCGGGCGGTTGCCCTGTGGGAGGACGCAGTCGTGGCGCTCGGGCACGGCGTGCGCGACGGCCGCATCGTCACGACCGACCCGGCCCTCTGGCCGGGCGGCCCAGACGAACTCCCGGCGCCGGATCATGCCCACTACGTCTACAAGCGGCATGGGCAAGCGTGCCGGGTGTGCGGCGAGGACGTTCGGCTCGCGGCCGAGGCGGGGCGCAAGCTGTATTGGTGCCCTCAATGCCAGCGGGGCTGATGAGCCGGCGGAACCGACGAACGGCGTGTCGGGCCGCGAGATTTGACACGCGATCAGCGAATTCGCTTTAGTTGAAGGGCTCGGGGACGTAGCTCAATGGTAGAGCCTCAGTCTTCCAAACTGATTACGCGGGTTCGATTCCCGTCGTCCCCTCTCTCGCGCCGCTGTTTGTGCGAATGTGCGCCCCTGCAGGCACGCCTGTATTGTGGTCTGTGCATCAGATACGGGGTGTAGCTCAGCTTGGCTAGAGCGCCTGCTTTGGGAGCAGGAAGTCGCAGGTTCAAATCCTGTCATCCCGACTGTTCGGCCGTCGGCAAGCCAGCCAGGGCGGCGACCCCAACCAGAACATCCAGGAGTGCCACGCTGTGAAGAGCGCCGCCGAGAACCTTAGCCCCACCCGCGTCAAGCTCAACGTCGAGGTCCCGTTCGACGAACTCAAGCCGAACATCGACGCAGCGTACAAGCAGGTTGCCGAGCAGATCCAGGTGCCCGGCTTCCGCAAGGGCAAGGTTCCCTCCCGCGTGATCGATCAGCGTGTGGGCCGCGGCTACGTCCTCGAGACGGCGATCAACGAGGGCCTCAACGACTGGTACCAGCAGGCCGTCTCCGAGACCGGCATCCGCCCGCTCTCCCGCCCAGAGGTCGAGATCACCGAGGTTCCCGACCCGAGCGCGACCGATGGCCAGCTCGCGTTCCAGGTCGAGGTCGACGTGCGCCCCGAGATCGAGCTTCCCGACTACGCCGGCATCAAGGTCGATGTCGAGGCCGCCGCGGCGTCGGACGAGGACATCACGAAGGCGCTCGATGAGCTGCGCGGCCGCTTCGGCACGCTCAAGCCGGTGGACCGGCCCGCGCAGGCCGATGACTTCCTCACCATCGACCTCACCGCGAAGGTGGGAGACGACGAGGTCGACTCCGCCGCGGGCCTCTCCTACCAGGTTGGCTCGGGCACCATGCTTGAGGGTCTTGACGAGGCCGTCACGGGCCTCAGCGCCGACGAGGAGACGATCTTCGAGACGAAGCTTGCTGGCGGCGAACATGCGGGCGAGGCCGCCCAGGTGACCGTGAAGGTGACCGCGGTCAAGGAGCGCGAGCTCCCCGAGGCCGACGACGACTTCGCGCAGCTGGCGTCCGAGTTCGACACGATCGCCGAGCTCCGCGACGACCTCGCGAAGCAGGCCGCGGACGCGAGGGTGGCCCAGCAGGGCGTCGAGGCGCGCGACAAGGTCCTCGACAAGCTCGTCGAGCTCATCGAGGTGCCAGTACCCGAGTCGGTCATCACCGAGCAGGTCGAGGCCCACTTCAACCCGGAGACGGGCGGCCACGGCGCAGCCGAGGACCACGACACCGAGGAGCACCGCGCGGAGGTCCTCGCGAACACCGAGCGTGCCTTCAAGAACGAGATCATCCTCGACGCGATCGCGGAGAAGGAAGAGGTCGGCGTCTCGCAGAACGAGCTCATCGAGTACCTCATCTCGACGGCGTCGCAGTACGGCATGGACCCGAACCAGTTCGCCCAGATCATGGACCAGTCCGGTCAGGTCCCGATGATGGTCGGCGAGGTCCGCCGCCGCAAGGCGCTCGCGCTCGTCCTCGGTCAGGCCGAGGTGACCGACTCCGAGGGCAACGCCGTTGACCTGACCGAGTTCGTCCGTCCGGCCGGCGAGGAGACCGTGGAGGAGGCGCCTGAGGAGGCCGCCGCGGACGTTATCCCGAGCGACGACCCCGCCGCCGCCAAGTTCTGACGCTTCCTCACAAGGGCCGCCGCCCGCGCTGCATGGCGCGGACGGCGGCCCTTGTGCTGTCCCGCGCGAGGCGCGCGCGGCGCCGTCATGCGCCTAAAGCGAACAGTGGCGACGCGCGGAACAAACGCATGCCCAAACGGGCTAGTGTCCCTGTAGCAGCAACCAGTCTTCGCAGCAGATCGGAAGGTAGCGCACCATGCCACAGCAGGAAAGCACGCCGCGCATGGCGGGGCCCGCGGAGGGCAACGGACAGGACTTCATCTACCAGCGGCTCCTCAAGGAGCGCATCATCTGGCTCGGCTCCGAGGTGAGGGACGAGAACGCGAACACGATCTGCTCGCAGCTCCTGCTCCTCTCCGCAGAGGACCCCGAGAAGGACATCTTCCTGTACATCAACTCGCCCGGCGGTTCGGTCACGGCCGGCATGGCGATCTACGACACGATGCAGTACATCTCAAACGATGTCGTCACGGTCGCGACGGGTCTCGCCGCCTCGATGGGGCAGTTCCTGCTCTCGTCCGGGACGAAGGGGAAGCGCTACGCGACCCCGCACGCCCGCATCCTCATGCACCAGCCCTCGGGCGGGATCGGCGGCACCGCGTCGGACATCAAGATCCAGGCGGAGCTCATCCTGCACATGAAGCGGGTCATGGCCGAGCTCACGGCGGAGCAGACCGGGCAGACCATCGAGACGATCCTGAAGGACAACGACCGCGACAAGTGGTTCACGGCCAAGGAGGCCCTCGACTACGGGTTCTTCGACAAGATCGCCGAGCGGGCCGGGCACGTCACCGGCGGCGGCGGGACGGACAAGTAAGAGACGCCCAGGGCGACTAAGGAGCAAGAGATGAACTACAACATGGGCGTCAACCCGGCGGGCCTGCCCACGAGCCGCTACATTCTGCCGCAGTTCGAGGAGCGCACGCCGTACGGCTTCAAGCGCCAGGACCCATACACGAAGCTGTTCGAGGACCGCATCATCTTCATGGGCGTCCAGGTCGACGACGCCTCGGCGGACGACATCATGGCCCAGCTGCTCGTGCTCGAGGCCAACGACCCGGACCGCGACATCACGATGTACATCAACTCGCCGGGTGGTTCGTTCACCGCGATGACGGCGATCTACGACACGATGCAGTTCATCCGCCCCGAGATCCAGACGGTGTGCCTCGGCATGGCGGCCTCGGCGGCGGCGGTCCTGCTCGCGGCGGGAACGCCGGGCAAGCGCCTCGCACTGCCGAATTCGACCGTCATGATCCACCAGCCGTCCCTTTCGAGCGGCCAGGGCGGCCAGGCGACAGATCTCGAGATCCAGGCGCGTGAGGTCCTTCGCATGCGCGAGTGGCTCGAGAACACGTGGGCCAAGCACACGAACAAGACGCCCGAGGAAATCAGCCGCGACATCGAGCGCGATCTGTTCCTCACGGCGCCCGAGGCCCAGGTCTACGGGCTCGTCGACGAGGTGCTTGAGTCGCGCAAGATCCGGCAGAGCGCTATCGCTCGCTGACGGTCACGTGCCGGGCGTGTCGTAAAAGGCGCCGGTGCCGCCGAGAAATCTTCGGCGGTACCGGCGTTTGGCATCGGTGCGCTGTCGGCCCAGTGTCCTACAGTGGAGTGGTCACGGCTTCTGCCCCTACACGAAGGGATTCGACGAATGGCTCGGATTGGTGAGAGCGCGGATCTGCTGAAGTGCTCGTTCTGCGGGAAGAGCCAGAAGCAGGTGCGGAAGCTCATCGCGGGCCCCGGGGTCTACATCTGCGACGAGTGCATTGAACTCTGCAACGAAATCATCGAGGAAGAGCTCGCGGAGGTCTCGGATCTGGGCAGCTTCGAACTGCCGAAGCCACGCGAGATCTTCGACTTCCTCCAGGAATACGTTGTGGGACAAGAGCCCGCCAAGCGCGCGTTGGCCGTTGCGGTCTACAACCACTACAAGAGGATTCAGGCCGGCCACGGCTCCAAGTCCGGCTCGCTTGCCGAAGGGCACGGGCACGACGACGTCGAGATCGCGAAGTCGAACATCCTCCTCATCGGACCCACGGGCTGCGGAAAGACGTACCTCGCTCAGACGCTCGCGCGCCGGCTCAACGTCCCGTTCGCGGTCGCGGACGCGACGGCCCTCACCGAGGCGGGCTACGTCGGCGAGGATGTCGAGAACATCCTGCTGAAGCTCATCCAGGCCGCCGACTACGACGTCAAGAAGGCCGAGCAGGGCATCATCTACATCGATGAGATCGACAAGATCTCGCGCAAGAGCGAGAACCCGTCGATTACTCGGGACGTCTCGGGGGAGGGCGTCCAGCAGGCGCTCCTCAAGATCCTCGAGGGCACGGTGGCCTCCGTCCCGCCGCAGGGCGGCCGCAAGCACCCGCATCAGGAGTTCATCCAGATCGACACGACGAACGTCCTGTTCATCGTCGCGGGCGCGTTCGCGGGGCTCGAGGAGATCATCGGCCAGCGCGCGGGCAAGAAGGGGATCGGCTTCGGTGTCCCGCTGAGCTCGATCACGAAGCACGAGAGCACGTACGCGGACGTCATGCCGGAGGACCTGCTCAAATTCGGGCTCATTCCGGAGTTCATCGGCCGCCTCCCGGTCATCACGACCGTGGAGAACCTCGACAGGCCGGCTCTCATGCAGATCCTGACTGAGCCGAAGAACGCCCTCGTGAAGCAGTACCAGAAGATGTTCCAGCTTGACGGCGTTGAGCTGCACTTCGAGGACGGCGCCCTCGAGGCGATCGCGGACCTCGCGCTCGAGCGCGGCACGGGCGCCCGCGGCCTGCGGGCGATCATGGAGGAGGTCCTCCTCCCCGTCATGTTCGATCTGCCGAGCCGCGACGACGTTGCGAGCGTCGTGGTGACGCGGGACGTCGTCATTCGTCACGAAGAGCCCACGCTCATCCCGCACAGCGTCGTGGCGAAGCGCCGCACCAAGTCGGCGTAGCACCCAGCACGCGAAGGAGGCCGGCACCGCGCGGTGCCGGCCTCCTTTAGCTTGGGCGCTTAGACCTGTGCCGAATGAACGACGGCGCGGGCCGGGATCGGCTCGATCCTCCCCATGAGCAGGAGGTACGAGGCAAGGCCGCCGATGAGTGCGAAACCGCCGATGATGAACGCGTAGAAGAAGTGGCCCGTCGCGTCCACGACGAAGCCCGTCACGATCGGGGCGGCGACGCCCGCGAGCAGGTTGACGCAGTTCACAATCGCGGCGAGCGAGCCGGCACTGCCCTCCGGTGCGATGAGCGCGGGAAGGGAATTGCTCGTGACGTACACGAGGGCGATGCCCGCGCTGCCGATGGCGATCCAGATGATCGCGACGATCGGCGTGTTGCTGAAGGCCGCACCGACCGTGAACAGGGCCACGATCATGCCCGCCACGAGGACGCCCTTGCGGACCTTGTCCGGGTTCGCGCCGCGACCGATCACGCGGTCCACCCACACGCCGCCGATCGTGAGCTCTGAGACGAACATCGCGAACGCCGGGACGGCGGCGTAGATGCCGCTCTGGAGCACGCTCTGGTTCATGCTCGTCTGCATGTAGCCCGGGAGCCACGTGAGCAGCATCCAGAGGACGTAGCCGGCCCCCGCGAGGCCCAGCGAAAGGCCCCACACCTTCCGCTGCCGGAGGAGATAGCCGACCGTGGCCCAGTCGCTCTGCGGGCGCACGTCCTCGCTCGAGGCCCCGCCGTCCACGATGTAGCGGTACTCGTCGTTCGTCATGCGACCCTTTGCGAGCCGCGCCTTGGGCCCTGTGTACCGCCAGAGGAACGCGACGAGGAACACAATCGAGAGTGCGGCCTGGAGCCAGAACGCCTCGCGCCAGCCCCATGTGGAGACTGTGAACGCGATGAGGGGGAGTCCCAATACGTTCGCGAGCCGCGTGCCGCTGTCGAAGATCGCGGTGCACAGCCCGCGTTCGTGCCGCGGGAACCACTGGCCCGTGGCCTTCATCGCGCCGGGGAACGCGGGGGCCTCGGCAACGCCAAGGAGCACGCGGGCCACGATGATGACCCAGGCCCCGGACGCGATCGCGGTGAGGACTGACGCGACGGTCCACAGCACCGCGCTCGCGCCCCAGATCTTCTTGACGCCGAAGCGGTCGAGCAGCATGCCAGAGGGGATCTGCATGATCGCGTAGGACCAGAGGAACGCCGAGGAGAGCACGCCGAACTCGGTCGCGCTGAGCCCGAAGTCGTGCGTGAGGGGCTGCTGGGTGACCGAGATCGAGAGGCGGTCGACGTAGTTGATGAGGATGCCGAAGCCCATGAGGAGGGCGATGCTCCAGCGCGCGCGTCCCCTCGGGCGGGTGGCCGGGGCGGTGTGCGCCTGCGCGGGGTTCTTAGATACCTGGGACAACAAAGGTGCTCCTAACGGGCGATCAGAATTTCGGGAGCCGGGCCACGCTGCCGCGGCTTCCGAGCGCGCGCCGAACTCGCTTTCAGCGCGTCGCATGGGGTGGGAATGATGGGTGCCGTTCGTGTTCGGTCTGTGTGCTCGACGTGATCGGTTTCACGTGAGCCGGGTGAATCCAGAGTAGGCAGAACACTGTGAATTCCACAAGAAGGAATCTAAATTTCATATGCTGGAATCTCTGATATCCCAAATTTCGATCTTGGTATCCCAAATTGAATCGAGGAGCTCGCGGAATACGATGGCGAGGAATGCACATGACGACGAAGGGAGACTCCGCCATGACCTCTGCTGCAGAGGCAGTGAAGAGCAAGGCAGACTTTTGGTTCGACCCCGCGTGCCCGTTCGCGTGGGTGACGTCGCGGTGGATCGGTGAGGTTGAGAAGGTTCGCGACATTGAGACGAGATGGCACGTCATGAGCCTCTCGGTGCTCAATGAGGGCCGTGAGCTCGACCCCGACTACCAGCGTGCGATGGACCAGAACTGGGGTCCCGTGCGCGTCATCATCGCCGCCTCGGAGCTCCACGGTTCCGAGCACATCAAGCCGCTCTACGATGCGATGGGCTCATTCATCCACAACGAGGGCGTCAAAGACCGCGCCGAGGTCATCCGGCGTGCGCTCGAGGAGGTCGGGCTGCCGGCCAGCCTGGCCGACTACGCCGATTCCGAGGAGTTCGACGCCCAGCTGCGCGCGAGCCACAAGTCCGGGATCGAGCTCGTAGGCCAGGACGTCGGCACGCCTGTGGTCGCCTTCGACGGCACGGCGTTCTTCGGCCCGGTCATGACCCGAGTCCCGCAGGGCGAGGAGGCGGGGGAGGTGTGGGATGCGTCGGTGACGCTCGCGGCCTATCCGCACTTCTTCGAGATCAAGCGGTCCCGCACGGAGCGCCCCCAGGCCGTGTGAGCGTTCGGGGGCGCGGGCCGTGCGTCGGTCCCGCCCCCGAATTACGCTTCTGTACTTCGCGGATCGCCCTTGCACGCGACTGTGGTCCGGATCACAATGGTAGTTACCTCCTCCAAGAAGAGGAGGACGTGGAAACCGAAGATTCAGTGACAGTCGATTCGACGCAGCCTCAGGCAAAGCCGGCGATTGGCCCTTAGTGACGAAGGGTACGACCTGGATGCCAAGGATTCCACCAGACTGGGAGTCGTCACCGATCAGCCGATAAAGTCGAAGCCCCACCAACGCGAGAACGCTGATGGGGCTTCCCCTTTGCCCGAGATCCCCGGCCCGCAGAATCAGAAGGGCCGGGGCGCAGGCAGCCTTAGACCTCGGCCGCGGCGAGCTCGACGCCGGAGACCTTCAGTTCCTCAGCACCGTCCTCAAGGTTGAGCTCGCGCGCGTTCGCGGCGGCCTGAAGGTCGCCGAGGCCACCCCTGAGCTGCTCGATTTGGCCACTCGGAGCCGACACGGTCGCGGACACGACCTCGGTGCGCTGCTTGACCTTGGCCTCCGACTTGGCCTTCCGGATGCCGGAGAGGGCCAGGCCGACGGTGGCCAGCATGCCGAGATCGCCCTCGACTGGCAGCGCCTCAGGCCACGGGGCGCGGTGCACCGACCCAGCGCGCCACCAGCCCCAGACCTCTTCGGTGGCGAAGGGCAGAACCGGCGCGAACAGGCGCAGGAGCGCGTCGAGCGTCGTCGCGAGGGCCGCGAGCACCGACGCCCGCTGGGCCTCGCCCTGGGCGCCATATGCGCGGTCCTTGACGAGCTCGACGTAGTCGTCCGTGAACTGCCAGAAGAAAGACTCGGTGATTTGGAGCGCGCGCGCCGGGTCGTACCCCGCGAAGGCCGAGCCAGCCTGGGCCACGACATCGGCGAGCTGGGCCAGGAGGGCCCGATCGAGCGGGTTGACGAGCACGGCGTCGCGCGGCTCGCGGACCACGTTCGCCTCTGTCGCACCGAGGCCCAGCACGAACTTCGATGCGTTGAGGATCTTGATCGCGAGGCGGCGGCCGATCTTCATCTGCGCGACCTCGAACGCCGTGTCGGAGCCGAGCTTCGCGGAGGCGGCCCAGTAGCGGACCGCGTCCGCGCCGTACTCCTCGAGGATGTCGGTGGGCACCACGACGTTGCCCTTCGACTTCGACATCTTCTTCCGGTCGGGGTCGAGCACCCAGCCCGAGATCGCCGCGTTGCGCCACGGGGCGCAGTCGTGGAGCGCGTCGGCGCGGACGGCGGTCGAGAACAGCCACGTGCGGATGATCTCGTGCGCCTGCGGGCGGAGGTCGAACGGGAACACGTTCCCGAAGAACTCCTCGTCCCGGCTCCATCGGCCCACGATCTGCGGGGTCAAAGAGGAGGTAGCCCACGTGTCGAGAACGTCCGGATCACCCGTGAAGCCGCCGGGCTGGTCGCGCTGCGCCTCGTCGAAGCCGGGCGCCGCCTCGGCGACGGGGTCGACAGGCAGCGCGGCGTCGTCGGGAACGATCGGGTTCTCGTAGTCCGGGTTCCCGCCCTCATCGAGCCGGTACCAGACGGGGATCGGGACGCCGAAGAAGCGCTGGCGGGACACGAGCCAGTCGCCGTTGAGGCCCTCGACCCAGTTCTCGTAGCGCGAGCGCATGAACCCTGGGTGCCACGCGAACTCGCGGCCCCGCTCGAGCAGGCGCTCGCGACGGTCGGCGTCGCGCCCGCCGTTGCGGATGTACCACTGGCGGCTCGTGACGACCTCGAGGGGCTTGTCGCCCTTCTCGTAGAAGTTCACGGGGTGCATGATCTTCTTCGGCTCGCCGTCGAGCAGGCCCTGCTCCGAGAGCAGCTTGACCACGCCCTCCTTCGCCGAGAAAGCGGTCTTCCCGGCGATCTCGGCGTATGCCGCCTTGCCGTCCTCGGACGTGATCCACTCGGGGGTCTCGGACTGGAGGCGTCCGTCGCGGCCGATGATCGAGCGCGTGGGGAGCTGGAGCTCGCGCCACCACGTGACGTCGGTGAGATCGCCGAACGTGCACACCATTGCGATGCCCGAGCCCTTGTCCGGCTTCGCGAGGGGGTGCGCTTTGACCTCGACCTCGACGCCGAACAGCGGCGAGCGAACGGTCTTGCCGAAGAGCGGCTGGTAGCGCTCGTCGTCCGGGTGGGCCACGAGCGCGGCGCACGCGGCGAGCAGCTCGGGACGGGTCGTCTCGATGTGAACCTGCTGGCCGTCGTCGGCCGCAAAGGCGTAGCGGTAGTAGGCGCCGGGCACCTCGCGGTCCTCAAGCTCCGCCTGGGCCACCGCGGTGCGGAACGTGACGTCCCACAGCGTGGGCGCCTCGGCGAGGTAGGCATCGCCCTCGGCGAGATTGCGGAGGAACGCGCGCTGCGAGACAGCGCGCGAGGTGTTGTCGATCGTGCGGTACGTCATGTCCCAGTCGACGGACAGGCCGAGCGTCTTGAAGAGGTGCTCGAACACCTTCTCGTCCTCGACCGCGAGCTCCTCGCAGAGCTCGATGAAGTTGCGACGCGAGACGACGTCGAAGTCGCGCTGGTTCTTGGCGGGCTGGGCAGGCGGCCGGTAGTCGGCGTTGTACGGCACGCTCGGGTCGCAGCGCACGCCGAAGTAGTTCTGGACGCGGCGCTCGGTCGGGAGGCCGTTGTCGTCCCAGCCCATGGGGTAGAAGACGTTCTTGCCGGTCATGCGCTGGTAGCGCGCCAGGAGGTCGGTCTGCGTGAAGGAGAACATGTGGCCCACGTGGAGCGAGCCGGACGCCGTGGGCGGGGGAGTGTCGATCGAGTAGACCTGCTCCCGGCTCGTGTTCGGCTCGTACCGGTACGTGCCCTCGGCGAGCCACCGCTCGGTGAGCTTCGCCTCGAGGCCCTCGAGGGCCGGCTTCTCGGGGACGGTGGCGGCGTGGGCCGGGGTCACGGGGGCGGTTGGGTGGGAGAGGGAAGGGGTGCCGGGCGTGTCTGTACCCGTGGTGTTCGCTTCAGGCATGCGCCAATTCTTCCACGGATTGCCGCTCGACCCGGTCCCTCGGCACCATCGGCGGGCCCAGCACGGGGCCCATGGCCACCGTGATGCCGGCTCGCCGGCGTTCGGCGAGCTCAAAGACGCCATTGCGGCTCATCCCCACGTGGAACTCGTCTATTCCGCGCGCGACGAGGAGCTCAATCAGTCGGTCGTCCTCCGCGACGTTCTGGCGGGGTCGGGGCGGTAGTTTGGGGTGATGACCTCCACCGCGCCCCAGCCCACGCCCGCCGTCGTCTCTGCGCCCGCCGTCGAACGCGCCGCCGTCGTCACCGGGGCGAGCACGGGGATCGGCGAGGCGACCGTCCGCGCCCTTGCTGCTCAGGGCTGGCGCGTGTACGCCGTGGCGCGCCGCGCGGAGCGGCTCGAGGCCCTCGCCGCCGAGACCGGTGCGGTCCCCGTTCCAGCCGACATCGCCGAGGACGACGACGTGGCGCGCCTTGTGGGGGCCGTGGAAGCCGGCGGGGGCATCGACACGCTCGTCAACATCGCGGGCGGCGCGCGCGGCGCCGATTGGGTGGCCGACGCGAAGACCGAGGACTGGGAGTGGATGCTGCGAGTCAACGTGGTGGGCACCATGAAGATCACGCGCGCCTTCCTGCCGATGCTGCGCGCGAACGGCCACGGGACTGTGCTCAATCTCACGTCCGTCGCCGGGCTCGTCTCGTACGAGGGTGGCGGCGGCTACAACGCCGCGAAGTTTGCCGAGCACGGCATGACGCGCGCGCTTCGGCTCGAGGAGGCCGAACACAACGTCCGCGTCATCGAGGTTATGCCTGGACTCGTCAAGACCGAGGAGTTCGCGCTGAGCCGGCTCGGCGGCGACGCCGCGGCGGCCGAGCGTGTGTATGAGGGCGTCGAGGAGCCCCTCTCGGCGGAGGACGTGGCCGACGTGATCCGCTACGCCGTGACCGTCCCGCATCACGTCAACCTCGACGACATCGTGATCCGCCCTGTGGCCCAGGCGGCCGCGCACAAGCTGTTGCGCAAGCGCTGAGCCGCGCTGAGCCCGGAGCCCGAGGCTCCCGGGGTAGACTGTTGAGCAAAGCATCGACCCGGCCATCACCGGTGAGCTTCCGGAAGAACAGCGCGCTCCGCCAGCCCGGCGAGGCCGCCCAGTAGAACCGGACGGGCAGGCCCGTCACAGCCCTCACGAGAGGCTCTCGCGGGCGCGCACAGCGGACGCGGCGAGCAAGCGAGGTGGTACCGCGGTGCCGCCCGGCAGATCCGGGCGTTCGCCGTCCTCGCATCCTCAGCCCAACAGCCAGGATCTTCCGTGAGCGTGTACCCCAAGGCCACCACCGCGCCGAACCCCGAGCAAGCCGCGTCGACCTCTGTGCGCTTCCCGGAGCTCGAGGAGCGGATCCTCAAGTACTGGGACGAGGACGGCACCTTCCAGGCCTCGATCGACAATCGCGACGCCGGCCACGACGGCTCGGGCGAGTTCGTGTTCTACGACGGGCCGCCGTTCGCGAACGGCCTGCCCCACTACGGCCACCTCCTCACGGGCTACGCGAAGGACCTCGTGGCGCGTTACCAGACCCAGCGCGGCAAGCGGGTCGAGCGCCGCTTCGGCTGGGACACCCATGGCCTGCCCGCCGAGCTCGAGGTCATGAAGCAGCTCGGCATGAGCGACAAGGCCCACATCGACCGCATGGGCATCGACAAGTTCAACGAGGCGTGCCGCGCGTCCGTGCTGAAGTACACCCACGAATGGGAGGCGTACGTCAAGCGCCAGGCCCGTTGGGTGGACTTCGAGAACGACTACAAGACGCTCAACGTCGAGTACATGGAATCCGTGATGTGGGCGTTCAAGACCCTCCACGAGAAGGGACTCACGTACAGCGGCTACCGCGTGCTGCCGTACTGCTGGAAGGACGAGACGCCGCTCTCGAACCACGAGCTGCGCATGGACGATGACGTCTACAAGGACCGCCAGGACCAGACCGTCACCGTCACGTTCCCGCTGCTGGCCGGCGAATCCAAGGCGTCACAGGAGCTCGCGGGCGTCCTCGCGCTCGCGTGGACCACGACGCCGTGGACGCTGCCCACCAACGAGGCCCTCGCGGTCGGGCCCGAGGTGCGCTACGCCGTCGTGCCGGCCGGACCGGCGGGCGTGCGCGCGTCCGACGTCGCACGCGACGCGCGTTTCCTGCTGGCCGAGGACCTCCTCGCGAGCTACGCGAAGGACCTCGGGTACGAGGACGGCGAGGTGAGCGCCACCGCGCAGGCAAGCGCCGCCGTCGAACGCACCTACCTCGGCGCCGAGCTCGCCGGCATCCGCTACCAGCCGCTGTGGGACTACTTTGCGGACGCCGAGACGTGGGGCACGGAGAAGGCCTGGCAGGTCCTCGTCGCGGACTACGTCACGACGACGGATGGCACGGGGATCGTCCACCAGGCGCCCGCCTACGGCGAGGACGATCAGCGAGTGTGCGAGGCCGCGGGTATCCCGGTGATCCTTTCCGTGGACGACGGCGCGAAGTTCCTTCCGCTGTTCGCCTCGGCTGACGCTGCTCGCGGCGACGACGCACCCCTGCGGGACATCGTGGGGCTTCAGGTGTTCGAGGCCAACAAGCCGATCACCCGCGTGCTGCGCGAGCAGGGACGCCTTGTCAAGCAGGCCAGCTACGTGCACAGCTACCCGCACTGCTGGCGGTGCCGGAACCCCCTCATCTACCGCGCGGTGTCGTCGTGGTACGTCCAGGTGACGAAGTTCAAGGACCGCATGGTCGAGCTCAACGAGCAGATCAACTGGATCCCGGGCAACGTCAAGCACGGTCAGTTCGGAAAGTGGCTCGAGAACGCGCGCGACTGGTCGATCAGCCGGAACCGCTACTGGGGCTCGCCGATCCCCGTGTGGGTCTCGGACAACCCCGAGTATCCCCGCACCGACGTGTACGGCTCGCTCGCCGAGCTCGAGCGCGACTTCGGCCGCGTGCCGGTCAACCACGAGGGCCAGCCGGACCTGCACCGCCCGTTCATCGACGAGCTCACGCGCCCCAATCCGGACGACCCCACGGGAAATTCGACTATGCGGCGCGTCACGGACGTCCTCGACGTGTGGTTCGACTCCGGGTCGATGCCGTATGCCCAGGTGCACTACCCGATGGAGAACCAGCACTGGTTCGAGACGCACAACCCGTCTGACTTCATCGTGGAGTACATCGGCCAGACGCGCGGCTGGTTCTACCTCCTCCACGTACTCGGCACGGCGCTCTTCGACCGGCCCGCGTTCCGGAACGTGATCAGCCACGGGATCGTGCTCGGCTCCGACGGGCAGAAGATGTCCAAGAGCCTGCGCAACTACCCGGACGTGTCCGAGGTGCTCGACCGCGACGGCTCGGACGCCATGCGGTGGTTCCTCATGGCAAGCCCGATTCTGCGTGGCGGCAACCTCATCGTCACGGAGCAGGGCATCCGCGACGGCGTCCGCCAGGTGATGCTCCCGCTGTGGAACGTGTACAGCTTCTTCACCCTGTACGCGAACGCCGCGACCGGGCTCGGCGACGGGGTGACGGGCGGCTACGAGGCCAAGCTCCGCTACGACGGCTACACCGACCCGCTCGACCGGTACCTGCTCGCGGAGACGGGCCGCCTCGTGGCTGGGATGCGTGGCCAGCTCGACGCGTACGACATCTCGAACGCCTGCGAGCTCCTGCGCGTCTACCTCGACATGCTCACGAACTGGTACGTCCGGCGGAGCCGTCAGCGCTTCTTCGACGAGGACGTGGACGCGTTTGACGCCCTCTACACCGCGCTCGAATCGGTGTGTCGCGTGGCGGCGCCACTCCTGCCGCTCGTGTCCGAGGAGATGTGGCGCGGCCTCACGGGTGGCCGCTCGGTGCACCTCACGGACTGGCCGGAGCCGGCGCTGTTCGTCGACCAGCCCGCGCTCGTGGACCAGATGGACCGCACGCAGGCCGTATGCTCGGCGGGTTCGTCGCTCCGCAAGGCCGCGAAGCTGCGGGTGCGCCTGCCGCTCAAGGCGATGACCGTCGTCGTCCCTGGAGCCGCGGCGCTCGAGGGCTCGGAGGCGGTGATTGCGGACGAGCTCAACCTCAAGTCGGTGCGACTTCTCGATTCCGACCACGCCTCGCCTGAGGAATTCGGCATTGAGCAGAAGCTCGTGGTCAACGCCCGCGCCGCGGGGCCGCGCCTCGGCAAGAACGTCCAGCAGGCCATCAAGGGATCGAAGTCTGGCGACTGGTCGGTGGACGGCGAGGGCCTCGTGACGGCTGGCGGGATCGCCCTCGAGCCTCACGAGTACGCCCTCGAGACGGTCGTCGACTCTGCGAAGGCCGGCGGCTCGACCGCCGTCGCGATGCTGCCCGGCGGCGGGTTCGTGGTCCTCGATACCGAGGTCACGCCGGAGCTCGAGGCGGAGGGCCTGGCCCGCGACCTCGTGCGTGTGATCCAGCAGGCCCGGAAGGACGCCGACCTCAACGTGAGCGATCGGATCCGGACGAGCGTCACGGCACGCTCCGCGATGGTGGCTGCCGCGCTCACGCACACGGAGCTGCTCAAGGGCGAGACGCTGAGCGTCGAGCTCGAGCTCAACGAGGCCGATGTCGAACCGAGCGCGCTCGTCGAGCGCGTCGAACCCGCCGAGGAGGCCGCCCTGTGACCGAGCTGACCGGTTTGCCGACAACCGTCGAAGAGGTCTACGCCGAGCTGCTCGGCCGCGCCCCCGAGAACAAGATGGAGCCGCGCCTCGCACCGCTGTTCCGGGCCATGGACGTGCTGGGGGAGCCGAACAAGGCGTTCCCGATCGTCCACATCACGGGGACGAACGGCAAGACATCCACAGCTCGCATGATCGAGGCCGGCCTGCGTGCCCACGGGCTCCGGACCGGCCGGTACACGAGTCCGCACCTCAGCAGGGTCACGGAGCGCATCAGCATCGACGGGGCGCCCGTGCCCGACGCGACGTTCGTGCGGATCTGGAACGAGATCGCGCCCTACATCGGCATCGTCGACGCCGAGCTGACCGCCGCCGGGCAGCCGCGGCTCACGTACTTCGAGTGCGTGACGATCCTCGGCTTCGCGGTCTTCGCGGACGAGCCGGTCGATGTGGCGGTCATCGAGGTGGGCCTCGGCGGGATCACGGACGCGACGAACGTGGGCGACGGCGTGGTCTCCGTCGTCACGCCGATCTCGCTCGACCACACGGACCTGCTCGGAGACACGACCGCCGATATCGCGCGGGAGAAGGCCGGGATCATCAAGCCGGGCGGCTTCCTCGTGAGCGCGGCTCAGCCCGCGGACGCGGCCCAGGTGCTGCTCGACAAGGCCCGCTCGGTCGGGGCGGAGTTTCGCTTCGAGGGCGTCGAATTCGGCGTCGAGAGCCGAACGCTCGCCGTGGGCGGCCAGCTCGTGACCGTCCAAGGGCTCGCCGCGCGGTACGAGGACGTCAGCGTTCCGCTCCACGGCGCGCATCAGGCGGAGAACGCGGCCGTTGCCGTGGCCGCGCTCGAGGCGTTCCTCGGCGGGGGAGAGCGCGAACTCGACATCGAGTTGCTGCGCGAGGCGTTCAGCGGCGTGACCTCGCCCGGGCGGCTCGAGGTCGTCAAGACCTCGCCGACGATTGTCGTCGACGCTGCCCACAATCCTGACGGGATCTCCGTGAGCGCCCAGGCGCTCACGGAGGCGTTCGACTTCAGCCGGCTCGTCGTGGTCCTCGGCGTGCTGCGCGAGAAGGATGCCGAGCAGATCCTGCGCACGCTCCAGGAGGAGTTCAGCGAGGTGCCCACGGAGTTCGTGTTCACGCAGTCGGCGTCGCCTCGCGCGGTGCCCGCGGAAGAGCTCGCCGAGATCGCGCTCGACCTCGGCTTCGACGAGATCGAGGTCCACACCGAGGAGAAGCTCGACGACGCGATCGCCTATGCGGTCGAGCGCGCCGACGAGGTGGGCGACTTCTCCGGGGGCGTGCTCGTGACGGGTTCGATCACGGTCGTGGGCGAGGCCCGGATCCTCCTCGGGAAGGACGTCGCGTGATGGCCAGGCTCACCAAGGCTCAGCGTGAGTGGCGCCCCGGGATGCCGAAGAGGCGGCGGTCGGTGCGGGTGCAGTTCGCGTCGGTTGTGCTCCTGACGGAAGCGTTCGTCGCGCTCTTCGCGACGCTCGCCGTGTTCGGGCTGAGGGGGCACGAGTACGGCCCGGGTCTGGTGCTCGGCGTCGGCTTCGGTCTGATGGCGGTCCTCGTGCTCGCGTGTGCCGTCGTGAGGCGGCCGTGGGGCATGGCGATCGGCTGGCTCCTCCAGCTCGTGCTCATAGCGCTCGGATTCGTCGAGCCCATGATGTTCGTGGTGGGTGTGCTCATGGGGCTCGCCTGGTGGTACGCGATCCGAACCGGCTCGAGGCTCGACCGAGAGAACGTGGTGCGGGACCGCGAGCAGGCCGAGTGGGAGCGTCTGCACCCCGAGACGCCGGACGGGGACGCGGGCCAGACTCAGTAGACTGGTCCCGACCCACGACCCCTCTATCAAGGAGCCACCGTGACCGCTGAGCGCACCCTCGTCCTCGTCAAGCCGGACGGCGTGTCCCGCGGCCTCGCCGGCGCGATCCTCGCGCGCGTCGAGTCGAAGGGCTATCGCCTCGCACAGCTCAACCTGCTCACCGCTGGGCGTGAGCTGCTCGAGGAGCACTACGCCGAGCACGAGGGCAAGCCGTTCTACGAGCCGCTGCTCGAGTTCATGCAGAGCGGCCCAGTCGTGGCCGCGGTGTTCGAGGGCGAGCGCGTGATCGAAGGCTTCCGGTCTCTCGCCGGCGCGACCGATCCGACCGTCGCTGCGCCCGGCACGATCCGTGGCGACTTCGGCCGCGACTGGGGCCTCAAGGTCCAGCAGAATCTCGTCCACGGCTCTGACTCGACGGAGTCGGCGGAACGCGAGATCAAGATCTGGTTCGGCAACTAACCTCGCCACCCCCCTCGTTTCGGGTACGGAGACTTCTCGCCCTGATCGTTTCGGGTACGGAGACTTCTCGCCCTGATCGTTTCGGGTACGAATATCCCTCCTTCATCCGGCGCGGCTATCCGCACCCGGGATGGTCAGGGGGCGGAGTTGGTGTAGCCGAGACGGCCGGGGGCGGAGTGTCTGTACCCGAGACGATGAAGGTGTGGCTACATCGTCGACGGGATGAACATCGGCAGGAAGCGGAAGAAGATCGACGCGATGACGCCGACGTACAGCACCGCTACGATGATCCAGCCCCATTCGCCGAGCGCCTTCACGAGCCCCGCCGAGGCCGGAATGACGCCATGCTGCAGATTCCGGACGGTGGTCCACACGAACATCGGGATCATCATGGCCCACACGATCATGCAGAGCGGGCACAGGATCCCGATCGAGTACAGCGCCTGGCTCCACAGCCACACGATGAACACGAAGCCGAGCGTCACGCCGATCTGCAGCCCGATCCAATAGGCGCGGCCGAACCGGGCCCCGCCGAGCAGGATGCCCATGGCCGTGGTCGTCGTGATCGCGAATGCGACGATGCCGATGAACATGTTCGGGAAGCCGAACAGCGAACTCTGCCACGTGCTCATGACCTCGCCGCACGAGACCCACGGGTTCACGTCGCAGATGGTCTGGTGGGCGGGGTTCACGAGCTTCTCGAGCTTCTCGAGCACGAGCTCGCCGGACGCGAGCCACCCGACCACGCTTGTCACCAGCAGGAGCCACGCGAAGGGGCGCGCCCGGGTCATGAGCGGACCGGTTTCGTCGGGCGGCGATTGCGGGCGAGTCTGCGCGGAGGCTGGGGCCTTCGTCATGGCGGCGGAGTCCTTCCTGGGTTCTTGCCCCGATTCTAGGGCCCGTCCCTGACACGCAGCTGTCCGCGAGCCGCGCACAGGGCTGGTTGGGCGGTGTGTGAGACAATGCAAATGGCCGGACGCCGATCCACATTCGGCGGCCGGTCCGATGCAAAGCGATGAAGACCGCCGGTTCAACGCCGGGCGCGCGGGGTGACCAGCCCCACCGACGCCCGCTGAATTGAGCGGCACCTTGCCGGCCGTGAGGGCCGCGGGTCCACGCGGCATCGGCCCGTACGGTCGGCGACGCCGCAGCCGGACGGGAACAAGGTCGACTTCGTCGGCGCCTGCGGGTGCCGGCACGTGGTGCCGTCCCGGCGCCGAATGTGGCGGCGTTGCGGGCGGCTTGTGGAGTACTCACAAATGGACATCGAACAGCAGGCCCAGCAAGCCCCGGAACTCCGGGACGAAGAGACCGCGCCGGTCACCAAGCGCCGCGCGCCGCGGAGGGCCAAGGCAGACGCCGGGACGCCAGTCGTCGAGGCGGCACCGGCCGAGCAGACCGCGCCCAGCACGGACGACGGCGCCGCCCCACCTCAGGCGGACAGCGCGCCCGAGGCTCCCGCGAAGCCCAAGCGCGCGCCGCGGAGCCGCAAGAAGAAGGTCGAGGCGGCCGAAGAGACGGCGCCGGCGGCAAGCGAGCGCGCGCCCGAGCCGGCCGTGGATCCGGCCGTGCCCGAAGCCGCCCCCGAGGTGGCCCCCGAAGCCACCCCGGCGAAGAACACCGCCACGCGATCGCGCCGCACGTCGGCCCGGGCGAAGGCGGCCCATGCCGACTCGAAGTCGGCGGCGGCGAACCCCATGCTCCCGCTCGCGGACGACGGCGAGTCGGGACCTGAGGCCGAATCGGCCGCCGTCTCGCGCGCCAAGAGCTCGGTGCGCGCCCGCCGTCGTGCGGTGGCCGCGGCGCAGGCCGCGCTGACCCTGGACGGCGACGAGGACGAACTTCCCTCCGACGCCGCGCCCCGGAACGAGGCGCCCGCCGAAGCGCGCGCCCAGGAGGCCCCTGCTCGGACCCGGGCCGCGAAGCAGGAGCCGGCCCGCCAGCCCGCCCCCAAGGCAGCCGAAACCCCGGAGGAGTCCGCCCGGCAGGACGCCATCGAGGAGGCTGTCGAGGAGGCCGAGCACAGCCCGTTCGCGGCCCTCTTCAGCGAGCCGCTTTCGCCGACCTCGATGATCTTCCAGGCCCCGGACCTGAGCGTCGTCGCGCGCCCCGCGCCGTCGCTCGAGGTCGAGGCGGAGGAAGAAGAGGAAGAAGAAGAGGAGGGCGCTGGCTCGCGGCGCCGCCGCCGGAACCGTGGCCGGCGGGGTCGGGGTCGCCTCGAGGCCGACACCGAGGAGGGCCAGGAGCCCGAGGAGTCCGAGGAAGAGCCGGAAGAGGTGACGTCCCGCCGTCGCCGTCGGCGCCGCCGCGGCGAATCCGACCTCGAGCTTGAGGGAGGCCTCGACACCGATCCGCCCGGAACCGTGACGCGGGTGCGCGGACCTCGGACACCCTCGGAGACCACGAGCAATCGGGTCCAGAGCGTCAAGGGCTCCACGCGTCTTGAGGCCAAGAAGCAGCGCCGCCGCGAGTCCCGCGAGTCGGGCCGTCGGCGCCACGTCATCACCGAGGCCGAATTTCTTGCGCGGCGCGAGTCGGTGGACCGTCAGATGGTCGTGCGCCAGAAGGAGGACCGCATCCAGATCGCGGTTCTCGAGGACGGGGTGCTCGCCGAGCATTTCGTGTCGAAGACCCAGCAGGACTCGCTCATCGGCAACGTCTACCTCGGCAAGGTGCAGAACGTCCTGCCGTCCATGGAGGCCGCCTTTGTGGACATCGGGCGCGGCCGCAACGCCGTGCTGTACGCGGGCGAGGTCAACTGGGACGCAGCCGGCCTCGACGGCGCGCCGCGACGTATCGAGAACGCCCTCAAGTCGGGCGATTCCGTCCTGGTCCAGGTCACGAAAGACCCCGTGGGCCACAAGGGCGCGCGCCTCACGAGCCAGATCTCGCTCCCGGGCCGGTACCTCGTGTATGTCCCGGGCGGCTCGATGACGGGCATCTCGCGCAAGCTCCCCGACGTCGAGCGCAACCGCCTCAAGCGCATCCTCAAGGATCGCCTGCCGGCCGATGCGGGCGTGATCGTCCGCACGGCGGCCGAGGGCGCGAGCGAGGAGGAGCTCACTCACGACATCAACCGCCTCCGCGCGCAGTGGGACGCGATCCGGAACCAGGCCACGTCCACGAAGGTGCTCGCCCCCGAGCTCCTCTACGCGGAACCGGATCTGACGATCAAGGTGGTCCGCGACGTCTTCAATGAGGACTTCTCGAAGCTCATCGTGAGCGGCGAGGATGCGTGGGACACCATCGAGGCGTACGTCACGTATGTCGCGCCGGATCTCCTGGGCCGGCTCGAGAGGTACCAGGGCGAGTCGGACGTCTTCGCCGAGTGGCGCATCGACGAGCAGATCCACAAGGCGTTGGACCGCAAGGTCTTCCTGCCGTCGGGTGGTTCGCTCGTGATCGACCGCACCGAGGCCATGACGGTCATCGACGTCAACACGGGCAAGTTCACGGGCTCGGGGGGCAACCTCGAGGAGACCGTGACGAAGAACAACCTCGAGGCCGCCGAGGAGATCGTCCGCCAGCTGCGGCTGCGCGACGTGGGCGGCATCATCGTGATCGACTTCATCGACATGGTGCTCGAGTCGAACCGCGACCTCGTGCTGCGGCGACTCGTCGAGTGCCTCGGGCGGGACCGCACCAAGCATCAGGTGGCCGAGGTCACGTCCCTTGGACTCGTCCAGATGACGCGCAAGCGCATGGGCACGGGCCTCCTCGAGGTCTTCAGCGAGACGTGTGAGGTGTGCGGCGGACGCGGCGTCATCACGCATGAGGAGCCGGTCGAGAAGGGCCGCTCGCAGGGTTCGACGTCGGAGCACCAGCCCGTGCGCGCAGACAGCCAGCAGCAGCCTCCCGCCGGCCGCGCCGAGCGCCGGCGTCGCCGCGGCCGGGGCGGCCAGCCCGAGCCTGCGCCTGCCCCGGTCCACGAGCACCCCGCACCCGAGGACGACGTCGACAGGCAGGCCCGTGCGCAGGCCACGAGGGCGGCGCTTGCCGCCGTCGCTGCCGCGGCGCACGCTGCCCACGTGCACGACGACGAGAAGGCGCAGGCCACGACGGAGCCGGCCGCTCCCGCTGAGATCGGCCCGGAGATGGCACGCATCGCCGCCGAGCACGCGGGCCCCGTGGCGAAGGTGTCGGTAGCGGAGCCGATCGGCGGCGTGGTGCCTGCCATTCCCGTCCTCACCATCGGTGGCGAGCGCATCGAACTGCCCCACGCCGACGCCCCGGTCGCCGTGTCGCGGCCTGAGCCGACGCTGAGCCTCGACGCTCTGAGCCATGCTTTCGACGAGCTCACGGGCGAACGGCACACGGGCACCGAGGAGCATCACGGGCGGCGGCGCCGCAGCCGCGGCGCGCGCAGCGGCCAGGGGTCGGCGGAGGTGACGCGCGTGGACGAGTCCGCGGGCGCCGTCGGCGGCACGACGCGGACCGCGTCGGCGCAGACCCAGCCGGCTCCCGCTCCGGAGAAGCCCGAGGGCGAGGGTCCGCTCATCCTCGGTGTCGGCGTCCCGGCCTCGGAGCTGTGACCGTGCCGCGGAAGATTCCGCGCGTCCTGAGCATTGCCGGCTCCGACCCGTCGGGCGGGGCCGGCATCCAGGCCGACCTCAAGAGCATCGCCGCGATGGGCGGCTACGGGATGGCCGCGATCACCGCGCTCACGGCGCAGAACACGCGCGGCGTGACGGCGGTGCACACGCCCCCCGTCGACTTCCTCCGCGCTCAGCTTGACGCGATCTCCTCGGACATCGCGGTCGACGCCGTCAAGATCGGCATGCTCGCCGACGCCGAGGTGATCGGCGCGGTGGGTGAGTGGCTCGCACGGGTCCGGCCCGCCGTCGTCGTCCTTGATCCGGTGATGGTCGCCACGAGCGGTGATCGCCTCCTCGCGGACGACGCCGCCGACGCCCTCCGCGGTCTCCTCACCGTGGCCGATCTGGTCACCCCGAACCTCCCGGAGCTGGGCGTCCTGCTCGACGAGCCGACCGCCGAGTCGTGGGCGGAGGCGCTCGTGCAAGGCGAGCGGCTCTCCGCGAGGACCGCCGCCGCCGTGCTCGTGAAGGGCGGCCACCTCGCCGGGGCGGAGTGCCCGGACGCGCTCGTGCTGCGCGAGGGGGACGGCGCGACGCGCGTGGTCGAGGTGCCGGGGGAGCGCGTGGACACGCGCAACACGCACGGAACGGGCTGCTCGCTCTCCTCCGCGATGGCCACGATGCAGGCGCGCACGGGGGACTGGGAGGCGTCGCTGCGGGTCGTCAAGGAGTGGCTCCGCGGAGCCCTCGTGGCGTCGGGCGAGCTCGAGGTTGGCGGCGGTCACGGGCCGGTCCATCATTTCCACCACGTGGAGGGTTCGGTCCCGCTCGCCGAGGGCGAGTTCGCCGCGCGAATGTGGGATTCCACCGCGAAGGTGCGCGCCGAGATCGACGGGCTCCCGTTCGTGGCCCAGCTCGACGCCGGCAGTCTGCCCGAGCGCCAGTTCGCCTACTACCTCGCGCAGGACGCTCAGTACCTCAACGGCTTCTCGCGCGCCCTCGCGCGGGCGAGCGCGCTCGCGCCGACCGAGGAGGAACAGACATTCTGGGCGAACTCGGCCCAAGTGTGCCTCGTGGTCGAGGCAGAGCTGCATCGCACGTGGCTCTCCCAGCACGCCCCGGCCCCCGGGCAGGCCGCGCGCCAGGGCCCCGTGACGAAGGCGTACCTCGA
Source organism: Sinomonas sp. P47F7 (assembly GCF_049332655.1). GTDB lineage: Bacteria > Actinomycetota > Actinomycetes > Actinomycetales > Micrococcaceae > Sinomonas. Next base: position 2,688,370 of record NZ_CP186327.1, on the reverse strand, counting down.
CCACCTGCTCGCGACCTCCGCCCAGGGCAGCTACGCGGTCCTCGCGGCCGCTGTGCTGCCGTGCTACTGGATCTACGCGGTCGTGGGAGACGAGCTGCACCGCCGCCACGCCGCGCGCGTCGCGTCTGAAGGTGGGGCCGCCGAGCACCCGTACGGCGCCTGGATCGAGACGTACGCCGACGAGGCGTTTGCCGAGTCGACGCGCCGGGCGATCCGCTACGCGGACCGGGCCGGACGGCACGCCTCGCCGAGTGAGCGCGAGGCCATGATGGTCGCGTTCGAGCAGTCCACGGTCTACGAGCGGGACTTCTTCGACGCGCCGAGCAAGCACGCGTGACCGGGGCAGTCCGTTGCGTCGGGTAAACTAGTTCAGCGTGCTTCCGGCACGAGCGCCAGTCGCGGTGGATTTCCCCGTGATCGGCTGTTCATTTGCGGCCGGGCGGAGGACTGGCGTAGGCTAGATCCTCGGTGCTGACGCCAACACTTGGGTTTTGTTCCCAGGGAATCCCCTCGCGGGCTCACGGCAAGAAGCACAGTCGAGCGTCCACGGACCGTTGCGAGTGCAGCGGAGCGTCGGGCGCCACGCACAAGAGCTTTCAGAAATAACGTCGAGAGAAGTGAGTTCCCCAGTGGTGTACGCGATTGTCCGCGCCGGCGGCCGCCAGGAGAAGGTTTCCGTTGGAGATTTCGTGACCCTCAACCGCGTGGCTGGCGCAGCTGGCAGCACCATTGAGCTGCCCGCCCTCCTGCTGGTTGACGGTGAGAAGGTTACCTCCAAGTCGTCCGAGCTGGCCAAGGTCAAGGTGACTGCCGAGATCCTCGAGGATCTCCGCGGCCCGAAGATCATCATCCAGAAGTACAAGAACAAGACGGGCTACAAGAAGCGCCAGGGTCACCGCCAGGACCTGACGAAGGTCAAGATCACCGGCATCTCCGCCTGATCTCTTCGGACCGAGACTTCTTCCCACCTAGAACCAAGGCAGGCACAGCTCATGGCACATAAGAAGGGCGCAAGCTCCACCCGCAATGGCCGCGACTCGAACGCGCAGCGCCTCGGCGTCAAGCGCTTCGGCGGCCAGACCGTCAAGGCCGGCGAGATCATCGTCCGCCAGCGCGGTACCCACTTCCACCCGGGCAACGGCGTCGGCCGTGGCAAGGACGACACGCTGTTCGCCCTCGACGCCGGTGCCGTGCAGTTCGGCACGCGTCGCGGCCGCCGCGTCGTGGACATCGTCGCCGCCCAGTAGTCTGGGAGGCCCGGCGAGTCCGGACCAATTGCTTTTCTCGGTGGAGCGGGCCTACGGCCCGCTCCATCTGTTTTTTGACCTGATGACCCGCACCGCGGGCGGCTGCGCCCCGGTATCGCGGGGCGCGCGAACTAGACTCGGGGGTGACCCCGGCGTAAGGAGAATGGCGTGGCGAGCTTCGTCGACCGCGTAGTGCTGCACGTCTCCGGAGGGCACGGCGGAAACGGCTGCATCTCCATCAAGCGTGAGAAGTTCAAGCCGCTGGGTGGGCCTGACGGAGGCAACGGCGGCAACGGCGGGGACGTGGTACTGCGGGTCACGTCGCAGACCACGACGCTCCTCGACTTCCACCACTCGCCCCACCGCCACGCCGACAACGGCGGGCCGGGCATGGGCGACTGGCGCGCGGGGACCAAGGGGGAGACCCTCGTCCTGCCCGTTCCCGACGGCACGGTTGTGAAGTCCCGCGACGGCGAGCTCCTCGCCGATCTCGTGGGCGAGGGGGCCGAGTTCGTCGCCGCGGCCGGCGGACAGGGCGGGCTCGGGAACGCTGCGCTCGCCACGGCGAAGCGCAAGGCGCCCGGCTTCGCGCTCCTCGGCATCGAGGGCGACGAGCGGGACATCGTCCTCGAGCTCAAATCGATCGCCGACGTCGCGCTCGTGGGATTCCCGTCCGCGGGCAAGTCGAGTCTCATCGCGGCGATGTCGGCTGCGCGCCCCAAGATCGCCGACTACCCGTTCACCACGCTCGTGCCCAACCTCGGCGTGGTCCAGGCCGGGGACGTCCGGTTCACGATCGCGGACGTGCCCGGGCTCATCGAGGGCGCGAGCGAGGGTCGCGGCCTGGGCCACGACTTCCTCCGGCACGTCGAGCGCTGTGCGGCGATCGTGCACGTGCTCGACTGCGGGACGCTCGAGTCCGAGCGCAACCCGATCGATGATCTCGAGGTGATCGAGGGCGAGCTCGCGAAATACAGCGTCGACATGAGCTTCGCCGGGCCGGACGGCGAGGTCGTGCCGCTCAACGAGCGGCCGCGGCTCGTCGCCCTCAACAAGGTCGATCTCCCGGACGGCCAGGCGATGGCGGACATGGTCCGGACCGAACTCGAGTCGCGCGGCTACCGCGTGTTCGAGATCTCCGCGACGAGCCACGAGGGCCTCCGCTCGCTCGGCTTCGCGATGGCGGAGATCGTGCAGAAGGCTCGCGAGGGCCTCGAGGTCGCGCCCCCCAAGGTCGCGCCGACGGTCCTTCGGCCCCGCGCGGTCAACGAGGTAGGGTTCAAGATCCGCCGCGAGGAGCGCAACCTCGAGCCGCTCTTCCGGGTCCTCGGCGAGAAGCCCGAGCGCTGGGTCAAGCAGACGGACTTCTCCAACGACGAGGCCGTGGGCTACCTGAGCGATCGGCTCAACCGTCTGGGCGTCGAGAACGAGCTGTTCAAGATCGGTGCCCGCCCCGGAGACACGGTGGTCATCGGCGAGGACGACGCGGTCGTCTTCGACTGGGAGCCCACCATGATGACGGGGGCCGAGATCCTCGCTGGCCCCCGCGGCACCGACCTTCGGCTCGCGGACTGGGACCGCCCCACGCGCGCCCAGAAGCGCGAGGAGCACGAGGACCGCAAGTCCGCCAAGGCCGCGGCCCGCGACGAGCTCGAGGCCGAGCGTCGGGCAGGCATCTGGACCGAGTCGAGCCGCCGCAAGGAGTGGGCGCCGGATCTTCAGTCGGAGGAGGACGCGGAGGGTGACGCCGACGATGACCGCTGAGCTCGAGGCCCGCGGGCGCGAGTGGCTGCCCGAGGCCCGGCGCATCGTGGTCAAGGTTGGCTCGTCGTCTCTCACGACGATTCGCGGCGGCATCTCCGAGCAGTCCGTCGCTGCGCTCGTCGACACGCTCGCCTCGCGCGTCAACGAGGGGACCGAGATCGTGCTCGTCTCGTCTGGCGCGATCGCGGCCGGTCTGGCCCCCTTGGGCCTCGCGAAGCGGCCGCGTGATCTCGCGACGCAGCAGGCGGCGGCGAGCGTGGGGCAGGGCCTGCTCATGGCCCGGTACACGCAGGCGTTCGGGGCGCACGGCGTGACGGTGAGCCAGGTCCTCCTGACCGCGGACGACCTCGTGCGGCGCACGCAGTACAAGAACGCGCACCGCGCCCTGGAGAAGCTTCTCCACTTGGGCGTGGTTCCCGTGGTCAACGAGAACGACACCGTCGCGACGCACGAGATCCGGTTCGGCGACAACGATCGCCTCGCGGCGCTCGTGGCGCACCTCGTCCACGCCGATGCGCTCGTGCTGCTCTCCGATGTCGATTCTGTCTACACGGGCCCGCCCTCCGAGGGCGGCGAGCGGATCGCGCATATTCGCGACGCCGCCGACCTAGAGGGCGTGCAGATCGGCAGCGGGGGCGTCGCCGGCGTCGGGACCGGCGGGATGGCGACGAAGATCGAGGCAGCGAGCATCGCGGCGGGCTCGGGGATCCCCGCGCTTGTGACGTCGACGGCGGCGGCCGCGCGGGCGCTTGCGGGGGAGGACGTCGGAACCTGGTTCAGCGTGAGCGGTCGCCGCAAGCCCGTGCGGCTCCTGTGGCTTGCCCACCTCGCGGCCACGCGGGGAACGCTGACGCTCGACGACGGCGCCGTGCGGGCCGTGGCGCTGCGTCACCGTTCGCTGCTCCCCGCAGGGATCACGGCGGTTGAGGGTGACTTCGAGGCGGGCGACCCCGTCGAGATCGCCGACCAGGCCGGACATGTCGTGGCGCGCGGACTCGTGAACTTCTCGGCCGACGAGCTGCCCGCCATGCTCGGCCGATCGACGAAGGACCTCGGGCGCGAGCTCGGCCCAGAGTACGAACGTGTGGTTGTTCACACGGACGACCTCGTGATCGTCTAGCTAAACTGGAATGCATGACTGACACCGTCGCCCACGAGACCGCTGCCGCCGACGCTCAGGCCGGCGCGCAGCCGGTCGACGTCGAGGCTGCGGTCCTTGCCATCGGTGACCGCGCACGCCGCGCGTCGCGTGCCATGGCCCGTGCGAACCGCGCATGGAAGGACCGCGCCCTCCGCTCGATCGGCGCCGCGCTCAAGGAGCACGAGGCCTCGATCCTCTCCGCCAACACGAAGGACCTCGACGAAGGCCGCGCCAACGGCACCTCGAAGGCGCTCCTCGACCGCCTCGCGCTCACGCCGGCCCGCATCGACGGGCTCGTGGCCGCGCTCGAGAACCTCGCGGGGCTGCCCGATCCGGTGGGCAACGTGGTCCGTGGCCAGACGCTCCCGAACGGCCTGCGCATGCGCCAGGTCAACGTCCCGATGGGCGTCGTCGCGGCGATCTACGAGGCCCGCCCGAACGTGACGGTCGATATCGCGGGCTTGGCCCTCAAGAGCGGCAACGCGGTGATCCTGCGCGGCGGAAGCGCCGCGGCGCACACGAACCGCGAGCTCGTGGGGATCCTCCGCGACACGCTCGCCGGCGTGGGGCTCCCCGAGGACGCCGTGCAGACCGTGGACGAGTACGGCCGGGCCGGCGCCGAGGTGCTCATGAAGGCGCGCGGGCGCGTCGACGTGCTCATTCCCCGCGGCGGGCGCGAGCTCATCCAGAACGTGGTGCTCAACTCGACGGTCCCCGTCATCGAGACCGGCGAGGGCAACGTCCACATCTACGTCGATGAGTCCGCCGACGAGGAGATGGCTGTCAACATCCTCGTCAACGCCAAGACCCAGCGTCCCAGCGTGTGCAACACGGTCGAGACGCTCCTGATGCACTCGAAGAGCACGGTGCTGCCCGCCGTCGCCCGCGCCCTCGCCGAGCGCGGGGTGCGCCTGCACGTCGACGGGCGCTCAATGAGCGCCCTGCCCGAGGGCGTCGAGGCGGTGCCCGCGACGGACTTTGACTGGGCCACCGAGTACATGGACCTCGACCTCGCGGTCGCAACGGTCGATTCGCTTGACGAGGCGCTCGATCACATCCGGCGCTGGAGCACCGGCCACACCGAGGCCATCCTCACGAACGACCTTCGGAATGCGGAACGCTTCGTCGCGGAGATCGACTCGGCCGCGGTGATCGTCAACGCGTCCACGCGCTTCACGGACGGCGGCGAGCTGGGCCTCGGGGCCGAGGTGGGCATTTCGACGCAGAAGCTCCACGCGCGCGGCCCTATGGGGCTCACCGAGCTCACCACCACGAAGTGGATTGTGCAGGGCGAAGGACAGGTGCGGGGCTAAGGTTTCCCGTCCCTGCTCCGGGGTAGGATGAACCGAAGATCGGTCACGGAAGTGGCCGCAGATAGTTTAGAGGCTTTGAAGGGGTTCAACCATGCTGGCAACGGTCATGACTACCGCGCTCTCCGTGAGTGCTGAAGCCGCCGGACACGAGTCGCCGGCCCCCACGATCGCCCCGCCGTTCGTGGTGGGCGGAGTCCTGTTCGCGATCTTCGTCGTGCTGATGTTTGTGACGCTCTCCTACACGAACCTGGGCCGCCGCCACGAGGCCAACGACGAGCACGCCGACCCGCACCGCCAGCACCCGAACAAGCACGACCGCCATCAGGGCGCCTCGAGCCACTGACCTTGGCTGATCCAATGGAGGTGCCCGGAGGGCGGCGTGTCCGCCTCGGCGTGATGGGCGGGACGTTCGACCCGATCCACCACGGGCACCTTGTCGCGGCGAGCGAGGTCGCGTCGAAGTTCGGCCTGGACGAGGTCGTCTTCGTGCCGACGGGCGAGCCGTGGCAGAAGAGCAGCCGGCGGGTGAGCCTCGCCGAGCACCGCTACCTCATGACGGTCATTGCGACGGCCTCGAATCCCCGCTTCACGGTGAGCCGCGTCGACATCGAACGTCCAGGCCCCACCTACACGATCGACACGCTGCGTGATCTGCGTGCCGAGCGACCCGAGGCGGATCTGTACTTCATCACGGGCGCGGACGCCATGGCGCAGATCGTCTCGTGGAAGGACATCGACGAGCTCTGGGGCCTCGCGCACTTCGTGAGCGTGACCCGCCCCGGGCACGAGCTTCCGGATCTCGCGCGGGACGAAGTGAGTCTCCTCGAGGTTCCCGCCATGGCTATTTCCTCCACGGACTGCCGTGCCCGCGTCGCGGCCCACGAGCCCGTGTGGTATCTGGTTCCCGACGGCGTGGTGCAGTACATCGCCAAGTACGGGCTGTACGTCGACGACGACCACGCGCGGTCGGCCGGCGTCGCGGACGTGGTCAGTCTGGCCCGGCTCGACGATCCTTCCCGCGGCACAGGTCTCCCCGGCGGCACCTCGGTGGCCGGGTGAACGAAGCTATGAACAACGAGGACAAGCCGATCACGAGCCGACGCGAGCGTCGGCGCGCCCAGGGCGGCGGGGATGGACTGGCCGAGCTGACCCCGGCTCAGGCGCGCGCCGAGGCGGAGGCAAGGGCCGAGGCCGAGGCGAGCGGGGCCGTGCCCGTGGTGCCAGTTCCCAGCGTTGCTGCCCCCGCCGAGGCCGGGCCCGCCGAGAGCTTCCCCACCGGGGACGCCCCCGCTGAGAGCACGGAGACGGGACGGATTCGATCCCGACGCGCGCTCAACGCGCCAGTGGACGCGGTGCCGAGCGAGCGCAGTTCGCAAGCTCGGGCGCGTGACCGCGAGGCCCTTCGGGTCAGGCGCGAGCTGGCGGAGAAGGAAAGAGCGGCGCAGCTCCCGAGCCGCCGGTCGCTTCGGCCGGCGGAGCCCGCGGAGCCGGTAGACGCCCCGGAGCAGCAGCCCACGTGGCCGTCAGTCCGCGCCACGCCTCCCATGCCGGCGAGCCGACCGGGCGGTGACGTGCCCGCCGGTGTCCTCCCGGTCCTTCCCGGTCAGGTACCGGCAGCGGAACCCGCCGAGGGGCACCCGGGTGAGGAGCCGCCGTCGTTCGCTCCGTTGCCGGGCCCTCCCCGCCCGGCCCGGCAGGCCCCTCTGCGCCAGGCGCCCGACGGGACGCCCGTCATGGGCCCGGAGACGGGCTCGTTCAGCATGCTCTCGCACGAGCAGATCGCGGCCGCCCGCGAGCAGCTCCGCGAGGAAACCAAGGGCCCGGGGCAAGTTCGGCGGGGTGAACCGGACGCCGTCGACCCGGAGACCCTCAAGCAGCAGCTCGCGCAGGCGGAGCGCGCGGCGATCCTCAATCGACGCGCACAGACGCGGCAGCGCCTCGCCGAGGCGTCGCGACGCGACGCCGAGACGGTGGGCAAGGCCGGGACGTCGCCGACGGCGGCCAACAACCTCGCCATGGTGACCCCGCTCGAGTACGTCAAGGTTCCCGGGCTTCCGCATCCGGTGATGCGGCCGCCCACCACGACCCACGTTCCGGTCACAACCGGTGCGGTCCGCGAGGCCGCGCCCATCGCGGCGGCGTCGGCACACGGTCTCGAGCCCCTCGGCGTTCAGACGCCGCGGGGCAACCGCGAGCGAGTCCTCATGATCTCGTTCGGGCTATTCGGACTCGTCGCGCTCATCGCGGCCATCGTCATCGTCGTGCTGTTCGGCAGACTGCCGGGACAGTAGAACTTTTTCACAGGACTTCAAGGAGAAGAGTGAGCGCAGCAGAAGCGGCGATCGAATCCGCAAAGGTGGCCGCGAAGGCCGCGGCGGACAAGCTGGCTGAGAACATCGTGGCCGTGGACGTGAGCGAGCGGCTCGCGATCACGGACCTGTTCGTGATCGCCTCGGCGTCCACCGAGCGCCAGGTCAACTCGATCGTGGACAACATCGAGGACGAGCTCATCAAGCTCGACCGCCGGCCCGTGCGCCGCGAGGGCCGTTCCGAGGGCAGGTGGGTCCTGCTCGACTACGGAGACATGGTGGTCCACGTGATGCACGACGAGGACCGTGCCTTCTACGCCCTCGAGCGTTTGTGGAAGGACTGCCCGGTCGTGGATCTGGGGCTCGACGAGTCCGGCGCGGCGGCCGCCTCCGCGGCTGGCTGACCGGCCGTGGGGGAGAGGCGGAGGATCGTCTTCTGGCGCCACGGACGCACCGATTGGAACGCCGCCGGCCGCTTCCAGGGCCAGACGGACATCCCGCTGAATGACGACGGCGTGCGGCAGGCAAAGCACGCAGCGCGCCTCCTCGCCGTCATGGGACCGACCGCGATCGTCACCTCAGACTTGCAGCGCACGCGGGCGACGGCGGAGGCCCTCGCCGAGGAGACGGGGCTGCCGGTCGCCGTGGATTCCGGGCTGCGCGAGACGAATGCCGGCCGCTGGCAGGGCCAGACGTTCGACGAGATCCGGGTCGCGGACGGCGAGCTCCTCGCGCAGTGGGAGGACGGCGCCGTGGATGTGGCCGCCGGCGGGGCCGAGACGCGGCTCGACGTGGCTGCCCGGACCCGCGCCGCCGTCGAGCGGGCGCTGGGGGAGCTCGGGGACTCGGGGACGCTCGTCGTAGTAAGCCACGGCGGGGCGATCCGCGTGGTGCTCGCGGAGCTCCTCGGGCTCCCGCACTCGCTGTGGGGAGCGCTCTCGGGGCTCTCGAACTGCAACTGGTCGGTGCTTGAGGAGCGGGGTTCGGTGGGTTCCCGTTCGCTTGGTGGCGCGCCTGATGGGGCGCCCGACGGCGGGGCTCGCTGGCGCCTCGGAGAGCACAATGCCGGGACGCTTTTGGTGCCCGTCGCGGTGGTCGAGGGCTGACCTCACGCGGCCCTGTGGATTTGTGCGCGGGGCTGGCGCGGTCTAAGATGGACGAGTTGCTCCGGAGGAGATCAGGGGACCATTGGGTCCTCGGAACGTCTCGCCGGCCGCGATTCTGGGGCTGTGGCGCAGCTGGTAGCGCACCTGCATGGCATGCAGGGGGTCAGGGGTTCGAATCCCCTCAGCTCCACGGGGGTATGGCGCAGTTGGTAGCGCGTCTGCATGGCATGCAGAAGGTCAGGGGTTCGAATCCCCTTACCTCCACGGGTTTGTTTTTATCAAAAGTGCATTGACTATGAGGCCGTCCGGAAGGGCGGCCTCAATCGTTTCTGGAGGCGCCCGGCCGGGTGAGGCTGGCGTATGGTTCGTTGAAATCGGCGCGGATCTGCTCGGGCTCGGGGCCGAGGAAAGATCCCCGAGAAGATGGCCTGGCTGAGCTGTTTGCGGACTGTGTCGGTGGCGTTCACGTAGGCCGTGTGGGCGTCCTGCAGCAGGTCGAGCGCGTCGCGGATCTGCTGTCTGAGGAGCGTTCAGTCCGTCTCGATGGTCTCTCGTTCGCGGGCGAGAATGGTGCGCTCGGAATTGAGGCGGCGCGGTTCGGTGAGGAAGAGATCGCGGGGGAGTGCGTCGTCTATAGGCGTCGAGCAGTTGGCCTGATTCGCCGCGACTGTCCGGGTCTGTTCGATGATCGCTTCGAGTCGTTGCCATAGATGGACTGTTGGCGGTGGAGACCGGATAAGGCGATCCGCTCGATCTGGTCACGCTGGGCTGGATTCAGGGCGATCGAGCGGTAGAGGTCGTTGCTCGACGTGCGCGGTGGGCAGTGCCTTGCGTTGCTGGCATTCACGGGGGCGACGTATGGCCCCGGGGGCTGCGCGTCGCCCGCTAGGCTGGATCGGTGAGTGTACTGCGCGCCGCGCTCGAGGCCAGCCGGCTACAGGAGTCGGACCCCGCTTGGGCCTTGCTCCGCGCACGCAACGCACCCGTCGCGATCGCGATCCTTGAAAAGCAGCTCGGCGGCGAGGCTCGCCGAGTCGCCGCCCCGGTCCTGTTCGAGAGGATCGAGGACGACCTCGAAGAGCTCCGCTCCCACGGCTTCGACCTTCCCCAGACAGCCCAGCAGTACTGCGCCGAGTGGCGCTCGGCAGGGGTACTCATCCGCCGTGCGGCCGAGGGCGCCCGCGAGGAGACGCTTGAGCTCTCCCAAGGCGCGCTCACCGCAATCCGGTTCGCATCCCAACTGTCGGCACCTCGTGCTTCTGTCACCGAATCGCGCCTCGCCACCGTCATCGAGCGGCTGCGCGCGCTCGCGCGTGACACTGACCCAGACATCGGATCGCGCCTCTCAGCCCTTCAGGTTGAGCGGGGCCGCCTCGATGCACAGATCGAGCGCGTGGCAGCTGGCAACGTCGACGTCCTGGCGTCCGAGCATGCCTCCGAACGGCTGCGTGACATCCTCGCTCTTGTCGAGGAGGTCCCCGCAGACTTCGCGCGGGTTCGCTCCGAACTAGAGGGGCTCAACCGAGACCTCCGCGAGAAGCTCATCGACCAGGAGGGCAGCCGCGGCGCGGTCCTCGACGACATCTTCCTCGGGGTGGACCTCCTTGCCTCCTCCGACGCGGGCCGCAGCTTCGCTGGCTTCTATGCCCTCCTGCTCGACCCCGAGCGGGGCATCGAGTTCGAGGAGAGCGTCCAGGACGTGCTCGGCCGCGACTTCATGGACACGGTCACGGGGCAGCAGGCGAAGAGCCTGCGACGCATCCTCCCGACTCTCCAAGACCGCAGCTCCGAGATCCACGGCGTTATGACGGCGTTCAGCCGCAGCCTACGCCGCTTCGTCCAATCGCAGGATTTCCTCGAGGACCGCCTCATCAACCGTGAGCTCCGCTCGGCCCTGCGCCTCGCACTCGACACGTCGGACACCGTCAAACCTTATGCCAGGACGGCCCTGATGCTCGACCTCTCGAGTGTCCCCCTCGACTCCGTTGCTGCGCTTAGCCTCAACAACCCCGGCGACTTCGCGGCGTCGGCCCAGGTTGTCGCGCATGCTCCGGAGGCCGTTGACATTGAGCAGCTCCGCGAGCTCGCCCGGGCTTCTGACATCGACATGGAGGAGCTCAGCGAGAACGTCAACGCGGCCCTCGCCGAGCTCAGTGCCGCGACGATCGCGGACGTCCTCGCGCTGCGGCCGGCCACGCAGGGGGTTGCGAGCGTCGTGGGCTTGCTCGTCCTTGCGGAGGAGTTCGCCCGGCCGCTCGATGGGCGCGAGGACGTCATCTGGGAGTCGTCGCGCGGCACGGCACGCCGCGGGACCGTGGGACGCCACTTGTTCACCGCCCCGATCGGCGGACGCCCGGGCAGGAGACCCGGCCCATGACGCACATGACGCCGGAGACTCCAGCGGACGCTTTGGGCTCCGCCCCGGCTTCCGACCCCGATGTCCAGCTGGCCTCCGCGCAGCTCTGGGACGGCGACGTGGGAGAGCTACGCGACAGCTCGCGCCGGGCTCTAGTCCAGCTGCTCAAGGGCCCGTACCTCTCCTCGGCCCGGCACGCGAACCTTTGGTCCGCGCTCCTCGCGGACGAGGCCCCGATCCGCTCGCGCCTGGCCGACTTGTACCTGGATCTGGTGCTCGACCTTGAGGCGGAGGTGGCGTTCGTCCGTAACGTGGGTGCGGCCTTCGAACGCCCCGACGTGCCCAAGGTGCTGCGTACCGCCCCGCTCACGTTCCTCGACACGGCGCTTCTCCTGCACCTGCGCCAGCAGCTCCTGCACGACGTCGGCGGGTCCAAGACGATCGTGGGCCGCGACGAGGTCGCCGACCAGCTCAAGGTCTACCAAGGACGCGACAAGGCGGATCCGGCCGGATTCGCCAAGCGCATCGACGCGTCTTGGAAGAAGATGATCCGCTACGGACTCCTGGCGCCCACGAGCACGGAAGGTCGCTTCGAGGTCTCCCCGGTCCTGCGGCTTGTGTTCGGCGCCGCGGAGATCCGTGCCGTCCAAGAGGAGTACCGGCGGCTCGCCGGTGCAGGCGACGAGGACCCACCAGACAGCGCAGACGACGGCGAGGAGGACACATGAGCCAGATCCGGCCCGGGCAGTGGCGGCTCGAACGCCTCGAGGTACTCAACTGGGGCACATTCGGCGGGCACCACAAGGTGGACATAGCTAGGCGCGGGTTCCTGCTCACGGGGCACTCGGGCTCTGGAAAGTCCTCGCTCTTCGACGCCGTCGCCGCTGTCCTGACGCCGCGCGGGAAGCTGAGGTTCAACGCTGCGGCGCAGGACGCGAACGCACGCGGGGAAGACCGCTCTCTTGTGACGTACGTGCGGGGCGCGTGGCGCCGCAGTGCGGACGAGGAGACGGGTGAGGTCGCGAGCGACTACCTGCGCAAGGACGCGACGTTCAGCGGGGTCCTGCTCAAGTATAGCGACGGGCGCGAGGCAGCCGACTACCCCAAGGGAACAGGTGGCAAGAATGCGGCCAAACCCGTGCTACTCGTCAAGCTCTACCACCTAAAGCGGGGGGCCAACACGCCCGCGGACGTCTCGGAGCTGAGCCTGATGCTCAACGAGGACGTGGCGCTCACGGACTTCGTTCCCTACCTCACCAAGGGGATCGAAAAGCGCAAGATCAACGCCGCGTGGCCCGACGCGTTCGTCACAGATCAGCACTCGCGCTTCGCCGAACGGTTCTCGCGCGCTCTTGGGATCCGCGGCGACAACGCGCTCGTGCTTCTGCACAAGACCCAGTCGGCAAGGTCCCTCGGCACGCTCGACGACCTTTTCCGCACGTTCATGCTCGACCGGCCCAAGACGTTTGAACTCGCCGAGACCGCCGTGGCCCAGTTCGCGGAGCTGTCAGAGGCGCACCGCTCTGTGGTCGAGGCGCGTGAGCAGGTCGAGGCCCTCGGTCGCCTTCGCGAGCCAGTCGCTCGGTTCGAGGACGGCAGCTTCCGGGCGGATGCGGCTGACCGGCTCTTCGGGGCCCTCAACGCCTTCACGAACGCGTGGAAGCTCGAGCTCGCCCGGAAGGCGAGCGCCGAGGCGGAGTCCGCCGTGGAACGGGCCGAGCACGAGGCGAAGACCGCTGCGGCGGCCACGGGGGAGCGGGCCACTGAGCACCAGCTCGCGCTCGTGCAGGTCGACCAGCGCGGCGGCGCGGCCCTGGCCCAGCAGCGCGAGGCGATAGGCAACGCGGCGGAGCGCGAGCGCATGGTCCGCGCGTCGTGTGCGGCGCTCGAGCAACGGCTCGCCGCGGCGTCGGTCGCATGTCCGACGTCGTTCGAGGAGTTCGCGGAGCTGCGGGGGGCAGCCGAGGGGGAGCGTGCCGAATCGGACGCCGCCGAAGCTGCGGGCAAGGACGCACGCCTCGCCCTGTTCGACAGCCTCTCCGTCGCGAAGGGCAAGGTCGAGGGCATCGACGCCGAAGTCGCATCCCTCCGAACGCGCCGGTCGAACATCGAGGACAGGCTGGTCCGGGCACGCGAGCTCGTCGCGGACGCCGCGGGGCTTCCGTCGGCCGCATTCCCGTTCGCGGCGGAGCTTCTCCAGGTGCGGCCCGAGCACGCGGAGTGGACCGGCGCGATCGAGCGGGTCCTGCGGCCCCTGGCAACTGTCATGCTTGTCCCCGAGGCGCACATAGCGAAGGTCCGCGCGGCAGTCGACGCCCGGCACCTCGGCACACGCCTCGTGTTCGAGGCCGTCCAGTCCCGCCCCGAGCCAGCCCGGAGCCCGCGCTCGGAGCGTTCGCTCGTGCACCGCGTCGAGGTCAAACCCGGGCCCATGGAGGATTGGCTGCTCTCCGTCCTGACCCGTCAGTACGATTACGAGTGTGTCGACTCGCCTGCCGAGCTCGCGACCCCCGACGCGGCCGTGACCCGCACTGGCCAGGTCAAGCGCTCCCGCACGCGGCACGAGAAGGACGACCGTGCCGCCGTCGACGACCGCTCCCGCTGGGTTCTCGGATTCGACAACCACGACAAGGTGGAGCATCTCCTCGCGCTCCGAGGCCCCGCGGTTGCGGCGGTCGCCGAGGCGGAGAAGGCTCTTGAGGAGGCCGAAGATCGGCGTGACGCACGGCGCCGGCGGGTCGACGCGCTCGAGGCCCTCGCCTCGATCGAGTGGGACACCATCGACGTCGTCGCGGCCGCGAAGGTAACCGCCGACCGGCAGGCCAGCCTGGACGAGCTCCTCGCCGCGAGCCACGACCTCCGCGCGGCCGAGGCCTCCGCCCGCGAGGCCCTGGACCGGCTTGAGGCCGCCAAGGACACGGAGCGCCGTGCCAACGACGAGGCGTCTGTCCTGCGCGCGCGCTGGTCGCAGATCGCGAATGAGATCCGCGCGCTTGAGGATGCCGTAGACCCCGAGCGTCCCGTCCCCGGCGAGCTCGCAGCCGAGCTCGAGCGCCGTTTCCTCAAGCACCGGCGCAGCATTACGTTCGACAGTGTCAGCGATGTCGCCCTCGCCGTCTCGCGTACCCTCTCGAACGAGGAGAAGGAGTCCCGCGCGGTTGCAGAGTCGGCGCGTCGCGAGTTCGAGAAGTCTGCGGGGGAGGTGTGGCGTCGGTGGCCCGCGCTCACTGCGGAGCTGCGGCCCGACGTCGCCGACCGGGCCGGCTTCCTCGCGGTCCTCAAGCGGCTCCAGGTCGACCGGCTGCCGGATTTTGAAAATCGCTTCTTCGAGCTCCTTGAGACGCAGTCTCAGCAGAATGTCGCGCAGCTTGCTGCCGAGATCCGCGGCGCGATCCGCGAGGTGCACGAGCGAATCGACCCAGTGAACCGCTCGCTGCGCCGCTCCGAGTTCGACGCAGGCAAGTACCTCAAGATCCGGGTCCGGGAGGCTCGTGGCGACTTGGGAAAGCAGTTCCTCGCGGACCTGCAGACCATCAGCACGGGCTCGTGGGGCCTCGAGGACCGTGCTGACGCCGAGCGACGGTTCAATGTGATGCGCGCGCTCATGTCCAGGCTCGCCTCGAGCGAGGCGGTGGACGTGAACTGGCGCAGCCATGTGCTGGACACGCGCCTGCACGTGCGCTTTATCGCCGCCGAGATCGATGCCCAGAACCGCGAGCTCGCGGTCCACGACACGGGCGCGGGCCTTTCTGGTGGGCAGCGGCAGAAGCTCGTGACGTTCTGCCTCGCGGCGGCGCTGCGCTACCAGCTTGCGGGGGACGACGAGGACGTGCCGTCGTACGGGACCGTGATCATGGACGAGGCCTTCGACAAGGCGGACTCGAACTTCACGCGCATGGCCATGGACGTGTTCCACGAGTTCGGTTTCCACATGGTGCTTGCAACCCCGCTCAAGCTCCTGCAGACACTTGAGGACTATATCGGCGGGATCGCGGCCGTGAGGTGCCTCGACTTCCGCGACTCGCGCGTAGGACTCGTGACGATCGAAGAGCTCGCCGGAGAAGACGCGGACGGCCGCGCGGGGCTGCCTCCCACGACAGCGGCGACCGAGACGGCAGGCCAGCTCTTCTGATGCCCGTTCCCGTAACCGTCGACGCCGCACGTGCCGCGGCGGTGAAGAAGTACGAGAAGTACGCGGGCGCCTGGGCGGTCGACTGTCCGCACGCACCGGCGTTTGTGCTGCCACTGCATCCCCCGACGGAGCGGGCGGCCCTCGCCGACCAGGCTGGCGCGGTCGCGTGGGTGCGCTCGTGGGTGGGGCAGGACGGGGTCGAGTGGGGCGAGCGCGCGTGGGCGTCGCTCGGGCGCCAGAGCGTCCCGGTGAGGCTCGTCCTAGCGACGCCCGACGACGTCGCCGCTTTCGCTGGCTGCGTCCCGCACTGGCATCGGGCGAGTTCGAGGGCAGCGGCCCTCATCGCGCGTGCCGACGACGGCGACCCGGGCACCGCGCGCGAATTGCGCGACGCCGTCGTACGTTCGACGCGGGCGATCACAGACCTCGACGACGCCGACTTCGGCAGGCTCGCGGACGTCCTGGCCTGGCTCTCGGAGCATCCCGAGTCCGGCCTCTACATCCGGCAGCTGCCGGTCCGGGGCGTGGACACGAAGTGGGTCGGCAGGCATGAGCCGCTCGTCGCCAAGTTGCACCGCGCCGCGACAGGCCGGGAGGGCCTCGGGCTCGCGCCAAAGCCGGATCTCATCCGGATGCGGTTCCTCGACCCGGTCCTCGCCCCGGGTGGTCTCTTCGATGTGGCTGCGCCGCTGTCGGAGGCGGTGGGCCTCGCGATCCGTCCACGGACGGTGTTCGTCTTCGAGAACCTCGAGTCGGTTCTCGCGATGCCCGCGTGGCCTGGGGCTGTCGTCGTGCACGGATCGGGCTACGCCGTGGACCGGATCAGCAGGCTGCCGTGGGCCGCCGCTGCCACGCGGCTCGTGTACTGGGGCGATCTGGACACCCACGGTTTCGCGATCCTCAACCGCCTCCGGGCTCAGGCGCTCGTACCCCACGCGGTTCTGATGGACCTTGCCACGCTGGATGCGTTCGCTGACCTGTGGGTCTCGGAGCCGACACCTGCGACGGGCGCCCTCACGCATCTGGAACCTGACGAGCTGGCGGTCGTCGACGGCCTCCGCGAACGTGGCGGGGTCCGCCTCGAGCAAGAACGCATCCCCTGGGCCCACGCCCTCGCGGCCCTCCTGACAGCATCCGGCTCTTGATCGGGGCCGTGGCCCATCACACTCCTCCGCCAACGTAACCGGTCGTAGAGTTCATGGCTCAACATTCGCGTGGGGCATGGCCACCATGTGGGCGGACCTCGGGCGCCGGCACCCCGGTGGCCACCGGCATGCGGCGGCGGGCCTGCACCGCGGAGCCTCAGCTTGGCCTTGGCGACCTGCCCGCCGGGGACCTCCTCGTCTCGTCGATGGAAGAGACACCTCCACCCTGCGCCGTTCGAACCCAGGAGATAGCCGACCTTAGGCAGCCGTTCAACTGAGCGGGCGCTCCCTCCCGTGTGAGTCCCGCACAAGAACCCCAGCCGATAGAAGCTTGTTGCGTACGGTACCGGCCGAGAACCCGAGCCGCGAACCCACCCGGTCGAGTGATTCGCCTGCGGCGTACCGGCGAACCATTTCGTCGACCTCCGCCGAAGACGGTGCGCTGCGACGAAGACGAACGCCCCGCTCGCGAAGCAGGGAGGCGAGCCGTCGCCGGCTCATGCCGACGACTGCGGCGATCTCTCGTAGGGTCTCGCCAGCCCGGTATCGGGCCTCTGCCACCGCCATGGACTTGTCGGACACTTGGGACTGCTGACCGACGCAGTGTTGCACGTGACCGGCGGATTGTCCGGTCCGCAGCATGATCCGGACGTGCATCGCAGCCACGTGTGCGAGGGATGGGGGAAGTTTCGATAATGCTCCCGATAGGTCCACCCGTAGAGGCCCGGATTTCCGGGCCTCTTTTCGTTCGCGTTGACGTGGAACCCCGATCTGGCGACGTCGCAGAACGCCGCCGAGCCGCTGCCCGTGATCGGTGTATCGGACTCAGCGCGCATTGAGGAAGGCCACTACCGCCAGTACCCTTCGGTGATCATCCGGGGACGGAGGTAGCCGCAGTGTCCCGAAGATGCTCCCCACGTGCTTCTCGACGGTGTACTCCGACAGGAAGAGTCGCTCGGCGATGGCTTTGTTTGACCGGCCCTCTGCCATCAGGGCAAGGACTTCGCGCTCCCGATCGGTGAGCCTGGTGAGTGGATCGTCAGCCTGACGGCCCCGCCCGACAAGCTGGCTCACCACGAGAGGGTCAAGTACCGAGCCGCCTCCTCCCACGCGCCGCACGCTCGCTGCGAGTTCGGCCAGATCGGAAACTCGTTCCTTGAGCAGGTAGCCGATGCCTTCTGTCCCGGCGGACAAGAGCTCCACGGCATATGCGGGGTGAATGTCCTGCGAGAGCACGAGAATCCCGATGCCCGGCCACCGCTCGCGGATCGCAGTCGCCGCCCGCAAACCCTCGTCCGTGTGTGTCGGTGGCATGCGGATGTCGACGATGGCGACATCCGGTTGGGTCTGCTCGACGAGCTCCAGCAGTTCGCCGGCGTCGGCGGCCAGCCCCGCGACCTCGAAACCGGCCTCGCGCAGCAGCCGAGCCAGTCCCTCCCTCAGGATGACTGCATCGTCGGCGACGACTACTCGCATGGGAGCCCCGCTCGGATGATCGTTCCTTGTCCCGCCGGGCTGGTCACGCTCAGCCACCCGCCGAGGGCCTCCACGCGGTCGCTGAGCCCGCGCAGGCCGGAGCCGTCCTCCACCCGCGCTCCGCCGCTGCCGTCGTCGCGGACTTCGACCCTCAGCTGTGCTCCGTCGAAAGTCGCGGCGACCGACACATTGCGTGAGCGAGAGTGCTTGGCCGCGTTGGTCAGTGCTTCGCTGACGACGTAGTACGCGGCGATCTCGACCTGATCGGGCAGCCGATGATCGACCCGCGTCGACAGCAGTGTGGGTACTGCGGCCCGGGAGCACAGGTCCTCTAGGGCCGCCGGCAGCCCGAGTTCGGTGAGAATGCTCGGATAGATGCCTTGCGTTAGCTCGCGCAACTCGGTCAATGCGGCCGAGAGGGCCTCCCGTGACTCGCGGACGATCGGCTTGGCACCCTGGGGATCGTCTGGGAGACGGGCATCGAGCAGGCCCAGCGACATGGCGATCGACACGAGTCGTTGCTGCGTCCCGTCGTGAAGGTCACGCTCGATCCTGCGCCGCTCGGAGACGGTGGCTTCGACGAGCCGAGTTCGCGAAGCCTCCAGCTCGACCAGTCGCGCCCGCAGCTCCGCCTGCAGACCCGCGTTCTCCAAGGCGAGTCCCGCCGCGGCGCAGGCCGATTCGACGAGGGAGGGGTCATCCAGAAGAGATGCGTCGTGGATCGCGGCGGCGATCCGGTGCCCTCCGCGCTCGACGTAGGTCACGGCCCGCGATCCGCCTCCCGGCGGAAGGTCGACGGCGTGTCCCTCGAGGTCGACATAGACCTCTCCGTCCGGCAGCCGGTACGCAAGATCGAGCGAGGGGTCGCCTAGCGCTCGGGCCAGAGCACCACGGAGCTGTCCGGGGGCGAGCTGATGCCCCAACGCGATCACCAGATCTCCGACTGCGCTCCTCGCCAGCCGGCTGCGTAGCAGCCCAACGAGAAATCCGAGCGGCACGAACGCGACGGCCAACGTAGCGGCGAGTCCAAGATATGTTCCCGCTGGGGCGTCGGAGAACTCAGCCACGACGAGGGACGCGCCGGCGAGTACGACCGCGATCGCTCCAGTCGAAAGGACGGGGGCGAGCGAGCGGCGCAGCACCTGCGTGGCATTCCACCATCGCCGCGCGGTCACGACGACGACGCCGACGGCGAGAGCCACGCCGACGGCGCGCTGCGCCGTCATGAGCGACTCGTGAAGCGTGTCATCGGTCGCGACGAAGAGGAGGTTCGTCGGGCAGGGGCAGCCCCGCACCTCGCGGTAGTCCATGAACGCGAGCATCACCAGCTGAACCACGGTCACGTCGAGGTAGGCGGCGATGACCAGGGCCTGCTCGGAGCGGGAGTGCAACCGCCCCTGGGGGAAGGCCAGCAGCAGATGGGCGAACACGGCTTGGGCAACCGGGCCTGCTACGAGCCCGACCGTGAAGGCGAGAGCGCCGTTGGCGTCGGAGAGCGACCCGGCCAACAGGAGGAACCCGGTGAGCACCATGAGCGCGCCCGTGCGGTTATCCGGCCTGGTCGCCCAGGCGACGAGGCCGCCGCCGATGAACGCCCACGCGGCAAGGACCGTCACGGAGGCGGTGGCCGCCGGATAGGTCACTCGGTCACCCAGGAGGATCACGGCAACCGCGGCCACGCCGGAGGGGAGAGCTAGCAGTGCGATTGCGGCCAGGAGTGCTCTGCGCTGCCTGAACGCCAGCGGCACGTCAGTGGTCATCGGATGCTCATCCGCCCTCGACTCCTCCTCCCACCGTGGTATCACTCCCAGGCAATGTTGGCGAGGACTTGGCGGCTAGCAGGGGGGAAGCCTCTGGCTGGCCGTCTGTCACGTCACTTCGCATCAGCGGACCCTCAATAGCAGGCCCGAATGGGACCGATACCACCGGGTAGCTCACATCGATGAGGGAGAACCACCACCATGTATGCCGCCATCGCCCGCTTCAGCATCCGCCGCCGAAGGTGGGTCCTGACCGCCTGGACGCTCGTCTTCGCCCTCGGCATCGCCCTTGCCGGGACGCTGTTCGGGCAGCTCAAGGAGTCAGGGGGGAACAGCGCGTCCGAGTCCGCCCAAGGCCGGGCCATCCTCCAGGAGGCCAGCACGTCCGGTCCGCGCGCCGTCGTGCTCGTCAAAGGACCAGCCGTCGACGCGCCGGCTACGGTCACCGCGGTCCAGCAGCTGACAGCAAAGCTGGCCGCGATGCCGTTCGTGACGGGGACAGTCAACGCTTACACCTCGTCAGACCCGCATCTGCGCAGCAACGACGGCCACGAGAGCGTCGTGCTTGTGTCGCTCGAGAAGGACACCGACCACCCGATGGCCGCGCACCATGACGTGGAGGCGATCCGCGAGGCCGCGCACGGTGCCGTTCCCGGAGCCGACGTCCAGGTCGGCGGCGACGCTGCAGCCGGGCTCGACGGAATGGTCGCCAGCACCAACGACCTCATGTGGGCCGAGCTTCTCTCGATGCCTGTCCTGCTTGTCGCGCTCGTCTTCATCTTCAAGGGCTGGCGCGCCGCGGTCCTGCCCGTTGTCGCTTCGATGGCGACTGGCGCTGGCGCGATGCTCGTGCTGCTCGGGATCACCCATCTCACGGACGTCGCCCCGCAGGCACTCGACGTGGTCCAGCTGCTCGGACTCGGACTGGCTGTCGACTACGGCCTGCTGATGGTCAACCGGTTCCGGGAGGCCAGAGCGGCCGGCAGCGACGTCGCGGCGGCGACCGAGCACACCGTCCGCACTGCGGGCAGGACCGTGACCTTCTCGGCCCTCACCGTGGCCGCGGCGCTCTCGGGGCTGCTCCTGCTCGACGACCCGACGTTCACCTCACTTGCCCTCGGCGGAATTTCGACGACACTCATCGCCATGACTGCCGCGCTCACCCTCATCCCGGCCTTCCTGGCCAGCTGGGGCGCCAAGCTCAAGGCCGCCGCGCGTCAGAACGCCGAGGACGGTCAGTTCGGTCGGCTCGCCCGCCGGGTACAGCGTCATCCCGTCCTCGTCGCCCTGGGTGCGACCGCAATTCTGGCCATGACCGCCCTGCCCTTCCTCCACGTCAACACGTCACTCGGCGACCCGCGTACCCTGCCGGCGACCTCGGAAAGCCGGCAGGTCAGCGACTCGATGGCCGCATCGTTCCAGCAGATGGGAACCGAGCCCGTCGTCGTCGTCGCCAAGGTGCAGCCGACCGACCCGCGGGTTCTCGCCTACGCCGAGCAACTGGGGCACGTTAAGGGCGTGATGTCGGTGGCGATCGAACCCGGTGCCCGGGGCGAGACGACCCTTATAGACGTCGTCCCCTCGGGGACGACCCAAGGGGAGCCTGCCCAACAGCTCGTCCGCGCGCTGCGTGCCGACCGGCCGTCGTTCACCACCTACGTGACGGGCGAAGCGGCATCGCTGGTCGACTTCTCGGACCAGATCGCCAACCGGATGCCGTATGCGATCGCGATCATCGCGGTATCGACCTTCCTGCTGCTGTTCCTCATGACCGGATCGGTGCTGGTCCCACTGAAGGCGCTCGTGATGAACACCCTCTCGCTCGGCGCGACATTCGGGGCCCTCGTGTGGGTGTTCCAGGACGGGCATCTCGCCCAGCTGCTCGGCTTCACGTCCTTCGGCGCGATCGAGGCGTGGGCGCCGCCGACCATTGCGGTCTTTGCCTTCGGACTGTCGATGGACTACGAGGTGTTCCTCCTGTCGCGGATCAAGGAGAGCCATGACGAGCTCAGGGACACCAACGAGGCTGTTGCGCACGGCCTGCAGCGCTCGGGTCGCATCATCACCTCGGCCGCCCTGCTCGTGATGATCGTCTTCCTGGGCTTCGCGGCGGGACAGACGCTCGGCATCAAGGAGTTCGGTCTGGCCCTTGCGATTGCGGTGCTGGTCGACGCAACGCTCGTCCGCTGCCTCCTCGTCCCGGCGACCATGACCCTGCTAGGGCGGGCCAATTGGTGGGCCCCCGCGCCGCTGCGTTGGGTGCACCGCCGAGTCGGCCTGAGTGAGACTCCTGCCGAAGTGGCGATCGGAGCTGCCATGTAGCCCCGATGCTGCGTCGGGCTGGCTGCCCTGGACCATTGCGGTTCCGGGCGGCCAGCCTTTCTTCTGTCTCGGCCCCGGTGGCCTGGCGGGCCCTCGGGGCCTGCCCCGAGGGCCACCACGGAGACGGCCTCCTCCCGCGTCTCCGTGGTTGGCGTCGCCGCTAGTGTCGCCGAGGGGACCGGCGAGGAGGAAAGGGACGGCATGGAACTCGTAGCTGTCGGTTTGATGATCGTCGTTGTCATTGCGACGCTCAGAGCTCCCGGTGCGCGGGCCTCCCTCGTGGCAGTCCAGGGGGCTTTGGTGCTCGTTGGGACGATTCCCTCGTTCGCGGCACCGTCCTCGATGCGGGTGTCAGCGACGATCTGCATCATCCTCTGCTCGCTGGTGGCCCTGCTCAAGGCACCGCGGGGCATGGCCTGGACTGGGGTGAACTGGGCCCTGGTCGCGCTGATGGTGTGCGTCGGCGTCAACGGCCTTCGGGGGTTGCCCTTCCAAAGTGGCATCTACTTCTTCGGCGTTGGGTGCTGCTTGGCGCTCCTGGCCGCGGTGTTCCCCATCGCGGCTCGAGCGTTCGGGAGCGCCCGCGTGCTTGCGCCGTTGGCGCTCATGCTGCCGATTCATTTGGCTCTGGGCCTCGCCGAGCAGACCAACCCGACCCTGGCGTTATGGCCGACGGGGACGTGGATGGACTTCCTGGAGAATCGCCACCAAGAACTCCTCCCATCGTTGCTGGCCGGCCGGTCGATGTCGGTGGCCGGCCACCCCATCCTCCTGGGGACCCTCGCCGCGGCGGGGATTCTCGTGGCCATCGAACTCTTTCGATCCAGCCGGAAGGGCCGATACCTCGTTCTTGCCGCCTCCGGCATCGGTGCACTCGCTCTCTCGGGCACTCGGAGCGCCGTCTTCGCCGGCGCGGTCTGCCTCGTGATCTCTTTTCTCGTGGCCAGGCGTGGGGCGAGCCGCCTCATCCTCAGCATCGTTTTACTCGGGGCCGCCGTCATCGCGATTCAGTCCGGCTTTTTGGCCTACGTGTTCAACGACACCGTTCAGTCCGGCGTCTCCTACACTCATCGCGTCGACGTACTGAGCAGCACCGTCGATATCTATCAGAACGCAAACAGCCTTCAGCTGCTACTTGGGGTGGGCGACGGGAAAGCAACGAAGCTCTTCGAGACCGTGATCAACGCCGACGACAACTTGCAAATGTTCGACAACCAGCTCGTGAGATTCTTCGCCGTGTCCGGCGTCCTCAGCCTTGTGCTCCTTGCGGCCGCATTGGTGGTTGCGTTCCGCCGGGCCGATCTCCTCACGGCCTTGCTCCTGTGCTTGTCAATCATCATGTTCTTCAGCTTCGACACCATGACCTGGTTGGCCAGCGCAGCTCTCTTTGCCGTCAGCGCGTCCGGTCCGCGGTCCCCGACTCAGTCCTCGCGTCAGGCGGAACGAATTAGCGCTGCCGCCGTGATGTCGCCAGCCATCTGAGAAACGCGAACAGGCGCCGCCAGACGGCTAGCCAATAGCGCGCAGCGCCCGAACTAGCCAGTTGGATGTCTCTGCTTGCCATGGTGTCGCGACTGGGAATCACCGCACGGTAGACGAGGGAGACGCGGCGCCACCCCCTAGCCCGTTGTATTGCCCGCCACCGGAGCAACCCTGGAACGCTTTCGCCGAGGCGTTCGGTCCAAGCTGCGCTCGGTTCCGCGAGGGCTCGGCCGGCAAGCCGATCTCCGTAGGCGGATTCGAGGAACGGGCGCAGCGCCCCTGTTGCCCCCGTTCTGTCGGCGAATTCGACGAGAGCGTCGAAGTCCGGAAGGCTGGGCGAGGCCAACAGATGGGCCAGGTCGGTCTGCGATTGCCTCAGCCAAGGGCTCCGAAGGGCATGCAGCATTTGGATGACAGCCATGGCCGTCTTGCCCGCTGCCGGGACATCGACACCGGCAACGTTCTCGATGACGGCAGTCAACAGGATCTCGTGGAGGACCGCGTCGGTCTCGCCCTCAAATCCCGGATACCACGAGTGGACATCAACGTCGACATTCCACGACGGGTGATAGAGGGTCGAGGAATGGGACGCAACAATCTCGGATGAGTCCGTGGGCCGGAGCCGCCAACCGCGCGCTCCCAGGACTCTGAGCATGACCCTCTCACCGCGGGCATCGGTGAGAACATCGACATCGGCCGAGGGCCTCTGGGGCCGGAGCCCCCACCTGGTCGCGATGGGACCCTTGATGACCACCGCGGGGAGCCGTTCGCTCCGGATGATGTGGCCGCAGAGGGCCGTGGCAAGCAGGGATCCCTCGTTCGGGCACAGGGTCGCGCTCGTCGGCACGTTCACGCCGTTGTGGGGCTGCCGGTCGAGAGGCCGTCCAGTAGGTCGCTCACGATCCGCGCCGAGTTCTTCCAGCTGAAGCGGGCCGCGTTGGCGAGGCCCTTTTCTCTCAGTTGGTGCCGCAGCTGTTCGCTGGACACTACCTCAACCATTCGGGCGGCGATCTGGTCGACGTTGAGCGGGTCGAAGAGGATGGCCGAGTCCTGGAGCACCTCCGGCAGCGAGGCCCTGTTCGCGGCGAGCACTGGCGCGCCGGCCGCCTGCGCTTCGAGTACGGGGATTCCAAAACCTTCGTAAAGCGACGGGAACACGAATGCCGTCGCACCCTGATACAGCCGAATGAGGTGCTCGTCGGAAACTCGCCCGGCGAAGGTGACTCCCGGCAGTGTCGCCCCGGATGTCACGCCGGTGTCGCGGAAGGACCGATTCCTGCTCCCCACGAGCGTGAGTCCGACCGACGGATGGAGGCCGCTGCGAAGATAGGCGGCAATGAGATTCTCGAAATTCTTGTGCCGATTCGGGGAGGACACCGCAAGCAGATAGCGGGGCCCCTCGTCGGCGGAGCCGACGGAGCCGCTGGAGCGGGGAGCGAATTGCCCGTCGACGGCGTTGGGGACGACAGCAAAAGCGCCGGAATCCAATCCAAAGCAGGCCGAGATTTCCCTGCGCGAGAACTCGCTCACCGTGAGGATTTTCCGGCTTCGTCTCAGCGCCGGCGGTACGGCGACGCCATAGAACATTCTGAAGGCCCGGCTGAAGCTTTCAGGATGCCTGATGTAAGTGATGTCGTGCGCAGTCATGACCTTGTTCCGATAGAAGACCGGGGCGGTACTCATCAGGTTCAGAAGCAAGGGGCTGCCGCTGCGATGGAGGTAGGCCGGGAGGTCGATTTGCTCCCAAGCGTGACCTCGGAGCCTTCCGATGGCCTCAACGGGGTAGCCCGCTTCCGAGGGGGTGAAACCCCGAGGAGCTACGAACACGAGGTCTTCGCGCTGTGCCGCCAGAGTTCGAATGATCTGCTCGGCAAATCGTTGCACTCCCGTCATTTCCTGAGTCAGATGCCGGCAATTTACCACTATCAAAGAATTCTTCCTTTCCACAGGCCGGGGCGCTCGCGGGCTCTTCGGAAGTGGGGTGCAGTTGTGGGATGTGCGAACGGAGTCTCAGCCGGCGGCTCGGAGCGCGCGCCCCGAGATCTCCCTCACGGCGGAGCGGAGCCACTCGCGGAAGCGGTCTTCGGAGAACTGCTCGACGTGGGTTCGAATCCTCTCCGCGTCCCACTCGTGAGGCTGGAAGGCGAGAATTGCGTCGCGGATGGACGCCGGGGTCGGGTGCTCAATGAAAGTGCCGGTGACCCGCTCGACAACCGTGTCCAGGTAGCCGCCCCCGCGCAGCGCGATGGTCGGCCTTCCCCAGGCTCCGCCTTCGAGTGGGGTGATGCCGAAGTCCTCGTACGACGGTGCGACAAGGGCGGCTGCGGACGAGTAGGCCCACCGCATCTGGGCGTCGCTCAGATGGGACGCGAGCCGGACGTTCTGGGGGAGCGTCGCCTCGAGGCGCGCACGGAGGGGTCCTGCGCCGATCACGAGGAGCCGCTCATCGAGTCCTCGGAAGGCATCGATGGCCTCGGCCACGTTCTTGTACGGGAGGAGGCGGGACACGATGAGGAAGTGCCCGCCGTCGCCCACGAAGTCTTCGAGGCCGGAGATCGGCTCGAGCTCGCCCTGCGTATCGACGCTGTGGGGCGGGTGGACAATATCGGCATCCAGTCCATACACGGCCCGGATCCGGTCGCGCACGACGCTCGAGTTGGCCACATAGCGATCCGCCCCCGCGGCCGCCCGCCGATCCCAGCGCAGGAGGAATGGCTTGAGCGCGGCCAGCGCGAGAGCCTTGGCGCTGCGGCGGCGTGAGTCCCCGAGGTATTGGTCTGTGAGGTAGAGCCAGCGGGCGGGGGAGTGGCAGTAGGCAAGGACCCGTCCGGGGGTCCGGAAGCCGTGCGCCCACCCGCTCGTGGACGTAAGGACGACGTCGGCAGGCACCTTGAGCGCGCTGGCCGCCGGGGCCAGGAGTGGCAGAGCGGCCCGATGGTCACGCCGGAAGCCGGGGAAACGGTTGAGCGGAGAGGTCACGATCCGGGCGGCGCGGAATTCCGGATAGGTTCTCTCAGGGTCGTAGAGCGTGGTGTAGATCGTGGCTTCGGGGAAAGCGCGGTGCATGGCCAGTACGACTCGCTCGGCCCCACCTCGCTGGGTGAGGTAGTCGTGGGCGATGGCCACAGTAGGCTCCGTGCCCTTTTCCCGCTGGGCCGGCGTACCGGCCATGGCACTGGTTGGGTCCATGATTGCGACGCTAGAAGCCGCGTTGGGCACTGAGACGCGCCTCAACGGGCCGTACGTGTTGGCGGAGGGCGGCACCGCTGAGGATCGGGGGAGTTGCCAGGCGCCGTTCAGTACGGCAGGGACAGCGGCTCCGTTGCTCTACGTGTCCTCAGCCTCCCGCGTCCGTGGCAGCCCGCACCGACTCACCGGGTTGATGCGCCGCCGCCCGGCGCGGACACCACGCCGAAAGCGCGGCTGCGGCACTAGGTGTACCCGGCCATCAGGATGGTTGCAGTCGGCTGATCGGGGGTTTGCCTCCGAGTGCGCTGTGGCTTCTGACAGTGTTGTAGTGCTCGATCCATGGTGCAAGTGCTGATTGGCGTTCGGTGTTGCTGGTGAAGGGGCGCCGGTAGGCCCATTCGGTGGCCAGGGTGCGGTTGAGGCGCTCGACTTTGCCGTTCTGCCAGGGGCAGTGGGGCTTGATGAACTTCTGCCTGGCTCCCAGTGCGGCGCAGACGGCCTTGAGGTCGTTGGAGTGGCGGTAGGCGAAGGCGTTGTCTGTCATGAGGCGTTCGATGCGGGTGATGCCCCTGGCCGCGAAGTAGGCTGCGGCGCGCTCGAGGAACCCGGCGCAGGTGGTGCCCTTCTCGTCGGGGAGGATCTCGGAGTAGGCCAGCCTGGAGTGGTCATCGACCAGCGAGTGCACGTAGTCATAGCCGGTCCCTGCCCCGCGGCTGCGGTTTCCCTCGGCACGCCCCAGAGCCCTCCACCCGCCGCCGTCGGGAATCCGGCCCAGCTTCTTGACGTCCATGTGGACCAGCTCGCCGGGCCTCTGGCGCTCATAGCGGACGGCGGTGGACTTCGAGGAGCGGAGGGGATCGCCGGTCATCGGGTCGCACTCGCGCAGGTAGGGCACCCCGTGCCGGCGCAGGATCCGGGACACGGTCCGAGCAGGGACACCGACCTTCGGGCCGAGGACGTCGGGGCCCTCGCGGCGCTCGGCGCGTGCCGCGAGCACCCGCTGCTCGACCTCTGGCGCGGTCCGCGTGGGCATCGAGCGGGGCCGCGATGACCGGGTCTCCAGCCCGGCCTCGCCCTCGGCCTCGTACCGCAGGATCCAGGTCCTGACGCATTTGCGGGAGATCCCCATCGCCGCGGCGATATGGGCCTGCTTCCAGCCGGAGCGGTGGCGCTCGATGATCAACCTACGGCCATGGACAGTCAGACGGGCGTTACGGTGGAACACGAGAACCTCCGGGTTGGAGTGGGCCTTAGACAAGCCACATCCCACTCGGAGGTTCTCCCACGTTCAACCAGACTCGCCGCTACCAACGTCCTGGCCGAGTACAACTAGGCACGGCGAAGGAGCAGCCGGACCCGCCTGCGGAGCCGCCTGCTGCTCATCGGCGCGGCGCCGTCGCGCCGGATGTGGTCGATCAGTGACTCAAGCTCGGCCTCGAAGCGGTCCGCGAGCTGCGGGTCGCCGAAAGTGGTGAAGACGGCACGCGCCTCGCGAAGGAGGCCGTCGGCGGATGCCCGGTCGTCGAGGAGTCGCTCGATCTGGTCTGCGAGGGAGCGGGCCGAGCGGGGCTCGAAGACGAGTCCGTTGCGGTTCGCGACGATCTGCTCGACGGCGCCGCCCTGGTCTGACACCACGACGACGCAGCCGTGAGCGAGCCCCTGGGCGATCACCTGGCCAAAGGGCTCGGGCAGGCGCGAGGGCAGGACCAAGACGTCGGTGGACGCCATCCTCACAGGGACGTCGTCCACATGCCCATGCATTTCGGCGGGAAAGGGTGCCTGCTCAAGGCTCCGCCGGAGATCGGTCACGTAGCCGGCGTCGCCCACGAGCCCGCCGCCGTACAGGTCGAGGCGGAAGTCTGCGCGGGGCCTCTCGGCCTTCACGATGCCCAAGGCATCGACGAGGATGTCCAGCCCCTTCCAGCGTTCGGGGCGGCTGAAGGCAGCTATCCGGACCGTTCCCTCTCGAGGGAAGGTGCTCACCGCCTCATCAGGCGGTATTCCGGGGACGTTCGACGGCGGGTACGTGACGGAGCGCGGGATCTCGGACAACGAGGCGGGTATGGTCGAGGCCGTCCATTCGCTGTTCGCCATGAGGCCGTCGAACGCTGGGTAGACGAGCCGGAAGATGATCTCGGTGACTAGCCCTCGGTCCCTGACCCGCTCGAGGTCCTCCTGGAGGTAGGCGAGCGACGGGATGCTGCCGAACGGGATCATCGCCAGCGTCTTCACCACCGCGGCGCTCATGGCGACGACGGCGTCCGGCCTGGACTCCCGGATGATCCGGAAGAGCTTCGGCAGGGCGACGATCAGCATCTTCCGTTCGAAAGCGCGGCCCGGGTACAGCACCCGGACGTCGACGCCGGCAGCGCGGAGCCTCGCCGCTACTGGGCCGTCTGCGAGGAACACCACGGTGGGGCGCATCCGGGAGCTGCGCTCGAGCAGCCACAGCAAGGCGAGCTGGCCGCCGCCGGGGCTCGCCGCATGGTCAACGAAGAGGATGTTCCGCCGTCCTTGATCCCGAGCCGTTCCCGTCACCTTCATGTTCCTCACTGTCAGTAGCTGATTGGGTCCGAGGCGGGAGCGGTCCCGCCCGCCGTCCGCGGGCCCTCCATGCGACGACCGGAATCATCCCGGCAGCGGGTACGACGGACCCAGCTTGCGACGCAGGCCGCTCACGGAGGCGGCGATCAGCTTCCCGGCGTGGCCCGGACGTCCAGCCACGAGGCCGATGGCTGCAAGGAGAGTGAGCTTCGCCGCCACGTTGAGGGCGAACCGGAGCCGGGCGGCCGGCGCGCGTCCCACCCGGAGGAGGCTCAGATAGGCCTGGTTCCGGTGCAGGTACTGCAGTCGCCAGGCGTCGGAATCCGGAATCTGGAAGGTCGTCGGGAGCCTGCCCCGGAGGCCGGGGAGGGCCTGCTGGACCTTCCACACGAGGGTGTCCTCGATCTCGAGACCGAGGCACAGATAGATCTCGATGCCGTGGTCGCCCAGCCGGCCCGAGAAGTCGTTGTCGTCGCCGTACAGGATGAGCGCCGTGTCAGGGAGGACCTTCCGGCTCACGACGTCCTCGGGGAGGAACAGCCCACCCCACATGGCGTTCGGGATCGCCACGAGCGTATGGCTTTCGCTGTGGGCCTCGACTTCGAGCGTCCGTGCGGCGTTGCTCGCATGGGTCACGGCGCGGCCGCGGAGCTTGGCCTCGAGGAGGGACGGGAGGTCGAAGCCTTGGAAGGCGCCGGGGCGCTGCTCCCGGAAGAGATGGTCGACGGCGGCCCCCTCGGCCAGTGCGCGATGTACCGTGTTGACTCCCCGGAACACTTCGAGGGCGAAGAGGTGCCCCGCGGGGACCTTGGCCCGAGCCGCCGCCTCGATACCGCGCAGTTTCGGGATGATCCCCTCCGGGATGGGGTTGTCGTCGTCAAGGATCAGGATGGCGTCGCCGTCGTCGTAGGCCGCCGCGAGACCCGCGGCGAACGCGGGAGCGGAGCCGAGGTTCTTCTCGAACCACACGACCCGCACACGGTCGGCGTGCGCCGCTGCGAACGCGCGAAGCTGCGCGGCCGAAGCCGGTCGCGCCCCGTTGGCGACGACGATCACACGGCACGATGGTTCCTCCAGCACGGACGCGAGGGTGTCCCGCAGGGTTGGCCACCGATCGCCATAGGTGACGGTCAGCACGGTCACAGCGCTCATGGACCCGGCCTCACTTCCTCGTAGTGGGTGTGTTTCGCGGGCGCCTGCTTCGGGAGGGCGCGGCGAAACCCGTTGCGGTACAGCAGCACGCCAAGTGCGCCAAGCTGGATGACCGTCACGAGGACCTCGCCCAGCGCGACGCCGTACATGGCGCCGCGTGCGCCGAACGGACCGGTCCACGCGAGCACGAGCACGAGAGCGGCGACGCAGCCCGCGAGGGCGCTGATGGCGACGACGGCGGCCCGCTTGAGGGCCATGAGGCAGGCGATCCCGGCGCATTGGGAGAGGATGGTCATCGCGAGGGCGATGCCGATCGCGGGCGAGATGTCATAGCCGACTGAGACCCGATCGGCGCCGAGGATCCTGCCCACGATGGGGCCGAGGAGCGCCATGGCCCCACCTCCGAGAACCGCGAGTGCGGCGGAGAGGCCCAACCCGCGCCGGATGCGCTCGGCGAGTTCCGTCGAGCTGCTCGTTGCGGGGATCCATCCCTGAATCGTTTGGGTGAAGGGCTGCTGCGCCGCGTTCGCCCCGCGAAGCAGTTTCTCGGCGACGCTGTAGGCGGCGAGCACTGGCGGATTGAGAACGGCCACGAGGACCACGGGCAACGAGAGGTAGGCGGCGGAGAGCATCGCGACGGTCAGGCCGTGGACGTGCTCTCGGAGCCTACTGGGGATCTCGGAGAAGCGCTGCCCCCTCAGGAGCCTTGCAGTGCGGTCGCCGCAGATGACCCAGACTGTAAGCGTCACCGAGACGAGGGCGAACGCGAGCTGGGCGACGGCGTACGCGGTCAGCGAGTGGAGAAGCAGGAGCAGCACGAGGCCCACGGCGTTCGAGACGACCTTGGGGGCCGTATCGCAGATCAGCAGGGCCGTGGGGTTCCCTGAACCGACGAAAAACCACGTTCCGCCCAAGCCATAGACCGTGAGCGCTGCGGCGACGAGTGCGGCGGCGTCCTGATGCTGCGGGGAGATCGCCGCGGCGACACTCATGGGGACCGCGACGACGACGATGAGGATCACGGCCCGGACGAAGAACGACTCGGCGAAGTATTCGGCACCCTCCCGCGGCGGGATCTTTGCGACGGAACTGGGCCCCGTGACCGCCCAGCCGTAGCCGGAGAAGACGGCGGCCGCTGTCCCGCAAGCCTGGCCGATCGCCACCGCCGACCACCCCTCGGTGCCCGCGAGGATGATGATGAAAGGGATGATGGTCACTCCCGCAACGCCCGAGATCATCGTCGAGAGACCGAAGCCGGACAGCCGGCCGAGCCCCTTCCTCAGGACAGACTGATCCGCGGCGCGGGCCTCCCGGCGGGAGTGATCGCTCACTTGCGGCACGCGCGGTTCCTTCACAACTCGGTTTGAGCACGGCTCCGCGGTCGGCGGAGCAGGTGGCACGGTTCCTCGAGCACCGGTGCATCGCCAGCGTAGGGCTGCGACGGACACGGGAACGGCGCAGGGGGCCGGCCCTCAGTGGTGCCTGGAGGACAGCCGGCTCGAGCACACCGATCTGGGGAACCTTACGTTCAAGGGTCGGTGGTCTCCGTGCGAATTCAGTGGTGAGA
Organism: Sinomonas sp. P47F7; assembly: GCF_049332655.1. Lineage (GTDB taxonomy): Bacteria > Actinomycetota > Actinomycetes > Actinomycetales > Micrococcaceae > Sinomonas. The sequence goes on along the minus strand of NZ_CP186327.1, from coordinate 2,656,365 downwards.
CCGAGGGATTCCGTGGTGGCGGTCCGCCACCGTCGGTGGGGTCCGGCGGTGGGATCACCGCACGGTCGCGGCGATGAACTGCCCGACGGTTCCCGCCGCCATCGCGTCCTCGAAGCGCTTGGCCGCGGCCTCGTCGAGCACGACGATCGACTGGCCGTCGGTGGACCACCCGGTGCCCTTCGTCGGAAGCGTGAACATGACCACGTCGTCCGGCCGGACGTCCTTGAGCTCGAGCCCGAGGCCGGCCACCGCCCTCGCCGTGAGCGTCGAATCAACCGTGAGAAACGGGGACAGCTCGTTCACCACGGTGGCGAGCGTGGCTGGATTCGCGAGGGTCTGGGGCGTGGCCACCTTGCGCACCAAGGACTTGAGGTAGAGCTGCTGGTTCCGCACTCGTTGGTAGTCCCCGTCCGGGAACGCGTACCGCTCGTGGACGAACACGAACGCTGACTCGCCGTCCAAGTGGCGGGGGCCCTTCTCGAAGCGAAAGCCGGGGAATTGCGTCGGCGTGAACGCGATCGGCACCTCGACGTCCACGCCGCCGACAGCGTCCGTGAGCCCCTTGAACCCGGCGAAGTCCATGAGCACCACGTGGTCGATGCGCTGGCCCAGAAGCGCCTCGACCGTCTGGACGAGGAGGGGCTCGCCGCCGAAGGCGAGCGCTGCATTGATCTTGGCGCTGCCGTGTCCGGGGATCGGAACCCACAGGTCGCGCATGAGCGAGACGACGTAGGCCTTCTTACGGTCCGCGGGGACGTGAACGAGCATGAGGGTGTCTGAGCGCTGGTCCGAGGCGTCCCCTGCCGCGGCTTCTTTGGCGGTGGCGCCCCGGCTGTCACTGCCTACGAGCAGGATGTTGACAGGCGTCTCCCCATTGATCGGGGTCGCGGACGGACGGGTTGAATCATCCGGGAACGCCGTGGCGATCTTGTGTGTCTTCGAATCGAAAGCGGCCGAGAGGGAACCGAGGTAGATCAGGGCGCCAGCCGTCGCCAGAACGACGGCGAGGACCGCGGACGCGATGACGATCGCGACCGGGCGTCGTTTCCGGAGCCGGCGCGGTCCGGCCAGAGGAGTGGATTGCATAGCCCCATCGTGGGCAGGCGCCTCCTCCACGTAGTCCGTGCCACCTCAGTGCCGACTACGTGCCAGCTAGGATCAAGCTGCCGCGGCGGTCGACCCGGCCGGGCCCCGGGCCTGTGACAGGGGGAGGGTCATGCCGGCAATCTGGCACCGTGCGTCGTTAGTCGCTGAAGTCGTCTCGCAGCCGGAGGACCGGGTTGCACTCCTGAATCTTTCCGAGCGTCAGCCGATCGTTCTCACCGGTTCGGCGGCCGTGATCTGGGGTCTCATCGACGGGCGGCGAACCGAGAGCGACATCCTTGCGGAACTTCGCGCGCTGTACATCACCGAGGACGCGGCGCTCATCGAGACTCAGCTCGCCTCGTTTCTGGCTGACCTCGCGCAGCGGGGGCTCGCGGAGGCGCGCGCATGACAGCGAACTCAACGGAACCTACGCCCGAGCCGCTGCGGCTTCGCGTGCTGGGCACGCGCATTGACGTTCACTTTGAGGAGGGCGTGACTCCGGCCCAAGCCGCGATGATGAGGGGCGCGTGGTCCCGCTGCCTCGAGACCCGCGGCGGGGCAACGCCCGGGCTCCGCGCGGCCCCCAGATCTCTGGGCGCCGCCGGGGTCTATAGTGCACGCGTTGCGTCAGAGCGCGGTGTTCAGCCCGTCGCGGCGGGCTCGTTCGGCCAGTTCGCGGCCGACCTGACGAGCGTCGTGACCGTTGCCGCGATTGAGGCTCGGGCGGGCGAGCTCATGATGCTCCACGCCTCGGCGCTCGCAGACCCCGCGAGTGGCCGGGCCGTGGCCCTGGTGGGCCGTTCGGGCATGGGCAAGACGACGGCGACCCGCGTGCTCGGCGGGCGGTTCAGCTACGTCACGGACGAGACGGTCGCGATCGACCGCGAGGGCCTCATCGCGCCCTACCCGAAGCCGCTCTCCATCATCGAGACCGAACCACCCGCACCCAAGAGCCAGGTGGGCCCCGATGAGCTCGGGCTCCGGGCCGCTCCGGCGCAGGCGAGGCTCGCCGCCGTCGTCCTCTTGGACCGAGACCCCGAGGCGCCCCGGCCGCGCGTGGTGACCCTTGGGCACGCAGACGCGATCGTCGCGCTCGCGCCGCACACCTCGGCGCTCGCGCAGACCGCCCGGCCCCTTGCCTGGCTGTGCACCCTTCTCGACACCTGCGGCGGTGCGGTACGCGTCACGTATCGCGAGGCCCACGAGCTTCCCCAGCTCGTCGAGGGCCTGTTCGAGCGCCGCCCCGTGGAACCGCGTTGGGCTCCTGCGGGCCTCGACGGCAGCGAGACCGCGGGCGACGACGGCGTGCCGCGAGGCGCGCTGCTGCACCGCGGGCGCGTGGTTGACGCCGTCGAAATCATCGACGCCGAGGGGCCCGGCACGGAGCTGCTGGTGATGGCAGGCACCTCCGTGGTGAGGCTGTCCGGCGTCGCTCCGGCCATCTGGCGCGCTCTCGCGACGCCCGCGTCGCTCGCGCAGCTTGCCTCGCGTATCGGGCCCGAGACGTCGTTGCCCGCCGACTACGAGGCGCGACTGCTCGGGGCGGTCACGGAGCTCGAACGGCACGCTCTACTGAGATGGGCCGAGATCGGCCACTGAGGCCGCGTAGCCCCTCCTTAGGCTTTCGAAGGTTGTTTTTGCCGTGACACACAGGGGAGGGGCGCGCTGCGCATGGTGCACGACGACGGACGGAATCAGAGTGGTTTATCGCTCGCGGAGTACGTCTCGATAGCCCGCTCGTACTGGGTGGGGATCCTGCTGCTGACGGCGCTCGCCACGGCGGCGGGCCTCGGCTGGTATCTCACCCAGCCACGGGTCTACGAGGCCGTGTCGAGCGGAATTGTGGTCTCCGGCGGGGCGGACAACCTCAGCCTCTCGCTCGCCGGCGACAACCTCGCCAAGTCCAAGGCCAAGGGCTACAAGTCGGTGGGCGAGTCGACCCTCGTGGCCGAGCGCGTGGCCAAGACGCTCAGTCTCGACGAACCGGTGCAAGCCGTCGCTGGTGCCGTGACGATTGCGGTTCCGCCGGATTCGGCGGAGCTCCAAATCAAGGCCCGCTCGGCGGATCCGCAGCAGGCGCAGAGACTCGCCGACGCCTGGGTCGTCGCGATTGCCGCACAGGTGTACGACCTCGAAAAGCCCAACGCGAGCCCCGGATCGGAGCCAGCCTCCAAGGTGGTTCCTCTCGCCAAGGCGGTGCTCCCGTCCGCGCCGGTCTCTCCAAGGCTCGACCTTGCGCTGAGTCTCGGGGCGGCGATCGGGCTCGTCCTCGGCCTCGTGTATGCGTTCCTGCGCCATCAGTTCGACCGGCGGATCCGTTCGGCTGCCGAGATCGAACGGCTGGCCCATCTGCCCGTGGTCGGGACGCTGCCCCTGGACAAGCGCCTCTCGGGCGGGAGCAGCGTCGTGGCCGACGTCTCGGCGCTCGGTGCCATGGGCGGCTCCGGACATGCGATGGGCGAGGCCCTGCGCGAACTGCGCACCAACCTTCAGTTCATCGACGTCGACAACCCGCCGCGGGTCCTCCTGATCACCAGCTCGCTGCCCTCCGAGGGCAAGTCGACGGTGATCGGCAACCTCGCGGCGACGCTCGCCGCGGCGGGCGAGGACGTGATCGTGGTCGACGGCGATCTGCGCCGCCCCACGGTTCATTCCGTCTTCGACGTGATGGGGGATGTGGGCCTCACCGATGTGCTCTCGGGGCGCGCCGCCGTCGACGACGTGCTTCAGCCGTGGGGGCCGATGCCACAGCTCCAGGTGCTGAGCGCCGGACGGATCCCGCCGAATCCCTCGGAGCTCCTGGGCTCTCGGGCGATGCAGCAGCTCCTCAAGGAGCTCTCGCAGCGCGCGATCGTCCTCGTCGACACCCCGCCGCTGCTCCCCGTCACCGACGCCGCGGTCCTCGCGCGCGCCGCCGACGGCACGATTGTCGTGGCCCGCGCCCGCAAGACCACGAGCGACAACCTCCAGCGGGCCTTAGGAAACCTCGGGCGGGTCAGGGGCCGCGTCCTCGGGATCATCCTGAACTGCGTGGCAACGAAGGGCTCGGACGCCTACAGCTACGGGTACTACGGGACGTACTCGAGCGGCGGCAAGGAGCAGAAGCGGCGGGGCCGCGGGCAGCCCCGCTCGGCCGGGGCGGCGGGACAGCTGACCGCCGACACCGTCCCGGAGCCGGCCCCGTTGCCGCATGCCGTCGCGTCGTCGGGGTTCAGTGACACGCCGCCGCCCCGTGAGCAGGGGATGACGGCTGCCGACGGACCCTCTGTGGTGGGCGCGCAGGTCATCGAGGGGGACGACTGGCTGCCTCCTCGCGTCCGGGAGCCCTACAGAGGGCGGCGCTCGGCCGGCTGAGACTTACGCGGTGGGGTCGCCGAGCGCGTGCGTTCGCGAGCGCCTCGGGACCGCCGCCGCGCGGATGAGTGCTTCGACCGCCGGGACCAGCTCCTCGGCCATGCGCTCATACGCGGGGGCGCCACGGCCGAAGGGGTCGGCCACGTCATCAAGGAGCGGATCGCCCGTGCGGAACTGGTTCCGCGACTGGGCGGCGTTCTCGACATACCCTGCCCACGCATCCCCCACGGTCTCTCGTGAGGCTGCGCGGGGGAAGCTTGCGACGGCGCGCGCGAATTGGCGGAGCGTAAAAGTGCGTTTGAGCGCAGAGGGCGAATAGGACAGGATTTCGCGGACATGCGCTTCGGCGAGACCCAAAATGACGTCTGACCCGACCACGAGGCTCTCGTTGAGCTGGCGCGCCCTGAAACCTGCCAGGCTCGAGCCGAGACGCGCCGTCAAATCTTCGGATTCTGGCTGTGCGCCCTCGCCGCTCAGCGCGCGAGTTCCGGCGCTCGAAACTTCGAATACACCGGGCGCGGCTTCCTCCAGCCCAGAGCGAAGAAGTCGTTCGACGACGGGCGAGCGGCTCACATTGCCGGTGCACACCGTAAGAATACGGAAGGGTCCCCCAATTCCCATTTGCTTAGGCTAGCACGCGAATTTAATACGGTTCGGCCAGTTAGCCCACAACGCCCGCGCGGTCGAGCGGCCAGAGCCGGAACGCGACTCGGCCAATCACCAGGCCGTTCGGCACTGTCCGCAGGCAAGGCGCTCCTCCGGGCTGTGCCACGCGGCACCCGAGGGTCGAATCGGCGGACGCCGAACGGTGATCGCCGAGCACCACGAGTTCTCCCGTGGGCACGGCGAAGGCGGCGAAGCAGCGCTCGGAGCGAGGCGTCGTCGTACAGTCGAGCCGGCCGGCGATGAAGGGGAGGTCCTGGCTCACGTACGGTTCGTCGAGGGCGCGGCCGTCGAGTTCAAGACGGCCCTCGGCGTCGCAGCACGCGACCGTCTGCCCGCCGCGGGCCGCTACGCGCTTGACGAGATAGTGCTCGTTCGACGGCCCGATCCCGGTCACGTCTCCGATCGCACGGCCGATCGCGCCGAGGCCGCTGGGCCGCGGGTCCGCGCCGTCGTTCCACGCCTCGGGCCGCGAGAACACCACAATGTCCCCGGGTTTCGGCTCGGAGCCGAGGTAGGCGGCGCGATTCACGAGGATTCGGTCGCCGCCGCCCGCGTCGGCCCGCAGCGCGGGCTCCATGGACGTTGACGGCACCCGGTACACCTTCACGACGTACGCCTGAACGAGCGACAGCACGAGAAGCGCCGCAAGGGCGTTGAGAGCGAGGCTCGCCCAGAACGGCAGTCGACGGCGTCCGCGCGACACTGCGTGTCTGCCCGCCATCAGTAGGCACCCGCCGTGCCGAACACAGCGCGAAACGTCCGGAACAGGATCACGACGTCCTGGACCATTGACCAGTTTTCGACGTAGTACAGATCGAGCCGGATCGAATCGTCCCACGAGAGGTCGCTCCGGCCGCTCACCTGCCACAGGCCGGTGAGTCCCGGCTTGACGAGGAGGCGGCGGTGGGCCGAGCGGTCGTAGGTCGCGACCTCGGCGGGAAGGGGCGGTCGCGGCCCCACGAGGCTCATCTCGCCCTTCAGGACGTTGGCAAGCTGCGGGAGCTCATCGATCGAATAGCGCCGCATGAAGCGGCCGACGCGCGTCACGCGTGGATCATCCTGGAGCTTGAACAGAGGGCCGCTTCCTTCATTCTTCGGCCGGAGTTCCGCGAGGCGGGCCTCCGCGTCTGGAACCATGGACCGGAACTTCAGCATGCTGAAGGGCTCACCGGCCCGGCCCGCGCGGAGCTGCCGGAAGAGCAACGGCCCCTGACTGTCGAGCTTGACGGCCGCGGCCACAACGGCCATCGGGATCGCGAACAGTGCGAGGAGCACGAGCGCGGCCGCGACGTCGAAGCCGCGCTTGGCGAGGGCCTTGGCGCCGTCAAGGCGCGGCGTAGTGACGTGGATGAGTGGCAGTCCGGCCACGGGCTGCATGTGGATGCGCGGGCCTGCCACGTCGGTGAGCGCCGGGGCCATGATCATGCCGATGTCGCGTGACGCGAGCTCCCAGCCGAGTTGCCGGAGCGTGGTCGGCGCGAGCGCCGCCCCGCCCGACAGCGCAACGGTCTCGGCCCCGCACGCCTCGACGGCCGCGACGATGGGTTCCAGCTCGCTGAGGCTGCCGACTACGGGAAGGGGAGTCGCGACGTCGTCCGGTGCTTCGACGGCCGGAGTGGTGACGTAGGCCGCGACGGGCGCGTACCCCGCCTCGGGATGATTGCCGAGCTGCTGGTTGAGGTGCGTGATGCTGTCCGCCGAGCCGACCAACAGCACCCGCCGCATATCGGTTCCTGACCGACGGTTTCGAATGAGCGCCTTGCGGAGGAGCCAGCGTCCCGCGAGCAGGCTGGCAATCCCGAGGGGAAGGGCCACGGCCACGTACCCCCGCGCCATCTCGAGCCGGAACGTGAAGGACACGACCGCGATGGCACCGAACAGCCATAAGGAGGCGGTGGCGACGCGCTTGTACTCCTCGGGGCCGTAGCCGAGGATGTGCGGCCTGCGTGCGCCGAAGACGCCGAGGGCGGACCACCAGGCAACGTCAAGCAGGAGACTGATGACCGCATAGGGAGCTTCGACGGAGCCGACGTCGAGCGAGCGTTCGGCCACCCCGAAGCGAACGAGTTCCGCGATAGCGACCGTCCACGTGATGGCGACGAGGTCGACGAGAAGGAGGCTCACCGGCTAGCGCGAAATGGCGGTGAAGAGCCCTGCGACCAAGGCCTGCAGGTGCGGCGCGAAGATCGTCACCGCGACGCCGAGAATGACCGCCGCGCCGAGGAGTGCTTGAATCATTTCCTGCCTCGCGGCGTCATTCCTTCGGCGGGGCTGCGCCGCGGTTGCCAAGCTGCTCGCGGTCACCCAGGCCGCCGTCTTCGATTTCATTGATCCCCCATCAGTCACGGCGCCCACGCGAAAGGGTGGGCCGCCGCTCGCTACTCATACGTCCTCTAGGGGACCACTGCCGTGGGGGTTCTCCGTGTCGGGAGAGCTTCCGATTCAGTGGAACGTGGCTATTCTCGCGCCGCGGAATCCGGAATAGCAGCCGACTCTCAGTGGATCTGGGGACGGATGCGTGGACGCGCGGAGCCGCGCATCCGTGAGGCGTCGAGAAGAGATTTCCTGCACGACCCCGCCGAATATGTGCATACTGCTGTCAGGATTACGACGCGCGGGCATTCTGGAGCATTTGTCACGTTCCGTCATGGGCCATGGGGGCCAGAATCGGAGGGAAGCAATGATCGTCGTCTCGATCGAGGAACACGATGGCTATGCCGAGGTCGTCGTGGAGGGCCGGCTCAATGTTGGTGGGGCTCCGCAGCTCCGGGCCGCGGTGGCCGAAGCGCTCGCGGATGGGCACCGGCTGCTCGTGATGAATCTCCGGCAGACGGAATTCATGGACTCCTCAGGCCTCGGCGCCCTTGTGGGATGTCTCAAGGCGGCGCGAGAGGCGGGTGGCGACCTTCGGCTCGCCCAGGTTGGAGACAAGGTCGGGGCTGTCCTCAAGCTCACGAGCCTGGACCGTGTGCTCGTCCCGCACCGTGACGCGTCGGAGGCCGCTCTCGACGACTGATCACGGCTGCCGTCTCTTCAGTTGTACATGTCAAACGGTAGGGGTATCTTGGTGCGTGCCCGCAGCGGCGGGCGCCTGAGAATGACGACCCCGACCGGAGGCCATCATGACGACGATTCGGCCGCAGGCCGCCGCACTGTCAGCGGCGCGTCCCGTCAACGGTCTCGCGGGCGCGGCGCTCATTTCCTCCTTCTTCATCGGGGTCCTCGGCATCGTGCTCGGCCACAAGTCGCTTGAGCAGATCAAGGACACCGGCGAGGCCGGGCGCGGCCTGGCGATTGCCGCCCTCGCCATCGGCTATGCTGCGGTCTGCCTCACGGTATTGGCGCTCCTGACGTACGTCTCGATCGCCGCGTCCTTCCACGGCTGACGCGACCCGACCGAGTCCGGCGGACTCCGACGCGCGGATCAGGAGTACTTGGCCATCCGCTGCTTGACCTGGGCCACGTAGGCCCGCGTGTCGGGGTACATGCCGTAGGCCTGAACGCCGTAGAGCCCCTGGTAGTAGCCCGCTATGGCGATGTCCTGGGTGGGGGCCTGCCGGAGGAGCCAACGGAGCATCGCGACGCCGGCCGCAATGTTGTCTGCCGTGTTCCGCAGGTCAAGGTTTCGCCCGGCGAGGCTCGAGACCCAGCTCGCGTTCGCGGGCATGATCTGCATGACACCGATGGCGCCCGCGGGAGAAGTGACGTTCTGCCGGAAGCTCGATTCCTGCTCGCCGATCGCGAGTGCGAGCGCAGCCGGGACCCCCATGCTTGCTGCCGTCTGGCGGATGATGCCCTGGATCTGGGCCGCCGATTCGTTCCCCGAGCCGCCGTGGCCCGAGGAGAAGAGCTGGTCGAGGGAGTGCCCCGTCTTCTCGGATACCCCCCACATGGTCTTCTGCCGGAACGTCTCCTCATTCCACCACGAGGGGCGATCGTTGCCGGTCGCGGCCTGGGGTGCCGTGGCGGCCTGGGGTGCCGTCGCGGCCTGGGGCGACGGGGCCACAGGCGCGGGTGCGGGTGCGGCCTGGGCGGCGGGCTGCGGGGAGGCAGTCGGCGCGGCGGTTGCCGGGGCGCCGGCTGGCCGCAGGATGATCTGCTGGCCGGGATAGATGATGGACGATGGGCCGAGGCTGTTGAGCCGGAACAGGTCATTGAGGGCGACGCCCGTCCGCTGCGAGATGGCCCACAGGCTGTCCCCGCCCCGGACGGTGTACGCGACCGACGGGGCAGGTGCGGGGGCGGACTGCGGGGCTGGGGCGGATGCGGCGCCGTCGTCGGCGATGCGGATCTGCTGGCCCGGATAGATGATCGAGCTCCAGCCCATCCCGTTGAGCCGGAAGAGGTCGTTCAGGGGCACGCCGTGGCGGGCCGCGATGGCGCTCAGCGTGTCGCCCGGCTGGACCGTGTAGGCGTTGGCCGCCACAGCCGGAGCCGCGATTGCCGCTGTGAGCGCGGCCGCGGAGGCGGTGACGGATGCTGCCCTGATGCCGCGTGCCTTGTTCATAACGGCGTTTCTCCTCCCCATAGCCCTTCCGATCGGGCCGCGTGCCACCCCCGTGGAACCAGGTGGGGGCGCGACAGACTCCGGCCGTTGGACATATCCAATCACACGGCTGGGGGGCCGTTGCGCAGGCGCGCACGGCGGGGGAGCGCGTTCGCGATGCCAGCCGCGAGGCGCGCGTCGGTCGCCTCGAATCCGGGGTGGCCCTGGCCGGGCGCCGAGGCGCCGTCGTGCGGGTTGACGTGATGTTTCGCCGAAGCATGGATGGCGTCCACGCCGGTTTCGACGAGGTTCGGAAGGAGGCTGAGCCGGACACCCCCGCCGGCCATGACCTCGAGCCCTGGGGTGAGCCGGGCGGCCGCCACGATCCGCCGGAGCATCGGAAGGCCCGTGGACCACTCGGAGGCGCCGCCGCTCGTGAGCACGCGGGTCACGCCGCAGTGGGCGAGTTCCTCGAGGAGCCGCTCGGGTGGGTGCCCCGCATGGAGCGCCGTGTCGAGCGCGCGGTGGAAAGTGACCTCGGCCGCGGGTGATTCGTCGCGCGCCGCCCCGATCAGGCGCTCAAGGTCGGGGCGTGAGATCGTCCCGCGGGCCGTGAGCGCCCCGAACACCACGCCCGCCGCGCCGGCTCGCAGCGCGGCCCGGGCATCGGCCTCGGCCACGGCCAGCTCGTCCGGGCTGTAGACGAATGCGCCCGGACGGGGTCGAACCAGCACGTGAATGGGAAGCTCGGTCTCGACCGCGAGCTGGATGGCACCGAGGCTCGGCGTGATGCCGCCGGTCGTCCCGAGGGCCGCGCAGAGCTCCACCCGGGTGGCTCCGACCGCCCGCGCGATCCGCGCGCCGTCGACATCCTGGACGGCGAGCTCGAGGTCGACATGCCGCTGTGTCAGGTCCATGCTGCGGGCTCCGTCGGTTGGTGGGCGGTTCCGGCCGGTGCTGCGAGGGGCTTGTGCGGAGGTTCCGATTCGCGGTACTGTCCGGTTAGTACCAGTTCAGTTTCGAGGGTGCCCGGTGACGCTGTCAAGCGTGACGCCCGCGGGGTTTCCATCCAGACTGGTCACGTCGGCGCACGGATCGGGCGACCGGGAACAGAGCTGTTCCGGCACCGGACAGCAAGCAGAGAGGAAAGCCATGTCAAAGGCGGAAAAGATCATCGAGGGACTCGGTGGGGCTGGCAACATCGTCGAGATCGAGGCCTGCATCACGCGCCTTCGCACCGAGGTCAAGGACCCCTCGCTCGTCAAGGAGTCCGTGCTCAAGTCCGCGGGAGCCCACGGGGTGCTCGCCGCAGGGACCGCGGTCCAAGTGATCGTCGGCCCGGAGGCGGACACGCTCGCCGAGGACATCGAGGACCTTCTGTGAGCACGGAATCGCTCGTCGTCCTGGCCCCGCTCAGCGGCCGTGTCGTGCCCCTCAGCGAGGTTCCGGACCCTGTTTTCTCGGGCCAGATGGTCGGCTCCGGGGCCGGTGTCGAGCCCGCGCCCGGGGAGTTCGAGGTGGTCTCGCCCGTCGCCGGCAGGATCATCAAGCTCCTCCCGCACGCGTTCGTCGTCGTCGACTCCTCGGGCCGGGGGATCCTCACGCACGTTGGCATCGACACGGTCAAGCTCAATGGCGAGGGCTTCACCCTCCTGGCCGCCAAGGGCGATGAGGTCGAGGCAGGGTCGCTCGTCATGCGGGTGGACCCGGCGCCCGCGATCCGCGCGGGCTACTCCTTGGTGAGCCCCGTCGTCGTCCTTGATTCCAAGGCGGACACGGCGAGCCTCCTCGCCGAGGGGCACGTCGCCGCGGGGGAGAAGCTCTTCAGCTGGGCGGTGTAGCCGCTCGCTAGAGGTGGACCTCCATGGTGAGCGCGTAGCGGTCCGAGCGGTACCAGGACCGGGCGTGCTCGATCGCGTGGTCGCCCGAGAACGAGACGCGGTCGAAGAACAGGACCGGCGCCCCGGCCTCCGCGCCCAGGAGGACAGCGACGTCTTGCGGCGCGCCCTCGGCGCGCACGGTCTGCCGTGCGCGGTCGATCTGGTGGCCGAAGTCCGCTGCGAGGGCGCGGTAGATCGAGCCGGTGAGGTCGATGTCGAGGAGCCCCGCGGCGAGTGAGGCGCTGTACCAGGCGTCGTCGACGCTCACCGGGCGCCCGTCGGCGAGGCGCAGGCGGCGAATGTGGAGCGCCTCCTCCCCGCGCGGGAGGCCGAGGGCCTTCGCCGTCGCGTCCGGCGGGAGCGTTCTCACGGCCTCGAGGACGATCGTGCTCGGCTTGTGCCCCTGGGCCTCCATCTCCTGCGTGAACGACGCGAGATGGAGCGTCGACTGGACCGCACCCTCGGAGACGAACGTCCCCTTGCCCGGGACGCGCACAAGGTGGCCCTCGTTGACGAGCCGGCCGATCGCCGCGCGGACCGTGATGCGGCTCACGCCGAATTGGTCCATGAGGGTGCGCTCGCTCGGCACGCGCGCACCGGGATCGAGCTCGTTCTTGGCCATCCTGAGGAGGATCCCATGAAGCTGTTCATGCTTGGGGACCTGGCTGTTCTCGATCGCTTCGACGCCCTGGCGGCCGTCCGCTGCCTTGCTGATCGCCATGGTTGCCTTCCCTCGGGGCCTGAATTGGATCGTACCAGTCCAGACCAAGGGCGGGCCGTGGCTCGCCGCGCGGCGTCCTAGCGGCCCGTGCCCGGCGCGTGGCCCGTCGAGCCGCGGAGCACGAGCGTGCCCTCAAGCTCGATGCGTTCCTCCGCGGTCTCGGCTTGGCGGGTCGACGTGCTCAGCGTCTCGACGGCCAGCCGGCCCGCCCCCGCGAGGTCAAGAGCGATGCTCGAGAGCGGCGGATAGGTCGTGGTGGTGAGCGTGTCGTCGCAGCCAAGCACGCTCACGTCGAGGGGGACGCTCAGGCCGGCAGCCTGGAACCCGGAGATAAGCCCGTGCGCGATCACATCGTCGAACGCGACGACCGCCGTCGCGCCCGCGTCCACGACCGCACGCGCCACGTCGAATCCTTCGGAATAGGTGCCGCCGGGTGCCTCGAACAGCGTGAGGTCGAGACCTTGTGCGCGCGCCGAGCGCTCGACCTGCCGGGCCCGCTGGGTGTTCGACCACGATTCGGGCGGGCCGCCCACGTACGCGAGGCTCCAGTGGCCGTCGCGGGCGAACCCCGCGACGGCCTGGTCGAGAGCACGGTCCGCGCTCACGAGAACGCGAGGAATCCCCGCGACGTCCCGGTTGACGAGCACCGTGGGGAGGCGGTCCGCGATGGTCACGAGGCTCTTCTCGGGGAGGCGCGACGCGGCGAGCACGAGTCCCTCGACCTGCGGCGTGAGGCGCCCCACGAGCTGGAGCTCGCGCGCGGGATCGCCGTCCGAATCCGCGAGGATGAGCGAGAGCCCCCGCTCCTCGGCGGCGCGCTGCGCGTGGCGCAGTATCGGCGGGAAGAAGGGGTTCGCGATGTCGGGGACGATCATGCCGACCACGCTCGAGCGGCCCGTGATGAGGGCGCGCGCATAGTTGTTCGGCACATAGCCGATCTCGCTCGCCTTGCGCCGCACCTTCTCCACGGTCTCGGGGAGCAGCTTGCCGGGGTCGGTGAAGGCTCGGGAAACGGTCGACGGCGCGACTCCGAGAAGCTTCGCGAGCTCCACGATCGTCGGGGCCTTGTACCGGATCACGCGCGCCTCCGGCCCGCTCCGAGCGCGGCGATCATGCGATAGTCCGCCCGCCTTGCACGACCTCGACGACGTGGCCCGTCCCGTCGAGGAGCACACAGTCCGCCGGGGCTCCGACGGTGAGCGACCCGAGCCCGGGGCGGGCCCGGCGGAGCTGGCGGGCCGGGTTGACGGTCGCGAGGCGGACCGCGGCCCGGAGCCCGATCCCCGCGGCCGTCGCGGCGCGACGGACGCCCTCGGCCAAGCCCAGCGCGGCCCCGGCGAGATAGCCAGTCCCAGCGGCGGAGAGCCTTCCGTCCGCGCCGAGGACGACGGCGCCCCCCACCGGAGCCGTGTACGTCCCCGGAGCGCAGCCCGCGAGGGCGGTCGCGTCGGAGACGAGGAACGCGCCGTGCGAGGGCTTGGCGCGCAGCATCGACGTGAGCGTGTCCGCCGGAAGGTGATGGCCGTCGGCGATGAACCCCGCGGCGAGGCGATCGTCGGCGAGCTGGGCCCAGATTGCGTTGGGGTGGCGCGGGATGAGGCTCGGCATGCCGTTGCCGAGATGCGTCGAGAGGCGAGCGCCGGCGTCCGCCGCCGCGCGGACCTCGTCCGCGGTGGCGTGCGTGTGGCCGATCGCGACCGAGATCCCGAGGGCCGTGATCTCGGCGATCCGCGCGGGAGCATCTGGTCCGTGGGGCGAGACAGTGAGGATCTCGAGGGGTGCGCCGGGGGTCTCCCAGCGCCGCACCTCGGCCGGATCGAGCGGCCTGATCTGTGCGGGGTCGTGGACCCCCCGAGCCCCCTCGACCTCGGAGATGAACGGCCCCTCGACGTGGACCCCGGGGATTGCGGCCGCCGCGGCGGGGCTGGCCGCGCGGGCCTCGGCCACGGTGCGCAGGCTGTGGACGATCTGCTCCTCGCTCGCCGTGATGATCGTCGGGAGCCAGGTCGTGACGCCCGTGCGGGCCAGAGCCGCGGTGATGTCCACGACGTCCTGCGCGGAGGCCTCGGGCCCGTTGACGTCATGGCCGGCGAAGCCGTTGACCTGGAGGTCGACGAATCCCGGCGCGAGGAACGGAAGGTCGTCCGCGCCAACGCCGAGCCGGCGAACGGCAGTGATGACGCCGCCGTCGTGCTCGATCTCGAGGGCCCCGCCGCTCTCGAGGTCGCGGCCCCGCAACGCTCCGCGCGTGGGTGCCGTCACCGGGGGTCCGATGCGGCGTCGAGGTAGAGATCTACCTCGGGGTGGCTCCGGAGGGCCGTGCCGGGGTGCGCCCCCGAGACCGGTTCCGTGAGCGTGTCCTGGACGGCCTGCCGCTTGGCCGCGCCGGGCACGGACACGAGGACGTGGCGCGCGCGCAGGAGCCGGGGAATCGTGACCGTGATCGCGTCCGTCGGGACGTCCTCAAGAGTCGCGAAGTGGCCCTCGTCGAGCTGCTGGCGGCGCGAGGCCTTGTCCATCCGAACGGGCCGGGCGGGCAGCGGGTCCTCGAGGTCCGCGGGCGGATCGTTGAAGGCGAGGTGACCGTTGACGCCGAGGCCGCAGAGGGTCAGGTCGAAGTCGTCGGAGCCCATGACGGAACTGTACCGGGCGGCCTCCGCCTCGGGGTCGCGGCTCGGGTCGATGCGATGGAAGGCGGCCGGTGTGACGTGGGAGAACAGGACGCGCTCGAGCCAGTTGCCGAACGCCTGCGGGGCGGCGAGGGGAAGGCCCAGATAGTCGTCCATGTGGAAGAACTCGATGCGCGAGAAGTCCAGATCGGCCGAGCGGAGCGCCTCGAGCGTGTGCTGCTGGCTCGGCGCCGCGGCGAGCATGACGCGCGCGGTGCCGGCGGAGTCGAGCCGCTCCGCGAGGAGGCTCGCGGCCTGGGCCCCGCAGGCCTGTCCGAGGGCGAGGGGCGTCGGGAAGGTGTGAATGCGCATGGTCTCTTTCAGGAAGGGGTCGACGCGCCGGCGTCGAGTCGGTTGAGGAGCAGGAGGGCGCGGGAGATGTGGAAGGGGTCCTTGACCGGCAGTGCCACGACGGCGTCGAGTGGGTCTCCGCTGCGGTCGCGAATCTGGATCCACTCGCGGCCTTCGGGGTCGGGAAACGTTGCGAACGTGTAGTCCGCGAGCCGCTCGGCCCAGCGCGTGAAGCGGGGGTCCCCGGTCGTGTCCGCGAAGAGCCGCGCCGCGTAGAGGGCCTCGACGTGGACCCACCAGAGCTTAGAGCTCCACGTCTCGCGGACCAGCTTCTCGTACCGGTCGCCCGGCAGCGAGCGGCCCTCGGGCCGCCCGCCGGCGCGGTCCGCGTAGCGCAGCATGCCGCCGTATTCGGCGTCCCAGCCGCGTTCGAGGGCCATGAGCGCGAGGTCCGGAAGCCAGCCCGGCGCCGCGAGGGAACGGTCCACGCGCTCGGCGTGCACGAGCATCCACGCGAGCTCGAGGAGGTGGCCCGGGGTCACGTGGCGGGCCACGAGGGTGTCCTCGTCTGCGAGGCCGGCCGGGCGGAACTCCCACCACCGGCCCTGGCTGAGCATGCCACTGGCGCCGACGAGGAGTTCGTGGGCCGCCATAGCCACTTCCCTCGCGCCGGCCACGCCAGCGCGCTGGGCCTCGGAGGCTACGTGCAGGAGGAGCATCGGCGAGGCGAGGTCGGCGAAGCCCGCAGGAACCGGATACGGCTCCGTTCGGGCCGTTCCCGCGGAGATCCGGGCGTGCGCTGAGGCGAGGATCGCGCCCGCATCGGCCCGCAGCGACGCGTGGTCGCCGTCCGTGCCGGCCAGACGCGCCGCGCCGGTCAGCCCGAGCGCCGCGAAGAGGTCCGCGAAGACGCTCTCCTCGTTCCGTGGCTCGGCGCTCTTCGGCTCGGTGGGCGCCGTGCCGTCGCCCGCGACCCGGAAGCGGGTGCTGCCATCTGGCCGCAGCGCGTGATCCCGGAGGAAGCCCGCCGTCGCGACCGAGCGTTCGGCCCAGAGGCCCGCATCACCCGAGAGGAGCCCCCGGCCCGCGTCGAGCGAGAGTTCGGCGCAGAGCCACGCCCACCGCCCCTGCGACCACGTGAGCTTGTCACGGGAGAGCAGGCGGCCGTGGTTGTCGAAGCATGTGAAGACTCCGCCCCGCGCGTCGTCCGCCGCCTCTCGGTCCCACCATGGCAGGACGACGCTCTCAAGGTGATTCCGCGCGTCGTGCGTCATGCGCTCGCCCCGTTGCTGCGGAGCGCGTCGACGGTCTCGCCGGGCCGCGTCTCCGCCTCGGACAGGTCGGCGTCCAGGGAAGCGATGAGGCCGTCCGAGGCTGGCGTGCCCTGCGGGACTACGAGGCCCGCGACGAGGAACACGAGCACCGACGCGAGGATCGGCGCCGCGACGCTCACGGCCGCGCCGTTGGCGCCGAGCGCGGCAATCTGGTCCGCGAGGATGTACTTCGTGATCGCGAAGACCACGAGCCCCGCGGCCCACGAGCCCAGCGCCGCGACCGAGCCACACCGGCGGAACGGCTTGAGCATCCCGAGGAGCATCGGGATCGCGACCGGGCCCACGAGCGCTCCGAACCACGTGATAAGGAGGCCGAGGACGCCGCCGAACGAATCGGACGTGAGGGCGATGACCATCGAGAGGGCGATGAACAGGAACGTCGCGAGGCGCCCCACGGCCAGTTCGACGCGGCCCGACAGGGGAGCCCGCTTGCCACGAAGGGCCGGGATGATGTCCCGGGTGACGACGGCGGCAATCGCGTTGGCGTCGGACGAGGTCATGGCCATCGTGTGCGAGAAGAGGCCGGCGAGGACGAGCCCGACGAGCCCGGCCGGCAGGAGGCTCTGCGTGAGCAAGGCGTATGACTGGTCCGGGTGGGCGAGGTTCGGCAGGAGCACCGGGGCAGCCCACATCGGGAAGAACAGCACAAGCGGCCACGCGAGGTACAGCCCACCGGACAGCAGGATCGAGCGGCGCGCGGCAGAGCCCGTGGGAGCGGAGATGAAGCGCTGTGCGAGGTTCCATGTCCCGCCGTTGTACGAGACGCCGTTGATCAGGATGTACGCGAGGAAGAAGCCCACCGTGAGGCTTCCCGCGAACGGCGAGGAGTGCGACGGCGGGAGCTTGCCCCAGATGTCGACGATCGACGAGACGCCGCCGAGCTTCGCGACGGTCGCGACGAGGAGCGCAATCCCGGCGACAAGCTGAATCGCGAACTGCCCGAAATCGGTCAGGGCGTCCGCCCACAGTCCACCGATGGTCGAGTACACGAGCGTCACGCCGCCCACGATCATGACGCCCCAGAACAACGGGACGCCCGCGAAGGCCTGGAGCAGGATCGCGCTCGCAGCCCATTTGGCGGCGACGTCGAAGATCTTGAGCGCCGTGCCGGACCACGCGAGGACCTGCTGCGTGGGCAGCCCGTACCGGATCGAGAGGTACTCGAGCGGTGAGATGACGTTGAGGCGCTGCCGCAGCCGGGCCCAGCGTGGCGCGAAGAGCCACGAGCCGACGAGGCAGGCGATGGTGATGCTGATGGCCCACCACACGTAGACCGCGAATCCGATCGTGTAGCAGAGGGCCGCGTAGCCGACGAAGACCGCGGCCGAATACCCCGACATGTGGTGCGAGATGCCTGACAGCCACCAGGGCATCTTCCCTCCGGCCGTGAAGAAGTCGGCCGCGTTCTTGACCCGCCGCTTGGCGAACCAGCCGATCCACACCATGACGAGGAAATAGGCGCCCAGGACGAGCCAGTCGAGCACGTGCATAGATCTCTCCTTCGAGTGCGCAGTCCTAAGACTGGGAATAGAAAAATGCTGGCATGCAAACGTGTGCATGCCAAGGGGCGTCGGGTGGTCCTGCGAGTCCCTCCCACGGTCCACGGCAAGATAGAGCCATGAGCGAACACGGCGAGCGCATCACGATCCCCACGCCCGCGGGCGACGTCTCGGGCGTCTTCCGGAATCCCGACGGCGCGGATGGGACGGTGGCCGTAGCCCACGGCGCAGGCGCCGGCATGGACCATCCGTTCATGGTTGGCTATTGCGACGCCCTCAACGGGCTCGGCATCGCGACGCTGCGCTTCAACTTCGCCTATGTCGAGGAGGGGAAGCGGCTCCCGGACCGGCCCCCGCGCGCCATTTCGGTGTGGGCCGCGGTCCTCGAGGAGGCACGGCGTCGCGGGGCCCCCACGCCGCTCTGGGCCGCGGGGAAGTCGTTCGGGGGCCGCATGGCCTCGATGGCGGCGGCAGACGGTTCGATCGCCCCGGCCGGGCTCGTCTTCCTCGGCTATCCGCTCCACCCGGCCGGGAACCCCTCGAAGCTCCGCGACGAGCATCTCTACGGGCTCACGCTGCCCATGCTCTTCCTGCAGGGCACCCGGGACACCCTTGCCACGCGCGAGCTGCTCGACGGCGTCGTCGCGAAGCTCCCGACCGCGGCGCTCGCATGGCAGGAGGACGCCGACCACTCGTTCGCCGTCAAGGGCGTCAGGCGGACCCCGTATGCGATCGGTGCCTCGCTCGCCGCGGCGACGGCGGAGTTCGTGCGCGCGGCTCGCTGAATTCGGCCACACGGCCCATTGCACGGGCCGCTCGATGGTGGTCCTCTTGAGCGCGTGGTGGAAGAGCAGGACCCCGACGCCGTCGCGGCGCGCCTTCGCTAGGTGAGCGCCGGCCGCTTCGGGCCACAAGAGACCAATCGCTTTCAGGAGTGGATCATGAATCTGAACCTCTCTGCGCGGACCCACCGGGGGTCCGCGCGCGGCGCACTGCTGGCCCTGCTGCCGGCAGCGCTCATGCTCAACATGGCCGGCGCCGCGTCGGCCGCGACCTTCTCGATTCCCGTCGTCGCGAGCGGACCGAGCCCCTACGCCGGCTGCACCCTTGGTGGAGCCCCAGGTGCCGTGAACTTCCCCAACGCCGAAGTCGAGCCGTGGGTCGCCGTCAATCCGAGGAACCCCCGCAACCTCGTCGGCGTCTGGCAACAGGACAGATGGTCCGACGGCGGGGCTCACGGTCTCGTCGCCGGCTACTCGAACGACGGCGGAGCCACCTGGCACGAGTCGGCCCAGCCCTTCAGCGCGTGCGCCCCGGGCGGTCCGGCCCAGTTCAGCCGAGCGTCAGACCCGTGGGTGTCGTTCGGGCCCGACGGCACGGCCTATTCCGTGTCCATCTCGTTCCAAGGGGTGGGCAGCGACAACGGCGTCGCCGCGGCGACATCGACCGACGGCGGCAAGTCCTGGGGCAACCTCAACATCCTCAAGGAGGACGCGAGCTCCCAGTTCTTCAATGACAAGGAATCCGTGACTGCGGACCTGGTCCATGCAGGCACCGCGTATGCCGTGTGGGATCGGCTCGTGGCGCCGAACGGCAACCCGCGCGCGGACGCGCACTCGCACGCCTTCACGGGGCCGGCGTGGTTCGCGAAGACGACAAATGGAGGCGTCACGTGGGACTCGACGAAGATCATCGTCCCGACCGCCGAGCACCAGCAGACCATCGGCAACCAGATCGTCGTTGACCCGCGCACGGGAGCCCTGTTCGACTTCTTCAACCTGATCCTGGGCAGCGGCCCGAACGGACCGGGCAGCCTTCACGGGAACAACGTTGCCTTCGTCAAGTCCACGGACGGCGGCGCGACGTGGTCGGTGCCGCACATCATCGCGGAGCTCAACACTGTCGGAGTGACCGATCCCAATACCGGCGCCGTGATCCGGACGGGAGACATCATCCCGGAACCGGCGATCGATCCGTCCACGGGCCAGCTCTACGTCGTGTGGCAGGACGCGCGCTTCAGCGGATTCGCCTTCGACCAGGTGGCGATCTCGACGTCGTCCAACGGCGGCACCACGTGGTCCGCGCCGGCGCGCGTCAACACCCCGACGGGCAAGCCGGCGTTCACCCCGAGCGTGCGGGTCAACTCCAGCGGCACAGTCGGCGTCACGTACTACGACTTCCGGAGCCTCGCGGCGGGGAACACGACCACGCTGCCGACTGACTACTGGTTCACGTCGTCGCCCTCCGGTGGGGCTGCCTTCGGCAACGAGACCCATCTCTATGGTCCGTTCGACATGTTGACGGCACCGAACGCGAGCGGGTTCTTCGTGGGCGACTACGAGGGGCTTGCCGCCTCGGGGAGCGACTTCGTCTCGCTGTCCGTCCGGGCGAACGACGGAAACCTTGCGAATCGCACGGACGCCGTGTCCACGACGATCGCGCCCTGACCCAGCTGAAAACGCACGACGGCGGGCCCCCGCTCAGGCGCGGGGCCGCCGTCAGTGGTGAGTGGCGCCGTCGTCCGTTGCGGGCGGGCCTGTGCCGCCGTCCGCGCGGAGGGCCCGCACCGCCGCGCTGACAGTGGGGTAGAACGTGTCCGGACCGAAGCGCCCGCGCGTGCCGAAGCGCAGCAGCCGGTCCTTCACCGGGCCCTTGAGCTCGGCGAAGACGAGCTCAATGCCGTGGGCGGCGAGCCAGTCGTCGAGGAGGATGACCTCGTCGAGCGCGGTCGTGTCGATCCCCGTGATGGGCTCCGCCGCGATGATCACATGGGTGACGCGGCGGTGGGCGTTCTCGACAAGAGCCCGGATGAAGGCGCTGAACACCGTGCCGTTCGCGAAGAACAGCGGGGCGTCGAAGCGCGCGAGGATGAGCCCCGGGACCCTCTCCGCTTCGGGGTGGCGCGAGATGTCGTGGTATCCCGGCACATCGGGGCGGTCGCCGAGCTCCGCGCGGTAGGGACCCCACGCGCGGCGCACGAAGTCGAGGAGCGAAAGCACCACAGCGACCACGATGCCCTGCAGGACTCCGATCGTCGTGACGCACGCGAACGTTGCGAGCATGAGTCCGAACTCGACGCGGCTCAGCCGCCAGAGCCGCGCGATCGCGCGCGGGTCCACGAGGCCCGTCGCCGCGGCGATGACGACGGCGGCGAGGGTCGCCGAGGGGAGGAGGGCCGTGAGGCCAGGCGCGAGCGCCATGAACGCGGCGACGAGGAGCGCCGCGACCACACCGGTGAGCTGCGTCCGGCCGCCCGCGTGGATCGCGACGGGCGTACGGGACGAGCTCGCGGACACCGGGAAGCCGCCCGCGAGGCCCGTTGCGAGATTGGACGCGCCGAGGGCCGCCATCTCGCCCGTGCCGGAGACCGAGCGGCCCTCGCGCGCGGCGAGGCTCTGCGAGAGGACGCCCGTGTCCGCGAACACCATGAGGGCCACGCCGGCCGCCGGGGCGATGAGCGTCACGGCGTCCGCCGGCGTCAGCTGCGCGAACTGCGGGACGGGCAGGCCCTGGGGGAGCGGGCCGACGGCCGTCACCTCGTGCGTAAGCCCGCCGAGCCACACCGCGAGGACAGAGCCGACGACGGCGAACAGCGCGCCCGGGGGCCGCCATCGGAGGAGGCGGGGGAGCCACATGAGGGCGAGCGAGCCGAGCCCGAGCGCGAGCGGCGCCGGGCGGGCGCCGTGTTGGACGACGGCGGCCGCGGTCGCCGCGAGGTGCTCCCAGGGCGTCCCGCCCGGGCCCAAGACGCCGAGCAGCACGGGCAGCTGGCTCGCGGCGACCGTGAGCGCGATGCCCGCGAGATAGCCGAGGCGGATCGGGCCCGAGAGGAGGCCCGTGAGCGCCCCGAGCCGAAGCAGTGCCCCGAGCAGCAGGAAGCCGCCGATGTACACCGCGAGGAGGCCCGCGAGCGCGAGGGCACGCGCGCTCCCCGCGGCGGCGAGCGGCAGCACGGCCGCGGAAATCATGGGGGCAAGCGCCGAATCTGGGCCCAGCACGAGGAGCCGCGACGGGCCCACGGCCGCGTAGACGAGAAGCGGGACGATCGTCGCGTACAGGCCCGCGACCGGCGGGAGCGCCGCCGCCTGCGCATACGCCATTCCCGCCGGGATGAGGAGCCCGACGAGCGCGGCTCCGGCGAGGGCGTCGTGCCGGAGCCAGCCGGGCTCGTAGCCCCGCAGCCACGTCATGCTGCGATCATGTGCCTTGCCCGGGCGGCGCGCCAGCCTCCGTCGGGGATCCGCGCGGGCCGGCGGAAGCGGGCGAGTGCGAGGATGGGACCATGACCAGTGCCGTCGTCGTGGGGAGCGGCCCGAACGGGCTCGCGGCCGCGGTGCGCCTCGCGCAGGAGGGATTCTCGGTCCGCGTCCTCGAGGCGGAGCCCACCATCGGTGGCGGGACCCGCTCGTCGACTCTGCCGGGTGCGGACGGACTCATCGTGGATGTCTGCTCGGCGTTCCACCCCATGGCCGTCGCCTCGCCCTTTCTCGCGAGCCTGGGTCTTGAACGGCACGGGCTGCGCTGGCGGTGGCCGGAGGTTCAGCTCGCGCATCCGCTCGACGGCGGTCGTGCGGGGCTGCTGTGGCGTGACGTGGCGCGCACGGCTGAAGGCCTTGGCGCTGACGCGCGCGCGTGGAGCCGGATCATGGGCGCGACGGCGCGGAGTTTCCCCGATCTCGTCCCCGAGGTCCTTGGGCCGGTGCTGCACGTCCCGCGGCATCCGATCGCGTTCGCCCGGTTCGGCGCCCTGGCCGCGCTGCCCGCGAGCGGACTCGCACGTGCCTGGCGCGGCGACGAGGCGCGTGGTCTCTTCGGCGGGATCGCCGCCCACGCGTTCTCCTCGCTCGACGCGCCGTTCTCGAGCGCGGTGGGGCTCATGCTTGGTGCTGCGGCGCACGCCGTCGGCTGGCCCGTCGCGGAGGGGGGAAGCCAGGCGGTCGCCGACGCCCTCGCCGCGAGGCTGCGTGAGCTTGACGGCGTGATCGAGACCGGAGTGCGCGTCCGCAGCCTCGACGATGCGGGGCGCTGCGACGTCCTGCTGCTCTGCACGGCCCCCGGAGCGGCGGCGAGCATCCTCGCCGGGAGGCTCCCGGCCGCCGTCGCCCGTTCCTATGGGCGGTACCGGCACGGGCCGGCGGCGTTCAAGGTCGACTACGCGATAGAGGGCGAGGTGCCCTGGGCCGCCCCGGACGTTGCGCGGGCCGGGACCGTGCACCTCGGCGGGACGATCGAGGAGATCGCGAGGGCCGAGGAGCAGACGCTCCGCGGCGGGATGCCCGCGCGGCCGTTCGTGCTCGTGGGGCAGCAGTATGTCGCGGATCCGACGCGGTCTGCGGACGGGCTCAATCCACTGTGGGCGTATGCGCACGTGCCCAACGGTTTCCCCGGCGACGCAACCGAGGCGATTACCGCCCAGATCGAGCGCTTCGCGCCGGGCTTCCGGGGGCGGATCCGGGCCGTCGCGTCGCGGAGTGTCGCCGAATCCGAGGCGCATAACGCCAACTACGTGGGGGGCGACATCAGCGCGGGCGCGAACTTCGGGACACAGCTCGTCTTCCGCCCCCGCGTGGCCCTCGACCCGTACTCGACCGGCGTGCCCGGCGTGTACCTGTGCTCGGCGGCCACGCCGCCGGGGGGCGGCACGCACGGGATGGCGGGTTTCCATGCCGCCGAACACGCGATCGCCCACCTGCGGCGGTGATCTTCAGGGAGCCGTTCCGCGCCGCAGAGTCGCGCCGAGATGACCTCCCTGCCCGACGTCGTAGGCCTCTCGGACCCATTCGGCGAATTCGCCGTTGAGCTGATCGGGGGCGGATACGCGGAACTGGTGGACGAACAGGCGCTTCGTGTAAGGCGAAGCTCTCCGAATGCGAGGATCGTTCACCTGCCGCTGCAGATCCAGATAACCGTCGAGCCACAGCTTCTTTGGCTTCGCCCCGGCAAAGCCTCGACGCGCTCCCTTGAAAGTGATCGCCGTCTTCGAAACAGACAGCTCAAACGGACCGCACGCCGTCACCAGCTCAACGAAGCGCTCGTAAAGCTCGACAACTCCCTGATCGCAGCCGCGGAGGTGGTCGTCCACGGTCCACGCCGTCTGGTCCATCTATCTCACGGTAGTCCACACGGAGCGGATCATGATGGTCAAATGCGCCGTGACGGAGGGGGTCGGGTTGGTCCCCCGTGCGTGGAGAGACCACGCATCAATCAGGCTACGGATGGGGCAGAGCGGTTTAAAGCTGGCGTACGAGCTTGTAGTGGAGGCGGACAGCGACCGCCGAATGGAACCGAATGACGTGATCGGTTCGCAGGACGCCGTAGTGATCGAGGTAGAGCTGGAAGGTTTTGTGAAGCGGAACTCGTGCGGCGTGCACCACTCCGCCTCGAACTACCGCGACGTAAGCTCCGTTCGTGCCAAACGGGCCTTGCGTGGAGTGCAGTTCGAGCGAACCATCTGCTTCCGGGGCTTGAGGTAAGCCTGGGGATGACACTGAGGGCGATCCCGTGCGTCACCTCGAAGAGGTCGACGTCGCCGCGCTCATTCGCCATGGTCTACCGCGGTCCCGAGGTTGGGGACCCGACCCTACGTCGACGCCCGGCGAGCGAGCGGTCCGTGTCATGACCTCCTACCGGATCGGTGCGGGGGCGGACGCGGATCAGATGCCTTCGATGGTGTAGCGGCGCTCGATCCCAGCGGTCACGCGCCCCCACTCGCTGCTCGCGACCCGCTCCTGGTGAGCCCGAAACGCCGCGGCATCGCTGAACAATTCGTCAACCTGCCACACCAGCGGGTCGTCGGTAGGAGTCACGTGGAACGCTACGCACCCAGCTTCGGCGCGCGTCAGCGCGACGTGGCGGGCGAGGTGACGGACGACGGCGGAGGCGTCGCTTTTGTCGCGGCACACCAGCTGCCCGCTGAGATGAACGAGAGTCATCGAATCATCTTCCCCCACCCGAATAGAGTGGTCCAGTGCAAGCCGATCCCAACGGGCCCTTCCCGTACGAGCTCCTGCGGCGCTTTCCCGACGTCGAGGCCCCGAACCTCTACGCGTGGGATGCGACGGACCGCCTGCTCGCCGAACGCGGGATCGCGGAGGCCGCGGCGCGAGGCCTGAGCGGCGCCCACATCGCAGTCATCGGCGACGCCTACGGCGCGATCGCGCTCCGGCTCGCCGCGGCCGGGCTCACCGAGGTCCGCGTGCACGAGGACCTTGCGACGGGACGCGTGGCGTTCGCCCGCAACGCCGAGGAGCTCGGGCTCGCCGGTCTGCAGCGCCAGGGCGAGCTCGACGCCGAGCTGCTCCGCGACGTCGGGCTCGTCCTGCTCCAACTCCCGCGCGGCCTCGCCGAGCTCGAGGAGATCGCGGACGCTGTGGCGCGGTGGGCCGCGCCGGACGTGGTGCTCGTGGCCGGAGGCCGGGTCAAACACATGACCCTCGCGATGAATGGAGTCCTCGGCGGCCGCTTCCGCGCCGTCCGTGCCGAGTTGGCCGTGCAGAAGTCGCGCCTCCTCATCGCGGAGGGCCCCCTTCCGGTTCCCGAGCGCTCGCCGTTCCCGGTTTGTGCGACGCACGACGACGTAGGCCTCACCTTGTGCGCGCACGGGGCCGCGTTCGCGGGGGAGAAGCTCGACGTCGGCACCCGCTTCCTGCTCGGGTTCGTCGAGCGCATGCCGGTGGGCGACGCCGTCGACCTCGGCTGCGGCACCGGCGCGCTCGCCGCCGCGTACGCGCTCGCGCACCCCAGCGCGAAGGTCGTGGCGACGGACCGTTCGGCCGCGGCCACCCGCTCGGCGCTCGCCACGATGGCGGCCAATGGGCTCGGCGAGCGCGTCGTCGTCGAGCACGACGACGCCGCCTCCTCGCGCGCGGACGCCTCGGCCGACGTCGTGCTTCTCAACCCGCCCTTCCACCTCGGCGCGAGCGTCCACGCGGGCGCGGCGCTGCGCCTCATCGAGGCGGCCGCGAGGATCCTGCGCCCCGGCGGCGAGCTGTGGACCGTCTACAACACCCACCTCGACTACCGGCGGCACCTGCAGGCCGCCGTCGGGCGCACCTCGGTGGAAGGGAGCTCGCGCAAGTTCAGGGTCACGCGCTCCGTGCGGCGCCGCTCCCGCCCGTGAGACGCCCCGAGAATTCGGCCAGGAGCTCGCGCAGCGTGAACTCGCCGTTGGCCACGAAGGCCGGGTCGTTGCCCTCGATCGCAACGCTCAAGAGCCCGAAGTGCAGCGCCCACGCCGCGGCGCGCCGCCACGTCGCCGCGTCCCGGGGGAGCGCCGCCTCGACGGCTGCCACGAACTTGCGCCGCCGCGGCCCCGCGTAGAGCTGCCACGCGACGGCGAGGTCCACGGCCGGATCGCCCGCGCAGAGGTCGCCGAAGTCGATCACGCCCGCGAGCGAGCCGTCGGGCGCGAACAGGATGTTGCCCGGGTGCAGGTCGCCGTGCACCCAGACGGCCGGCCCACCGTACGGCGGGGCGTCGGACAGGGCGTCCCACAGGGCCGCAAGCTCGGCATGGTCCGGCCGGTGCGCCACGAGCCCGAGCCGTTCGTGCACGCGCGCTTCGAGCTCGGCCACGTGGAGGCCCCGGAGCGGATTCTTGGGGGCGTCCGGGGGTGCGGGCGCGTGGAGCGCACCGAGGAAGCCCGCGAGCTCCTTCTCACCGCCCCGTGCCGGGCCGGGCACGGATAGCCCGGGCGTCCCCTCGGTCCACCGGCACACGCTCCAGATCCACGGATAGCCACGTCCAGGGCGCCCGCGGCGCACCGGTACGGGCAGCGCGATGCCCGTGCGCGCCGCGATCTCGCCCACGAAGCGCAGCTCCGAACGCACGAGGCCCGCTGCCAGCTCGCGCCGAGGCATCCGGACCGCAAAGTCATGGCCGAGCCTGAACACGACGTTGTCCCACCCCTCGGCGGCCGCGACCAGCGGCAGGCCCGCAAGGTCGGGATGCTGGTCGGCGAGCAGGCCTCGGACGAGCTCGGCCGTGATGACCGCCTCGGACTCCGGCACGCGCGACATGGTGTCTCCTCAGCCGGCACTCAGCTACGGGTTTGGGGTGAACAGGGTAACGTAAACGAAAGGATAATCACGCATCTGTCGAAAGGACCCCGTGACGGAGCAGCCACGCCAGTCAACGCCGCGGCGCGGGACCAATCTGCCGCGCATGGGGGACTTCAATCTCACCGTCATCCTCGACGCGATCCGCGGCTCCGAGGCGGGCCTCAGCCGCGTCGAGCTCGCGCAGCTCGTGGGGCTCTCGCCGCAGACCATCTCCAATATCTCGCGCCGCCTGCTCGATCAGAAGCTCATCGTCGAGGCGGGCAAGGAAGGCTCTGGGCCGGGCAAGCCGCGCACCATCCTGCGGCTCAATCCTCAAGGCATGTACGCGGTGGGCGTGCACCTCGACCCCGCACTCATCACCGTGGTGCTCCTGGACCTCGTGGGCGCGGTCGTCGAGAAGCGCACGTTCGTCACGCCCCTGAGCCACGACCCCGACGAGATCGTCCAGGCGATCGCCGAGTGCGTCGAGGAGCTCCTCGCGATCTCCGGCGTGGATCGCAAGCTCGTTGCCGGTCTCGGCGTGGCCGCCCCCGGACCGATCGACCTCGACCGCGGCGCCGTCGTGGGCCCCCCGCTCCTGCACGGTTGGGTCGACGTCCCCATCCAAGACCTCGTCCAGCGCGCGACCGGCCTCCCGACAACCGTGGACAAGGACGTCACGGGCGCCGCTGTGGCCGAGATTTGGGCGGGCGGCCCGGGCGGCTCCGAGAGCTTCGTGTTCTTCTACCTCGGCACCGGCCTCGGCGTGGGCCTGGTCCTGAACGGCGAGGTCTATCGCGGGAGCTCGGGCAACGCGGGGGAGATCGGCCACATCATCGTCGACCCGGACGGGCCGCTCTGCAGCGACGGCTGCGGCATGCGCGGCACCATCGGCACGGCACTCGAGCCCGCCGTGATCGTGAGCGAGGCCGTCGTGGCGGGCATCCTCCCGGTCTTGCCGGAGAATCCCACCGCGCGCGACTACCAAGGCGCGTTCGCCCGCCTGAGCGAGATGGTCGGCGAGGGCGAGCAGACAGCGATCGCGATCATGCGGCGCGCCGCGCGCAACATGGCGTGGGCCGCGGCCGTAGTCGGCAACCTCGTCGACGTCGAGCGCATGGTGTTCGGAGGCCCGTTCTGGGAGCCTGTGGCGCAATTCGTGCTCGACGTCCTTCCGGACATGGTCAACGAGCGCCTCGCGACCCGCGGAATCCACCACGTGGGCCTCTCCGGCACGCGACTCGGCGAGGACGTCGGGGCCGTGGGCGCGGCGTGCCTCGTGCTCGAGCGCGCGCTCGCCCCGCGCGCGGAGCGGCTCCTGCTCGAGGGCTGAGCCCGGCAACGCACGGACGACGACGGCGCGGCGCCACCTTCGCGTCACGCGGCGTCACGCTCGTACTAGTTCGTAGCATTACGACGAATTTGCCGTATTTGGCGCTTCGCGCTTGATGGATGACCGCGAGCATCCTTAGTCTCGGATTCAAGTTGCTTCCCGCAACGTGTCAGCGATCCCCCAAGCCGGGGATGTGGGTGCCCCCGTGAGGGCCTGACATTTGCCGCAGGAAGCTGGTTCATTTTGGGTGCCCGCCTCGGCGGCGTCCTTGTACCAGCGTGCCTGCGTTCCTTAATACCCTTCCTCCGGCGGCGGCTCAGCCTCCGCCGGCACGCATCGGATCCTAGGAATGCAAGTGTCCCCACCTACTCTCATCGACGCACCCTCGGCGAATTCCGCCGAGCCCGTCGCCCTCTCCTACGAGCTGTTCCCGCCGCGCAGCGACGCTGCGTCGGTGACCCTGTGGAAGACCATCCGCGAGCTCGAGTGCACCGACCCCGACTACGTGTCCGTGACGTACGGCGCGAGCGGCTCAAATCATGAGACGGCCCTCGACCTCGTGGACCGGCTCCAGCTTGAGACCACGCTGCGCCCCCTCGCCCACCTCACGTGCGTGGGCGGGACCCCGGAGGAGCTCAGCCGGACCGTGAACGCGCTCTTGGACCGTGGCGTCCGCGGGATCCTCGCGCTGCGCGGCGACCGCCCGAAGGACGGCCATCTTCCAGATGGCAGCCTCCGGTACGCGCAGGACCTCATCGAGCTCATCCGGCGTGTCGAGCGGCGTCGCTTCGCTCAGTTCGCGGCCGGCAAGGTCGCGATCGGCGTCGCGGCGTATCCGGTGAAGCACCCCGAGTCGCCGAGCGTCGCCCACGACATCGAGGTGCTCCTCGCGAAGCAGCGCTCGGGCGCCGACTTCGCGATCACGCAGGTGTTCTTCCACCCCGAGCAGTACTCGGCGCTCGTGCACCGCGCGCGCCGGGCCGGCGTCACTATCCCGATCATCCCGGGCATCATGCCGCTCACGAGCCTTCGGCGCATCCTTCGGCTCTCCGAGCTGAGCGGGGTCGAGCCGGACGCTCGCCTCGTGGACCGCATGCGCGCCGCAGCCGACGACGTCGAGACCGCCCGCCGCATCGG
The DNA here is from genome assembly GCF_049332655.1 of Sinomonas sp. P47F7. GTDB lineage: Bacteria > Actinomycetota > Actinomycetes > Actinomycetales > Micrococcaceae > Sinomonas. The sequence continues at coordinate 2,626,871 of NZ_CP186327.1, read as the reverse complement.
CGTCGACGCGAGCGTCGCGCTGGCCGAGGCGGCCCTCGACGCCGGTGCGCCCGGTCTGCATCTCTACACGTTCAACGAGCACGAGAGCGCCCTCGAGGTGCTCTCGAAACTCAATCTCCCTCGGCCCTCACGGCCTTCCCTCCAGGCCCACCGCCGGACCACCTGACCTGTCACCGACGAAGGAATCACGATGAGCTTCTCCTCCCGCCCTGCCGCCCGTTCGTTCCCAGCAGCCACCATCCTCGGCTACCCCCGCATCGGCCGCCGCCGCGAGCTCAAGAAGGCCGTCGAGGCCTACTGGGCAGGCAAGAGCAGCGCCGCCGAGCTCGAGGCCGCCGCGGACAGCATCCAGCTCGCGACCCTGCGACGGCTCACGGAGCTCGGCCTCACCGAGGCCTCCGCGATCCCCGGCACGTTCTCGTTCTACGACCAAGTGCTTGACACCGCCGTGGCCCTCGGCGCGGTTCCGGCCCGCTTCGGCTCGCTGCACGACGCCGACGGTCAGCTCGGGCTCGACGCGTACTTCACGCTGGCCCGCGGCAACGCCAAGCAGCAGCCGCTCGAGATGACCAAGTGGTTCGACTCCAACTACCACTACCTCGTGCCCGAGATCGGCCCGGAGACGGTCTTCTCGCTCTCCTCCGAGCGCGTGGTCGACGAGTTCCGCTTCGCCCAGGCGAACGGCGTCGTGACGCGCCCCTACCTCGTGGGCCCCGTGACGTTCCTCCTCCTGAGCAAGGCGTCCGGCGACGCCCCGGAGGGCTTCGCGCCGCTGTCTCGCCTCGACGACGTGCTCCCCGTCTACGCCGCGCTGCTCGAGCGCCTCGGCGCGGCCGGCGCCGAGTGGGTCCAGCTCGACGAGCCCGCCCTCGTCGCGGACCTCGACACGCCCGCCGCCGAGGTGAGCGCCGCCGTCGAACGCGCCTACGCCGCGCTCACCGCTTCAGCGGTAGGAGCAGCCGGGCGCCCGCAGATCCTCCTCTCCGCCCCGTACGGCGGGCTGGGCGAGCAGGCTCCGGCGGTCGCCGCGACCGGCGTCGAGGCGGTCGCGGTCGACCTCTTCAAGGGTGCCGTTCCCTCGGCTGACGAGCTCGCCGCGTTCGAGGGCAAGGCAATCGTTGCCGGTGTCGTAGACGGCCACAACATCTGGCGCAACGACCTCGCGGCATCGGCCGCGAAGCTCGACGCGCTGCGCGCCGCCGGGGTCAATGTCGCGGTGAGCACGTCGACGTCGACCTTCCACGTCCCGCACGATGTCGAGGAGGAGACCCAGCTCGACGCCCAGCTGCGCAGCTGGCTTGCCTTCGCCGACCAGAAGGTCGCCGAGGTCGCGACCCTCGCCGGCTATCTGGCCGAGCCGGCCGCCGCCCAGGCCGCGATCGACGAGGCGTCCCGCGTCCTCGCCTCGCGCGCCGAGGCCCCGGGCGTCCGCCGTCCCGAGGTGCGTGAGCGCACGGGCGCGCTCACGGACGCCGACTTCTCGCGCTCCGACTACGCCGCGCGTGCCGCCGCGCAGGACGCCGAGCTGCACCTCCCGCCGCTCCCGACGACGACGATCGGCTCCTTCCCGCAGACGTCCGAGGTTCGCGGCGCCCGCGCCCGCCTCATCAAGGGTGCGATCGACGCGGCCGAGTACGAGCGGCTCATGAAGGACGAGATCAAGCGCGTCGTTGACCTGCAGGAGGAGCTCGGCTTCGACGTCCTCGTGCACGGCGAGCCCGAGCGCAACGACATGGTCCAGTACTTCGCCGAGAACCTCGACGGCTTCGACGTCACGGTCCACGGGTGGGTGCAGTCCTACGGCTCGCGCTGCACGCGCCCGTCGATCCTGTGGGGCGACGTGTCCCGCCCGGCTCCGATCACGGTCCCGTGGGCCGAGTACGCGCAGTCGCTCACCGAGAAGCCCATGAAGGGCATGCTCACCGGCCCCGTGACCATCCTCGCGTGGTCGTTCGTGCGCAACGACCAGCCGCTTGCCGAGACCGCCAATCAGGTGGCCCTCGCGCTCCGCGACGAGATCGCGGACCTCGAGACTGCCTGTATCAAGGTCATCCAGGTGGACGAGCCCGCGCTCCGCGAGCTGCTCCCGCTGCGTCGCGCCGACCAGCCTGCCTACCTCGACTGGTCCGTCAAGTCCTTCCGCCTTGCGACGGCCGGCGCCGCGGACGCGACGCAGGTTCACACGCACCTGTGCTACTCGGAGTTCGGCGTGATCATCGACGCGATCGACGGCCTCGACGCCGACGTGACCTCGATTGAGGCCGCGCGCTCGCGCATGGAGGTCGTCAACGACCTCGAGACTCACGGCTTCGGCCGCGGCGTCGGTCCGGGCGTGTACGACATCCACTCGCCGCGCGTCCCGTCGCAGGGGGAGATCGAGGAGCTGCTCAAGACCGCCGTCGCGCACGTCCCGTCGCGGCAGCTCTGGGTCAACCCGGACTGCGGCCTCAAGACGCGCGGCTACGCGGAGACCGAGGAGTCGCTGCGGAATCTCGTCGAGGCCACGAAGGTCGCGCGCGGGGTCATCGCCGCCAACGCCTGACCCGGCTATCGGTTGCGGGGTCCCGTCCGGCCGGTTGCGGGGTCCCGTCCGGCGCGACGAGGGGTCCCGTCCCGCCCCTTGAGGGGTCAATGTCAGAACATTGACCCCTCAAGGCGGCGGACGGGACCCCTCAACATTCAATCCCAGGAGACTTCGTCGTCGACCACGCCGTCCTCGTCCGCCGCCGCGACGAGCACCTCGTCGGTGAACCCCTGGCCCAGCGTGAAATCGAGAACGAAATAGCGCTCCGGCTGGCCTGGGAAGATGCCCACCCGGGTGAGGCGCAGCGCGCGGACGAAAGCGTCGTCGTCGACCGCGTCAGACTTCTCGACCCCGAAAAGCTCGCGGATCTTCCCGTCGGTGAGGTTCTGGCAGTGGAAGTGCCGATACTCGACGGCGGGGGAGTCCTCGTCGGTCAGATCCAGCGCGATGCGTTCGCGCGCGGCCTCGATGAGCTCGGGGAGGAATCGGAGCCGGTAGTCGACCTTGTGGATACACGACTCGTCCATGCGATCGTGCTCGCCGAAGCTCAGATCGAGATCGACGGGCACGCCCTCGTGCTCGTACTGGCCAGAGATGACCCGCTGCCCCGCCGGCGTGAGGGCAATTTCCCCAAAGTGCTGGCTGACTGCCGTCTCCATGACTAAACGATAGCCCGGGCCCACTCGGCAGGCCAGCATGTTGAGCCGGGCCGCCGCGCGCTACTTTGAGAGGGTGATCCCGGATCAGCAGGCGCGGGCCGCAGTCGCCGCGGCGCGCGCGGAGTTCGAAGCGGGCGCGACCCGCCCGCTCGTGTGGCGCCGTCGTCAGCTGCTCGCGCTCAGGGCCATGCTGAGGGCGCGGCGGCGCGAGTTCGGGGCGGCGCTCGCGGAGGACCTCGGCAAGAGCGCCACGGACGCGTGGCTGCACGAGCTCGGCCTCGTCGCCGGCGAGGTCTCCCACGCGCTCGCCCACCTCGACGAATGGACCCGGCCTCGGCCTGCGGAGGTCCCCACGGCCCTCGCCCCTGCCACGGCGTGGACCCGACCGGAGCCCCTCGGCGTCGTGCTGGTCCTCGGCCCGTGGAACTATCCGCTGATGCTCGTGCTAGCGCCACTCGTGGGCGCCCTCGCCGCGGGCAACACCGTGGTGGTCAAGCCGAGCGAGCTCGCGCCGAGCACGAGCGCGGCCCTCGCGCGGTGGGTCCCCGAGTACCTCGACGGCGCAGTGTGGGTGGTCGAGGGTGGCCGGGAGACCGCCGAGGCGCTTCTGGCCGAGCGGCTCGATCACGTGTTCTTCACCGGAGGCGAGTCGGCCGCCAAAGCTGTCGCGGCCGCTGCGGCGCGCCAGCTCACGCCCGTGACGCTCGAGCTCGGGGGCAAGTCGCCTGCCTACGTCGACGCAACCGTCCGACCCGCTGCCGCGGCGCGCCGGATCGCGTGGGGCAAGTTCCTCAACGGCGGCCAGACGTGCGTCGCGCCCGACTACGTGCTGGGGCCTCCCGCGGTCCTCGAGGCACTTGCACCCGCGCTGCAGGCGGCCATCGCGGAGCAGCTCGGGGACGGCCGCGGCCTGCGGATGGTCAACTCCAGGCACTTCGACCGGGTGCGCGGACTGCTCGACGGCGAGGACGTGATCAGCGGCGGGCGGACCGATCGCGCGAGCCTCTGGATCGAGCCGACCCTCGTGCGGGCCCGGGCCGACTCACCGCTCATGCGGGAGGAGATCTTCGGTCCTGTTCTACCGCTCCTCGCGGTCGACGACGAGGACGCGGCCCTCGCATATGTGCGGTCGCAGCCCAAGCCGCTCGCGCTCTACGTCTTCAGCGAGTCCCCGGCCACGCGCAGGCGCTTCGAGCTCGAGACGAGCTCAGGCGCCCTCGCGTTCGGGGTTCCCGCGCTGCATCTCGGCGTGCCGGGCCTCCCGTTCGGCGGGGTCGGGGCGAGCGGCATGGGGGCCTACCACGGCGAGGACTCATTCCGGACGTTCTCCCACGTCAAGGCCGTGCTCGACAAGCCGCTCGCCCCGGACACCCTCGCGGTCATCTACCCGCCGCACGGTCGGGTCAAGGACGCGTTCGCCCGCGGGCTCATCCTGCCGATCGTGCCGCGATTGCCGGCCGTGCCAGCGTGGGTCAGCGCCGCGCTCCGGCGGCGGCGCCATCGAGGCCTTTGAGCGTTTCCGCGACGAGGTCGAGGAACAGCCCGGTCTGCGTATCGGACGACCCGCCGGGGCGCAGGGCGAAGATGTTGCGCGCGAGCCGGATCTCGGGGACGTCGACGACGACGACCCCGGCCGGGCGGGACCGGAGCGCGAGTTCCGGGATGAGCGCGGCGCCGAGCCCGGCCGAGGAGAGGCCGAGGCTTGCGTTGAAGTCGTCGCTGTACACCACGACGCGCGGCTCGAGGCCGCAGCTCGCGAAGAGGCGGTCGATCACGGCCGCATCGGCCGCGCCGGGATGATGGACGATCCACGGCATGCCGTTGAGCTGCGATGAGGTGACCTGCGCGCCGTCGGCAATTCCCCACGAGGCCGGGAGCACTACGCGGAAGGGATCGTCCCCGATCCATTGGCGGTCCATGGTGTGCGGCCATGCGAGGCCGCTCTGCCCGACTTGGTAGACGAGGGCGACGTCGAGCTCGCCTCCCGTCAGGAGCCCCCGGATGGTCTCGCCCGGCTCGGCGACCGAGACGTGGAGATCGAGCCCGAGGCGGCGCCACGGTTCGCCGCGGACGACGGCGGGGAGGACGTACGTCGCGAGGCTCGGGAAGATCCCGAGGCGCAGGAGCCTGCCGGCGGCCTCTGCTGCGCGAGCCGTGGCGGCCTTGAGCGCGTCGATGTCGGTGAGCACCTTGGTCGCGTGGCGCGTCATGACGACGGCGGCCTCGGTGGGCGTCACGCTCTTGGGCGAGCGGACGAACAGCTGGACCCCCGTCTCGCGCTCGAGCGCGGCCATTTGCTGGGACACCGCGGAGGCCGTGTAGCCGAGCCGCTGCGCCGCGGCCGCGAACGAGCCCTGGCGGACGACCTCGAGGAGCGTCTGGAGGTGGACAGGGTTCACCATCGGGGCGGCTCCTTCGGTGGGGCGGTGTCGTTCCGTGCGGGGGAGAGGGATCTCAGACTACGACACGCGCGGAAGGGTGGTCGCCGAGGCCGCCGCGCCGACACGCGACACGCCGTGAGATGAACGACACGCAAAATTTTTGGGTGTGCATCCAGCCCTCCACAGCCTGTGGAAGAGGGGGCGAAAAGGGCGGAATTTCGCGGGAGTCGGTGTGTGTTTACTGTGCAGTAAGTGTGGACTCCGAACGTTAAGAATGACATACTTGTAAGACATCATCTTGGGGTCCACGGCGGCACCCACCACTACATGTAGTGTGGAGAGCACGCCGGGCAGTCCGATCCACTTGGGGAAGGCTGCGGCCGAATGGGGGGCCCACAACGGGCCGAAGCCAGCAAGTCTTCCAGGAGGGAAGGAACCATGAACGTCACGGTTTACACGAAGCCTGCTTGTGTGCAGTGCAACGCTACTTACCGTGCCCTCGACAAGAAGGGCATCGCCTACCAGAGCGTGGACGTCACCCAGGACCCGGAGGCCCTCGAGCGACTCAAGTCCCTGGGCTACATGCAGGCGCCCGTTGTCGTCACCGATGGTGGCCACTGGTCGGGTTTCCGCCCCGACAAGATCGAAGAGCTCGCCCTGGCGTCCTCGTCCGCGGTGGCCTGACCCGCCGTCGTCCGCTTTCTCTCGCAGGGGGTGCTGAGGTGACCTCGCTGGTCACGGCCGCGGCAGGCGCCGCGGCATCGGGCGCTCAGCCCGAGCCCCGCCTCGCCTCGAGCCGACTCATCTACTTCTCGTCCGTTTCCGGCAACACCCATCGGTTTGTGGGCAAGCTGGGCCTCGACGCCGCACGGATCCCGCTCCACCCGCATGAACCGCCGCTCCGGGCTACGGAGCCGTTCGTGCTCATCGTCCCGACGTACGGCGGGACCGGGGGAGCCGGCTCGGTGCCGAAGCAGGTCATCAGGTTTCTCAACGATCCGCAGAACCGGTCCCTCATCCGGGGGGTCATCAGCGCGGGCAACACGAACTTCGGGGACAACTACTGCGCGGCGGGTGACATCGTCGCCGTCAAGTGCAAAGTCCCTCATCTCTATCGATTCGAGCTCATGGGCACGCCCGACGACGTGGCCCGGGTCACCGAAGGATTGGACGCATTTTGGACACGACTGTCGCAGAACCCGCAGTAGCGGCTGCGGACCCCAAGGAAATGCCCGCGAAGTACAAGGGCTTGGGCTACCACGAGCTCAACGCGATGCTGAACCTGTACGGCGAGGACGGCAAGATCCAGTTCGAGGCCGATCGCTACGCCGCGCGCCAGTACTTCCTCCAGCACGTCAACACCAACACGGTGTTCTTCCACGACCTGGACGAGAAGCTCGAGTACCTGCTCAAGAACGACTACTACGAGCGCGAGACCCTCGACCAGTACACGATGAACTTCATCCGCGAGCTCTTCAGCCGCGCGTACAAGAAGAAGTTCCGGTTCGAGACGTTCCTTGGTGCGTTCAAGTTCTACACGTCGTACACGCTCAAGACCTTTGACGGCAAGCGCTTCCTCGAGCGCTACGAGGACCGCGTGTGCATGGTGGCCCTCCACCTCGCGCGCGGCGACGAGCAGCTCGCCACCCAGATCATGGACGAGATCATCGCCGGGCGCTTCCAGCCGGCGACACCGACGTTCCTCAACGCGGGCAAGAAGCAGCGCGGCGAGCTCGTCTCGTGCTTCCTCCTGCGCATCGAGGACAACATGGAGTCGATCGCGCGCGGCATCAACTCGGCCCTCCAGCTCTCGAAGCGCGGCGGCGGTGTGGCGCTCTCGCTCACGAACATCCGCGAGCACGGCGCCCCAATCAAGCAGATCGAGAACCAGTCCTCGGGCGTCATCCCGGTCATGAAGCTCCTTGAGGACTCGTTCTCCTACGCGAACCAGCTCGGCGCGCGCCAGGGCGCCGGCGCCGTGTACCTCAACGCTCACCACCCGGACATCTACCGCTTCCTCGACACGAAGCGTGAGAACGCAGACGAGAAGATCCGCATCAAGACCCTCTCCCTCGGCGTCGTGATCCCGGACATCACGTTCGAGCTCGCCAAGCGGAACGAGGACATGTACCTGTTCTCCCCGTACGACGTGGAGCGCGTGTACGGCATGCCGTTCTCCGACGTCTCGGTCACCGAGAAGTACTACGAGATGGTCGACGACTCGCGGATCAAGAAGACGAAGATCAACGCGCGCGAGTTCTTCCAGACCCTCGCGGAGATCCAGTTCGAGTCGGGCTACCCGTACATCATGTTCGAGGACTCGGTGAACCGGGCCAACCCGATCGCCGGCAAGGTGACCATGAGCAACCTGTGCTCGGAGATCCTGCAGGTGTCCTCGCCGTCGATCTACAACGAGGACCTCACGTACGCCCAGGTGGGCAAGGACATCTCGTGCAACCTCGGGTCGATGAACATCGCCAAGACGATGGATTCGACGAACTTCGGGCTCTCCATCGAGACGGTCATCCGCGCGCTCTCGGCCGTGTCCGACATGAGCGACATCCAGTCGGTTCCTTCGGTCGCGGAGGGCAACTCGAAGTCGCACGCGATCGGCCTCGGCCAGATGAACCTGCACGGCTACCTGGCCCGCGAGCGGGTGCACTACGGCTCCGAAGAGGGCCTCGACTTCACGAACATCTACTTCTACACCGTGCTGTTCCACGCGCTGCGGGCGTCGAACCTGCTCGCGCAGGAGCACGGCCACGCGTTCGGCGGCTTCGAGAACTCCAAGTACGCGTCGGGGGAGTTCTTCGACAAGTACACCGAGCAGGAGTGGGCGCCCACGACCGACCGCGTGCGGGAGATCTTCGCCGAGGCGAACGTTCACGTCCCGACGCAGGACGAGTGGCTCGCGCTCAAGGCCTCGGTCATGGAGCACGGTATCTACAACCAGAACCTCCAGGCCGTGCCGCCGACGGGCTCGATCAGCTACATCAACAACTCGACGTCCTCGATCCACCCGGTCGCGTCGAAGATCGAGATCCGCAAGGAAGGCAAGATCGGGCGCGTCTACTACCCGGCGCCGTACCTGACGAACGACAACCTGGACTACTACCAGGACGCGTACGAGATCGGCTACGAGAAGATCATCGACACGTACGCCGCCGCGACCCAGCACGTGGACCAGGGCCTCTCGCTCACGCTGTTCTTCAAGGACACCGCGACGACGCGTGACATCAACAAGGCCCAGATCTACGCGTGGAGGAAGGGCATCAAGACGCTCTACTACATCCGGATCCGCCAGCTCGCGCTCGAGGGCACGGAGGTGGAGGGTTGCGTCAGCTGCATGCTGTGATAGTTGACTCTCGTTCCGCTCGAAAGGACCTCCCATGACCCCCGAGAAGCTCAAGCTCCTCGACCACGTCCAGGCGATCAACTGGAACCGCATCCAGGATGAGAAGGACGTCGAGGTGTGGAACCGCCTCGTGAACAACTTCTGGCTGCCCGAGAAGGTGCCGCTCTCCAACGACGTCCAGTCGTGGCACACCCTCACCGCGCAGGAGCAGCAGCTCACGATGCGCGTGTTCACGGGCCTCACGTTGCTCGACACGATCCAGGGCACGGTCGGCGCCGTGAGCCTTATCCCCGATGCGATCACGCCGCACGAGGAGGCCGTGTACACGAACATCGCGTTCATGGAGTCGGTCCACGCGAAGAGCTACTCGTCGATCTTCTCGACGCTGTGCTCGACCAAGGAGATCGACGACGCGTTCCGGTGGAGCCTCGAGAACGAGAACCTCCAGCGCAAGGCGCACATCGTGATGGACTACTACCGCGGCGACGAGCCGCTCAAGCGCAAGGTCGCTTCGACCCTGCTCGAGAGCTTCCTGTTCTACTCGGGCTTCTACCTGCCCATGTATTGGTCCTCGCGGGCCAAGCTCACGAACACGGCGGATCTCATCCGGCTCATCATCCGCGACGAGGCCGTGCACGGCTACTACATCGGCTACAAGTTCCAGAAGGGCCTCGAGAGGGTCTCGGAGGAGAAGCGCCAGGAGATCAAGGACTACACGTTCGAGCTGCTCTTCGAGCTGTACGAGAACGAGGTCCAGTACACGCACGATCTCTACGATCCCGTGGGCCTGTCCGAAGACGTCAAGAAGTTCCTGCACTACAACGCCAACAAGGCGCTCATGAACCTCGGCTACGAGGCCATGTTCCCCTCGTCGGTCACGGACGTGAACCCCGCGATCCTCTCGGCGCTTTCGCCCAATGCCGACGAGAACCACGACTTCTTCTCGGGGTCGGGGTCGAGCTACGTCATTGGCAAGGCCGTGAACACTGAGGATGAGGACTGGGCCTTCTGAGAGTGGTCTCAGCCCGGCGCCCGTAATGTGCTGATGGGAGGCCCGGACCTGCAGGTTTCTGCAGGCCCGGGCCTCTTTTCGTGCCTTCTCCCAACGGACAGAGGAGGCCAGAGATGACCATGAATAGCCATTCGGCGGGGCGCGCCGGGGGCACGTGCGCACTTTCGAGATGGATGACGAGACGCGAGTTGATCCGATTCTGGGATCTGAGCGTGTTCGGGGTCGTGCCATATCGTGCCCCACGTGATGAACGGGCGGACTCAGTATTCGCGGACTTCTGCGGATCTAGGGGCCCGCGCCCTTCGAGGGGCATGGAGGGGCATGACGATCCGTCAGTGTCCGTTCGAGTCCACGGGAGGCCATCGTGAGCACAGCAAAGCGGGAGGCGTGGGGGAGACTGCGGAAGCTCCCTTCCGGCCGCTGGCAGGCCCGCTATCCGGCACCCGACGGCGAAACCCACACCGCCCGGACCGAGGACGACAAGCCGCTGACGTTCCTCACGAAGACCGATGCCCGTGCCTGGCTCGCCAGCGTTCACACAAAGATCGCGCGCGAGGAGTGGGAATCGCCTTCGGTGCTCGCTGCGCGTCGCCGAGCGGAGGCCGAAACAGAGAAGGCGCGATCCGTCGGATTCTCCGAGTACGCGGATTGTTGGATCGCCCTGATACGCACCGAGCCGAACCGCAGCGGGAAGAAACGCGCCATCGGAACCATCCGCTCGTACAAGAGCAAGGTGGACGGCTACCTGATCCCGGAATTCGGAGACACTCCGGTACGCCGGATCGACGAGGCGCGCATCCGTGTGATGACCGATCGCCTTGACACAATCCCCTCGCCCCTGAATCCCAGGTCCAAGTTCAACGGCATCACGCGGCCGGTGCTGATCGTCCTGATGATGATCCTCCGGCAGGCCGCGCGTGACGGAATCATCCCGGCCGCACCGAACATCTCGATTCCGAGACAGGAGTCGGTGCGGCATGACGCCGACCACGACGACAGCGAGGACGTAGCAAGCCCGGAGCAGATCGAGGATCTGTACGCGGCAACGCCGAAGCAGTGGGCGATCATGGTGCTTTTCGCGGCGTGGTGCCAGCTGCGGCGCGGCGAGTGCCTTGGACTGCAGCGCCGGGACATCGAGTGGCACGATGACGGTACTGCCACACTGCACGTGCGCCGGCAACTGAGCGCGAACACCGGTGACTACTCGAGCGAGCTGAAGAGTGACGCCGGCAAACGGTCTCTCAGCATCCCGAGGATTATGCGCGACCGTCTCGAAGCGCACCTGCGGGACAACGTTGCGCCGGAGGCCAAGGCCCCGTTGATCCCAACGAACATCCGTGGCAGCGTTCCGCTGTCGAACACACGATGGGGATACGTCTGGGCGGACGCGCGGGAAGCCGTCCCCGGCCTCCCGTCGAGGTTCCGATTCCACGACCTCCGCCACACCGGGTTGACCATCTTCGCCCAGGAGGGCGCGACGCTCGCCGAGCTGATGCGCCGTGGCGGGCACGCCGACATTCGCGTCGTGCTCCGCTATCAGCACGCCACAATGTCGCGCGATCGCGAGCTCGCCGATCGGATGAGCGACCGTGTTGCCGACCGGATCGCGGCAGCGAAAAGGAGAGCGGGGGAGCAGCCGCCGGACGGCGATGGCCACCTGTGAGGTGGGGGAACATCGCTGACAGGAGGGCAACACCATGGCAGTTCATATCCGTCCGGATACGCGAGGATTGAGACTTACATCACTAGCCGACGCCGCGGAGCAGTTGGGGATATCCATCAAGACACTTCGGCGTCGCATCTCAGACGGGACCGTGCACGGCTATCGGGTCGGACGGCTGATCCGGGTCGATCCCGACGAGCTTCGTGAGCGGCTGCTCACCGAGATACCCTCGGCGAAGTGACCATGGGGAGAGGAGGCGAACCGGAGCGGTTCGCCTCCTCCTGTCTTCGTCGCTGCGCGAGAACCTAGCAGACACGCCCTAGTTCATCGCAACTCTTGGTTGGCTGGGCCGAGGGCTGCATAGAACGCATCCTCGGCCTCGCGGCGGTTGCGAACCTCGTCGAGGACGAACTGGACGAAGTCCTCGTCGCGGTTGGTGACGGGGGTATCTTCGACGGGATCAGCGCGGTCCTCGCCTGGCCAGGCGGTTTGCCGGGTGGGTCGGTCGCGGTCGAGGCGGGTGCCGGAGACGCTCACCCAGTCGCGGAGCCGCTGCCTGGCCTCGGCGAAGTCGCGGTGCCATCCAAACGGTGCTGAGCCATTCTGCTCGGGGACATAGGCGCAGAGCCAATGCAGGTGGAGCGCCGAGAGTTCCCAGACCAGTTCGGGGTGCCGGTGCCAGGACGGCGGAATCACCGCGGCCGGGAGGCCGTAGGTGTGGCGGAGCCAGTCCACCCACGCGTTGAGCTCCAGCCATTCCGCTTCCGCTTCGTCGGCGGTGAGCAGGTTCCAGTTGATCGGGTGCGGCGGCTCGGCTAAGTCTGGGCCGCCGTACTCGCCTGTGTCGTCGGGCTCGGGCTCGTCCGGCTCGGGCGCCGTGTCGCGGTTGGCCCTCATCGCGGTGGCCGTTCAGAGTCCGAGCGCGGGCGAGGCGTTTGCCGGGTCCCTGCGGGCCTCGCTCGCCTGGGGTTCGGTGGCTGGGGTTTCGCGTTCGGCGGCAGCCTGTGCCCGGCGGGTGCGGTCGACCTCGTAGGTGGTTCGGGCGAGGTTGTGTCCGATCTTCTTGGCCACGAATTCCTCGCTCTCGATGCTCTGCCCGTCGCGTTCGTGCTCGAAGGTGTGGGCGTACCCCTCGGCGACGAAGCTGTCGCCCTTGGCGAAGCGCTCGTATGCCCGCTCGGCCGTGGCCCGGTAGGCCACGAGGTCGTGGAACGTCGGCTCGAGCTCGGTGAAGGACCCGTCGGCCTCGCGCCGGTAGTGCTCCTGGCCGATGCGGGCATAGAACCTCGCGTCGCCTTTGGCCGTGTGGCTGAGCTGAGGATCGGATGCGATGAACCCGGAGACGGATTGCTGTGTGTGGATCGCCATGGGACTACCTTCCTGATCGTCGGCGACCCGGGTTGGGTCGTCCTTGTCGGGCAGGTGCGCCGCGACTCACCGTAGTTGCGAATCAGGGTCCTGTCGGTCGCCGCAGGAGGGCTTCGATCTCGCTCCGGTCGGCCTTGATCTGGGCGCCGTCGTGGCGGGTTGGCCACGGGTTCAGGTCGGTGATGATCGGTGGGGCGGAGCGGAGGAGGGTGATGCCTGTACCGAACGGGAGGGTGCGGATGCGGTCGGGCGGCAGGATTGGGACGCGGCGGAGGGAGCGCTGGTTGGACAGGGAGCCGTGGTCGCCGGTGGTGACGGAGTCGGTGTATTCGTCGCGTTCGCCGATGAGCGTGGAGAGGTCTTGGAGGTCTCGGCTGTTGGAGGCACCGCCGAGGATGATCTTCACGATGGAGGCGTCCCAGATCGAGTTGGCCTGGTTCTCGTTCCATCGGTCGCGGGCTTGGGCGAGGGACTGCAGGACCGGCATGGTGGTGATCCCGGTGCCGCCGCCCTCGGCCATGAGGGTGGGCAGGGACGGGAGCGGGGCGAGGTTGGCGATTTCGTCGAGTGCGAGCAGCAGCGGTGGGTCGAGGCGCGCTCCGGGGGAGGAGGCGGCGAGGCGGCGGGCGGTTTCGACGAGGTCCTCGACGAACGCCGCGACGAGGGCAGCGGAAGCGCCGGCGCCGGCGCCGGTGGCGAGCAGGTAGAGGGTGCCGTGTCCGGTCAGGAACGCCTCGGGGTCGAAGTCCTCGCCATCGCGCGGTGTGACGGCGTCCAGGACGCGGGGGTCCGCGAGCGCGCCGAGCGCTAGAGAGACGCCTTGCCAGATCGAGTCTCGGGTGCGGGGGTCGGCGTCGATCATCGACTCGAGCGACTCAGCCCAGCCGGTCGCCGCGGACGGGTTGCTGTTCAGGATGGCGACGGCGTCTGCCGCGGCCGCGGGGTCGAGTGTCCAGCGGAACAGCTCCGATGGCGGTCGGTGTTCGAGGGCGGCGGCGTGGAGGAGTCCCTGGAGTGCCGTGCGGGTTTTTCCTTCCCAGAACCCGCCGGACTCGACGCCGCCGGCGGAGAGGCCGGTGGCGGATGCGAGGCCTGTCGCGCGGATCATGGCGGTCAGGGGGTCGTCGCAGCCCCTGATCGGCGACCAGCGAAGCCCGGCCGGGAGGCCCTCGGTGAGATGCTGCGGGTCGAACACCGCGACCGGGCCGATGCGCTGGCGGGCCCCGAGGGTCGCGCTGAGATTGTCGGGCCGGGTGCTCGTGGTGACGACGGCGCCGGGTGCGTCGAGGATCGCGTTGATCACGACGTGCAGGCCTTTCCCCGAGCGGGGCGGGCCGATGAGCAGGATCGAGTCCTCGGCGGAGGCCCACACCCGCTTGCCCCGGCTCTTCCCGAGGAGGTACCCGATGTCGTGGGGGCGGGGACGGTCGAGCGATGGACGGATGTTTGCGGCCCGGCTCAGCAGGGCCTTGGCGGATGCCGCCCGGACGATTTCGGCTCCGGTTGCGGTCCCGTCGATCCTGCGCGGGTCCGTTTTCGTCTGCCGGGAGTGTCGCCGTACGGCGATCCAAGCCCAGGCCCCGGCACCTGCGAACCCGGCGATGAGCAGTCCGGCGACCACCCAGTAGGCTATGGGGTTCAGGCCGTCCGCACCCAAGGCCCGCGCCGGGTCGCCCGGGTGGAACAGCACTGCGACTCCCGAGGCGATGCCGGAAGTCGGCTGGGGTGTTCCGGTCAGGAACGCCGCCGCCGCTCCGGCGATCCGAAAGATGAGTGCTACGGCCAACAGGCCGAGGAGGGCAACGATCGCGATGTTGGCGAGCTCGTTCGCCGGCGACCCCGCCTGCCGGTACTCCCCGCTCACCGCAGTCGGCTGATGACGAGGGTGCCAGAGGTCCGGCCGAGCAGGATGACGTCTCCGGCTCCCAGGCATCCGGGGCCGAGCCTGGCCTGTGCCATCCCCGATGGCCCCGCATCGGTGTGTCCGACGATGACTGCGACAGCAACCTCTTCGGCCGGAAGGAAGCCGGGTTCCTCAATCGTCGCGAACGCAGGCTGGTGAGTTTCAAGAGTCCCCTCGACAGGGGCTGCGGGTTCCGGGGCCATGTTGCGGCTGCAGGAGCCCGAGGTGATGAAACTGGTGAAAATCGTGTCGTCGCTCTCGCGGACTTCGACCTGGGCAGGGGCGGTGCGACCGCCCGTGGCGAGGTCGATGATCTGCCCAAGCGAGGACCGGTGCCAGGGCCCTGCGGATGGTGGCGGATCCAAGGGTGAGCCGTCCGCGGATGCGGTCTGGGTGCCGTCGGCATGGACATCAAGGACGACAAGTGGAAAGAGTGTCGGTGCCGAATCATGGTGGATCTTCTTCATACCCGCGAGGTGCGCTGCCGGTGGCCGTACGGCGGCCGCCTGTTGCCGAAGCGATGCTTCGCCGGCGTGCATCTCGCGTTGCGTGACCAATGCGGATTCGGGCCGAGGGCCCTACCCTCCCTGCCGTGCTTGGCGCTCGTCAGGCGGTCCGGGGCTCGGACTTGGCGCGGGCCGCGGCAGCGGACTCGGCGAATTTGATCGTTCCGGCCACGGTGTTCTGGAAGCGTTCCCATTGTTCGTCGGTCAGGGCTGCTGCGACCTCAGCGGGGTCGCAGCGCTCCCACCATCCCGCGAGCTCCTCCCAGATCAGCACGAACGCCCGGACCGTCATGACCCCTGCGCCGGGTGCCGCTGCGGGACGGGGGTGTGCGGTGCGCTTCTGTCCAGCCCGGACGCGCGCGAGTGCCTCGGCGGCGAGGTGTTCGAGGTCGGCGGCCCGGGCCTGTGGCTCGGAGGCACGCAGTCGGGCGGCGTCCTGTGCAGCCAGCCCCCGCACCATCGCGGGGACCGTGGGGTCGCCGGCGAGACGGTCGAGCTCAGCGAGGGATACCTCGGCACGGGCGCGTTGGTGGGCCGCCGTGATCGACCCGCCCGCGTCGATCCCCGCCAATTCGGCCGCCGCCCGGCGCCGGACGTCCGTTGGTGCGGTCAGGTCGGCAGCTAAGCGCTGGAGCTCGCCGATGCGTTCGAGGCTTGTGTACGAGTTTCGGCCGGTGACCATGAGCGCGGCCTGTGCCCTGGTGTCCCCGAGCTGGGATTCGGTGGACGGTGCCGCCACGGTGGCGGCACCGTCTGACCTGCGCGTTTGTCCATCGGCGGGGAACCGGGAGGCCATCTGCCGGCGCGCGGCGTCCTCGGCCAGCAGGGTCTTCAGCTCCCGGTAGAGCGCGGCTTGCTCGGTCTGGGAGAGGGGCTTGTGGAGGGCGTTGTCGTCCTGTTCTGCGAGGAGCTGCCCGAGCTCGTCGCTGATCCCCGACCGCACCCACACATTCGCCGTCTTCCAGCCCAGTTGGCGCATCGCAGCCAGCCGACGCAGCCCGCACACCAGGACCCCGTCCGGTGCGACCGTGATCGGCTGGAGCAGGCCCTCCCGTTCGATGGACGCCGCCAGCGCGCCGACGTCGCCCAGATCGCCGCGGTGGCGCCGACCGACCCGGATGGAGTCGAGCGCGCGCTCGAGCTCGATGTGCCCGGGCCGCCTACCCATGGCTCCTCCCCGAGGGAGCGGACAGGACCACGTCGGCCAGCAGCGCGTCGTCCGCGAGCAGGTCGTCGAGCGGTTCGCCGATGAGCAGCCGCAGCAGAATGCCTCGTCCCGCGGTCGTGTGCACCAGGTCCGCGTCGGGGTTGCCGAGCACGGCGCGGAGCATTGCCAGCCACGACTTGCCGGGGATGTCCAGCAGCGCGCGGGCGTGGAAGTCGCGGCGCAGAGCCTCGAACGCTGAGGCCCGCGAGGCGGCCTCGGTGAGCCGGGCGCAGATGTACTCGATCCCGGTGCGCGCAGTTGCCGCCGGCCATCCCAGCAGGGCGAACAAGGTGATCGTGTCCTCCACTGCCGACCCGATACTGGTCGAGCCTTCGACTGCGGTGGAGGAATTGGACTCGTCGGGTTCTTCTACCGGAGTGCTGTGGAAGGCGGGGTGGTAGTCGGTCAGCGGGTTGTCGCGGTCGCCGAATCGCTCCGCGTCATGGAAGCGGCTGTACTGCGGGCGGCGGGCACGGGTCACCGAGCACAGCAGCCCTTGGCCGCGTTCCTCTGCCAAGCAGGTGATCCGCACGGCGTGGGTGACCACCGCCCACGGGTCCTCGGCCCGACGCACCGAGGGGTTGCGCATCGCGTCGAAGGCTGCAGTCGCGGCCTCCCACGGGTCCAGCCCGTGCTTGCGGGCGAGGGCGGCATACTTCTCGGCTGTATGCCGCATCAAGGCTGCTGCCTCGGGATCGTCCCGCCAAGCGCCGCGACCGGCCCGGTGAAGGCGGGTCAGCAGGGCTCGCAGCCCCTCGGGATCCTCGAACTTACGGTTGCGACTCGTTGTGCTCATGATCTGGGACCTCCTGACAGGCAAGTGCGTATGCGTTCCCCGGCAATTGACGTCGCTGCGGTGCTGGAGCAGGACATAGTCAGCTCACCTCAGGCCAATCGCTGGACCTCCGTCACGTGCGTTCGCGGTCCCGGCCCTTGAGAACCAGCGGCCGACCGTAGACGGTGCGACCCCGAGGCGTCGGGCGATCGCTTTGTTCGACCAACCCTCCGACCGGAGTCCCGCTGCGACCTCCCGTCGGCGACTCACCCCTGACGCGAAGGAAACTTCCCCAACGGCAGTGCCCTCGATGCCTCCCGCGTCCTCGGCGGTGACGGCTCCGACGGCGCGATGAGAACGGACCAAGACGACCGTCAGGTGCGTGCTCGCCAGCAGCACCAGGGGCGGGACGGCCGCGACGCAGGCGGCCAGCAGACCGGGCACATCCGGATCGGCTGCCACCGTAGCGTGCAGCGCGTTCGCCGTCACCGACACGACCGTCCCTGCCACCAGCAGCAGCCACGGATACCAAGCCGCCACCCGGCGATCGAGCGCGACCACCGCGACCGTGGCGACCACGATCAACCCGTCCACGATCAGCGGCCACGCCCAGGCCTGCCCCGCCTCAACACCGGACCGACGCGCCAAGTCCGAGAGGGCAGTGAAGGAGAGCCAGAACGCGAACGCGGCGATCAGCACCGTCCCCGCAACCGCCGTCCGGACCGCGAGGGCGCTCTCACGAAGACTGGTTGGGATCACGAGAGCACCTGACCCTTCACCTGCGCGGCACGACGGCTCCCTCCGCGGCGCCAGGACGCGTCGTCCAGTCGCGGGCCGGTATGGGTTGCACGGTAGGCGGAGCGGATCGTCACGTCCACCTCGCGGGACGGCAGACCCGCCTGCTCGGCGGCAGGCCCCAACACCTCCTGGGTCACCTCCGGGGACGCGCCCGCCTCGGCCATCCGACACGCTGCCCAGAACAAGCCACGGTTGCGCTCACCCTCACCGCGCGAGGCGACCCACCCTGCCAGGCGCTGGCCATCCCTTACGTTGGCGATACCTCGAGAGAGCGCGATCGGCTCGCGCCTCGTGTCGAGCAGATCCCGCAGTGCCATCGCGTCGACCGGCGAGACCATTCCGTCGTTGCTGCGGATGAGCGCGTACGCCGCCCGCAGACCCGTCTCGAGGTCCACGACCGACGGAGGCAAGATCACATAACCGCCGTCGCCGCGGAAGTCCACCCGCGCCGACGCCGCCTGCCACGATGGCTGCCGCCGGGCCGGGTCCGCCGGGTAGTAGGCGTGCATCCCGCCCGACGGCGTCCGCACCAGCACCAGCCACCCGCCGACCAGCCCCGCCTGGCGAGCCTGCTCGAACGAGCCGAACCCCGACCCGCCAGCCTTCCGATCGACATCGACCACCTCCACCCCGGACGTTGCCCCGGTGGGCAGGCCGATGTTGGCACCGGGCCATCGGCGCCACCAGGACACCACTCGCCGCGTCTCCGCAGTCGCGTCGTGGAAACCCCGCGTAGTCAGCGGACGCTTCCCGCCCGGCACGCACGGGAATATTGGGACCCCTGCAACAGCGAACCGCCCGGCCGACTCCGCCAACGACAGGTTCGCAACCTCAACGAAGAGTCCGGTTGGATCCATCAGAGGCTCCGCTGCCCGGGGACGGTTGCCCGCGACCCTCGATGAACGTCGACAGCCAGCGACGGGATACGCTCCGGGCGCGGGGTGCGGTCGATATCGTCGCGTTCACGAGTGAGACCAGGTGGATCGCCCGCTCCAACTTGGACCGTGGGCAGAGCATCCAAGATCGTGCCGGCGGTCCTCCGGACTCGCTCACCAGTGGCCTGGACCACCTCGACTGGGAACTTGCCCTCGACCTGCCCCGCCCAACCAGACACGTACGGGATCGTGTACGAGCTGGTGTCCATCCCGTGCGCGGCCCCGATCATCAGCGCGACGGACTCCGCCTCCACCTCACCGATCCCGCGATGTCGAGTGGTGTCGGGGTTGCCGGGGCCGTGCAGCTTCACGTGGGCGAGCTCGTGCGCCAGGGTCTTCGCCTGAGCAGCTGGATCCATGTCCAGCCTCACCGCGACCGTCCGGCCCCCGAAGTCGGTCAGCCCGTTTGCTCCGCCGATCACACGCCCATCGGGGACCCGCAGCACCGTGAACCCTTCCGCCTCTACAAGAGAAGCGAGACCCTCCCACAGCCCGTCGGGTGCCTCGCCCTCCAATAGGGCGGCAACCGGTCGTTCGGGAATAGGATCACCCGATGTCTGAGAGACATCCCACACATATGCCGGGCGGACGCCGATCAGGCGCGATCGCACCACCTCACCGCCGTTTGGCTTTTCGAACTTCCCGAGCCGACGCCACGACTCAGCATCCTGGGGCGTCGGTGACGCAAACCGGCCTGTTACGGGCGCGAAGATCATGTACCCGGGCTGTCCCTGTTCTACCTGGCGACCAAGCAGCTGCCATTGCTTGTATCCCGCGACGTACGACGGCACCGGTTCAGGCACACGGCCCGCCTCAAAGGCCGCCTCGTGCTGCGCCCAGATCAACAGTGTGTTGTTGAATGACCTGGTCCGGAACCGAGCCGCGAACTCGAGCGCCCGCTTCCAGTCATCACCCGACACAAGCGCCTCGACGGCCCTCGCGAGACGTTCGTGTAGATCGTCGAGCTTTGCATCCCGCGCCGCACGGGAATCCTCACTGGCAGCCATCACAGCCTCCTCCCGCCGATGCCGCCCGCGGGCCGGGCGGCCGTGCAGCGATGAGGTGTGTCACTGGAACCACTGAGCGTGCACGGACGAAGACGGGCAGGCCAGACTGGCTGCGCCCGAGGCCTGCGGCGATGGTTCGCGGCGTCATCAGGTTTTCGAGTTCGGCTGGGGGTCGCATGGGAGGCCCTCCTGTCTGGATCTGTGCCTCCGCCTGTTCGGAGGATGGGACCACTCAACGCGCCCATTTCCGGCATTCCCACGTCATTCGTGCGTCAGTCCTTGGACAGAAGCCACTCATTCCGCGGCAGAATGGGGCTAACGATGTCCAAGGAGTGCCGTTGACCGAATCCAATGCCACAGCCCGGGAAGAAGACAGGCCTGCCGCTCACGTGCGCAAGAGGAATGCCCTGCTGAGCGCGCGCATGAACGCCAAGGCAATTTCGACGTCGGCACTCGCACGCAAGTCAGGCATCGACCAACGCACCATTGAACGCTGGCTTGAAGGCGAAACGAAGCCCCAGCGAGAGAACGCGCAGGCCGTTGCCCACGCGCTTGAATGCGAACCGCACGAACTCTGGCCGCAGCTTTTCTCCCCGCCACGCGCGAGCGGCGCCGGAATCATCCCCGCGGTCTTCTATCCCAGCCGTGCCCATGTGCCCCGGGATGCCTGGGCCGATCTCTTCGGCGGCGCATCCGAGCAGATCGATATCTGCGTGTACGGCGGGACATTTCTCTTTGACACCGTTCCGAGGTTCCTGGATCTCGCCCGCGACGCAGCGCGCAGGGGCGCGCTGATCCGCTTCATGGCGGGCGACCCGACCTCGGAGGCGGTCCACCAGCGCGGCATCGAGGAACAGATCGAACACAGCCTCGGCGACCGATGCAGGATGACGATCCGACGCCTCAAGCCGATAGCAGACGAACCCAACGTCAGCATCAGAGTCCACGGCACGCCCCTGTACACGTCGACCTTCCGCGCGGACAGCACCATGGTCGTCAATCCCCATGTCTACGGCTCCCCGGCCAGCGACAACCCGGTCTTCATCCTCAACAGGGACACCGCCGTCCCGGTGCCCTGGGAGACCTATACCACCGCATTCGAGCGCATCTGGGCGACGGCCCACCCTGTTTACCGCATCGATGGAGGAAGCTGACCATGGCCCGAACAGACCATTTCAACAACCCGAACGCACCCAGGCCCAACAGCGTCGTCCCGTCCACCACAGCGGTCGTGACAGACGACGGGGGCAGGATCGCTCTCGTGCATCGCAAGGACAACGGGCTCTGGGCGCTCCCCGGCGGCGGGATGGAGCTCGGGGAGTCCATCGAAGACTGCGCGGTCCGTGAAGTCAGGGAGGAGACTGGGCTCGATGTCCGCGTCACTGGTCTGGTCGGCGTCTACACCAACCCGAATCACGTCATCGAGTACACCGATGGCGAGGTCCGCCAGCAGTTCTCGCTCTGCTTCACCACCGAACTCCTCGGTGGTGACCTCGCCTATGACACCGAGAGCACCGCGATTGCCTGGGTCGAGCCCGAACGCATCTCCGAGCTGGACATGCACCCGTCGATGCGGCTTCGAATCAGCCACTACCTCGACCGCCGCCCCGCCCCCTATCTCGGCTGAGTATCGCCCGACTGCGACCGGTCACTAGCGGGAGTCCGCTGCAGCAATGAGGCGTTTCACCCGCTCCGCTGCAGCAAGGAGGCCCGGCGACGACCGCATCACGGCCCTGTTCACCGGGTGCCGGTCCGGATACCGTGACAGGATCTCCGTGATACGTGCCTCCACCTCCACGCGCTCGCCCCCCGGCCCGACGGTGAGGTCGGAGAACGTCAGGACATCCAGCAGCACTGGATCCGGCCGCTCGAACGCCGCCAGCGCGTCCGACAGTCCTCGTTCCGCGGCTTCGTTCTCCGCGCCCGTGTGGTAGGCCACGAGCGATACCACGGCGTCGGGAAAGCCCTGGTCCTTGACGAACATGGCCCCGTCGACGGGGTGGAAGCCGGTTGCCGCGACACGCTCCGCATAGCCGACGTCGTGCAGCCATGCCGCGGCGGCGACCGTGTTGCGCCCTGGCAGCCTCAACTGCTCGGCGATCGACGTGGCCGTGGCGGCCACGCCTGCCACGTGTGCCCGCCTCGATGGCAGGTCAGAGAGCGTCTCCAACGCCACCCCCTGCGCATGCTCGACCAGAGAAGCCATGACATCAGCCTATCTAGTCGCCTCGCCTTGGCTCGGTCGTCGGAACTGAGGGAGCCGGTCTCGAAGGGCATGCCGGGCGAAGCCGGGGCAGTCTATAGCGCAGGGCTCGACCAGATCAACGACGCAGCCTGCCGAATCCGGTCTCGAAACGGGTCCGATGCGCGTTTGCCCAGATCACCCCAAGGATTCCTTTTCGGGCGCTCTGAGCGAGGCCCCGTCGTTCTCAGAGCCTGCTCTTACGGATTTGACCCACGTCATACAGATTTGACACGGGCTGTCGTCAGCGGCTTCACCGTCTGCCAGAATCCGCAATTGTCGGCCGATCCAGCTTCTGGATGATTTCGGCCACGTTCATGCAAGTTTGCGGCCTCCCTCTCGGTCCCCTCGGTGCACATCGAGAAGTGGAAGCAAATTTGGGGGGAGGCGACTCCGCATGGGTTCAAGGACGGTGCTGGGGGCGGCCGCGGCTGCGCTCCTGGTCGGGTCCGTGGCCTTGGTCACGGTTGTGACAGACGGCAACGGCAGTGCGACGCCGTTAGCGGCACAGGCCGCGTGCGTTCCGGCGCCTGCCGGGTCGCCGGCCGTGACGCCCGCTTCTCGCCACATTGCCGGCTACTCAGGCGTTCAGCTGGCCAACGCGCGAGCGATCATCGATGCCGGCAAGGCGATGGGGCTGTCAGTCAGGGGCGAGACCATCGGGGTGATGACCGCGATGGGGGAGTCCGGTCTGCGGGTTCTGGACCATGGGGATACTGTCGGGCCTGATTCGCGTGGACTCTTCCAGCAGCGCGGGGACGGGGCCTGGGGTTCGCCGCGCGACCGCATGGACCCGGGGGTGAGCGCGACCAACTTCTTCAAGGCCCTCCTGGGCGTGCAGGGGTGGGAGCAGCTCGACCCGACCATCGCCGCGCACAGGGTCCAACGCAACGCCGACCCCTACCACTACGAGGGCTACTGGCCTGCCGCGACCGCGGTGGTGAGCGGCCTGGCCGGCGTGAAGGGCTCCGACATCGCCGGGTCGACGTCCTGCGGGAGAGCGGCCGGGGCGGGCGACGACCTGCCGTGGGCCGCGGGTCCGATCGACGCGGCATCCCCTGACGGGACGTTCACCCGCGAGTGCGTCGACTTCGCCCTGTGGCGTGTCAATCAGGCCCTCGGCAGCACGACGGCCCCGTTCAAGATCCTCAACTCCACCTTCCGCCCCGACGGCAGGCGGCTCGGTTCCGCGCTGACGTGGAAGGACGGCTGGGACGCGAGGGGCTGGCCCACGGGCAGGACGCCTCAGGCCGGAGCGGTCGCCTGGTACGCCCCGAACACGGGCGGGGCGGGCGATCTTGGGCATGTGGCCATCGTGAGGGCGGTAAACGGCGACGGGACGTACCTCGAAGAGGGGTACAACGGCAATCCGCCGCCGAATGACCACACCTACTACACACGCACGGTCAAGGACAGCACGCCGAGCGCCTTCCTGTACGTGCCGACCCGGAAGGATTCCGGCCTTGCGTCCTAGCCCAGCTGCGACCTCGGCCGCCACAGCGGCGGCGTTGCTTGCCCTCACCCTCACCGGGTGCGCGGCGGCCCCTGCGGCGTCGAGGGTTTATCCGGACATGTCCCCGTCCGCAGGTCCGACGGGGTCCGCCTCGGTGTCTCTCAGCGCCGAGGACCGGCCCCAGGCGCCGGGAGGGACGTCGCCTGCGGCCTTGGGGGTGGCGTGGGACACGGCGTCGAAGACGGCTGCCCTCGATCTGGCGACACGGGGGATGACCCTGTACGCGCGCCCCGGTGTGAGCGCCCAGGCATGGATCGCGGACCTCCGCCCGCTCCTGACACCGCAGGCGGCGCACGACTACATGGACGTCGATCCGTCCACGATCGGGATCACGTCGTTCGGGGCGGGCGAGCTGGCCGTCGACGAGACGAACGGCTTCGCGGCCAAGGCCCGGTTCGGCTCGGCGGCGGGGCCGTATGAGGTGGTCCTCCACCGCAACGGCGCCGACCAGCCGTGGAAAATCGTCCGGTTCAACGTCCCGGGCCCCCAGTGAGACAGACACCGCAAGAGGAGGAAGAATCCATGACGACGAATTGGCAGGGGATCGAGCGGGGCGCTGCTCACCGCTCCGCTCTCGCGGACCTGACCGCGGATCTCGAAAGCAGGCCGATCGCCGAGGCAGTCAACGAGGCGATCCCCGAGCCGGTCGGACTAACCTCGGAGCTCCAACACACGGAGCACGGAGAACTGGCGCAGGAGGAGCCGCTTGTGAGGGGGCGCCGGAGCTCGGCGATCCTGCGGAAGGAGAACATTGACGACCAGCTGCCGCCGATCTCCGGCTGGCAGGCGCTCGTCCGGGCCATGACCTTCGGGCTCATCAATCCGAAGGCCGGGTCGGAAGAGCTCAGGCGCCGGGCCGACATCGCCGCGATCCAGCGGATCTACAGCCGCCCCATGATGGTCATGGCGGCGCAGCCTCTGGGCGGGGTCGGGAAGACAACCTGCAGCATCGGGCTCGGGTCGACCTTCGGGATCCACTCGGCGCTCCAGACGCTGGTGTGGGACAACAACGAGACGATGGGCACGCTCGGCGTGCGCACGAACTCGAACGACTCGACCCGGACGGTCTGGGACCTGCTGCGCGTGCTCGGGTCGTTCGAGCGGATCGAGGCCCGCAAGGGCGAGCTGTCGTTCTACACCCGCCACCAGGGCAACAACTCGTTCAACGTGCTCGTCTCCGACGAGGACCCCGACCGGATGAAGCAGATCGGGGTCGAGGAGTTCAACCGGCTCCACACGGTCCTGACCAGGTTCTACGACACGATCATCGTCGACACGGCCAACAACACCCGCAGCGCGAACTGGCTGGCCGCGATCGACGTGGCGGACCAGCTCGTGATACCGACCACGCTAAAGCGCAACTCGGTCGTCTCGGCGCTGAGGATGATCGAGCAGCTCGAGTCCATGTCCGAGCACACAGGCAGCCCGCGTTACAAGGAGCTCGTCGCGAACGCTGTGGTCCTGGTGACGCAGGGCGCCGGAGCGTCCTCGCCGACAGCCGAGCGGACCGAGCTGCGCCGAGCCCTCGACGAGGCGGTGCGCGCCGTGATCGACATCCCCTACGACAAGGCCCTGGACACCGGCTCGATCATCGACTGGCAGCTCGTCGGCTCCCCGGTCCGCCGTGCCTTCGAGCGGGCAGCCGCGGCGATCGCCGACGGGCTCCTGCACGCCGACGCCGCCTCCGCACACACCCAGACTGCCCCGACAACCCATGGAAGGCGCTAAGCCATGCTGACCGCTCTCACCTCCGAAATCGTCATCCGCTCGACGGCGCCATTCGTCGAGAACCCGCTCGACTGGACCAAGCCGGACTTCAACGTCTTCGGCATCAAGTTCAAGAACGCCTCCGCGCTCGTCCTCGGAGGCATCTGGGGCCTAGTGCTCATCGTTATCGCCGGGGCTTTCCTCCTGGCCCTGGCCAAGTGGGGCCTCGCCCACAACCGAGGCCATGTCGACGACATCGCCGAGGGCGCCCAAGGCGTGAAGAAGACGGCTCTCGTCTTCGGGTGCAGCGCCGCGGCCGGGGTGATCCTCGGGTTCATCCTGGCCCTCACCGGTGCGATCGGGGCCTAAGACGATGCGGCTCCATTGGAAGGCTTTCGTGGCCGCCGCCATCGTCGTAGCAGCCATCACGGCCGCCGCGCTCATCCTCGGCACCCGACACGATCAGCCGGTAGCCGAGGCCGCGGCCACGGTCGCTGGCGGAGGGAAGCTCGGCTTCCCCGTCTCCCAGGTGAGGATCGGATCCGGCGGATCCGGCGTTGCCGCGGACGGCAAGACCCCGATCGGGTACGACGGAAGCTGCAACTCGGCAGCCGCCGCGGCCGCGAACTACCTGCCAGTCATCGCCGACGTCCACCCCAGCGCATGGCGGGCACAGCAGAAGGCATTGGCCCAGATCGACGTCTCCGCCGACGAGCTCGAAGCCAAGACCACGCTCGCGGACCTCGAGGCCAAGAACCTCGAGGCCAGCGGCATCCGGACCTTCGACGGCGACTGGGTGACCAGAACCGACGTCGCGAGCGGCGGGCTCTACCGGCTGGTCTCCTGCAGCGAACGCACAAGCGCCCTGGTCCAGGTCGTCTACGGAGTGGTCGACGCCCGCACGGGCGACGACCCCAAGGCGAGCTTCGTGACACAGTCGCTCGACCTCTCGTGGCACGGAGGTGACTGGATGGTCACCCGCAGCCAGGCTCCGCTCGGCGACAACGGCACGCTCGGAGGCCGGCTCCCGGACCGGGGACCGAACGCCGCTGCCCTTCCTGCGCCTGGCGGGAAGGCCCCGGTGCTGACCAAAGAGCTGGCCGACCAAGCCTTCAAGGACGTCTCTCGTGAGGGGTGGATCGAGTATGCGAACGCTCTCCGCTAAGATCCGGCCCGTCGCCATGGCCCTGGTCGTCATGTTCAGCTTCTGCATCGTCTCGACCCAGGCCGTCTACGCCGCCGACCAGTCCCAACCCCAGTCATCGAGCCTGAACGCCGACGAGATGAAGCGCCTCGCCGGGCTCCCGGCCACACAGCGCAGCCAGATCCGGGACTCGATCGTGCAGAAGCTTTCGCAGGACGCCTGCGGAATCAACGCCCTGCACCTCGCCCTGCCGGGCTCGTGCGAGCAGGACACCGCGAAGGCGTTCGCCGTGTTCCTAGCCACCCCGGAGCAGGCCCTGGCTTACAGCCCGTCCAAGGACGGCGCGAGCCTCTGCGCGGCCTATTTGGCCATCGGCGACCCCGCCGCTTCGATGGCCTGCAGGCTCGACAACACCGTCGCCAGGATGACCCCGCTGGCAGGGGACGTCCTCAAGGACGTCATCGCGATCTCCCCGGGCGGGCAGTTCGTCCTCGGGGCGGTGGACGTGATCTCGTTCATCGCTGACCCGAAGGACGGGTTCGAGAGGTTCGCCAACACTGTCAAGGACGGGGCGGTGAAGGCCACCAGCGAGGTCACCCAGAACCTGACGAAGACCTCCGCCTTCGTCATCGACGACGGGTTCCGCGACACATGGGGCGCCTTCGCAGCCGTCGGGCTGGTGATCCTGGCCCTGATGTACTTCAAGCTCTGGAAGGACGTGGCCAAGGACGGGGACATCGACCTCGAGGAGGTGCGCCGAGCCCTGATCTGGTACGGGCCCCTGTCCGTCGTGCTCGTGCTGTTCGGCCCGGCCATCGGGCACGTGCTCAACGGCTGGTTCTCCGGGTTCACCGATGCGTTCTCCGACTGGTCCGCGACCAGGATCGCCTCGTTCATGGAGGTCGTGTCCCGCTTCGCCTCTTACCAGTCCAACGGCGTGTTCGGCCCCTTGGCGGCGGTGATCCTGTTCGGGCTGCTCTTCTTCGGCGCCTGGGGCCTGATCGGGGTCCTGTTCCTGCAGCCCTTCGCCCTGTACATGATCGGCGTCGGTATCGCCCTGGCGATCGGGTTCCTCGTCCATCCCCAGTATCGGGGCCGGGTCGCGAAGATCTTTTCCCTCTGGCTGGGCATCGGCCTGTCCAAGCCGCTGCTGATCCTTCTCATCGGAGCGGTCTTCGGCTTCGTCGCCGGCCAGCCAGCCTTCAAGGACGGCGTCGACGACGCCCTCGTGAACGCCTCGAGCGTCTTTATCGCAGGGGCCGCGATGCTCATGTTCGCGTTCGCACCGATGGGACTGTTCAAATGGGTCCCGCTGTTGCCCTCCGCCTCGACGAGCGTCGGCGCCGGTCGCGGCTCCGTCGCCGGGGCGGCCCTCGTCGCCGGAGCCGGGGCCGGTGTCAGCTCGATGATCCGGAACCAGCGCAGCATGTTCAACCGCAATCAAAGCTCAGGTGCCGGCAACCGCGCCTCAGGGCAGGCGGTCAGCAGCGCCGCATCGACAGAAACTGGCGGGACGTCGTCGCCCTCGCCGATCCACGGGGGACAGAGTCCGTCGAGGCGCTCGGCTCTCCAGGCAGCGGGGAGCGTCGGTGCGGTCACGGCAAAGACCGCAGGCAAGGTCGCCAGCGGCGGCGCCGCGGCGTTCCTGCTGGCCGCGCGGGAGACGGCCCGCACGGCCGCCCGGCGAGGCCGGATGGCCGCGGAGACCATCGCCCCGAACACCGACCACATCAGCGGACGCTAGCAGGGAGACACAATGAGGATGGTCGTACTCGGCGGCGAAGTGGCCGGCCGTGGCCTCTGGGGCGGGCACCGTTCGGGCCCCGAGTGGGCCGGCATGATCGCCTCGCTGGCAGTGGCCCTGGTGGTCATGTTCAGCGGCATCCAGCAGATCCTGGCCTTCTTCGCCGCGGGCGCGGTCCTGCTGGTCGGAACGGTCCTGACCACTCCGACCAGGTTCACCGACCACCGCAGTGTCGGCGCACTGCTCGCCGAGCGGTGGCATCAGTGGCACCGGCGCCGGAAGGGGACCGCGGTGTTCGTCCCGGTCACTGCTCGCGCGGCGACGCGGCGGGCGAGGGCCCCGAGGTCGCAGGCGGACCGCGCCGACGCAGATGGCATGATCGACGTCCCGATCCGGCATCGCGACACTGCGCCGCTCATGGTGGGATCCGTCCGGTTCTTCTCCGTCCACACGCCTCTGGGACAGATGGCGGTGTTCCGGCATCAGGCCAAGAAGCCCTACTACACGGCCACGGTCGAGACGATTGGTACCAGCTCGGGGCTGCGCGAGGAGCACCGGGAGGACGCGGGCTACATCGCGCATGGGCAGGTCCTGGCACGGCTGGCCCGCCGCCAGCAGCTGATCACACACGTCCAGTCGATCTCCCGCAGCGTGCCAGTCGACGCCACCGACCACCTGCTGTGGCTGCGCCGCCAGATCGCCAACGAGGTCCCGGAGGTCCTGCTCGAGTCGTACGGCGAGCTGTGCGACGTCGTCCGCTCCCGCGCAGAGCAGCACCGCACCTACGAGACCTTCCGAATCCCCGCCGGGGACCCGCTCTACCGGCGGGCGTCCGTGTACGGGGAAGGCGACGAGGGCGTCGGCCTGGCGATCTTCAACGAGGTCCGCTCGGCGATGTCCTACGCCGAGATCAAGGGCTCAGTCACCGGCTGCCGCCCGCTCGGCCCTCTCGAGATGGCCGCCCTGTTGCGCCACCTCCAAGACCCGGACTACGACATCGACGACCAAGACGGAGCGGACCTCGCCGACTGCTGGCAGCACCTGGACGGCTCGACGTCGCCGAACGCCGTCGTCGTCAACGGCAAGTGGCACACGCGCACCGGGTACGTGCCGGCCACTGCGTTCAGCCCGGAAGCGGTGCCGGTCGAGGCGCTGCGGCCCCTGCTGCGGGGCATCCAGCCCCCAGTGGTCCACACGGTCGCAGTCGTCTCCGAACTCCAAGACGCCCGCCAGGCGCGCGGGCAGGCCAGACGCCATGTGGCCGATGACAAGGCGCGGAAGAAGACCGCCGAGGAAGCAGGACGAGTGACCGACGGCGAAGAGGACGTGCTCCTGGATGCCTCGAAACAGCGCCTTGTCGACCTCCGGGTCGGATCCGGGCACCACGGCGCCGCGTTCGGCCTCT
The DNA here is from genome assembly GCF_049332655.1 of Sinomonas sp. P47F7. Lineage (GTDB taxonomy): Bacteria > Actinomycetota > Actinomycetes > Actinomycetales > Micrococcaceae > Sinomonas. The sequence continues at coordinate 2,597,023 of NZ_CP186327.1, read as the reverse complement.
ACATCACCTACTCAGTGGACGACGCCGAACAGGTCCTTCCGACGGCGGACATCATCGAGGCCGCGGCCGCCGACGCCGGGATCGAGCGCATCGACTGGCTCGACCACCGGCAGGACCTTGCATCAATCACGACCATGCCGTTCACGAGGGGGATCCGATGAGCACCGAGACGACGACGGCGAGATCCGGGGAGGCTTTCGAGGCCGCCGACGCCGAGACCGCGACTCGGCGCAGGTGGTCCCTGATCCCCGCAAAGAGGATGCCGCGTTCCGTGGCCCGGGCCGAGAAGGCGCGGAAGCGGGCGGAGGCGGTGCGTTGGGCCGCAGGCGAGCGGGCGCGCCATTCTGGCCGGCCGCAGCTCGGCGTCGAGACGGAACCGGGGACGAAGTGGTTCCATCACCGGCCTTGGAAGTTCGCCTCGCAGCTCGGGTTCTATGATCCCGCCGCGCCCGGGATCCTAACCTCGACCCGGCAGATGGAGTTCTCCGACATGGCGGTGGCCGCCCCGCCGACCTCGCACAAGGGACTCATCTTCGGCATTGACGCGGACTCCGGGTGGTTCCTCATCCATGACGTTTTCGAAGGCTACGGGGAGACTCTGGAGTCCCCGAACGTGGTCTACATCGGCGACCTCGGCCAGGGAAAGAGCTCCGCCATGAAGACCTGGGGCGTGCTGCGCCAGCTCATCCTCGGCCGGCGCATCGTCGTGATCGACAAGAAGTACCAGATCGACCGCCGCGGCGGCGAGTACACACCGTTGGCGCAGGCGCTCGACGTGGCGCCGATCCGCTTCCGGATTGGTGGGGGCGGGGCGAGGATCAACCTCCTCGACCCGCGCATCGCCACCCGCCTCGACGAGGATCTCGACGGCCCGCCCGGAGAGGGCGACGGCGCGGGGTTCGAAACCCCGGCCGGGCAGTCGATGCTGCTGCGTGCGGTGACCGAGGAGGCCCTGGGCAGGAAGCTGACCCCGCGTGAGGGCAAGGCCCTACGCATGGCCCACCGGCAGGCCCTGGAGACGGGACGGCACGAAGGACGCGTAGCAGACATCCGAGACGTCCTCGCCGCGCTCTATCGTCCCGACGTGGGGACCGCTGGCGCTGCCGGGCTTACCCGCGAGGAACTGAAGGAGTGGGGCCGTGACCCTGCCTTTGAGCTCGAGCGGATGATCGAGGATGACCTCGCGGGCCTGATCGACGGCCCTACAAGTGACGAGATTCAGCTCAATGCCGGCCTAACCGTCTTTGACGTCTCCCTCCTGCCGGAAGAAGGGCCGGCGCTGCCGATCGTCATGACCATCGTCAGTACTTGGCTGGCGAACACCCTCTATCGGCAGGCGGACCCCGTCCCGACGACGCTGCTGATCGAAGAGGCTTGGCACACGGTCCAGGGCTCGGTGGCGACCGTGACCCGGCGCAACACCAAGCTTTCCCGCGCGCTCTCCCTCTCGTGCCAGTTCGCCTTCCACCACATTTCGGACATCCCGGCCGACAGCCCGGCGATCGCGATGATCAAGGAATGCGGCACAGCCTTGGTCTACAAGCAGTCAAAGAGCGACGACGCCAAGGCCTGCGAACGGCTCTTCAGCCTCCCGCTCGGGTCCGCCGCGGAGATCACCGCACTCCCCAAGGCCCACTGCCTCTTCAAGATCGGCTCGGCCGACCCGGTGGTCGCGATCCACCTCCGCAGCCGGCTCGAAGCCGAGCTGACCAACACCGACCGAGCCATGAAGTCCCGCGCCACCACCCACCTGACGGAAGGGCCAGCATGAGCAACCGGGTCTCAGCAAACAAGATCATCAAGTGGGTACTCGGTGTGCCGGTTCGGTAGCTTCTAACCGCGGCGGGGAGACGGAGGCATGTGACGACAGGCCCGAGACGGAGTCGAGCCCTTCATGTCGCGCCAACTCTAGAGCTGCAACGCAACCGCTGCAGAAGACCCTTAGAAGACCCTAACGCCACATGCAGGGCCGCTCACGTGTGATGTTGCATTAGGGTGCACCGGGACTGTAAGAAAAACGGTGTGAACGGCGTGGCCTGACCGAAAGGAAGGGCAATGACCGAGACCGCCGAGATGATCGATCTCTAATTGGGGTGGCTGGTCTGGGACTGGCTGGCAGACTGGCGTCCGGTTCCAGCTGACGTGACTCTTGATCGATCTGGCTGCGTTCGCCATTCGGAGGCATGCCTTGCACAGGACTCGTCCGTCAGCAGGGCCGGCGTCGGTCTGGCCTGTTCCGATGGCTTGATAGAAGGTCGCCCGCGTTCCTGCGTTCGGGACCGCGTGGCTCGTTAGAGATGTGCCTCGTGACAGCTCCTCTTCCAGACCGACGCCGCACGGCAGTATCCCTCGGAACGGAAGGAGCCGCCGCGGTGACTATCGTGGCAGAGCAGTACCGACATGTCATCGGTGTGGACACCCACGCCCGCACACACACCTTTGCGATCCTCGACTGCAGCACGGGCCGCACCGCCGGCTCTGCGACATTCCCTACGACCCCCGCGGGGCTGGCCCGGGCTGCGGCCTGGATCCAACGTCGCACCACAGGGAAGGCGCTGGCAGCAATCGAGGGCACCGGTTCCTACGGGGCCAATCTCGCCCGCCACCTTCAGTCGGAGGGGATTGCGGTCTGCGATGTCCAGCCACCCAAGCGACCTTCACGTGCCGGCAAGGGAAAATCGGACGAGATTGACGCGGTTGCGGCGGCTCGCACAGCCCTCGCATCCGATATGGGCGAGCTGGCAGCACCGAGGGCAGACGGGATCCGTTCGGCACTGCGGGTACTCCTTGTCGCTCGTCGGGCGATCGACACGCGCAGGACCGCCGACCGGAACGCGCTCACCGCGCTGCTGCGCAGCTTTGACCTCGGACTCGACGCCCGCAAGCCCCTGACCGACGCCCAGGTGCGCGCTGTGGCCGCATGGCGGGCACGCCCAACCGACGACGCTCCGACACAAACAATCCGGGATGAGGCCCGCAGGCTCGCGGCCTCAGTCCTCGAGCTAACGCGCCAGATTCAGGCCAACTACTCGGCCTTGGCCAAGCATGTGAGCGACCTCGCTCCGGGCCTGACCGACGCCCACGGAGTCGGCCCTGTCACTGCGGCGTCCGTGCTTGTTTCGTATTCGCACAAGGGCAGAATCCGTTCCGAGGCCGCGTTCGCCACGATGGCCGGGGCTGCGCCTTTGCAGGCCTCAAGCGGCAACACCGTCCGTCATCGGCTCAACCGCAGCGGCGACCGACAGCTGAACTACGCCCTCGAAGTGATCGCCCGCGTCCGAATGTCGAACCACACCGCTACCCGCGCATACGTCGAGCGCCGGGTCGCCGAAGGCAGGACACGTCGCGAGATCCGCCGATGCCTCAAGCGCTACATAGCCCGCCAGCTCTTCCGCAGCCTCAACCGCATCATGGCCTAACCACTCCGGCCCGAGCCAATCCAGGCCGCCTCGGACTTGACCCCAAGGTATAGAAGGGTCCCGTGACGGGAGAGATCATCGATCAGAAGGAGCTCGCGGAGTCGCTGCTGGAGCAGGCGCGCGAGCAGGGCGTGAGCCTGGTGGGCCCGGGCGGGCTGCTGGCCGGGCTGACCAAGAGCGTGCTGGAGACCGCGCTCGAAGCCGAGATCACGGAGCACCTCGGCCACGAGAGGCACGGGCCCGCCGAGGGCACGAACGTGAGAAACGGGACACGTTCGAAGACCGTGCTCACCGAGGTCGGGCCGGTCCAGATCGAGGTTCCCCGCGACCGGGAGGGCACGTTCGAGCCGCAGATCGTCAAGAAGCGCAAACGACGCCTGGACGGGATCGACGAGATCGTCCTGTCCCTCAGCGCCCGTGGCCTGACCACCGGGGAGATCGCCGCGCACTTCGAGGAGGTCTACGGCGCCGCGGTCTCCAAGGACACCATCTCGAGGATCACCGAGAAGGTCGCCGGGGAGATGGCCGAGTGGTCGAACCGGCCGCTGGACCGCGTCTACCCAGTGGTGTTCATCGACGCGATCCACGTCAAGGTCCGCGACGGGCAGGTGCGCAACAAACCCTTCTACGTCGTCCTGGGCGTGACGCTGAATGGCGAACGCGACATCCTCGGGATCTGGGCCGGGGACGGCGGGGAGGGCGCCAAGTTCTGGCTCGGGGTTCTGACCGAGATCAAGAACCGCGGCGTGGAGGACGTTTGCATCGCCGTCTGCGACGGGCTCAAGGGCCTCCCGGATGCGATCACCGCCGTCTGGGAGCAGGCCACCGTCCAGACCTGCATCATCCACCTGATCCGCAACACCTTCCGCTACGCCTCGCGCCAGCGATGGGACGAGCTCGCCAAGGACCTCAAGCCCGTCTACACCGCCCCGACCGAGACCGCAGCACGGGAGCGCTTCGGGGAGTTCGAGGCAAAGTGGGGCACCGAATACCCTGCGATCGCCCGGCTCTGGCGAAGCGCCTGGGCGGAGTTCGCCCCGTTCCTGGACTGGGACGCGGAGATCAGGACGGTAATCTGCTCGACCAACGCGATCGAGTCCCTCAACGCCCGCTACCGCCGCGCGGTCAGGGCAAGAGGCCACTTCCCCAACGACGCCGCCGCGCTGAAGTGCCTGTACCTCGTCACCCGGTCCCTTGACCCGACCGGACGAGGCAGGGCACGCTGGGCCACACGGTGGAAGCCGGCACTGAATGCCTTCGCGATCGCCTTCGAAGGCCGCATCAACTAACCATGGGCCAAGCCGAACCCACCGTTATTCGGACTGTGAGTCTTAGTACGGCTGATCTGGGATCGGCTGGCAGGGTAGGCGTTGGCCGTTCTGCCCTCGGCCGTGACCCGTTTATCGGATGGCCCGCGAGGTGCCTTTGGACTGACCTGTCCGGCCGGGGGTAGAGCGACCGGCGTCGTCCCGGCCCACTCCGATGGCCTGATTAGAAGCCTGCCCGACCCTCAGGGAGTCGTGGCCCATCACAGTCCTGCCCCGAAGTGACTTCCTGTCCCGGACAGACGCCGGCCGCTGGGCGGCCGACCCTGTTCCGCTGAAGGAAGGACCCGCCCGCGTTGGCCATTGTCGCTCATTCCCACCCATTCGTCATCGGCGTGGACGCCCACGCCCGAACGCACACCTACGCGATCCGTGACTCCTCTACCGGGGAGCTTCTGGTCTGCGAGCAGTTCCCGACAACCCCCAAGGGCCTCGCCCGTGCGATCGCGTGGGCTGCCCGGCGCACGGCCGCCGACGCTGGCACGCTCTGGGTCATCGAAGGCATCGGCACCTACGGGGCCCGGCTCGCCGCCGGCGTTGTCGCCGCAGGCTACGAAGTGGCTGAGGCCCCGAGGATGAACGCCCGAAGCCGCCGCGGCATCGGAAAGTCGGACCCTATCGACGCTGGCGCGATCGCCGCAGCAGTGCTGCCTCTCGACACCTCGAGGCTACGCCGTCCCCGGGCGGACGAAGGCGCCCGGGCCGGTCTGAGGGTGCTCTCCACCGCCCGGGACCAGCTGTCCCAGGAGCGCACGATGAACGTGAACGCGCTCACCGCGCTGCTGCGCGTCCACGGGCTTGGCACCGACGCCCGGAAGCCGCTGGGGGCCTCGCAGGTTCGTGAAGTGTCACGCTGGCGCGATCGGGAGGAGGCCCTGGCCTTGCGGATCGCCCGTGATGAGGCGGTGCGCCTTGCCAAGCGGATCCTCGAGCTCGAGGAGGCACTGAAAGCCAACGAGGCCCGCATGACCGAACTCATCCGCGCGACTCCCGCCGCGCCCCTGCTGGAGGAAACCGGAATAGGGCCGGTCACCGCCGCCATCATCATCACGGCGTGGTCCCACCTCGGCCGTGTCCGAGACGAGGCCGCGTTCGCGTCCCTCGCGGGCGTCAGCCCGATACCGGCATCTTCGGGGAACACCGTCCGACACCGACTCAACCGCGGCGGCGACCGACGCCTTAACCGCGCGCTCCACACAGTGACCATGGTGAGGATGAACCATCACCCCGACACACGGGCCTACGTCGAACGACGCATCGCCGAAGGACGCTCCACACGTGAGATTCGCCGATGCTTGAAGCGATACCTGGCGCGACATCTGTACCGGAGGCTCAACGCCCTCCACGCAGCACCGGAGGCGGCTTGACAGCTATAGAAGCGTCAGTCCCTTCGAGGACTGCCTCCCGGCTGCCGAGCAGGAGGCACCATGCAGTCGAAGGGCCTATTGTTCAATTGGTGTCCCTGATGAACAGACCTCCGACGATCGTTGACGTGGCTCGGGCGGCCCGGGTGTCCGTGCCGACGGTCAGCCGTGTGCTCACTGGATCGGTTCCCGTCCGGCCCGAGACCCGGGACAGGGTGCTGGCGGCGATCGCGGAGCTTGGATACCGCCCGAACGGAGCGGCTCGGGCGCTGGTGCAGGGGCGGCAGCCCATTGTGGGGATCATCACCCGTGACCCCTCCGCGTACGGCAGGGCGCGGATGGTGCTGAACATCGAGGAGCGGGCAAGGCAGAGCGGCTTTGTGGTGGCGATAGCCGTCCTGGACCCGACTGACACGGCGAGCACAGATTCGGCGCTCGATGTCCTGCTCGCCCAGCCGATCGCGGGAGTGATCGTCCTGGACTACAACCTGTACGACTCCAAGAAGCTCCACGCCAGGCTGGGGGCTGTCCCAGTGGCGACGGTGACGAACGGCGGCGATATAGGCATCGACGTCCCCCATGTGCTGGTGGATGACCGGGCGGCGGCGCGTGAGGTCACGCGGCATCTCCTCGGCCTCGGACACGCCACGGTTCACCACGTTGCAGTCCCTGGAGCGCGGGGTGAGCCGCATGCGCGCGAGCTCGGCTGGAGGGAGGCCCTCCGGGAGGCTGGCGCCCCCGAACCGCCGACCGTCATGTCGGACTGGTCGATCGAGTCTGGCCGGAAGGCGGGTCTTCGGCTGGCCGCCGATCCGTCGGTTACCGCGGTCTTCTGCAGCAACGACGAACTGGCCTTCCCTGTGATGCGCGCCCTGCACGAGGCCGGCAGGCGGGTACCCGACGACGTCAGCGTCGCCGGCATCGACGACGAGCCCTTGGCTGGCTCGTACATTCCGAGCCTGACCACCTATCGTTTGGACTTCGACTGGGCCGGCCTGGCCGCGTTCGAGCTCCTGGCCCACCCGAATAGGGCAGATCTGCGGGTCGGCATCGCGCGTCACGGGCTGGTCTTGCGCGAGAGCACCGCCCCTCCTCCCCACACATCGAACTGACCCCTTGCGGACGTCCATGTCCTGACATACAGTGGTCTCCATCACTTTTGATCATCGTTTTCATGCAAAGTAATGATCAACGTTTTCACGACGCGAGGGAGCATCGTCTTGGAGAGCAGCCAATGGGGCGGGGAGGGCTGCGCGGGCGCCGTCGTGGACGCCGGGGACAAGGTGGCTTCGCACCATCGGTGGACGGCGGGGCGGCTGAGCCTGGTGTTCAGCGCCGAGGAGGGACGCCCGGTCGTCCTGTGCGGGCTTGGCACCGACCAGGAGCCCGCTGAGCCGGCGGCGTCCACGCAGCCGCTGGTCGAGCTCATGCTCACCGGCGAAGGGCGGGCCCGGAACAACACGCGGTTCACCAACACGGGTGCGGGTTCGCGCCTTCGCTACGCCGGCCACGTCGCGCACAGCCTCTCCGATGAGGAGTGGCTCGAGATTGTCCAGACGGACGATGCCACCGGCCTGCGGGTCGTCACCGCGTTCCGTGCCTCTCCCGAGGTCCAGGGAGCGCGCATCACCACCACGGTGCACAACGACGGCGCGCTCCCGGTGGTGCTGGAGGCCGTTTCCTCCGCCGCGGTCGGCGCCCTCGTGCGTGCGGGCGAATCGACCGAGGACCTCGTCCTGCACTGGGGCACCGGGGAGCAGCTGGCGGAGAACAGGTGGACGGCCCAGCCGCTGTGGAGCCAGACCGGGCTCGGGGACTTCAACTCCGCGCTGATGAACCAGCCCGGCCGCGGGTCCTTCGCGGCCGTCGGGACCTCGACCTGGTCCACCGCACGCGCCCTGCCGACGGGCGCCCTCGTCAACTCCGGCACGGGGCGGGCGCTGGCCTGGCAGGTCGAGCACAACGGGGGCTGGCGCTGGGAGGTCGACAACGTGCGCGTGGGCGAGGACTCCGCTGCGCTGGTGCTGCTGGGCCCGGAGGACCTCGACCACCACTGGTCCCAGGAGCTCGCGCCCGGGGCGAGCTTCACGACCGTCCCGGTCTCAATCGCGGTCGCGGACGGCGGCTTCGAAGCCGCCGTGGCCGAGCTGACCCTTCATCGCCGCTGGCTGCGCCGCGCACGCACCGCGGACCGGGGCTCGCTGCTGGTCTTCAACGACTACATGAACACGCTCAACGGGAACCCGACCACCGAACGGCTCCTTCCCCTGATCGAGCACGCCGCCCGCGCCGGGGCCGAGTGCTTCTGCATCGACGCCGGCTGGTACGACGACACCGCCGGGGACTGGTGGCCCACCGTCGGCGAATGGATCCCCTCCATCCGCCGCTTCCCCGACGGCGGCCTCGCGAGGGTCGTCCAGGCCATCCGCGGGCAGGGCATGAAGGTCGGCCTGTGGCTCGAACCCGAAGTCGTCGGCGTCCACAGCCCCGTCACAGCCCGGCTGCCCGACGAGGCGTTCCTGCAGCGTCACGGCCGCAGGGTCACTGAGCACGAACGCTTCTTCCTCGACCTGCGCAGCCCGCACGCACGCGCCCACCTGGACGCTGCCTTCGACCGGCTCATCGCCGACTTCGGCGTCGGTTTCTTCAAGCTCGACTACAACGTCACCCCAGGGCCGGGCACGGACGCGGGGGCGTTCTCCGTCGGCGCCGGTCTACTTGGGCACAACCGGGCCCACCTCGAGTGGTTCGCCGGCCTGCGCCGCCGCCACCCGGAAGTCGTGTTCGAGAACTGCAGCTCCGGCGGCATGCGCGCCGACTTCGCGATGCTCGAGCTGTTCGACTTCCAGTCCACCTCCGACCAGGAGGACTTCCGCCTCTACCCGGCCATCGCTGCCGGCGCACCGATTCAGATGCTCCCTGAGCAGGCCGGGAACTGGGCCTATCCCCAGGCTTGGATGAGCCAGGAGGAGATCGCCTACACCATGGCCACCGGCCTGAGCGGACGCCTCTACCTCTCCGGGTTCCTGAACCGTATGGACCCGGACCAGCTCGAACTCGTGCACACCGCCACGGCCCTGTTCAAACAAGTCCGCGACGACATCGCCCAGTCGGTGCCAAGCTGGCCCGCGGGCATGCCCCAGTGGTACGGCGATAGCCTCGCGCTCCAGCTCGGCGCCCGCGGACGGACGCTGCTCTACGCCTGGCACCGAGGCACCGACGACGACGAGATCGCCCTCCGACTCCCGCGCGGGGTCCGCGCCCAGCACCTCGCCGAGGTCTACCCCCAGAGGCTTTCGTCGTGGGAGTTGGCCGACGCCCCCGACGGCAGCGTCGTCCTCCGCCCCGGAATCGACGGGCCCTCCGCACGCATCTTCGAGATCCAAACCCCCTGAAAGCCCCATCCCCGGGGCAGAGCACACAGCACCAACAACAAGTGAGGAAAGCAATGAAACTCAACGATGAGAACAGCCTGCTTGGCCGCGGCATCCGGCCCCGCGCCAAAGCGCCCGCCGAGCCAGCCCGCAAGGACCAGAGCAGGCGCGTGAAGTCCGCGGCCAAGGCGCTGGCGGTGGCGACGGCGGTCGGCTCGATGGTCGCGATGAGCGGCTGCGCGGTCGGGAACTCGTCCAGCGGGGGTTCCGGACAGATCACCATCAACGGCACCGCCTGGTCCGACTGGACCTACGTGTTCGACGCGGCCAAGCAGTTCCACAAGGACCACCCGAACATCACCGTGAACATCACCGCCATCCCGAACTCGAGCTACTTCACCAAGATCCCCCAGCTCTTCCAGTCCAGCGGCGGCCCCGACTTCAGCACCATCGCGCTCGACCAGTCGAACTACCCGCAGTACCTCAAGGACGGGATCCTCGCCCCGCTGGACGACGTCTGGCAGAACTCCGGCCTCGACGCCAACGCCTACGACAACGTCAAGTCCACCTACACAGCCGCGGACGGGCACAAGTACGCGATCTCGGCCGGCGCCACGGTCGTGCCGATCGTGTACTACAACAAGGACCTGCTCAAGAAGGCCGGAATCCAGGACCCGCCGAACACCGGGATGAGCATGTCGGACTTCTTCTCGATGGTCGGCAAGCTCCAGTCGGCCGGCTACAGCCAGCCCATGTCCGTCGGCCTCGGCGACCCGACCGAGCCCCTCCGCCTCTTCTCCTCCTACGCGTCGAACACGTGCGGGGAGGCCTGGACCAAGGGCCTGCAGGGAAGCTCCCCGACCTCAAAGTGGACCGACTCGTGCGCGGTCCAGGCCTTCCAGGTCGCGAAGGACTTCGTGTCCCACAACGTCCTCGCAGGTGGCACCGGCGCGGCGAGCACCACGTCGGCCTCGGCGAGCGCGGCGTTCGAGGCAGGCAAGTCCCCGATGTACATGGACGGGACCTGGGCCACCTCCGCGATCGAGAAGGCGATGCCCGGAGACCAGGTCGGCTGGTTCCTGCCCCCGTCGGCATCGAGCACCCCGACGAAGATGACGTTCTCCACGACCGACGCGTTCGTGGTCAACAAGAACTCGAAGAACGCCGACGCGGCTAAGCAGTTCCTCCAGTACCTGGCCCAGGACCAGGGCATGTGGCAGCACGGCCTCCCGCCCCGCTCTGACTTCGCACCCGGCTCCTCCGTGGACCCGATCTCGGCCTCACTGGCCAAGAACATCTCCAGCACCGGCACGTGGGTCGACCTCTCCCAGGAGATGAGCGCCGACACCGAGACCGCATTCATCGGCGCGATGAGCGGGGTCGTGATCGGCAAGTACACCCCCGAACAGGCCGCGGCGCTCGTCGCGGGCTCAGCAGGCAAGTGAGCACCATGACCGCAACCGCGACAGCAACCGAAAGGTCGAGTCGCCGCGGCGCAGGGCCCTCCACGTCCCGGAGGGCCCTGCCCCGGGGGCCGGTGTACCTCGGACCGGCGATCGTCCTCACGGCGCTCCTCTTCGCCTACCCGGCCGTCTCGACCCTCTACACGTCGTTCTTCGACACCACCGGCGCCGGGTCGAGCGCCACCTTCGTCGGGTTTGCGAACTACATCCAGCTCTTCGGGGACCCCACGTTCTGGCAGGACCTGGTCAACACGGCGGTGTTCGCGCTGATCTTCGTCGTCGGAACCGTCGGCCTCGGCGCGCTCATCGCCCTCGCCCTGTACGCCCGGATCCCCGGGCACTCGGTCTGGCGGTTCGTCATCCTCGCCCCCTCCTTCCTCCCGCTGGCGTTCATCGGCGTCGTGTGGCAGATCGGGCTCGACCCGACGGTCGGCTGGGTGACGGCCATCCTCAAGGCGATCAACCCGGCCCTGGCGCAGCCATGGCTGTCCGACCAGGCCGCCGTGATGCCCGTCATCGCCGTCGTCTCGGTGGTCCAGGGCGTGGGCTGGCCGATGGCGATCATCTGGACCGGCCTCCAGGACATCCCCGGCGAGGTCGTCGAGGCCGCGGTGGTCGACGGGGCCGGGCCGATCCAGCGGGCCAGGTTCGTCCTCATGCCTGCCGTGAGGGACACCGTCGCGACCGTCACCGTGCTGCAGATCATCTTCGCCCTCAAGGTCTTCGACATGCCGTGGGTGATGACCGGCGGCGGGCCCTCGCACTCGTCCGAGTCCCTGACCATCTTCGTGTACACCCAGGCGTTCACGAATCTCAATTTCGGCTATGCATGCGCCGCCTCCGTCGTCTCATGCATCCTGATCGTCGGCGCGACGCTCGGATACGTCGTCCTGTCACGCCGGAGGGGAGCGCTCCGATGAAACGCACACTGACGCCCGGAACAGTCGTCGTCACGGTGCTGGTCGGCCTCTGGGCGGTGCTGGCGGCGATCCCGGTCGTGATCGCCGTCCTCTCGTCCTTCAAGTCGCAGGCCGACATCATCACCGACCCGCTCTCCCTGCCGCTCCGCCCGACCCTCGACGGCTACGTCCAGGCGATCGCCGGCACGCTCGGCGGCCAGCCGATGACCCAATACCTGCTCAACAGCGCCACCGCCACCGGCGTGGGGCTCGTGCTCGGAATGTTCTGCGCGATCCTGGCCGGCTACCACCTCTCACGCGTGAAGAGCGTCGGTGCCGGCATCTCCAGCGGCTACTTCCTGATCCTCCTGACCCTGCCGCCCGTGGTGACGTTCGTCCCGCTCTTCACCCTCACCGGCACCCTCGGGATCCGCGACTCCCCGTGGGGCCTCGGACTGGTCTACGCCGCGGCGAACCTGCCCCTCGGCGCGGTCCTGATGCGCTCGTTCTTCCTCACCTTCCCCGGCGAGCTCATCGAGGCGGCCCGGATCGACGGGGCAAGCGAGAAGCGCATCTTCGGATCCATCGTGCTGCCCCTCATGCGGGGGGCCATCGGAACGGTGGCCCTGCTGACCGGGATCACCATGTGGAACGAGCTCGCCCTCGCCGTCGTGCTGCTGAACAACTCGGACTCCTACACAGTCCCCGTAGGCCTGTCGCTGTTCAGGTCGCAGTTCCAGGTCAACTTCAGCGCACAGTTCGCCGGACTCGTCATCGCGGCGGCCCCCGTCCTCATCGCCTACGCGATCTTCAACAAGCAGTTCATCGAGGGCCTCCGGGCCGGCGCGGTCAAGTGATCACGTGACCCGGACCGGACTGGATACGGCCGCCGTCGGCTCGTCCGTGGACATGCCCGACCCGGACATCATCCTCGCCCAGGCTGATCCCTATGGAGCGTTCTCCCGTCCAGATGAGGTCGGTGTCGCGGTCTCGACTCTGCACGAAGGGCGCGCACTGAGGGTCGACGTCGGGGCCCTCCGAGGAGTCACCCGGGTCGTCCTCCGCTGGCACCGGCGCATCGTCGGAGACACCCTGGTACTCGGTGACGCGTGGGAACGCAGCTACGGGGACCTTCAATGGCAGACGATGCGACCAGAGAGGCCGCTCCCGTGGACCTTCCTCGTGCACGAGCGTTCGGCGAACTCCACATGGGGTGCCGGGGTCGAGGTCCGAGGCGGGGCGCTCGCGTTCTGGACCGTCGATCCGCACGGCTTCTCCCTCTGGCTCGACGTGCGCAGTGGAGACGCCCCCGTCGAGCCGGGCGACCGCAGCATCCACGCCGCGACCGTCCACGCCGTCTTTGGCACCGAGCGTCCGTACGCCGTCCAGTGCCAGCTTGCCTCCCTCATGTGCTCCGACCCGCTCCTGCCGGAGGCCCCCGTAGCCGGCGCGAACAACTTCTACTACGCCTACGGAAAAGGCTTCGACGCCGCGGCGGTTGTCCGCGACGCCCGGATCATCTCGGAGCTGGCCGGCCACCACCCCGTGCGCCCGTTCGGGGTTGTCGACGACGGGTGGTCGGCCGACGGAACCGCCGACGGCCACCCGTCATCCTCCGGCCCGTGGAACCGCCCCCGCACACCCCAGTTCGGCCTCATGTCCGAACTCGCCGATGCGGTGCGCGCCGAAGGCGCCCGGCCGGGAATCTGGTACCGACCGCTGTTGACGAAGTCGCCTCCGGCGGAGGGCCTGCGCCGCGCCGTGGACGGGGCGTACTCGCTGGACATCACCCATCCCCGGTCCCTGCGGACCGTGGCGGAGGACATCGCCCGGCTTGTCGGCTGGGGGTTCGAGCTGGTCAAGCACGACTTCTCCACGTGGGACATGTTCGGCAGGTGGGGGTCGGCCATGGGGGCCTCCGTCACTGGGCGCTCCTGGCAGCCGGCCAACGAACCCTACGCCGGCTCGTCCTGGGCTCCCTATGACCGGAGCATGACGAATGCGGAGGCCATCGTGCGCTTCTACCGGACCATAAGGGAATCGGCCGGCGACGCCCTCATCATCGGATGCAACGTCATCGGTCACCTCGCCGCCGGGCTCACGCACGTCCAGAGGATCGGGGACGACACCTCGGGTCTGGTCTGGGAGCGGACGAGGAGAGTCGGGGTGAACACGCTGGCGTTCCGCCTCGCACAGCACGGCCGGCTCTTCGTGGCAGACGCCGACTGCGTACCCAGCACGCACCACACCGGCTGGGAGAAGAACCGACAGTTCCTCGACCTGGTCGCACGCTCCGGGACCGCCCTGTTCGTCTCTGTCGACCCCTCGACCAGGACATCGCAGGTCGACGAGGATCTCGCCCGCGCCCTCAAGCTCGCCCTCGACGGAGGAGCCCCGGGCGGCGTCGAACCGATCGACTGGCTGCACACCACCACCCCCGAGCGCTGGAGGAGCGGAGGACAGGAACTCGTCTACGACTGGCTGGATCCGGCCGGGGCCGACCCGTTCGAGTGGGCAGAGAACAATCGCTGACCTCCGCCTCGAACCGAGAACGGGAGAACCATGTCCGAGGGTTTTGGCTTCGCCGCTTCGTCCAAGTTCCGTGCCGTCGGCTGGGAGGCCCCATGATGCCCGATCTCCACCGCCTCATGGTCTCGAACCCCGGGAGACGCCGCGTTCTGGAAGTGCTTCTCGAGCGACCAGCACAATCAGGCACGATCGCCCACCGGCTGCACGTGAGCGCGGCCACGGTCTCCAACCATCTCGCTGGGCTGCGCGCACTCGGGCTCGTGAATTCAGTCGTGGACGGGCGGAGGCGGACCTACTCACTCCGCGAGGGAGTCGCTGACCTCGTCAGAAACGAGGCCCAATCAGGACGCGGGTGAAGGAGCCTCCAACGACTGCAGCGGGGTGTAGTTCATCGAGCGCATCTTGAGGGTTCCTTCGCCGGCCGCGAAGAATGCCGGGCGCAGGCTGAGGTATTTGCCGGCGACGTTGTGGTGGTAGCCGCTGACCTCGTAGGAGCGGTGGAGGGTCCACGTCATGCCGTCGCTGCTGTAGTAGAAGCTGCCGACCTGCCCCCGGTTGACCAGACGGAGGTGCAAGGTTCGCCCGATCGCCGGAGTCGGCGCCTCATAGGGGTTTTCCGCGGCGAGATGGTACGAGCGGATCCTCTCCTGGTCGGACGCAATCCCGCAGAAGAACTCTTCGTTGTAGAACAGGATCAGCCCTCCGGTCACCGGGCCGACGAGTTCCAGTTCCACTGAGACTTCATAGGCGGTGTCGCCGGTGTTGATCACAAGCGGCGAGGCGTCCTGGGGGCTTCCGCCCTGCCCTTGCAGCGTGACGGACTCCCCGTCGAACCGAATCCGGTCCAGATAGCCGCGGCCGGGCTTGAAGAAGGTCATGCGTGGGCCGAACCAGCGCTCGTCGATTGGCCCCGACCCCGGGAGCCCGCCGTCGGACCGTGGACCGTTCGGTGCGTGGAGCGGTTCGGAGAGGTCTCCGCCCGTGGCAAGTGGCCACCCATCGGCTGTCCATTCCATCGGCTCCAGCAAGGGCTGCCTGCCCAGGGCGCGGAAGCCGTTCTTGTAGCCGTGGTAGATCATCCACCATGCGCCGGAGGAATCTTCCAATGGCGTGCCATGCCCACGGGACCACCATGGTTCCGCGGCCGAGCGTGTTCGGATGATCGGGTTGTGGGGGCAGTTCTCCCAGGGGCCGCTGATCGAGCGTGAGCGCGCCACGACCACCATGTGGCTGGTCGGGGGGCCCGCCGTGCCTCCTTCGGCTGAGAACATGTAGAACCAGCCGTCGCGGCGGATGATCTTGGCACCTTCGAGGGCAAATGTCTCGACCTCCCAGTCGGCGGGATAGTCCCAGCCGTCGTAGAGCCTTTCGTCCGGGCCGACCCTCGAGAGCCCGTCATCGGCGAGGGGAATCAGCGTTCCATCGCTGACATACAGGTAGCGCTTGCCGTCTTCGCCGACGGCGTGGCCGGGGTCGATCGCGTTGTGGATGCCGAGGTCGATCGGTTCGCTCCAAGGGCCTTCGATCTGGTCGGCGTGGACGACATAGGTCGCGATGGGCGGGCGAGGGGCACCATCGGGGGCCGGCATCTGCGGGACGGCCCGCACCGCTGCGTAGATGTAGAAGCGCCCCTCGTGCTTGACGATCTCGGGTGCGTAGACGGAGCCCAAGGGAACCGTGAGGGCCGGTCCGATCGGCGACCAGGTCACCAGATCAGTCGAGCGCCACACGACGAGGCCGGGGTAGTAGACGAAGGAGGACGCAACCAAGTAGTACGCGTCACCGTCCCGGAGGACGCTGGGGTCGGGATAATCGCCTGCAATGATCGGATTCGAATAGAAGCCGTCGCGAGGGTCGGCGGCCCGCGCGGCATCCGAAAGCGTGAACTGGTGAGCGTGGTTCATTGTTCTCCATAGGGGTTGAATCGCGCCGCGGATGACTGCTCAGGCGGGTTGTCAGAGGCAAGTCGGGACTGGTCAGATTCGGGTGAGGAGGTCGCCGATCAGCTTCCTGGCCTCCATGGTCGGTTGGCCGGTGAGCCGGCGGAACGCCAGGGCTACCTCCTGGGCGAGGTCGAATGTGGGGTCCACGAGCCACTGTCCCTGGAGGCCGTTCCATGCGCCCATCATCTGGCGGGCGGCCGAGTGCGGGTCGATGTCCGGGTGGGCGAGGCCTTCGGCCTGGCGACGTTCGACGATACTGGCGAACTCGTTTACCGCGCGTTCATTGTGGCGCTTCATGTAATCGTGTGCGGGGTGTTCAGGGTTCGCGGCCTCTGCGCCCAACGCCATGAACAGCCGGATTGTGGCTTGGTCCTGCATGGCCATTTCTGCGAGTCTGGCCGGAATCCAGCCCACGTCGCTCAAGCTCGTGCCATCGGCAAGGACTTCCGCGGTCAGGGTCTTGCCACCCTCCTCGTCGGCCAACTCCATGGCCGCCACGAACAGGTGGTCGCGTGTCGGGAAGTGGTAGAGCATCGAGGCTTCGCTGATCTTTGCCCGTGCGGCCACCTCTGCTGTGGTCAGAGCCTTGTGACCGCTCTCTCGGACGATGCTCAACGCTGCCTTCGCCACCACGGCCCGCCGTGCTGCCGTCTTAGCGTAGGGCCCCCGGGTCCGTGTCGCTTCCTGCATGCATCCCAGCATAATCCCAATATCGAGTACTTGACCAGATTCGCCTGCTTTGAGCGCGACAAACTTACGTGACCTCCGGGTGTTGACAGAACGAAAATTCGGCATCACTATGAATTCAATCTCCCGCACCGCCGCCCTCGAAGCCGATGGGCGGACGGCCACCGCCACAGCACACGTGGACTTGACCCACGGAGGCAGCTCCGCACGCTGCGCGTGTTCACTTCACGCCACGGACACTCGAGGACCGATGACCAGAACCTTCCCCGCCGGCTTCCTGTGGGGTGCATCGACAGCACCCCACCAGATCGAGGGCAACAACACGAACAGCGACTTCTGGGCCAATGAAGGCCGCATGCCAGGCATGGACTTCAGCGGCGACGCCGTCGACAGCTACCACCGCTTCGAAGAGGACATGGAACTCCTTGCCGAGGCGGGCCTCAACGCGTACCGGTTCGGAATCGAGTGGGCTCGCATCGAGCCGCGGCCCGGCCAGATCTCCAAGGCCGAGCTCGCGCACTACCGGAGGATGATCGACGCAGCCTGGCGCCACGGACTCACGCCAGTCGTGACCCTGCACCACTTCACCAACCCGAAGTGGTTCGCCGACGAGGGCGGCTGGCTCGGCGGCACAGCCGTCCGCCGATTCCACGCCTACGTCGATGCGGCGACCCAGATCCTGGAAGGCGTCCCGTGGGTCTGCACCATCAACGAGCCGAACATGCTCGCGATGATGACCTCGATGTCCCGCACCGCCGCCGATCCGGACGCCGGGGAAGCTTGGCAGAGCCCCACGGTCGAGGACAGCCCTCGTCCCCAGCTGCCAGCCCCCGACCCCGAGATCGGACGAATCCTCATCGAAGCCCATCACGCTGTCCGCGACCTCGTACGCCAACGCACGGGTGCCGCCGTCGGCTGGACCGTGGCCAACCGCGCCTTCCAAGCCCGTCCCGGCAGCGAGGAGAAAATGAAGGAACTCGGGTACATCTGGGAGGACCTGTACCTGGAGGGCGCCCGAGGAGACGACTTCATCGGCGTCCAGTCCTATTCCAGCCAGTGGGTGAGCGAGAGCGGCGTCGAGCCGCACCCACCGCACCCGGACAACACACTCACCGGCAACGCCTACCGCCCGGACGCTCTTGGCATCGCTGTCCGCCACACGTGGGAAGTCACCGGAGGCGTTCAGATCCTCGTCACCGAGAACGGCATCGCCACGTCCGACGACGCGCGGCGCATCGCCTACATCGACGAGGCCCTCGACCACCTGGCTGAGGCCATCGCCGACGGCATCGATGTGCGCGGCTACCTCCACTGGAGCGCCCTCGACAACTACGAGTGGGGCCACTGGGGACCCACCTTCGGGCTAATCGCAGTGGAGCGTGAAACGTTCCAGCGCAGGCCTAAGCCCAGCCTCGCATGGCTCGGCGGCACGGCCCGCACTAACGGGGCGGGAGCAGCCCGGTGAACGAGCACGCGCACGGCCCCGTCGACACTGCCGGCTTCACGTCGGTGAACCGGCTCCCCATCCACGCAGTCCGCAGGCCAGCGGACATTTCACTGGACGGTGAGTGGGACTTCCAGCTCCTCCCATCGCCGTCCGCGGTGCCCGCGGGCCGATGGCAGACGGTGCAGGTGCCCTCACTATGGACCATGAGCTCACAGGCCGACCGGCCGTTCTACACCAACGTCCCCATGCCCTTCGACGAGGTCCCGCCAGCCGTGCCCGCCGACAACCCGGTCGGTGTCTACCGGCGCGTCGTCGACATCCAGCCTCAGGGCCGCGGTCGCGTGATCCTGCACGTTGGGGCAGCCGAAGGACGGCTCTCGGTGGCTGTAAACGGGCGAGCGGTCGGCACGAGCACCGACTCCCACCTCGAGGCGGAGTTCGACATCACCTCGGCGGTTGGCACCGGCCTGAACACTATCCAGCTGACAGTGGCCAAGTGGTCCGCCGTGAGCTACCTCGAGGACCAGGACCAGTGGTGGCAGTCCGGACTGAGCCGCTCGGTGTGGATCTCCTTCGTGCCCGAGGTCCGGATCGCCGACGTCGTCGCTAAGGCCGACTACGACCATCTTGCACGCGCCGGCAGTCTGCGCCTCGAGGTTCAGACAGAAGGTCTCGCGCACCGTCGAGAGAGCGGTCACCGGGTCATCGTCGAAGTGCTCAGAGGATTCCACGACCTCCAGGTTGCGCCCCGTATCGCCGCGCCGACCCTGCCCAAGCCGTCGCGGCAGCGCGACGAGCGGCCCCCGCAGATGCTGCCCGATGACTTCATGGATCTCCTGAGCATCCGCGCCGCTAGCGCCCCGGTCCCGCCCGAGTTCCGTGCCATCCCGGACATGGCCGGCATGGCGATGGCCGCGTCGGCACCCGCCGGCACCGCGACCCTCGAGCTCTCCGGCCTTGACGTGCAGCCGTGGTCCGCCGAGCGTCCGCACCTGTACGACGTGGCCGTCCAGCTGCTCGGCCCCGGAAACCGCATCGTCGATACGGTTTCGGTCCGAGTCGGGTTCCGCACGGTCAAAGTCGAGGGCCGTGACCTCCTGGTGAACGGCAAACGTGTGCTCATCCAGGGCGTAGCGCGCCACGACGTCGACCCGCGGACGGGCCGAGTGATCACGGGGGAACGGATGCTCGAAGAGCTTTCCCTCCTCAAGCGCTTCAACGTGAACGCGATCCGGACCGCTCACTACCCCAACGATCCCGCGTTCCTTGACCTCTGCGACGAGCTCGGCTTCTATGTCGTCGACGAGGCCGACGTCGAGGGCCACGCCTTCGCGTCAACGATCGCCGACGACCCGTCCTACCTGATGCCAATCATCGAGCGGGTCGCGCGGATGGTCCTCCGTGACCGCAACCACCCGTGCGTGATTGCCTGGTCGCTGGGCAACGAGACCGGCTTCGGTGCGGCGCATGATGCGGCCGCCGCCTGGGTTCGGCGCTTCGACTCGTCCCGCCCCGTGCACTACGAGGGGGCCATCGCGACGGATTGGCACGGCGGCCATGGCGCGTCAGATCTCGTCTGCCCGATGTACCCGTCGTTCGCGGCCCTCGAGGGCTACTCGGCTGACCCGCGCTCGAATCGGCCTCTGATCCTGTGCGAGTACGCCTATTCGCAGGGGAACTCGACGGGTGGGCTGGCCGAGTACTGGCGCCTCTTCGAGTCGCTGCCAGCGCTCCAGGGCGGCTTCATCTGGGAGTTCACCGACCATGCCCTCGATCCGGACGGCGACGGGCGCTACCGGTACGGCGGAGACTTCGGCGACGCCACCCACAACGGGGCCACGATGCTCAACGGAATCGCCTTCGCGGATGCGACACCGAAGCCGGCGCTTTTCGAGGCCCGTGGGCTGTTCAGCCCAGTCAGGATCGTCTCCGACGCGAATGACGCGCGGCGCGGACGGCTCCGGGTGCGCAGCCGCCGGAACTTCGCCGACCTCTCGGACCTCGCCTTCGAACTCCACGTCGAGAGCCGCACGGGCTGCGGTGCGGCCGTGCCCGTCGACCTCGCCGACGTCCAGCCCGGCACCGAACTCGAGATCGAACTGCCCGATGCCATTCTGAATGAGCTGCGCCGCGAGGGGGCGCTCGCCATCTCACTCACGGTCCGCACCGCGCGGCCGGCAAGCTGGGCTCCGGCCGGCACTGAGCTCGCCGTGCACCAGGTGGTGCTGCCACGCACGTGGCTGCCGCTGGCAGCGTCCGAGGAAGTTGTCCCGCCGACGCTCGCGGAGGAGGGATCGGTGGAGCACCCGCTCCTCGTGGCGCCGCCGCGGCTGTCGCTCTGGCGCGCCCTGACGGACAACGACGGATCGTTCGCGCTGGACCAGCGTTTCGTCCGCTCGGGGTTTTTCGCACTGGAACCTATCAAGGTCCGCATCGAGGACGAGCCGAGCGCAGTCCTCGTGTCGACCTGGTATCGAGCGGCCTTCGGCGACGAAATCGAACACCGACGGAGGATCAGCCGCCACGGTGACACGTTCCGCTTCGAAGAACACGTCGAGCTCCCCGGCGGAACCCGGGATGGGCTGCGGGTCGGCGTCGAGTTCGAACTCGACGGGCAGTTCGACACCGCGTCCTGGGTCGGACTCGGTCCTTGGGAGAACTACCCCGACCGGAACACCTCGGCTCTGCTCGGCCGATGGACGATACCGATCGACGACCTCGCCGTACCGTATGTCATCCCGCAGGAGAACGGCACCCGTGGGGGCGTCGACACCCTGGAACTCAACGGACCAAGCGGGGTGGCGACCATCAGATCGGCCGATCCACTCCACATCAACGTCGGCCGCCACACCGTCCAGGAGCTCGAAGACGCCGCCCACTGGTGGGAGCTGCCCGCGAGCACGAGAACGATCGTCCATCTCGACATCGCACACCGCGGCGTCGGCACCGGACTGCTTGGCCCGGACACACGCCCTCAGCACCGTCTCTTCGGTGCTCACTACACGTGGACCTGGGAGCTGAACCTTGAGGCCCGCTAGCGGAGCGTGCCGGACCATCCTGCAGGCACTCCCAAGCAATCACTTCACACGCGACCTCAACCGGCAGGAGAAACTTCAATGCTGAAGCCTAGGGCGACCGCCCACCGAGAACTCGTCAGCCTCGACGGACTCTGGCGCTTTGCGGTCGACGGCACCGTCGGAGACCGGCCGTGGGCTGCGCCGATTGCCACGACCCTCGAAGCGGCGGTCCCAGCCAGCTACAACGACCTGTTCGTCGACCCCGCCATCCGCGACCACGTCGGCGTCGTCTGGTACCAGCGGACCGTGCGCGTTCCGCGGGGCTGGGCGGGGGAGCGGATCGTCCTGCGCGTCGACGCGGCGACCCACGCAGGCGCCGTGTACGTGGACGAACGCCTCGTCGGCGAGCACATCGGCGGGTACACCCCATTCGAGATCGACCTGACCGGCATCGTCGAGCCCGGCTCCGCCTTCCGGCTCACCATCAGCGTCGACAACCGGCTGACCAACGTCACGATCCCGCCCGGGACCGTGACGGTCGGGCCCGACGGCCGTGCGACCCAGAAGTACCTCCACGACTTCTACAACTATGCGGGGCTGGCCCGGTCCGTCTGGCTCTACAGCACGCCGCAGTCCTACGTGCGGGACATCACGGTCACCACCGGCCTCGACGTCGGGACGGGCCTCGTCGAGTACCGCGTCGACGTCGATGGGAAGGGCGACGTCAGCGTGCGCCTCCTTGACCACGACGGCGCCGACGTCGCCGCCGGGGCAGGAGCGTCGGGTGTTGTCCGCATTGCGCAACCGACCCTATGGCAGCCCGGGGCCGGGTACCTCTACGACCTCGAGGTCTTGCTGACCGAAGGCGGCACGCTGGTCGACAGCTACACCCTCCCGGTGGGCATCCGCACCGTCGAGGTCGTCGGCGACCGGTTTCTGATCAACGGCGAGCCGTTCTACTTCACCGGCTTCGGCAAGCACGAGGACACCGCAGTGCGCGGCAAGGGGCACGACGACGCCTACCTGGTCCACGACTTCCAGCTGATGGAATGGATCGGCGCCAATTCCCTCCGCACCTCCCACTACCCGTACGCAGAGGAGGTGCTGGAGTTCGCGGACCGGCACGGCATCGTCATCATCGACGAGACCGCGGCCGTCGGCCTCAACCTCGCCGTCGAAGCCGGCCTGACCGGTGCCGCGCCCAGGCCGACGTTCTCGCCCGAGACCCTGAACGACCAGACCCAGGCCGCCCACGCCCAGCACATCCGTGAGCTCGTGGCGCGGGACAAGAACCACCCCAGCGTGGTGATGTGGTGCGTCGCGAACGAGCCGTCGTCGAACGAGGACGGGGCGCGCGAGTACTTCGAACCCCTCATCTCGCTCACCCGCGAACTCGACCCCACGCGCCCGGTCACAATCGCCAACGTGATGTTCGCATCCGCGGAGACAGACCTTGTCTCCGACCTGCTCGATGTGATCTGCCTCAACCGCTACTACGGCTGGTACGTCGCCACCGGCGACCTCGCCACCGCGGAGCGGTACCTCGAGAGCGACCTGCTGGCCTGGAGTGCGAAGTACGGCAAGCCGATCATGATGACCGAGTACGGCGCCGACACCCTTCCAGGGCTGCACTCAGTCTGGGACGCCCCTTGGACGGAGGAATACCAGAGGGACTACCTCGAGATGAACCACCGCGTCTTCGACCGCATCCCGGCCTTCGTCGGCGAGCAGGTATGGAACTTCGCCGACTTCCAGACATCGCACGGCATCCACCGCGTCGACGGGAACAGGAAGGGCGTCTTCACCCGCGACCGCAAGCCGAAGGCCGCGGCCTTCGCGCTCCGGGAGCGATGGAGGACGTGGGGCGGACGCAAGCCTCACACGGTGACGCACGACGACGAAGTCCTCCTGTCGCTGTCCGGCATCGACGCGTAGGAAGACAGACAGCGACGACCACGACCCGAATCCTCCAGCACACCATCCCTCACAGAAGGTTCCGCCGACCATGATGCGCTGGCGCAGACACGGCGGCCCCACAGACCGAGACAAAGGAGTCACCCACATGTCCCCCAACGAACCCGCACACGTCGCCCCCGAGGAGCAGTTGGCCGCCGTAGCGAGCATCACCACTGCGCAACCGGCGGAGCCAGTCGGCGCGCAGACCGATCCGCTTGAGAGCTCCACTGTCTTCGGCGAACCGACGACCAAGGTCAGCAAGGCCTACATCTTCTGGATGATCCTGGCCAACTTCGGTGCCTCACTGGCCTACATTGTCCCGCTGGCCTTCTCGCTCTCCATCCGCGTAAACCAGCTGGCACCCGGACACCAGGAAGTGCTTGGCTACGTCGCCGGCACGGCGCAGCTGCTCTACGTCCTCTCAAGCCCGCTCATCGGTGTGTGGAGCGACCGGTTCAGGTCAAGGCTCGGCCGACGGCGGCCCTTCGTCATCGGCGGAGCGCTCCTTGGTCTTGCGGCTCTGCTGGTCATGGCGCTTGCCCCGAACGTCGTCGTCCTCGCGCTGGGCTGGGCGCTGGCCATCCTCGGGTTCGGGACCGTCCAGGCCGCCATCGGGAATCTGCAGGCCGACCGGCTGCCTGAGGAACAGCGCGGCAAGGTGTCCGGGCTCACCGGGCTCAGCGGCCAGATCGCGCCGATTCTCGGGGTGACCATCGCGTCGGCGTTCGTGGGCAACGCCCTGCTCCTGTTCCTCATCCCGGGCGTGATCGGTGCCTTCCTCGTGCTGCCCTTCATCTTCCGGGCGAAGGAGCCCGACTCCCGCAGGCTCGAGCTTCCTGCCGACCGCTTGTCCGCCAAGAGCGTTCTGGCCAGCTATGTGTTCGACCCGCGCAAGGCGCCCGACTTCGCATGGAACTGGCTCGGACGGTTCGTCTTCTTCCTCGGCCTCTACGCGAACACGACCTTTTCCGCATTCTTCTACTCGCAGCGCCTCAGCACGCCAGTCGAGAAGGTCGGCCAGCTCGTGGCCGTCATCGGCCTCATCGGCCTGGTCGCGGCCATGCTCGGCAGCATCGGTGCCGGCTTCCTCTCTGACAGGTTCCGTCGGCGGAAGCTGTTCACCATGATCGGTGTCAGCCTCTTCACCGTCGGCGCGATCGTCGAAGCGTTCGCATACTCCCTGCCCGTGCTGGTCGCCGGCTCTCTTCTCATGAACCTCGCGATCGCCGCGTTCAGCGCAGTCGACCAGGCGATCGTGATCGCAGTGCTCCCGAACCGCGCCGAAGCCGGCCGCTACATGGCGGTCGTCGCCTTCGCCCAGAAGATTCCGAGCGGTATTGCGCCGCTCCTGGCACCCCTCGTGATCGGAATCGGCAGCATCGGCGGCGAGAAGAACTACACACTCCTGTACCTCATCGGCGGCGCGTTGGCGTTCATCGGCGGCCTGATCATCCTGACCCGCGTGAAGTCGGTCCGGTAGCCGGTCAACGTCTGGGCCCGCGGGGATGACACGCGTGGGCCCAGCGCGCCGACGCCACGGAATGCACAGTTCACTAGAAGGGAAAGTCATGGGCTCTCGGGAGTGGGTGGCCAAGTTCATCGCCGCCGACCAGGAATTCGGCGAGGCGCCTTGGCTGCGCCGATCCTTCGAGGTCGCGAAGGGCCATGGCGGCCTCATCCAGGCCGAGATCTTCGCCACAGCTCTGGGTGTGTGCGAGGTTTTCGTCAACGGCCACC
Source organism: Sinomonas sp. P47F7 (assembly GCF_049332655.1). Classification (GTDB taxonomy): domain Bacteria; phylum Actinomycetota; class Actinomycetes; order Actinomycetales; family Micrococcaceae; genus Sinomonas. The sequence continues at coordinate 2,571,863 of NZ_CP186327.1, read as the reverse complement.
GCTCCTCTGCGGATCTCCTCACGCCGGGATGGAGCAGCTACGAATGGCGGTTGCGCTACGCCCGTTGGAACGTCCTCGACCTGATCGAGCCCGAGTCGGTCATCAGCATTCTGGTTGGCAACGGGTGGCATGCCGGGCGTCTGGGCTTCGCCGGGGGGCGCGCAGTCTACGGTTCTCAGCGCGCGGCCTGGCTCGAGCTCCGACTCCAATACGCCGATGGATTCACCGAGACGATCGGCACCGATGAGACATGGCAGTCGGCTCCATCGGATGTCACCGCAGACGACCTCTACGACGGCGAATCGATCGACGCACGACGGCGTGACCCGGCTTGGCACGAGCCCGGAACCTCCCCGAGGGGCTGGGGCGGCGTGCGCATCGTCGACATCGACCTTGACCGGCTCACGCCGTACGTTGGCCCACCGGTTCGGCGTCAGGAGGAGATCGCCCCGCAACGCGTCTGGGTGTCGCCTTCGGGGAAGATGCTGGTCGACTTCGGCCAGAACCTGGTCGGATGGATCAGCCTGAGGGCCCATGGGGAGCGCGGAACGGTCATCACGGTCCGCCACGCGGAGGTCCTCGACGACGGGGAGCTGTGCGTCCGGCCCCTGCGAACGGCCAAAAGCACGGATCAGTACACACTCAGCGGCGAGTCCGACCTGTTTGAGCCCACACTGACGTTCCATGGGTTCCGCTACGCGGAAGTCGACGGCTGGCCCGGTCGGCCCGAGGACCTCGCTGAGTCGCTCTCCGCCGTCGTCATCGGTTCCGACCTCAAGCGGATCGGGCACTTCGAATGCTCTGATCCCCTGCTCAATCAACTGCACTCCAACATCGTGTGGAGCATGCGCGGGAACTTCGTCGATGTGCCCACCGACTGCCCCCAGCGCGACGAGCGACTCGGCTGGACGGGCGACCTGGCAGCGTTCGCCACCACGGCCGTCTACCTCTACGACGTCAATGACTTCCTTCGCGACTGGCTCCTGGACCTGGCCGCGGAGCAGACGCACGCGGGGGGAACGATTCCGTTCGTCGTACCCGACAACTTCAAATACGAAAACCGTCAGGGCCTCACGGCAGCGATCAAGCAGTTGGAGTTCCCGGCCGTGGCGCTCTGGAATGACGCCGCCTGCTGGGTCCCCTGGGCCGCGTGGGAAGCGTACGGGGTCCGCGATGCACTCGCCGAGCAGTTTCCCTCCATGGCCGCATATGCCCGCCGAATCGCCGACGCACTGTCCGATACAGGTCTCATGGAGGGCATCCAGCTCGGAGACTGGCTCGACCCGACCGCCCCTGCGAACGCACCGTGGGAGGGCAGATCCGACCCATACGTGATCGCCACAGCGTGCGTCTACCGATCGGCCGATATCGCGGCACGAGCCGCCCACGTGCTCGGACGCGCGGACGAAGAGGAGGAGTTCGCCGACCTCGCGAAGCGCATCCGCCGCGCCTTCAACGAGCACTACGTGACTCAAGGACGGATCCGCAGCGACTCGCCGGCGGCGTATGCCCTCGCAATCTCGTTCGGCCTCCTCGACGAGGCCGAAATTAGGGCGGCAGGGGAGCGGCTGGCCGAACTCGTGATCGAGGCCGGCTTCCGCATCACGACTGGGTTCGCCGGAACGCCGTTCATCCTCGGCGCCCTCTCGGAGACCGGCCATCTCGACACGGCCTACCGTCTGCTGCTCGAAACGGGCTGTCCGTCCTGGCTGTACCCGGTGACGATGGGCGCCACGACGATCTGGGAGCGATGGGATTCCCTCCTGCCCGACGGCTCGGTCAACCCGGGGGAGATGACGAGCTTCAACCATTACGCCTTCGGGGCGGTCGGAGACTGGCTTCACCGGGTCGTCGCCGGCCTGGTGCCCCTCGAACCTGGATATCGCTCATTCCTGGTCGCTCCGCGCCCAGGCGGGGGGCTCACCTGGGCCAAGACAGAACTCAACACCCCGTACGGCGCCGCCGCCGTCGTCTGGCACGTCGAGGACGACCGACTCGTGGTCGATGTCACCGTCCCGGAAGGTACCACTGCTCTGCTTCGCATCGAGGGCTTCCCGCAAGACTCCCTCCCGGCGGGGCAGCACAGGGCCGTCACCGCGGCGCCCGGACAGATCGACGTCCGGCAGTCAGCCAATCGACTCTCGGCCATGGCCGACCAACGATGAAGGACAAGGACATGGCAGGACCCGCTGAGCAGGAAGGACGCACGATGACTCAGACACCGCTGACCGCCAAGAGCTCCGTCGCCGACTGGTTGACCCATCCGGAAGGAGGCCAGCTCATCCGCGGACTGTTGGTGCAAGGAGGCTTCGACGAGCAGACGCTCGCTCCGGTCCGGGGCCTCCCACTCCACCAGCTCGTTCAGCTGAGCCAGGGGCAGCTCGCGCAGTCCGTCATCGATGAGCTTGTGGCGCGGGTCAACGGAGGCGCAATGCCCGAAGAAGCCGCCACGAGCGAGGAATGGTCCGACCGGGGCGCGGGCGGACGGTTCACCGGGCGCTTGGTGATCGTCACCGGGGCGGGATCGGGCATCGGCCGGGCGACGGCGACGCTCATCGCCAGTGAGGGTGGTCGGGTGGTCGGCGTAGACATCGCCGCCGACCGTCTCGACCAACTCGTCGCAGATCTGCCCGACGCCGAGATCACGCCTGTCGCGGGGGACATCACCTTGCAGGAGGACATCGACCGGATCGTGGCCGCGGCGGGCCCGCGCATCGACGCCCTCGCCAACATCGCCGGAGTGAACGATGACTTCTCGCCCGCCCACGAGACCGCAGACGCCGTCTGGGACCGGGTTATCGGTATCAACCTCACCGGGGCGTTTAAACTGACGCGCGCTGTACTGCCGGCGATGCTCGAGGCGGGTCGCGGCTCTATCGTCAACATCACCTCCGAGGCGGGGCTTCGCGGGAATGCTTCGGGAAACGCCTACACGGTGTCAAAGCACGGCGTGATCGGACTCACCCGCAGTGCAGCCTTCATGTACGGGCCACACGGAATCCGCGTTAACGCGGTCGCCCCAGGTGGCGTCGCAACAGGCATTCCCTTGAGTGCGACCCCGTCCGAGTTCGGAATGAGCCGCCTCGGCCCCTTCTTGAACATCATTCCTCCCATCGCCACACCGGAGCATATTGCGGCCTCGATCGCGTTCCTGCTTAGCGACGACAGCGCGAACATCAACGGGGCGGTCCTACCTTCCGACGGCGGATGGTCAGTCCAGTGAACGGTGCCAACGGCCCGGAGCCCAGTTCGAAGGCACCTCACATGACAGCCAAGGACTGCTCGCCATTGTGTGCCCTCCACGTCGCCATCGACGACCCCCGCGGAAGAGACGAAAAGCTGGACAGGGCGGTCAACGCCATCATCCCCGCAGCCTTGGAGCGCCGGCAAGGAATTCTGGTCACATGGAACAGTCCCGGAAAGTACACCGTAGGGGTCGATGCGTCGGTACCCTGCGGCTCGATCCACGAGAAGACGCTCGTTTAGGGAACTCCGTCGAACCGAAACTGACGGTTAGGGGGCCGTCGCGCCACGACACTACTTGCCGCAACATTCGGCGGCGTGACCGCTCTCCAATCAGAACCACGGACGGAACTACCCCGACTATGAAAATCATTACCCGCAGGTCGGCAGACCATTGAGTAACGCGACACGAGCCCTGATTCGCGCAGCGATCCGCGGCGCCCTGAACGTCGAGACAACCTCGAATGGAGTCACGGTGCACAGGCTTCCAGCATGGACACGGGCGCAATACGGAGCCGACCCTTCGATTGAGTTCGCATCTTCCCAGCCGTCGGGAGCAAGGTTGGAACTGACGGTATCCGGAAGTTGGATCGAAATCGAACTGAAAATCACGCGCCTCGTTTTCGACTCGAACGGAAGGGAGCCGAGGGACGCAGGTATTGCTTTCACCACTCCCGGTGCCCCGGACCATGCCGTGAACCTTTCGGATGGCGATCTGATCCGGATCCCGACTACTGGAAAACCAGTCTTCAAAACTGGATCCTCCAACGTGGTTCGATACGAACTGCCGCGCATCTCCGGCGCAGCAGCGCAGGATGTCGCGGTGTGGCTTCCGCACAACTGCGCACTGGAAATTATTGACCTTCGCTCCGATGCCCCGCTCGCGGCGGCACCTCGGAGTCTGCCGTCATGGATACACTACGGCAGCTCCATCAGCCACGCAGTCGAAGCAGAGACCCCACTCGGTGTATGGCCCGTCATCGCGGCCCGCCGCCTCGGACTTGACCTCTATAGCCTGGGCCTCGCTGGCAACGCACACCTCGACCCGTTCGCAGCAAGGACGATCCGCGACGCAACTGCCCACCTTATCTCCCTCAAATTAGGCATCAACGTCGTCAACGGAGACACCCTTCGTGGCAGGACTTTCGCGCCGGCCGTCCACGGCTTCCTCGACACGATCCGGGAACGACACGCGACGACACCCATCATCGTGGTCTCGCCCGTCCATTGTCCCGCCCATGAGGACTCACCGGGTCCAACGCTATTCGACGACAACGGGCAGGCGTACGCGAGCCCGGAACCGGAAACGCCCGGTGACGGCAGGCTCACCCTCCGAGCGATTCGCGAGACGCTGAGAAGCATCGTTGAAGCAAGGTCGAGGGAGGACACTAACCTCCACTATCTCGACGGATTGGCCCTCTTCGGCCCCGCGGATGTAGGCCATCTCCCGGACGGCCTACATCCCGACCCCGAAGGCTACAGGCGCATGGGCGAACGGTTTGTCGCCGCAGCCGTCCAGTCACCATGGGGCGCCCAGGCCCTTCCCACATGCACACCGATTTCAACAAAGGAGCAAACAACAATGACAAATGACATTCGATATCCGTCGCTGCGTGTTCCGGCCCGGGACATTCCTGTCCCCACAACTGCGAGCCCCCAGGCTCAAGCCGTCCTGGGCATGGGGGCGCCCGAAGTCGGTCCCAGATGGAAAGAAGGTGACGACAAGGCTGCGATCAAAGCGGTTATCGACGCGCGCGACGCCATGGTGCCCAAGGACATGCCGGGTCCCATGGTTGCCTCCGTATATGGCGCGCCCGATACGGGCGTCCCTGCGGAAGTCGAGTTGATCGACGTCGACGGCGTTCCTGTCTATATCGCCACACCCGAAGGCCTTGACCCCGCCGACCGCCGAGTGTATCTCGCGATCCACGGAGCGTGGATTACAGGCGGTGGCGAAATGGCCCGGTTGGGTTCGGCTATCACCGCCGGCGGCATCGGAGCGCGGACCTGGGTGGTCGACTACCGGATGCCTCCATACCACCCGTTCCCCACACCCCTGGACGATTGCCTTGCCGTGTACCGAAGGCTCCTCGAAGATCACAGGCCGGATGAAATCATTATTGGCGGCATGTCGGGCGGTGCGAACTTGACTCTGGCGACGATCTTGCGCGCACGCAACGAAGGCTTGCCGCTTCCGGCTGCGGCAGTGGTGAATTCGCCGCCTGCCGACCTCACCCAGTCCGGTGATAGCCTGCAGACCAATGCGTACGTTGACGTGTCATACGCCGGCGGCGATCTCGATGACATTTTCGGGCTCTATGCCGGTAACCACGACAGGCGGGATCCCTATGTCTCCCCGGTGTTCGGCGACTACACCAAGGGGTTCCCGCCCACGATCCTCACGACGGGAACGCGCGACTTCTTGCTCTCCGACACCGTCAGGGTTCATCGGAAACTCCGCGCGGCAGGTGTCGAGGCGGATCTCCATGTTTGGGAAGCTGCGCCCCACTTCATGTTCTTGGGAATGGCTCCGGAGGATTACGAACGGACGGCCGAGATCCGCCATTTCGTCCACCATCATTGGTCTGCCGCGGCCGTCGAGAGGGCAGCGGAGAAAGTGAAATGACGGATCAAATCACTCAAACTTAGACGTGGACCCTGGCGTGGCGGATCGCTGAACCTATTGCCGCGAAGGACTTGTCTTCAGTTGAGGTGGCCGATCACCTCCTCGGCCGGATTGAACAGTTCAATCCTTCCCTCCTGGCATTGACGAACGTCACCCCCCCAACGGGGTGCTAGCGCAAGCAGAGTTGGCTGATGCTAGTGTCCTCGCCGAGTAACAGCTCGGTTCCCTCACGGTGTTGCCGCGGCAGTCAAGTACCGTGTTGATATCGAAGGCACAGAACGGGCAGGAGCGCCGCTTTGGGTTGGTGATGTCTCCTGAGGGCGACTATTACTGGGACCTGCTGGCGAGGAACCCTTGGGATCCATCACGGATGGCGGGTGCATTAAGCGCCGGATGCGGGCCGCTTCAGCAGCGGGTCTCGTGGCGTTGACTCTGGGATCCGACGGCGGCGGTTCCTCACGCCTGCCACCTGCATATACCGGTGTGGTCGGTCGGCATGCACCCGACGGCTGGGTTGGTGCCACGGGTTGATCATAAGCGTTGGGCTGTGCGGCTCGGCACGACGCTTGGCCCGATCGCGACCACGTACGGACCCTGCCCTCCGGCTCGTCTCAGCCTCCGCCGTTCGGAACGAGCTGGACGTGGACGCCGCCCGGGTCTCCGGGCTCAGCGAGCGGCAGATCATCGGTAACACATCCTGACCGTTGTCCGCGCACCCGTCGTGGTCCAGTCTGCGATCGTCGGCGGCGTTGCCCTGGCTGTCCAGTCCTGACTCGAGTTCCTGGGCCTAGGAGACATCAATGTCCCCACCTCTGCCTGCGGGCTCGAATGCGACCGTTCACGTCGGCGACGAAGCTCGCAACCTGGCCACCGGGGTCCAGTCGGGTCACCTTCGAGGGCTGAAAGGACCGAATCAGGCCGGATCGGCCCATCAACAAGAAAGAAGGGAAGAAATGAGATCTGCAGTAATCACCGGTGCGGGGACCGTTGAAATCCAGGAGGTTCCGGTGCCATCGGTCGGCCCGAAAGACGCGCTGATCAGAATGAAGGCCTGTGGTATCTGCGGTGCAGACCCGCACGCCGTAAGCGAGGGAGGCATTCCGCCGTTGATGGGGGCGACTCCACTCGGGCACGAACCGGCTGGTGAGATCGTCGAAGTTGGTTCGGAGGTCAGGGGTCTGCGCGTGGGGGACCACGTGGTCATCGACCCGATGGGCGTCGCAGGCGGAATCATCGGCGGTGGCAACGTGCAGGGCGGGCTGAGCGAATTCGTTGTCATCGAGCAGGCAGCGGAGGGAGTCAATGTCAAGGTCATTCCTGACCACATTCCGTGGGAGGTCGCGGCGCTGAATGAGCCGATGGCCGTGGCCCTCAGGGCTGTGAATCGGACCGAGCCGAAGTCCGGCGCGAAGGTCATCGTCTTCGGTGCCGGCCCGATCGGACTGGGAGCTCTTCTCGGCTACCGACGCGCAGGCGCGTCGCACGTGGTCGTCGCCGATGTGCAGCCGAGAAGGCTGGAGAAAGCGCTCCTGATTGGCGCCGATGCGGTCATCAACTCCGCCGAAGAAGACGTAATGGCGCGACTTGTCGAGCTGCACGGTGCGGCGTCTGACGCCTTCGGGAGGCAGGGCCTGCCGGGAACGGACATCTACCTCGATGCCGCGGGCGCGCCCGACGTGCTGCGTACGGTGCTCGGCAACACGAAGCTCGGTGCGACGCTCGGAATCGTGGGGATCCACAAGCGCCCGATCGAGGTCGACTTCCAGATGCTGATCCCGTCAGAACTCGACATCCGCATGTCGATGGGCCACCCGACCGAGATCTTCGAGGTCACCGACGACATCGTGGAGAACCATGAGAAGTACGCGCACATCGTGAGCGACCTGGTGCCCTTCGCCGACGCTGTAGCCGGTATCGAGCTGGCGGCCAAGCCGGGCGCGACCGACAAGGTCGTGATCACCTTCGACTGAAAGATCCACGTCGAACGACAGAAACAGCCATGAGACGACAACGAGAAAGGGCCCCCAATGAGTGTCATCACCACGGTCCGTGGAGACATTGATCCATCGGAGCTCGGCTACACGAGCATGCACGAGCATCTGAACGCAGACCTTACGCTGATGCTTGCGCTCGTCCAGCGATACGGAGTTTCTTCAGTTCCACCCCAGTGGCTGGAGCTGAAGAACGAGAACCTGGCGTTCCTGCGGGACGGCGGCGCGACCCTTTCCCGGGAGAGTTCTACATCAGGGGATGTCGACTTCACCACCGCTGAGCTGCAGTATTTCGCCCAGATCGGCGGGCGGGCCGTCTGCGACGCCTCGCCCATCGGGCTACGGGGTGATGTTCTGGAACTGCGCGAGGCATCTGAGCGGTCCGACGTGCACGTGGTATTTGCGACGGGACTCTATGTTTTCGATGCCCGGCCTCAGGGATACTCCGACTTGAGCGAGGATGAGCAGGTCGCGTTCTTCACTCGAGAGGTCACCGAGGGCGTCGGAGACACCGGTATCCGCCCCGGGTTTCTCAAATGCGGGCTCTCGGCCATCGACCCCACAGCACCGCTGAACGACGCCGAGGCTACAACGCTTCGCGCGCTCGGACGGGTCTCGGCCGAGACTGGCCTGAGTCTGCACGTCCACACGGCGTTCCCGATGTCGCGCGAGCAGGTCCTCGCCGGTGTCGACGTCGCGTTGAGCACCGGCATGCCGGCCGAGCGCCTCGTCATGATGCACATGGACTCGTTTCTGCGGCCGTGGGACGCGATCACCAAGTACGTCGGTGACATGGCGGCGCCCCGGAACATTTCGACCGAGGTCCCGCGCGTGGTCCTCGACCGTGGGGCCAACATCGGCTTCGACTCCTGGTCCTCGACGGTGGCAGTGCTTCCCGATGACTACGACCGCGTCAAGGGCCTCGTGGACCTCCTGCGTCGTGGCTACGGGTCGCAGATCGGGCTCGGCCACGACACCACGACCAAGCCGCATGGCAAGTCGTATGGCGGGTACGGGTACACCCGATTCGGCCAGTTCGTGCCTCCGATGCTCGCGCAGCTGGGATTCGGCGAAGACGTGTTCCAGAAGCTCGTCGTCGACAACCCGGCACGCATCCTGGCCCACTGAACGAGGACGGGGGCCTGAAGGCGCCATGCCCACTGCAACAGATGACTCTACCGAGACCAACGCCGCGATATCCATCCAAGGGTCGCATCTGCGAGTTGACGGGGAGCGCTCAACCGTAATCGGCGCCGAACTCCATAACTCGAGTTCCAGCGCCCTCGGGCAATCAGACAGTCGTTTTCCCGGGTCGCGGGATTAGGGCGAATACGGTCCTGTCTTCCGTCGCATGGGACCTCTTCGGACCGAAGCAGGGCGTGTTCGACTTCGAACTCGTCGACGCGCTGCTCGCGCAAGCGCGAGGCCACGATCTGCGTCTCGTACTGCTGTGGTTCGGCTCGTGGAAGAGCGGGATGTCGAGCTACGCACCCAGCAGGGTCAAGCAGAACCCGAGCCGGTTCTCCCACGAGCCGAACTCGCCTCGGGAGGCCGCATCAAGCACCTCTCACCCTTCGGCACGGCCACCCCCGGGTGCCGCCGCCCGTGCGTTCGGAGCGTTGGTTGTCCTGTTGCGACGCCAGACGTCGTGAGGGAACACCAGTCCGAGGGGTGTGTCAGTGCGGCGGCTCCCCTTGGGGTGCTATTTCCGTTCGGGCACGTGCAGGAGAAGCGCGTCACCCTGGCCTCCGCCGCCGCACAGGGCGGCGGCCCCTGTGCCGCCGCCGCGACGCTGGAGTTCCAGGGCCAGGGCGAGGGCCAATCTGGCACCTGAAGCTCCGATGGGATGGCCCAGGGCGAGAGCACCGCCATTCACGTTAACTCGCTCGGGATCGAGATCGAGGGCTCTTGCCGACGCCAAGCTCACTGCCGCGAAGGCCTCGTTGATTTCGACGAGATCGAGACCAGCAGGCTCGATACCCTCGCGGGCGCAGGCCTTGGCGATGGCGTTGGAGGGCTGCAGGTGCAGGCCGTTGTCGGGGCCAGATACCGTGCCTTGCGCTCCGATCTGGGCCAGCGAGTCCAGTCCGAGCTCCTCGGCGAGGGAGCGCCTCATGACCACCATGGCGCAGGCTCCGTCGGAAATCTGCGAGGATGAGCCGGCTGTGACCGTGGCGTCCGGGTCGTCGGAGAAGGCGGGCCGTAGGCGCCCCAGGGCCTCGATGCTTGTCTCAGGTCGGATGCCTTCGTCCATCTCGACGATTCGCCCACCGTCTCGCCCGGGGGCGACGATCGGGACAATTTCCTCGGCGAGCACCCCTGCCTCGGAGGCACGTGCTGCGAGGCGGTGCGATCGGACAGCCACTGCGTCCTGGTCGCTGCGAGTAACGCTGTGGCGAGCGTTGTCCCTTTCGACAGTGTGTCCCATCGAGACCTTGTCAAAGGCGCAAGTGAGGCCGTCCAGCGCCATGTGGTCCTCGAGGCCGGTTGCTCCGAACTTGATTCCCCGGCGCACGTCGCGGACGAGGTGCGGGGCCTTGGACATCGACTCCTGCCCACCGGCGACCACGATGTCGAACTCGCCCGCTCGGATCATCTGGTCAGCCAGCGCGATGGCGTGCAGGCCCGACAGACACACTTTGTTGATGGTCAGTGCGGGCGTGGACCACGGGATGCCGGCCGCGGTCGCGGCCTGGCGGGCCGGAATCTGGCCCGCCCCCGCGGTGAGGACCTGGCCCATGATGACGTAGTCGACCTGATCGGCGCCCACTCCCGCTCTTTCAAGTGCGGCGCGGATCGCCAATGCTCCGAGTTCGGCAGCGGAGAATTCAGAGAGGGCACCGAGTAGGCGACCGAAAGGGGTGCGTGCGCCTGCGACGATGACCGAGGACTCGGCTGCCATGCGCGGGGAATGGGTTGTCACGGTGATGCCTCCAGCAAGGATCAGGTCGGAGTCCGCCGGCCCTGGCGTATGGGCGGCGGGAGAACGTAGGAATTGGGGAATCGCGAAGGGTCCGTCAGCGGATGGAAGATCCGATGCCGAGTCCGCCGTCGACGTCGAGCACGACGCCGGTGATGTAGCGAGCCTCGGGAGAGGCGAGGAACGCTGCGGCCGCGGCGATATCTTCCGGAGCGCCGGTGTGGGCAAGCGGAACCTTCTTGACCAGTTTGTCCCGCGCTGATCCGTTCATGGAGGCGAGCATCGGCGTTTCGATCAGGCCGGGCGCGATGGCGTTGGCGGTGATACCGAACTTCGCCCCCTCAAGCGCTACCGTTCTGGTCAGTCCGACGATGCCAGCCTTGGCCGCGACGTAGTTGGCCTGTCCGAAATTCCCGCGCCAGCTCATGGACGAGAACGACAGAATGCGCCCGTAGCCCATCTCTCTCATGTGCGGGAGTGCGGCCCTTACCCCGTAGAAAGCGGCATTGAGGTTGACGGCGATGACCGCGTCCCAGTCGTCGTCGGAGATCTTCTCCACGCGGTTGTCGCGGATGATCCCGGCGTTGTTGATCAGCACGTCGATCTTGCCTTCAGTGGCGACGGATTGGTCGATCCAGTCGGTGACTTGGTCTGAATCGCTGACGTCGAGGACCTTTGGGACGATCTTCCCGGGCAATTCCGTGCAGAGCTCCGCGGACATGGCGGCCAGCGCGACGGCGTTCCGGTCGGCTACGTGCACGCTGGCCCCTTCGGCTGCGAACCGGCTCACCATGGCTCTGCCGAGCCCTTGGGCCCCGCCCGTTACCAGCACGGTCTGGCCTGAGAATCGGTCAGTCATTGAGGGGCTCCTTCTCCCTGAGGAACTGGCGCAGATGTGTTGCGATGTCGTTGTCGGCCCAATGCTGTTCGAAGTTGTCGAGCTCGCGGGCGAGTCCGGCTTCTATTGCGTCTGCAGGTCCGTTGAGGAGGCGCTTGTAGCTGGCCTGCGCTGCCTGCGGTACGGATGCGAGTCGGTCCGCGACGCCGAGCGCCGTGGGCAGGAGGTCTTCGGGTTCCGTCGCCGCGTGGATCCAGCCGCTGGGCACGAGGCTCTCCGCGGCGACGAGTTCGCCGCTGAGCGCGAGCCACGCACCCCGTGCCGCTCCCAGCCGACGTTGGATTCGCACGCTCGCGCCGCCGCCCGGAACCAGATTGTTCCGGACATGACCATCGCCGACGAGCGCGCCCTTTGCCGCAACGACGAGGTCGCAAGCCAAGGCAAGTTCAAAACCTCCTGCCACCGCGTGGCCGTTGAGGGCTGCGACGAAAAGGATTGGGCTCTGTTCCATGGCGACAGTCAGCGCGCAGATGGACTCCAGAAAGGGCCGGGGCGACAGGTCGGTGAGCGCGCACTCGTGGAGGTAGCGCAGGTCTGCCCCGGCGCAGAAGCTCAAGCCCCGGCCGGACAGGACCACGACCCGTGTCGTGGACGCCTCCGCGTCCTTTAGGGCGTAATGCAGTTCCGAAACCAGATCAGGATTGAGGGCATTGCGCGCCTGTGGCCGGTTCATGCTCCACTGTTCGATGAGGCCGCGCCGGGTCGTCTCGAGCAGGCTCATTGCCGTTCCTGAAGTCGGCGTCGGAGTTCGGACCGCCGCACCTTGCCGCTCTCAGTCTTCGGCAGCGAATCGATGAAGTCGATGCGTCGGGGGAAGGCGTGTGCAGCATAGTCCGCTTTCACCCATTCCTGCAGCTCCGAAACAAGCTCTGGGGTTCCCTCGACCCCGGGGGCGACGACGACGAAGGCGTGAATAATCTCGCCCCGAAGTTCGTCAGGAGCGGCGACCACGACGGCCTCCTGCACTGCGGGGTGCGCCAGGAGGCTGCTCTCGACGTCGTAAGGACCGATACGGTAGCCGGCCATCAGGATGACATCGTCGTCCCGCGAAGAGAACCGGAGCAGGCCCGATTCGTCGTTCTCCGCCAGGTCGCCGGTCACGAAGTACTTGCCGCCGCCAACGAACCGGCTGCCATCCTCATCTCGTCCTGTGCCGTACCCGGTGAAGGTGAAGAAGGGGCTGTTCGGCACATCGACGGCGAAGCGGCCGACCGCGCCGGAATCTGCTGGCTCGTCGGCGTCGAGGGAGAGGACAGCAGTTGACCAGCCGGGGAAGGCTCTGCCCATTGCGTGAGGCTCGACCGGCACGGCCAGCGATGCATGGTGGGGAAAGCCCGCCACCATGCCAAGTTCGGTCTGTCCGAAATGATCGTGGGCAGGGAATGCCAGCCCCGTCGTCCAGGCAAGGACGTCGGGGGTCAGCGGCTCGCCGGCGCAGGATACGTGGGCCAATGCTGGTAGGGGCCGTTCGCCGCCGTCGGCTTTCATTGCTCGAAGCGCTGTGGGAGCCGCGGCGAAATGCGTGACCTGATAACGCTCGAGAATCTCCCACGTTGTTCCCGGGTTGAATGTGCCCAAAGTGAGCAGGCTCGTCCTGCCGAGCGCGAGTGGGGCGAGGATCCCTGTATAAAGGCCGTACGCCCAACCCGGGTCCGCCGCGCACCAGAAGACAGCATCCTGATCGGCGCCAATCCCGAATTTCAGATAGCTACACCATCCCGCAGCATGGAGCTTTGGGTGGACCACCGTCTTGGGCTTGCCCGTAGTCCCAGAGGTGAAGATGTGGACCAGCGGAACCTCGGGCCCAGTGGGCGCCTCCTCGGTCCATTCGGGCGATGCCTCGACGAGATCGGCCAAGGACTGCGGGCCGGCCGCAGTAGGGGTGCCGGCGACGAAGACGGTCCAAGCCCCCTCAGGAATCTTTGAGATTTGGGCTTCGTCGGCAACGATGGCCTTGGCCTCGGCTCGCACGAGACGGTCAGACACGGCGCCATGCGCGAAGGCGGTGAATAGAGGCAGATAGACGGCGCCGAGACGCCATGTCGCGAGGATGACCGCCGGGAGATCGGCGCTCTTTCCCATGAGCGTCGCCACCCGATCCCCCGGGCCGACTCCCGCTTCGTGGAGCACCGTTGCGATCCGGCGGGAACGCCGTGCGAGTTGCCCAAATGTGAGGACCGATTCCTCGAGCGATCGGTCGACGATCCGGAAGGCTGCGCTGTCCGCTGGGTAGCGGTCGCAAAACTGGTAGGGAGCGGAGGCTGTCGGAGACAGGAAGTCTTCAAGGACCTCCTCCAACTGGGCCATGACGTCTTCGTCTGACACGTCTTCCTCTCGAGGAGAACTAATCGGGTACGCTGGTACTATAAAACGTACCCAGCCGTAATGTAAAGATGTTCTCGGTAAGCGATATGAGGCAAGATGCTGGACAACCGGAGAATGGATCGTGATGGGGCGGATGACTGCTGGCGGCCCGCAATTCAACACTCCGCGGCGCCGGCACGTGGACACGGCCCGGGTCGAAGAACTTCTCGCGAGCGTCGCGTCTATCTTCTTCGGGGAGGGCTTCACCTCTGTAAGCATGGAAGAGTTGGCCCGACGGCTGAAGTGCTCCAAGGCGACGCTCTACACGCTCGCTGCTACCAAGGAGCAGCTGGTTGTACGCATCACGCGCCGCTTCTTCGCGGCCGCTGCGGCTGGCATCGAGCGGACTGTCGCCGGAGAATCCGACCCACGTGCGCGGATTCTGAGCTATTTCCATGGTGTAGGCCAGGCCATGGGAGCGATGTCTTCTGCGTTCTACGACGACATGCTGGCCTACGGCCCGACTGCTGAAATCTATGCGCGGAACACCGAGGCTGCCGCCACGCGAGTCCACGAACTGATCGAAGCCGGCATCGCCTCGGGCGACCTCCGGCGGGTGCACGGAACGTTCGCATCCCAATTGGGCACGCTGGGGATCCAGGGCATCCAGTCCGGTGAGCTGCTCCGAAACACCGGCATGGACGCTGGTACGGCCTTCTCCGAGTTGGGTGATCTTCTCCTCTACGGACTGGACCGCCGCTGACTCCTCCTTCTGCACGCCGTCCGTGTGGGACGGTGCAAAAGCGTGGGGTCAGTTGATTCGGCTCGGGAGTGATCGCGTGCGGCGCTACTCTGCGGCTGAGCAATCAGGGCCATCACCTTCACGCTCTACGTAACGAGCCGCTTTCCGCCGGATCGCAAAGAGTCTCCCGGATACCCTGGGGAGGCCTTCCGTTGCGTCCCTCCTGGCCCGACGGGTCTGCGAGCATCAGCTCACGCCCGAACGGCTCGCCACGCGTCTTGCATTCGAGGCGGCCATTCCTGAGTCGCGTCAGATGTGCCGGGGTCGTTGCTGCTCACCTTACTGCAGAGGAGGCGGCGGTGACGGTTTCGATGCGGGTGATGAGCGCGGGGGATGGGTACAGGTACCTGCTGCGCACGGTGGCCGCCGCTGATGGCGACAGGTCGCTGTCGACGCCTCTGACCCGCTATTACGCCGAAGCGGGGAACCCGCCGGGCCGTTGGCTCGGCGGCGGCCTGCCTGCCCTGGGCGCGGGGCAGCTTCGCCCTGGCGATGAGGTCTCCGAGCCTCAGCTCCAGCTGCTGGTCGGGATGGGCCGGGACCCGCTCACCGGTGAACCCCTGGGCCGCGCCTATCCCGAGTACCGGACCGCCTCCGAGCGGGTCGCCCAGCGAGTGAGAGGGCTCGACCCTGGACTGGGTCCGCTCGAGCGGGCAAATGCCATCGCCGCGATCGAGGCGGAAGAGGCCGCGCGGGGGACGCGAAGAGCGGTTGCGGGCTTCGACTACACGTTCTCGATCCCGAAGTCCGCGAGCGTCCTGTGGGCGGTGGCCGACGCGGGAACGCAGGCGCTGATCGCGGGCGCGCATCATGCGGCGGTTGCGGACATGGTTGCGTTCGTCGAGCGTGAGGTTGCAGCGACCCGGGTCGGTGCAACCGGTGCCGATGGGGCGGTTGCGCAGGTCGACGTGACCGGGGTGATCGCGGCCGCGTTCGACCACTACGACTCGCGGGCGGGTGACCCGCACCTGCACACCCATGTGGTGATCTCGAACAAGGTCCAGACCGCCCAGGACGGGAAGTGGCGGTCGCTGGATGGGAGGCCGATGCACGCCGCGACCGTCGCGCTCTCGGAGCTGCACGAGGCTGTCTTCGCCGACCACATGAGCCGTGCGTTCGGCGTCGGCTGGGAGCAGCGGGACATGGGCCGCGACCGCAACCCCGCGTGGGCGATCGCCGCGGTTCCCGAGGGGCTGGTGGCGGAGTTCTCCACCCGCTCCCGCCACATCGAGGTGGAGAAGGACCGGCTGATCGAGGAGTACGTGAAGCGCCACGGACGACAGCCCCCGACCGCGACGATCCTGAAGCTCCGCGCCCAGGCGACCCTCGCCACGCGGCCGGAGAAGGAGGTCCGCTCGCTCGCGGACCTGACCGGGGACTGGCGGCGCCGCGCCGCGGGCATGCTGGGCGAAGACGCCGCAACTTGGGCGCGCCAGGTCACGGGGAACGAGCCAGTGTTGCTGTTGCGCGCGGACGACATCCCGCTCGACCTGGTCGCCGACCTCGGCCGCAGCGTGGTCGGGGCAGTCGGTGAGAAGCGATCCACGTGGCGTCGGTGGAACCTGTTCGCCGAGGCTGCCCGGCAGACGATGGGCTACCGGTTCGCCAGCACCCAGGATCGCGAGGCCGTCGTCGGGCTCGTCGTGGACGCGGCCGAGGCCGCGTCCCTGCGGCTGACCCCGCCCGAGCTCGCGACAAGCCCGGCACTCTTCCGCCGCCCGGACGGGTCCTCGGTGTTCCGGCCGAAGCACTCGACCGTGTTCTCCTCCGAGCAGCTGCTTGCCGCCGAGGACCGGCTGCTCGAACGCGCCCGCACCACCACCGGCCCCACGGTCCCGCTGGCCACGGTCGAGAAGATTGCCGCCAGGCCCGACAGGGAAGGCCGGGTGCTCGGGGAGGATCAGGCCGCTGCCCTGGCCGCGGTCGCGGTCTCGGGCCGCGTCGTCGACGTGCTCGTCGGGCCGGCCGGTGCGGGCAAGACGATGGCGATGAGCGCCCTGCGCCGGGCATGGGAGGCAGGACACGGCAGGGGCTCCGTGGTCGGGCTCGCCCCGTCGGCGGCCGCAGCGCAGGTTCTGGCCGATGACCTCGGGGTCGGGACGGAGAACACGGCGAAGTGGTGGAGCGACCATGAACTCCACGGCGACACGTTCGAGGCGGGGCAGCTGGTCATCGTCGACGAAGCCTCCCTCGCCGGCACCCTCTCCCTGGACCGCATCACCCGAGTCGCCGCCGACGCCGGGGCGAAGGTCCTGCTCGTCGGGGACTACGCACAGCTGCAGTCCGTCGACGCCGGCGGCGCGTTCAGCCTCCTGGTCTCCGACCGGACGGATGCCCCAGAACTCGCCGACGTCCACCGGTTCGCCCACGACTGGGAGAAGACCGCATCCCTGGCGCTGCGGCACGGGCGCACCGAGGTGATCGACACGTACATCGACAACGGCCGCATCACCGGGGGAGAGGATGACGCGATGAGCGAGGCCGCCTACACGGCCTGGCGCGCCGACCGCGCCAACGGCCTGGTGTCGGTCCTTATCGCCGAGTCCCGCGAAGACGTGGCCGTGTTGAACAGCCGGGCCCGCGCCGACCTCGTCCTCGACGGCGTCCTCAGACCCGGCCGCGAAGTCCAACTGAGCGACGGCACGCAAGCAGGGGTCGGTGACACGGTCATCACCCGCCGCAACGACCGGCGGCTGCGCAACGGCAGGGACTGGGCCCGCAACGGAGAATGCTGGACCGTGGCCGCGGTCCGCGGAGACGGCTCTATCGCGATCCGCAGGGCCGGGCGCCGGTTCGGCGGCGCGATCGTCCTGCCGGCCCCGTATGTGGCCGAGCACGTCGACCTCGGGTACGCGGTCACGGCCCACCGGGCGCAGGGCATCACCGCCGGCACCGCCCACGTGCTGGTGGAGCCGACCACGACGCGGGAGAACCTCTACGTTGCCATGACCCGCGGACGCGAAGCGAACCAGGCCTACGTGGTGCTGAACAGGCCCGACGACCACGCCGAACCCCACCCGTCGGAGAACCCCGAGGCCACCGCACGCTCCGTGCTCTACGGCGTGCTCCAGCACGTCGGCGCCGAACCCTCCGCCCACGAGGCCATCACCGCCGAGCAGGAGGTATGGGGCTCGATCGCACGGCTCGCCGCGGAGTACGAGACCATCGCCCAAGCCGCCCAACGCGATCGCTGGGCCGACCTCATCCGCGCCAGCGGCCTCACCGCCGACGAAGCCGAGGACGCTATCAGGTCTGAGGCGTTCGGCGCCCTCACCGCCGAGCTGCGCCGCGCCGAGGCCAACCACCACGACCCCGACACGCTCCTGCCGCGCCTCGTCCAGGCCAGCGGATTCGACGATGCCGACGACATCGCCTCCGTCATCCACCACCGCCTCGCCAGGGCCACCGCCCGCCCAACCGGCTCCGGGCGCACCCGCAAGCCGCCGCGCCTCATCGCCGGCCTCATCCCGCGCGCCCACGGGCCGATGAGCCAGGACATGCGCGACGCCCTCGACGAACGCGAAGAGCTCATCGAGGCTCGCGTCGACGCCGTGCTCAAGTCGGCGCTGGAAGCGAACTCCGCCTGGGCGGCGGCCCTCGCCGCCCCGCCCCGGGACCACCGGGGGGCAGGGATCTGGCGGCAGCAGGCGCGCGTCGTCGCCGCGTACCGCGAGCGGTACGCCATCACCGGCACCACCCCGCTTGGCACCCCACCCGATTCAACTGCGCAGAGAATCGACCGCGCCCGCGCCGAAGCCGCACTCCGAGCACTGACCAACCCGCACGACCCGGGCCAGGAACGGCGACCGGCGCAGCGCGTCACGCGCGAACTCGAGCTCTAGACCCCAGACCGCGGGCACCACAGCGGGGGCCTCGCAGCGTTCGCGAGGCTCCGGGGAAAGAGGCGTCTACTTCGAGCGAGTTCGCATACTCCCGTACGAGCTGTGGCGGCGGCGAACTTGGGCCCCTTGCATGAGGTGGCGGACGCTGCGGCCTTGTGTAGGCGGTCACGTCGTACCGAGCGCAGGGCATCGCCACCGACCCCGCCCACCCATGTAGCCCTCGATCGGGGCACGTCCACCGAGCTTAGGCCCCAGTCAGCGGCCGGTGTCGACACACTACCTCGGCCAGAAACGTTACGGCCCCGGCCTGTGACCTTCCGCCTGCCGCCCAATCACAAAAGGCGCAGGCGATGAGCAGAGCCATGACTTTGACTGTTCGGACCTGAGCTGGGCCTCCTAAGTAGGGAAGTTGGTCAAGATCTGGGGCAAAATCATGAAGTGACCTCGATACCGCTTGATGTCTTCGAAGCCGCCGTGCGCGTTGCCGGCGTGGCCCTCTATTGGAAATCGTCTCTCAAACACATCTTTCGCGCCTCGGGAGTGAGCGAAAACGCCGCCACTCGATACGAGCAGTTGTCGAAGTATCAGGCGATGAGGACGGCCTGGGACGATCTCGAAGGAGCGGGATCCCGCGGGAGAATCGTTCAGAAGAACATCGTTCAAGCACTAGCCAACCTTGAGAAGCCCGATCCAAAGGTGGATCAGGAAATCGGCATGAGAGCCATCGAGGACTTACGTCGCTTGGCCAAACGAGCCAATCTGCTTGTCGACCCAGAGGAACTAAAGCGGAGACAACGTCAAGAAGCTGTTGCTGGAGCAGCGGTGACTCGCGCGTTCAGAGCAGAACGCCTCGCCGAATTGAAACACGAATTCCACCGACTGCACCAAGAGTCAAACGTACAAAGCAGGGGCTATGCATTCGAGAAGCTTCTTGCGGAGCTTTTTCGCCTCTACGAATTCAACTTCACCGCGTCGTATAAGACTGATATCGATCAGATAGATGGCGCGCTCGTGCTGGGCGGGTTCACTTATTTAGTGGAGGCTCGATGGCGAACGCAGCCAGCAGTAGAGGTTGACCTTGCGGGGCTCTCCAACAAGGCAAGCCGCAGGATCAATGCGACGCGCGGGATATTCATCTCGATGGCAGGGTTCCGACCTGAGGTTGTGGCACTTTATCGCCTTGCCCATGAATCCCGTCTCGTCCTCGTCGATGGCGAGGACTTGGCGGTGATTTTTGAAGGGCGCATCCAGCTCCCTGATGCCCTTGGGGCAAAGATTCAGGCTGCGTCCATCGACGGCGAGCCCCACTTGCGGCTGGCTGCGATTTAGGAGTCGCCTTCAAGCTGAGCACTAGTGCAACGGGGGATCGGCATCTGAGCCGGAGATCGCGGCCCGGCATCCGCTGCACGTGGCGTTCTTCGAGCCCGCCCGCACATCCTCTTTAGCTGGACCCCCGGGCGTCCTGCGCTGTCGTGGAATGGGTCGGCGCTATTTGGTGGTGGATCTTTTAGCGAGCGGCGTCCCAGGCCCCGCTCGGCGTCACCGTCTACTAGACCTCGAAGTACTCTCCGGCGGCGTCTGCGCCGGGCTCTCCGCCTCCGCGCGCATCGCCGTTCCGTCGCCGGGCTTCGGCTGGATCACCGACCCTCTCGTGCCCGGCACCGCCGTGCAGGTATACGGCGACGTTGGCCCGAGTGGCGAGCCCGGGCTCGATCAGGGCGCCTTCGCGGACATCGAGTACGGGGCGGTGCGGTGCTAAACGAAGTATTCGCACACCCGACCGGTCTTGGTGCGTGTCCTTTGCGCGATGAGGCGCCTTCTGCATTCGAGGCAGTAGACGGTGCCCTTGAGGTAGTGGTCGTGGACCCGTGAGCGTTCCCCACTGCGCCGGGTGGCGAGGATGTCCTGCACGGCAGCCCAGGTCGCCGGGTCGACGAGAGGATCGTGTTGGCCGGGATGTTGGCGCAGTTGAAGGTGACGACGCCCAGCAGCAGGGGCCTTGGTCCTTTCCATTGATCTTTTCATCCCGGCCTTTCGCCTACCATCAATCGCTAGTCTTGTATCGAGGACCAAGGAGAGGTGGGCTAGGTGTCGCGAACCGACAGCAAGATCCGTAGTTTGGTAGACGAGGCATTTCAGAATTTCGAGGGACAATCAGTGGCCGGACTGGTCAGGCAGGCCCTTAGGATCGCAACGGGGCGCAAAGATTTCGTTGGACAACTAGGTTTTCAACAGCAGTTAATTGACCTTGCAACAAAGGAGAAGGCGTCGATTAGTTCGCTTGACCCCATCGACCGGGCCCTTCGTGCACTGGTTGGAAACGAAGAGGCGCTAAAAATCCGACACGAGCAATTGGAAGCATACCTAACCTCTCGGAAACTGGTGAGCCGTGGAGATATGCGGTACTGCGTGCCCATTGGCCGCATCGAAAGTGAGTACATTCATCTCAAGCTGGATTACGACACGACCGTAATCCCAGACAATGTGCCTTCCGCGGACGTTGTTCATGCATACCGGATGATGGACCAAGAGCGCGCTCAATTGATCCCCCTTCTCGGTGATTCAAGGGCGATCCTCGAGCGAGTTCGGCAGCTTGTATATGACTACCTCCTGAAGACCGAAGCGGACCTGGATGAAGGCAGAGGCCTCGGTGGGGTTTTCGATCGAGGGGTGGACTACGCGAGAGGTCGCCTGAGCCAACTCGATCCGCAGGCCCTGGCTATGTTTGATGCCGCACACGTAAGGTTCCTGTCGGCCGATCCGGAGGCCCTCAGCCACGCGCTCACGTCGATCCGGCGAATGTTCAAGTCGATAGCAGACGTCGTCTATCCGCCCACTGGAGAGGAAATCGTCGGTGACGACGGTGTTCCGCGAACTATGGACGACGCTGCGTACCGCAACCGCCTCATACAGTTCGTGAGGAATCGGCTCGGCAAACATGATCAGGGAGACGTGGTCAAGGAGCAGCTCCGTAGCTTTGGAACCCGACTGAAGACGCTCGATGAGCTTGCCAGCAAGGGTGTGCACAGCAGCGTTGGGGTTGCCGAAGCCGAGTCGTGTCTTCAGTGGTCGTTCATGCTCGTAATCGAGATACTCCGCATCGCGGACGCGCAGGATGTGGTCAGCGGCTCACTTCCGACTCGATAGCGTACGGCGATGCCATCTAGGGCTGGAGCCGTCATGCAGCGATGTCGGCTTGCGTGGCTGTGAGGCCGAGCGAGAAGATCGTTGCCACCGCACCTGCAAGTACGCCATCGCCATCAGGACTTCGTCGCGTTGTGACAAGGTGACTCGTTGGGTGATGTGATCGGACATGTGACTCGGATATTGGGGTGGGCGGGCGGCATTGCCGTCGCGATCGTACTGGGCGCTCTCATCGTTGCCGAAGTGACCGGAGTGCGATTCGACCAGGTGATCCCTCAGCCGTTTGCTGGGTTCACTGACCACCAGTGGGGCATTCTCTTGAGTGGCCTTGGGGGTGGCCTGATCAGCGCTATTGTGGCTTCGGCTGCCATCTTCGTCACCATTCGATACCAGCGCAATCAGTTCGAAATTGATCGGACGAAGTTCCTGGACGAGGTCTCCTTCCAACAGGCACTCGAGGATCGAAGGCGCGCTTTGGCAGATGCCGTACAAGTAGTTAGTACCGCGCAGGATCTTGATACGTTCTTGGCTCGAGGCGAGGGTGACAACACCATGAAACGCCTGCGTGCATTCGAGCTCGCGGTCTTGCGGTGGCGAATGAGTATCAGGTCGGACACTCTTGACGAAAAGGTAGCCCATTGGCGGAACACGATTGACCGATCGTTCGCGACCGGATCCTATTTGAGCGATGAATGGGAGGTTGCGCACGCGCAAAGGCATTCCGCTCTCGTCAGGGCCTTCACAAATGGGATCCTCAGGTGGATGCGCGGCGATATGAGTGAAGCCGACTTCATCGAACACGTTGACTTGCGGGAAGATGAGCTAATCGCTATGGAAGCTCAAAGGGTCAAGAAGCAACAACGCTAGATCTGCTGAGCCTCTCGTCGATGACGTCAGCGATGTTTGTCTGGTTGGGCGGTTCCGTCGTCGGGATTTGCGACGTTAGGTCCGCCGAAGGGTTCCTAGTCGAATCATTGACATGGCGAGTGCCATGTCGGCGATGTCAGTGAACTCCGAGGGAGTGGACCAATCAGGTGACCAGCAGCCTGCAAGCCGTGGAAATCGTCACACGCGGAGCACTGCGCTGAAACACAAAGCACCTGGTCAAGAGGGTGAATGACGGTCATCCGGGCACCTGGGGGTCAAGGGGTCGCATGTTAGCTCGACAGCCAGACGGCGCCTAAGCAGCCTCGAAGCAAGTCTTGAATTTCCGGCATGTCGCGTAGGCGGCTGGTGCTGCCGTACGACCAGATGGCGTGATCCAGCGCGGACGAACCGGACTCCAGCACCCTCGCAGCCTCCCTTGACTAGCTCGAACGCCTCGGCGTGGCTCACCTGGCGCCCAAGCGCGCGCGAGGTGAAGCGTGTGATCCAGATGTCGGGCTTCGCGCTCTCTTCGCCGATCAGCATGGTGAAGTACTCGAAGGTCCAATTCCCGAGGCCCTTGACGCCGACGTAAGCCGAGCGCGCGCTCTCGATGTCAGCAAGGATCTCGTCGCGTGTCTCCAGGCCCCTACCTACGAAAGCGCCCGCTGACTCGATGATGGCGCTTGCCTTGGACCGCTGGCCGTTGAGCTTGCCCTTGTTGGTCAGCGCAATGAGGTGTTGCTCGTCCTGGTTCGCCAGATGCTCGAGCCATCCGCTATCGAGATCGCGGTATGCGTTCCGGTACCGCTCTACGGCGCCGCGCACGCCGTTGAACGTGCCGTCTTTCTGCTGGCTGCCGAACTTGGCCTGAATCGTCAGTGGTGCGTTGATAAGTGCCAGATCAACCCGCTCGCCATAGCCGCCAGAAGTTGGCCACTTGTCCTTGGTGCCGATGTACTTCGTGACTGCTGCCGCTACCAGACGTGCGTTGTCAGCGTTGGTCCCCATGATCGTCCTGTCCCCGTTTTGAAGTGGTCGCGGGCAGCCTAACGTTGTAGCAGGACATTTCTGGTGCAACTGGCTCGGAGGCGCATTGGAAGCCCTTACCCTTGTTCAAGTTGCCGCGGGGCGCAACGTGAGGGGGACAGATGAAAGATGGATACAGAGGACGTTAGAAGCTTTGTCGGCAAGTGGTGGCTTCCGGACGATCCTGACAGGACTGTTGGGGGAGTTCTCACCGTCGAGCGTGAAGGTGAGTGCCACCTCCAGCTCGTGGGCTCGCTCCTTCCGAATCCTTATATTCAGACTGAATCCGCTCCTGCGCCCTCGGGGCCGACCCCACTTCTTCATGGTTCGACGGGCGATGAGGATTTCTCCTTGCTGCACGTCTGGGTCCACTACATGCCGTGGTTGGTGGAGGACGCGCCGCAGGAACTCGTGGTCAACACCGTCCTTCGTGGCGTCCACCTTGAGACTGCGGACCAAGAGTGCTTCACCGGCGCCAAACTTGAGATTGACAATCTGACTGCATGGTCCGGTATCACCGGATTCACATCGGGAAAAGAGTTCGAGGAGGCGGTGGCTGGCGCCCCGATGAGTTTCGCCCGCGCGTATTGGGAGCTTAGAACCCCTAGTGAACCAAGCCCTACTGGACGGCTCGGAGAATTCAATGTGGAACTGGTCTGGCGGAGCGAATTCAGTACGTTCATTAAGGACCGAAACATTCGACGAGAAGTGTCGGCCACAGAGGATGTTCACGCCAAAATCAGTATTCGCCGGCCCGTTGCGTGGGATGCATTCAAGAGCCGCATCAAGGTCCTGCAAGATCTCCTCACTTTCGCTACGAGACATCCATGTGCGGTCCGGTCGGTGAACCTCATCCACGATGACGAGGAGGTCGGACAGGTAGAGCTTCTCAACGCTCCCCTAGTGAATCCCGCCGAAGATCAACCGACTCAGATCTTCCCTTATCTCTTCCGCCTGACGGACATGCCGCTCGACGAAATCCTCAGTAAGTGGCATGCAATGCACACGAAGATCGGTATGGGTATCCATGTGCTCTTCGGTCTCGATTACAACAAGAACGGCTTCATTGAGAACCAGATTCTCAATGCGACGTCCGCCGCTGAGAGTATCCACCGCGCGCTTCGTCCGGATGCGAGGTCGATTCCGCCTGACGGGCACGCGTCACTTGTAGCGACGGTGAGAGAGACGATCACTCACGAGCATAAGAGCTGGTTGTTGGGGCGGCTAAAAAACACCCCAGGCTTTGCTGAGCGGGCTCGGGAGCTGGTGAAAATCCCATCGTCCGCCGCCGTGGCAGAGTTGCTCGGGGACCCCGACCTCTGGGTGACTTGGGCTCGGGACGGACGCAACGCGACCGCGCACCATGAAGGTGGGGACTTCGAGAGAATACCTGAGGGCGCGAGGTGGGGTCTTCCCTCGGCAACACTTGGTCTGCTTCATCTCGTGCTACTCGCCGAGCTTGGCTTCTCGGAAGAGGTCCAACTAGCGGCGGTGCAGGGTGTCTATGGGCAACAAGCCGAGCGATTTCGTCGGGCGGTCAAAGAGAGACGGGCCAGCGCGCCGACCTAGTCTGGGTGTAAATGTAGAAGCATGGAACGAGTAAACTGATACCGCGTGCGGCTCTTTCGCGTGCGGATTGAAGCGGTCCTCGTTGCGAGTGGCACGTAGAAGGCATGAATGGGCGGAAGCACTGTAGAACCCGCAGGATTCCGCGCCTCCCGACTTCATGGGCAAGAACTGGGCCTTCTGAGAGTGTGTGAGATAGAGGTCTAGTTGCAAGTTTGACCCTCTATCGGCCCGAAACGGGCGGCCTATCTGCAAGTACTCGCAGATAGGCCGCTCATTTTCACTATTCAGAACTGGCAGGCCGGCGTTGCGACCACTGTTTGAACCCGCCGACTAGCCTCCGGCGAGTCAGCGGAGGGCTCGAGGCCCGGCTCGTGCTCCTCGCTGACGAGCCGCAAGACGCAGTCCTGTCGGGGTCCTTCTCCCACGTCGCCACCGTCTATGTCACGGGAGCGGTCCTGGAGGAGAGCGCCGCCGAGGAGCGGGTGGCAATGCGCCTGCAGCCGTGGGAGAACCGGACGCTGCGGCTCACCTGAAGTTCCTGGGGCGGGGATGGTCAGCCGTGCCGGTCGAGCGCCGCGAGCAGGCGCTTGACCGATCCGCCGAGGTTCCACGCCGAAGCGAGCCGTTCGAGCTCGAGGCGGGGGCCGTCGTCGACCGCGCGGAGCCGTGCCCCGGCGGCGTCAAGCGCGGGGAGGTCGAGGTCGCGGACCACTTTCACCACTGCGGGGGCCACCTCGAGGTAATCGGCGGCTGCGTTGAGCTTGGCCCGCATCGGGGCCGGCAGCCCACTGTCGGGCTCCTTGGCCGCTTCGAGGAGGCCCTCGAGCGTGCCGTAGCGCCCGAGCAGGGTAGCGGCGGACTTCTCGCCGATGCCCGCCACGCCGGGGAGCCCGTCCGAGGCGTCGCCGCGGAGCACCGCGTAGTCGGCGTACTGCTCGGGCAGCACGCGGTACCTGCCCACTAGGACGGCTTCGGTGACGGTCTCGAGGTTCTTCATGCCGCGCGCGGTATAGACGATCCGCACGTCGCGGACGTCGTCGATCACCTGGAAGAGGTCGCGGTCGCCGGTCACGACATCTATGGGCAGCGTGGCATGCTCGGCATAGCTGCCGATGACGTCGTCTGCCTCGTGCTCGGGGGCGCCGACAACGGCGATCCCGGCGAGGCCCAGCACGTGGCGGATCAGCGGGATTTGGGCGACGAGGCCTGCGGGGACGGCCTCGACGTCGGGGCCGTCCGCGACGTTCCGCTCGACGCGGTGGGCCTTATAGGAGGGAATGAGGTCCACGCGCCAACGCGGGCGCCAGTCGTCGTCCCAGCACGCGACGAGGTGGGTGGCGCCGAAGTCCATGGTGAGCCGGGCGATCATGTCCAGCAGTCCGCGGACGGCGTTGACCGGCGTCCCGTCCTCCCGCCGGATCGACTCGGGCACCCCGTGGAAGGCGCGGAAGTACAACGAGGCGGTGTCGAGGATCATGAGGCGCTCGGTCATAGCCCATCCTGACATGGTCGCCGCGTGGGCAGGAGGGTCAAAGGCTCTTGGTGCGACCTGCACATCGTCATCTGGGGTCCCCGGTGGATGCGACAACCTCCCGGGCGATCCTTACGATCCTCGCTCCCTGGGGCGCTTCCCCCGGTCACCTCCGACGAGCGTGGCCATCGTCGACGGAATGCACGACCTGCGGAGCTGCCGACGGAGGGGCGCAGATCGTCGAGTTCATGGCTACCCCAGATGGCCGGACGCCACGTTCAGGCGCCCCAACTCAGCCCTTTCTGAGAGGGTTGGGCACGGAACCCGAAGCGCCCGATCCCAGAAGGCCCAAGCAACGCCCAGCACTGCTCCTCATCAAGCTCGAGGTCCTGATGCCGAGCCCCCGGCCCGTAGCCGTAATCTGCTGTCGACATCACGGTCCTCCCTCGCAGGTCAGCCTCAGCATTCCACGGGCCGCGAGCGCGTCAGAAGGGGCTTCTGCCCCTAGCCGGACAAGAATCGTGGGTTGCGGAGACCGCGCGGGCCGAGACAGCCAAGCTACGAGGTCCTCTGCGTCCTGAACCGCCCGTTCAACGGTGACCGCGCGCGGCCCCCGGAGCGAGAGAAGTCGAATCCAGCGCGCGAACGCGTTTTACGCCAGCGCAACACCCGCGCCGTCGAGCCGAAATCCGTCCCGCCCACACTTGAGCGCAGGTGGGTCGAGCGGAGGAACACATGGCAACACCCCTGAACCGGACGGTCTCCGAATCGGCGCTGCTCGGCGGCTCCCTGCCGTTGGGTCTTCTCCGCCCGTATCTGCTGGGCGAGAACGACGGGGACGGAATCGGTCCCGGCCTCATGGCCGAGCTCAAGCTCTTGGCGAGGCAGCCCGCGCTCCTCGTCGCGTGCAACTACGGGGGCACCCTCACGCCGGTGGACGGCCAGACCACGGAGACGCTTCCGCTCGACAGCGCAGCCGTCGCGCTGCGCGCCCTCGCGGCGCTCCCGAACACCCACGCTGCCGTGATCTCGGGCCGTTCCCTGCGAGACCTCGCCGCCGTTTCGCGGCTGCCAGCCGAGATCCACCTGGTCGGCTCACACGGCCACGAGTTCGACATGGCCTTCGCATATACGATCCCGCAGGCCACGGAAGGCGTCCTCCAGCTCGCCGGGAACGCCTTGGTGGAGCGGCTCACGGCGAGGCTCGGCGTGGCGCAGGCGGAGCGACTCGTGACGGAGCACCGCCTCGCGTTCGAACGCAAGCCAGCGGCGTTCGCGGTGCACCGACGCGAGGCCGATCCGGACGCCGCCGAGGTCGCGACCGCCGTCGCCCGCGAAGTCGCCGCGGCGTATGGCCTGTCCTTCATCGAGGACGGGACGGTCTTGGACCTCTGCGCGCTGCCGCCGGCCAAGGGCGCCGCACTCGACAAGCTGCGTGCCCAGCTCGGGGTGAGCGCTGCGCTGTTTGCGGGGGACGCCGCGAGCGACGAGGGAGCGCTCGGGACGCTGCGCGGTCCGGACCTTGGGCTGCACGTGGGGCCGCGGGCGACGACGGCGCGTCACCAGCTGCGCGACCCCGACGCCTTCGCGCGCTTGCTTGCGGTGCTTTTCGAGTTGCGGCGAGCGTGGCTCTTCGGCGAGGAAGCAGTCGCCCTTGAGCGGCACTCGATGTTGGGGGATGGGAGCTCGACGGCCCTCGTGACTCCGGACGGCACCATCTGCTGGCTGACGCATCCGCTGCCGGATTCCGGTTCTCTCTTCGCGCATGTCCTCGGCGGAGATCCGGCCGGGCACTTCTCCGTCGGGCCGGTAGCCGCATCGCGGCTGCTCGGCCAGCGGTACGTCGACAACACGATGATTGTGGAGACACGCTGGGCCGATGTCGCGGTGACGGACTACCTCGAGCCCTCTCCCGAGGGCATCACCCAGCTCGTACGGGTCCTCACCGGCTCTGGGACCGCGCGGATCGTGTTCGCCCCACGGCCCGACTACGCGGGCGCGCCCTGCGCCATAGAGTCCCGCGGGGACGTGCTCCACGTGGTGGGGACGTCTGAGCCGATCGTCCTGCACGCACCCGGCGTGCGCTTCGCGATCGAGAGCGACGGTCGCCACGCGTCCGCGACCGGCCGGGTGGACCTCTCACAGGGGCCGATCGTCCTCACGCTGCGCTGCGGCGACCCCGAGGTGCACGAGCCCGATCCGGCCGGGGAGCCCGAGCGCCGCGAGGCCGTCGCCCGGGCCGCTCGAGCGTGGGTCCAGCGCCTCGAGATCCCGGCGGTCAAACCCTCGCTCGTGGTCCGGTCGGCACTGACCCTCCGCCACCTCGTCCACGAGCCGACCGGTGCGGTGCTCGCCGCGCCCACCACGTCGCTCCCGGAGGGGATCGGCGGCACGCGGAACTGGGACTATCGCTACTGCTGGCTCCGCGACGCGTCGCTCACGGTGTTGACGCTCGTCGAGCTCGGCTCCACGGAGGAGGCGGACGGCTTCCTCGCGTGGCTCGGCCGGATCCTGGCGTCGGCTCCCGGGCCTGAGTGGCTGCACCCGCTCTACTCGGTGACGGGCGCGCCGCTCTCCACTGAAGCCTCGATCGAGCATCTTCCGGGGTACGCCGGCTCTCGGCCCGTTCGCATCGGCAACGCCGCAGACCACCAAGTGCAGCTCGACGTGTTCGGCCCCGTGGCGCAGCTCATCGACGCGCTGTCCGAGCGCACGGGCGAGCTGCCCGATGCCCACTGGCGCATCCTCGTCCAGATGGCTGCCGCGGTCGCGGCCCGGTGGCACGAGCCGGACCACGGCATTTGGGAGGCACGGCGCGCCCCGCGGCACCACGTCTACACGAAGACGATGTGCTGGGTCACGCTCGACCGTGCGCTTCGCGTGGCCCACCGCCATGAGCGAACGCCCGACGACGGCTGGGGGCCGCTCGCGGCCGTCGTCCGTTCGGAGGTGCTCGCCGAAGGGTGGGACGACGGCGCGCGCGCGTTCACGGTCGCCTACGACAGCCCCGACCTCGACGCAGCAGTGCTGCACGTGGGGCTCACCGGACTCGTCGACCCGCTCGATCCCCGCTTCCTCGCGACGGTCGCCGCCGTTGAGCGGGAGCTCCGCGTGGGCCCCACCGTGTTCCGCTACACGTACGACGACGGCCTGCCGGGTCTCGAGGGCGGGTTCCACCTGTGCACGGCGTGGCTCATTGAAGCGTTCCTCGCGGTGGGCCGCGTCGACGACGCGGAGGACCTCTTTGCGCGCCTCGCCGCGCTCATGGGGCCGACTGGGCTCCTCCCGGAGGAATACGATCCCGCGACGGAAACGCACTTGGGGAACCACCCGCAGGCCTATTCGCACTTGGGCTTCATCCGCTGCGCGCGCCTGCTCGACGAGGCGCACCGCGGGGCGAGGTAATCAGACAGAGCGCTTCGGTTCCTCCGCCGGGGGAGGAATGATCCGCCGTCGATCGGGCCGGAAGCCGTGGTCGATGCCCCAGAGGATGGCGTTCGAGCGACTGCTGACCCCGATGCGCCGGTAGCAACTGCGGATATATGTCTTCACGGAGTTGGGGGAGAGGCTAGTGCGATCGGCGATGGCGGCGTTGCTGAGGCCCTGGGTGATGAGGGCCAGGACCTCGGATTCCCGCTGGGTGAGGCCTTCTTCTCGGCCTGGCCAGTCCCCGCCGATCGTCCTGGCTGAACCTTCGAGGAGCACGCGAGCCTGGGGATCGTCGCCGTGCAGATCCTGCAGCGCAGCGGCCAATTGGCCCGCAGTCAGGCCCTTGGACAGATACCCGCTGGCGCCGTTGGCCAGCGCTGCAGCGGCCCTGGCCGAATCGAGGTCCCATGTGTAGACGACGACCTTGCCAGAGAGGGGGTTGGAGGCCAGCTGACGGACCTCCTCGCGATCGCCTTGGGGTGCGGCGAAAGTGTCGTAGAGAGTGATGTCCACGGCTTGTGCGACGTCTTCGCTCGCATCGAGTTCCACGACGTGCAGCACATCGGCGTAGGACCGGAGCATCGCCTGGAGTCCCCGGACCACAACTTCGTAGTCATTGACCAATGCCACCCTGATCGCACCCACGGTTGAACCCTACGATCCCGCGAGGGGGAAAGCACCACCCTTTGGGGTGAAGATGCGGTCGAGAAAGCCGACTACCGTCGTCGTACATGACTCCAGCGGGGACCTCCGAGGATCCGGGCGAGCGGATCCTCGCCGCGGCCTTCGAGCTTTTTGACGAGCACGGCCTGCTGGACGTCAGCGTCGAGGGCATCTTGGCGAAGGCGCACGCCAGCAAGTCCACCTTCTATCAGCGCTTCGGCTCGAAGGAAAAGGTTGTCGTCGCCTACCTCGAGCACGGCCTCAAGAACCTCGGCGCGCTGGTCGAAACGGCCAAGGCTGATGGTGGGCTGACGGGTGCGGATGGGCTCCTTGCGGTTTTCGATGTTTTTGATGAGTGGTCGAGGCGGAGCGTGGTCGCGCTGTCATCGATCCTTCGCGTGCTGAACGAGCTCGAGCCGACGGATTCTCTGCGGCTTGCCGTCGTGGAATTCCTCGACCGCAGCAGAGCCCGTGTCGCTGCCGCGGTTGCGGAATCCGGCCTGGACAGCCCTGTCGAGTTCACCCGTTCGTTCCAGATCATTGCCCGAGGGGCACTCATCACCGCCGTCGAGGGGGACGCCGAGGCGGCGGCGCGGGCGCGGTCCATGGCCGAGAGGCTCATTGAGGCGCACACCATAAAGCGCCCCCATGAGAGGTGCACCCCGGCTGGGTGAGATCTAGAATCCCGGCATGGCGCTCCCGGTCAGTGTCCACACGGTTCATCCGCGCAAACTCGCCGCGGTCCGCCGAGAGGTCGCGCCGCATCAGGTTGGTTCGGCTTGGGGGCCCGCGATCGGCAAGGTCTGGGACTTCATTCGGGGCCAACAGGGTCTGTGGACGGACGGCCACAACATTTTCGTCTACCACCATCCGAACGGGCCGGGCGCACCCATCCTGTGTGACTTCGGGGTCGAAGTCACGCGCACCTTTGAGACGACGGGCGAGGTGTATGCGACTGAAACGCCAGCCGGCGAAGCCGCCGTAGCGGTCCATCGGGGGCCGTACGACCGCCTGAACGAGGCATACCAAGCGATCGACGAGTGGATGGCTGCGAATCGGCGGGAGTCCGCGGGGCACTCCTGGGAGATCTACGGAGATCCGGCCCCGGATCCGGCCGACACCGAGACGACGGTCGTGTACCTCCTCAAAGAGGAAGCGGGCCGCGGTCGTCCACCGGCAGGGGTTGCGGAAGACGGCTGAGTGAGGAGGATTGAAGGATGCAGCAGAGTGAAGCCCAGGCTCTGGAGACTGTGCGGTCCCGGCTCACGAAGCGTTTCCCCGAACTCGCCGAGGAAGCCGTGGCCAATGCGGTGAGCGCCGCCAGCTCCGAAATGACCGGCCCGATCAGGGACTACGTCCCGATCCTGGTCGAGCACAATGCCCGAGCGCGACTGACCAAACAGCAAGGGCATCCGCCCCAGCCGGTCGTGGACTTGGATCGGAAGGGGTAGCCGGCCCCCCCTGAGAGTGCCGGCTACCCGAGCGTGACGACACGCACGCTCCGATTGGTCAGGCCCGACCGGGCACAGCCGGCGCCGCGCCCGCCGCCGACGCGGTGCCCCGGAAGGTCGCGTCCTCCGGGTCGGCGAGGTCGCGGTTGAGGGTTTCGGGAGTCATCCGCGTGGCGATGAAGCTCGCGAGCATGGTCACGCCCATGTAGATCGCCACGGGAATCCACGAGTTGTTGAAAGCCGCCAAGAGGCCCGCGCAGATCATGGGCGCGATCCCGCCGCCGATGATGGCCGAGAATTCGCGCCCGAGCGTCACGCCCGCGTACCGGTAGCGGCTGCCGAAGACCTCCGGGAAGTAGCTCATGTGCACGCCGACCACGCCCTGGCACGCGAGCATGAAGCCGATGACGATCACGAGCAGGATCGCGACCGGATTGCCCGTGGTCAGCAGGAGGAACGCGGGCGCGGGGAACAGCACGAGCACCCCGGTGATGAGCGAGGTGACGCGCCGCCGCCCGATGCGGTCGGACAGAGTTCCGAACGCGACCGCCGCGACCCCGCCGCACAGCGAGCCGATGAAGAGCACGATCGGAATGTACTTGGGGTCGGTCTTGACCACAGTGATGAGGTACGACGCCATGAACACCTGGATCGCGTACGACTGCGTGCTCACGCCGAGGTTCATCATGATGACCCGGAACACGTTCGCCTTGCCGTGCCGCACCACCTCGCGCAGCGGCGCAGGCGGCTCGTCGCGCTCCTGCTTGATCTCCTCGAAGACGGGGGACTCCTCGAGCTTGCGCCTCATGATCATGGCAGCGATCGTGACGAGGATGCTGGATATGAATATGAGCCGCCAACCCCAGGACATCATGTCGTGCGGGGCCATGGCCTGAGCGGCGATCCACACGAGGGCACCCAGCGCGGTGCCGGCGGCGGCTCCGACCATGATGAGCGAGGCGAGCCGACCGCGTGTCCCGGGGGCCGCGGATTCGGTGAGGAGCGTGGCGCCTCCGGACTGCTCTGCACCGGCGCCGAAGCCCTGGAGGGCGCGGCACAGCACGAGCAGGATCGGGGCGAAGAGGCCCACCTGGTCGAAGGTCGGGAGGATGCCGATCGCGAGGGTCGAGCCGCCCATGAGGAAGAGCGTGGTCACGAGCACCCATTTGCGCCCGAGCCGGTCGCCGAAGTGGGAGAAGAACACGCCGCCCACGGGACGGAACAGGAAGCCGACCGCGAACGTGCTGAAGCTCGCGAGCAGCCCG
Source organism: Sinomonas sp. P47F7 (assembly GCF_049332655.1). Lineage (GTDB taxonomy): Bacteria > Actinomycetota > Actinomycetes > Actinomycetales > Micrococcaceae > Sinomonas. Next base: position 2,538,352 of record NZ_CP186327.1, on the reverse strand, counting down.
GCGGCCGGGGAGACATTCGGGAAGAACAGCTTGCTGAAGATGAGCGCCGAGGCCGTGCCGTAGATGACGAAGTCGTACAGCTCGAGCGTGGTGCCCACGAGCCCTGCGAGGGCCGCCTTGCGCACCTTCGACTGGTCGACGGGGGAGCGGTCGACGGCGGCGTGGCCGGGTGTTGAGGTCATGTCCAGACTCCTTTGAATGGAACGACGTGCTGTGTGGGATGGATGGGGTGGGGTGGTCGGGTTGTCGGGCGGACGAGTGGGACGTGTCTGGTATCCCGGACAGTCGGCAGGGTGTGGATGCTGAGGGAGCCCTCCTTGGTGTTGGTCAGGCGGTCTAGGTGTTGGTCAGGCGGTGTGGTGATGCGCGGCGCCGGCCTCCGCAGCGGCGGCGGGCGCGCCATGGGCGCGAATGACGTCGAGGAGCTCGCCGGTGCGCTCGATGAACGCGTCCCGGCCCGCGAGCTCCTCGCCGAGCAGATGCTGCTCGCCGAGGACGCGGCGGGCGAGGTCGACGGGCGACGACGAGCGCTCGGCTGCCTGCGCTAGCGCACCGCGCGCTGGGTCCACCATGGCCGAAGCGTGGGGGCCGGGGTCGAAGCCGGGCAGCGGGGCGAGGCACGCGAGGTAGGCGGCGGCGGTGAGGGCGAGGAAATGCGGCATCCGGCCGGCGTCGAGCGCGGCGAGTGCCGGGACCGGGATCCTCTGGCGGAGCTTGAGCGAGCCGTCCGAACCAACCTGGCTCGTCCTGTGCCCAAGCGCCGTGTTGCGCCAGCGCGTGAAGAGATCCTCCTCGTAAGCGTCGAGGTCGACGCCGCGCGGGGCCGTCACACTGGGCCGATACTCGTCGCGCAGCACTGCTCGCGCCGCGGCCTCGATCGGTGCCCGGCGAACGGACTCGGGAATCGTCGCGGCCCCCGAGAGCGCACCAAGGTAGGCGATGAGCGAGTGCGTCCCGTTGAGGAGCCTCACCTTGAGCTCCTCGTAGCGGGAGACCTCGTCCGAGAACACGGCCCCGCCGGCTTCCCACGCGGGCCGGCCGGCGGCGAATCGGTCCTCGAGGACCCACATGCTGAACGGTTCAGCGGGCACGGGGACGTCGTCGACGTAGCCAAGCCGATCGGCCACGAGACGCCGGTAGTGGTCGGTGGTGGCCGGCACGATCCGGTCCACCATCGTCGATGGGAACGTGACCCGGTCCGCGATGAACGCGAGCAGTTCGGCGGCCTCGGCCTCCGGCAGAAGCCCGGCGAACTCTCTCACGAGCCGCTCGGTATGGTGGCCGTTGTCCGCGAGGTTGTCGCAGCTCAGCACCGTGATCGGCTCGCCGTGGGACCGGGCCCGCGACTGAAGTCCGCGCGCTATCTGCCCGATGGGCGTCGCCGGCCGGGCCGTATCGGACACGTCGCGTCGGATCGCGGGGTCGTCGACGACGAGGTGACCCGTGCGGGGGCTGTAGTAGTAGCCGTTCTCCGTCACCGTGAGCGAGACGATCCGCGTCCCGGACGCCCCGATCGATGCCACCACTCGCTCGGGTTCGCCGGCCGCCGTGAACGCGTCTGTGTGCACGCCGGGAACCGAGAATCGCTGGCCCTCGGGCGCG